>NZ_JBTLMN010000003.1:0-708401 GCF_054462275.1 Micromonospora sp. SD19
GACGACAACCTCTGCCCCGGCATGACCCCTCATCCTGACGAGAATCCACCCCGTTGCAACAACCACTTGAGCCCAAGGCCTCGGGACACCGCGACTTTCAGGAACCCGAGTCGATCATGGCCGGCGGCCGCGCCGCAGGGGCGGTCGAGAGGCGTCAGGTGGTGGGCAGGTGGCGCAGGCTGCGCACCTTCCGCCAGAGGTCGGCGTCGCAGCGGCCGGCGTGGTCGGCGAAGGCGGCCGCGTTGAGTCGGATCGGCTCGGTGAGGCTGAGGTAGCTGTCGTGCTCCGCGCCGGGGTCCCAGTCCCGGGTGGGAATCCGGACGTGGTCGTCCCGGTCGCTCTTGTCCTGGCTGGTGATCTTCAGGACGTCGGCGCCCTTGGAGTCCGCGCGCAGCACCAGGCACGGGCGTACCTTCGACCCGCTGCCGTCGGCGTACGGCACGTCGGCCCACCAGATCTCACCGGGCGCGGGGGTGTCGTCGTGCCGGTCGGCGTCGCGGCGGCGGGACGGGGTGGACGGGCGCTCGCCGCCCCGGGGGCGTGGCGGGCTGGGACGACGCCCGCCGGTGCTGGCCCGACCCGGCCGGGTGCCCGGACGTCGGTTGGTCACCCGGTGCCGCCAACTGTTCCACGCCCAGCCGGCGGCCACCGCCAGCAGGATCGCCACCGCCCAGAGCAGTGCCTCGGGCATCCGTACCTCCGCCTCCCGGCGACCCGCCGGTCGCACCGTCCGGCGATCCTTGCACGTCGTGGCCCGTGCCGCCCGCCAACCACACCGCGGCTGCCCGATCACCCCGCGCCTCACCTGATCATCTGGTGGTGGGTGGTCGGGCGGTTCGTCGACACCCACCGGGCATCCCGGCTGAGGGCGACGTCGCTCCCGGCGCGGGCGGGCGACGGATTGTCTCACCGGCCCGATACCGTGCCGGAGTAGCGTGATCAGGGAGGTCGCAGGCGTGTCCGAAGGTGGCGGTGTGTCCGAGGAGCAGATCGGTCAGCAGGTCAGCGCGGCGCAGGAGGCAGCGGCCGGGGCCGAGCCGACGCCGCAGGCCCGGGAACGGCATGCCGCCCTCAGCCAGGAGCTGACCGAGCACCAGTACCGCTACTACGTCCTGGACGCGCCGACCATCCCCGACGCCGACTTCGACAGGCAGTTGCGCGAGCTGGAGGCGCTGGAGGCCCAGTTCCCGGCGCTGCGGACGCCCGACTCGCCGACCCAACGGGTGGGCGGCACGTTCTCCACCGACTTCACCCCGGTCACCCACGCCGAACGGATGCTGTCGCTCGACAACGCCTTCGCCGACGAGGAGTTGGCGGCCTGGGCCGAGCGGGTCGAACGGGACGCGGGCGGCCCGGTGCCCTACCTGTGCGAGCTGAAGGTCGACGGGTTGGCGATCAACCTGACCTACGAGAAGGGTCGACTGGTCCGGGCCGCCACCCGCGGCGACGGGCGCACCGGTGAGGACGTCACCGCCAACGTGCGCAGCATCCGGGACGTGCCCAGCCAGCTCACCCCGTCCGCCGAATTCCCGGACGTTCCCGAGCTGGTGGAGGTCCGGGGCGAGATCTACTTCCCGATCGCCGCGTTCGCCGATCTCAACGCGGGTCTGGTGGAACAGGGCAAGGCACCCTTCGCCAACCCGCGCAACGCCGCCGCCGGCAGCCTCCGGCAGAAGGATCCACGGATCACCGCCACCCGGCCACTGCGCCTGGTGGTGCACGGCATCGGCGCCCGCCGGGGCTTCCAGCCCACGGCGCAGTCCGAGTCGTACGCCGCGCTCAAGTCCTGGGGGTTGCCCACCAGCGACCGGTGGCGGGTCGTCCCCGACCTGGCCGGTGTCGCCGAGTTCATCGCCTACTACGCCGAGCACCGGCACGATGTCGAGCACGAGATCGACGGGGTGGTGGTCAAGGTCGACCCGGTCTCCATCCAGGGCCGGCTCGGCTCGACCAGTCGCGCGCCACGGTGGGCGATCGCCTTCAAGTACCCGCCGGAGGAGGTCACCACCAAGCTGCTCGACATCGACGTGAACGTGGGGCGCACCGGCCGGGTCACTCCGTTCGCCGTGCTCGAGCCGGTGCGCGTGGCCGGTTCCACAGTCGCGCTCGCCACCCTGCACAACGCCCGTGAGGTGGAGCGCAAGGGTGTGCTGATCGGCGACACGGTGGTGCTGCGCAAGGCCGGCGACGTGATTCCCGAGGTGCTCGGCCCGGTGGTCGACCTGCGGCCCGTCGACGCCCGGCCGTTCGTCATGCCGACCAGTTGCCCCGCCTGCGGCACCCCGCTCGCGCCGTCGAAGGAGGGCGACGTCGACATCCGCTGCCCCAACACCCGCAGCTGCCCGGCGCAGTTGCGGGAGCGGGTGTTCCACCTCGCCGGCCGGGGCGCGTTCGACATCGAGGTGCTCGGCTACAAGGGTGCGGCAGCCCTCCTCGACGCGGAGATCATCAGCGACGAGGGCGACCTGTTCCAGCTCGACGCCGAGCAGCTGTCCCGGTCGCCGTTCTTCGTCAACAAGGACGGCAGCCTGGGCAGCAACGCCACCAAGCTGTTGGACAATCTCGCGGTCGCCCGGGAACGGGACCTCTGGCGGGTGCTGGTGGCGCTCTCGATCCGGCACGTCGGCCCGACGGCGGCCCAGGCGCTCGCCCGGCACTTCCGTTCCATGGACGCCATCGACGCGGCCTCGGAGGAGGAGTTGTCCTCCGTCGACGGGGTCGGTCCGACCATCGCGGCCAGCATCCGGGAGTGGTTCGCGGTGGACTGGCACCGCGAGGTGGTCCGCAAGTGGGCCGAGGCCGGCGTACGGATGGCCGAGGAGGCGGTCGACGAGGGTCCGCGCCCGCTGGAAGGGCTGACGGTGGTGGTGACCGGCACCCTCGCCGGGTTCTCGCGCGATCAGGCCGCCGAGGCCGTGCAGAGCCGGGGCGGCAAGGTCAGCGGGTCCGTCTCCAAGAAGACGAGCTTCGTGGTGGTGGGGGACAACCCCGGCTCGAAGGCCGACAAGGCCGCCAGCCTCAAGGTGCCGGTGCTCGACGAGGACGGGTTCCGGCTCCTGCTGGACGCGGGCCCGGACGCCGCGCGGGACGTCGCTCAGCTGGGCGGTTGACCCCGCCGACGGCTGGCGACGGCGACTGGCCGCGTATACCAACTTAATTACGACTACGACCGATTCGTGACTGTCATACCGGGAAACTGGGGGCCGAGGGCGTTTCATTGGGTCACGGCGTGCGCACCGGCACGCCAATGGTCGGTCGGGAGGTGTGGTGGAGGTCGCCGACCCACGCAACTCGCTTCCTGCGGGACGGGTCGCACCGTTCGCCGCCTTCGTCGCCAGCATCCTGGCGGTCGCCGCGCTGACCGCCGCCGTTCCACTCGCGACGCTCCCCGACGACCTGCCCCGGCTGCCGGTGGCGTTCTGGACGATGGCCGCGCTCGCCGTGGTCTGCGACGCGCGCCCGTTCGTGCCACCGGGGCGCCGGCAGACGTCGGCGGTGTTCCCGTCCACCTGCTTCACCTTCGCGATCCTGCTCGGCTGGGGTCTCGGCCCGGCGGTGGTGGTGCAGGCGGTGGGGGTGGTCGTCTCGGGTTGGCGGATGCGGCACGCCGCGTGGCGTACGGCGTTCAACGTCGGCCAGTACGCCTGCGCCCTCGCCGCCGCGTACGGGGTGATCCAACTCGGGTCGGGCACGATCTTTTCCGGGGGGCGGTTGCACTGGACCGACGTGGCCGTTGTCGGCGGCGCCGCGCTGGTCTGGTTCGTCGTCAACTACGGGTTGGTCAGCTGGGCGGTGCGGCTGCGTTTCGGCGATCGCTGGTGGCCCACCGTCCGTCAGGGCCTCGGCTTCGAGCTGCTCTCCACCGGCTCGCTGCTGCTGCTCGCCCCGGTGCTGGTCGCCGCGGCGCGGGTCAGTGCCGCGCTGATTCCGCTGGTGCTGGTGCCGCTCTTCGCCGTTTACCGGATGGCGCGGCTGACCAACGAGCAGCAGCACCTCGCCGCCGCCGACCCGCTGACCGGGCTGCCCAACCGCAAGGCCCTGCTCGCCGAGGTGGCGGAGCAGGTGCACGTGCACGCCGAGCGGACCGCCCGCGGTGAACCCGACGGGCAGTTGGCGCTGCTGCTGCTCGACCTGGACCGCTTCAAGAACGTCAACGACGCCCTCGGGCACGCCGTGGGTGACCGGCTGCTGGTCGAGGTCAGCGCCCGGCTCACCGACGTGCAGCCCCGGCCGCAGATGATCGCCCGGCTCGGCGGTGACGAGTTCGCCATCGTGATGACCGGGCTGAGCGACGTCGGTCAGGCGCGGGAGTTGGCCGACCGGGTCGTCCAGGCGCTGGCCGAGCCGGTGCCGCTCGACGGACTGCCGTTGGACGTGGGCGGGTCGATCGGGATCGCCCTCTTCCCCGAGCACGGCGAGGACTTCGCCACCCTGATGCGCCACGCCGACGTGGCGATGTACGACGCCAAACACCGCAACGACACGGTGGCCGTGTACGCCCCGGAGTCCGACCACAACTCCGCCGAGCGACTCGGCCTCCTCGCCGACCTGCGCCGCGTGCTGGAGGTCAGCCCGTCGGCCGAGACGCCGGTCGACACCGAGCCGCCGGTCGCCGAGCCGCCGGTCGCCGAGCCGCCGGTCGCCGAGCCGCCGGTCGACGCCGAGCCGGCTGTCGACGTACCAGTTGTCGCGACGGCGGAGGTGCGCGGCGGTGACGGGGCGGCGCTGCCCAGCGCGGCGGCGACCCGGCCCGCGTCAGCCGCGGACCCGGCGGTCGCCACGGCAACGCGGCACGGTGGTCGGTGGTGGGTACGCCGTCGACGCGCCGACGCCGAGCCGCTGCACTCCGACGAGCTGATCAACCAGATCGCCACCGGTGCCGACCCGATCCGGGGCCGCAACGCCCGGGCCACCGTCGACGGCACCCGTTCGGGCTCGGTCCGGGAGCGGCGCGCCGGGGGTGGGAACGGCCGTCGGTCCCCGAACGGGAGCGCGGTGGGCAGGGGACGTGGCGGGGCGCGCCGGGACGCCGGGCCGGGTACGCCCGGTCAGCCGCTCGAACCGACCGGGTGGGCGCACGCCGACGACGAACCGGCCGACGACGCCGGGGAAATCACCATGTACTACCAGCCGCAGATCGCCATCGCGACAGGTGAGGTGGTCGGGGTCGAGGCCCTGCTGCGGTGGCGACACCCCCGACGGGGCATGGTCGACCCGGAGGAACTCATCCGGGTCGCCGAGCAGAGCGCCGTGATGCGACTGCTGACCCGTCGGGTCGTCGACGACGTGGTGGAGCAGCTCGCCAAGTGGTCGGCGGCCGGCATCGGCCTGCGTGCGGCGCTGAACGTGAGCGTGCGCGACCTGCACACCGGCGAGATCGCCGATCAGATCGCCGACCGGCTGGCCCGCTACGGGGTGCCGGCCGAGCGGTTGCAGGTCGAGATCACCGAGGGCGCGTTGATGGCCGACCCGCGCCGGGTGCTGGCCACCATCTCCCAGCTGCACCGGATCGGGGTGGCCATCTCGCTGGACGACTTCGGCACCGGCTACTCCTCGCTGCAGCATCTGCGCCGCCTGCCGCTGTCCGAGGTGAAGGTGGACCGGTCGTTCGTCCTCGGCATGGCCGACGACGCCGACGACGCGGCGATCGTCCGGTCGATGATCGAGCTGGCCGGCGCGCTGGGGTTGCGGGTGGTCGCCGAGGGTGTCGAGGACGAGCGGACCTGGCGGATGCTGCACACCGCCGGCTGCGACGCCGCCCAGGGCTGGTTCTACGCCCGGCCGATGCCGGCCGAGGAGTTGGTCACCTGGCTGGCCCGGTACCGGCCGGTCCGCCCGACCGGCGGGCACCCGCAGCCCGACGTCGCCCGCCGCCCCACCCGCTGACCCGGCACGAGGCCGGGGGAGGGGGAGTCGGGGACGCGTCACCGGAGCGGAACAATAGACTCGCTGCGGTCACCGCGTGTCACGCTCCACCTGTCGCGCGGCCGGCACACCGCCCGACCAGCAGGAATTCAGAAGGGGGCACGGATGGCCGCCATCTCCCGCGAGGAGGTCGCGCACCTGGCGCGCCTGTCGCGGCTCGCCGTCACCGAGGAGGAGCTGGACATGTTCGCCGGCCAGCTCGACGTGATCCTCCAGGCGGTCGCCCAGGTCGGCGAGGTCGCCGCCGCGGACATCCCGCCGACCTCGCACTCGGTGCCGCTGACCAACATCTTCCGCGAGGACGTCGTCACGCCGTGTCTGACCCCGGAGGAAGCGCTGTCGGGCGCGCCCGACGCCGAGGACCAGCGGTTCCGCGTACCGCGGATCCTGAGCGAGGACGTGGCCTCATGAGCGAGCGGCAGCGAGCGAATAGTCGGTGCAGCGCCGTGGTGCCTCATGGCGTCGCGGAGCGGAGCGGAGTGACGGCATGAGCGAGATGACCGGCATGAGCGACTTCACCAGAATGACCGCGACGGAGATCGCGAGCCTGGTCGCCGGGGGCGAGACCTCCGCTGTCGAGGTGACCCAGGCGCACCTGGACCGGATCGCCGCGGTCGACGACCGGGTGCACGCCTTCCTGCACGTGGACACCGAGGGTGCGCTCGCCGCGGCCCGCGCGGTGGACGAGCGTCGGGCCGCCGGCGAGGTGTTGGGCCCGCTCGCGGGTGTGCCGGTCGCGGTCAAGGACGTGCTCGCCACCCGGGGCGTGCCGACCACCGTGGGGTCGAAGATCCTGGAGGGCTGGCGCCCGCCGTACGACGCGACGATCGTGCAGCGGCTGCGCGAGGCCGGCACGGTGATGCTCGGCAAGACCAACATGGACGAGTTCGCGATGGGTTCCTCCACCGAGTACTCGGCGTACGGCCCGACGCACAACCCGTGGGACCTGAGCCGGATCCCGGGTGGCTCGGGTGGTGGTAGCGCCGCCGCGCTGGCCGCGTACGAGGCGCCGCTGGCGATCGGCTCGGACACCGGCGGCTCGATCCGTCAGCCCGGCGCGGTCACCGGCACGGTGGGTGCCAAGCCCACCTACGGCGGCACCTCCCGCTACGGGTTGGTGGCCTTCTCGTCGTCGCTGGACACCCCCGGCCCGTGTGCCCGCAACGTGCTCGACGCGGCCCTGCTGCACCAGGTGATCGGTGGGCACGACCCGATGGACTCGACGTCGATCCCGCAGCCCGTGCCGGACGTGGTGGCGGCGGCGAGGCTCGGCGCGACCGGTGACCTGACCGGTGTGCGGCTCGGCATCGTGAGCGAGTTCGTCGGCGAGGGCGCCGAGCCGGGTGTGATGGCGGCGTTCCGCGAGTCGGTGGACGCGCTGACCAAGATGGGCGCCGATGTCGTCGAGGTGTCCTGCCCGACGTTCGCGTACGCGCTGCCGGCGTACTACCTGATCGCCCCGAGCGAGTGCTCCTCCAACCTGGCCCGGTTCGACGGTGTCCGGTTCGGCCTGCGGGTCGGCGACGACGGCAACCGGTCGCTGGAGGAGGTCATGTCGCTGACCCGGGAGGCCGGCTTCGGCCCGGAGGTCAAGCGCCGCATCATGATCGGCACGTACGCGCTGTCGTCGGGTTACTACGACGCGTACTACGGGCAGGCGCAGAAGGTCCGGACGCTGATCACCCGGGACTTCAACGCCGCGTTCGAGCGGGTCGACGCGCTGATCTCGCCGACCACCCCGTCGGTGGCGTTCCCGATGGGCGCGCGGACCGCCGACCCGTACCAGATGTACCTGGCCGACCTGTACACCATCCCGACGAACCTGTACGGCGGGCCGGGCATCTCGGTGCCGTGCGGGCTCTCCGAGGGGCTGCCGGTCGGTTTGCAGGTGATGGCCCCGACGATGGCCGACGACCGGATGTACCGGGTCGCCGCCGCGTTGGAGTCCGCCGTCGGCACGTTCACCCCGCCGGCCCTCTGACCCGCCGGTACGGGGGCGGGTCGCCCGCCGTCGTACCGGAAGTCGTCACGCGCCCGGTGCGGTCACCACGACCGCGCCGGGCGCGGCTGTCGTCGCGGCGACACGACGATCTCCGATCAGGGGATGGACCGCGTTCAGTGGCACTGGTCGAATAAGCTCCGAGTCTGTTGGATCGACGAACTCTGGTCCGCTGGCGGCCGCGAGCGGCTCCGATCAAGACCTGGATGTGCGATGGGGACGCTTCGCCCGGTCATGGCCCTGACGATGGTTGTCGCGATGCTGCTGGGTGCCGCGCAACCAGCCACCGCCGCCGACACCGTCACCATCACCTCGGGCAAGCCCCGGTCGGTCATGTACCTCGGGCAGGTGTACGCGATCCACACCGTGGAGGCGACCGGCGGCACCGGGCCGTACGCGCTGTCGGTGGTGTCGGGCAGCCTGCCGCCGGGGATGTTGGTGGTGGGCACGGCGCTGGGGGGCGCGCCGACCACGCCGGGCACCTTCCCGTTCCGGCTGCGGATGACCGACAAGAACGGTCTCTTCGGCGAGCAGGCGGCGACGATCGAGGTACGCCAACAGAAGGTCGTCATCACCTCGGGCAAGCCCCGGTCACCCATGTACATCGGGCAGGTGTACGCGATCCACACCGTGGAGGCGACCGGCGGCACCGGGCCGTACGCGCTGTCGGTGGTGTCGGGCAGCCTGCCGCCGGGCATGCTGGTGGTGGGCACGTCGCTCGGAGGCGCGCCGACCACGCCGGGCACCTACCCGTTCACGCTGCGGATGACCGACAAGAACAAGCTCTTCGACGAGCAGGCCGCCACCATCGTCGTCGCCACGGCCGCTGCCACCTTCACCTCCGGCGACCCGCCCGCCGGCACCGTGGGGCGGTCCTACTCCTTCCGGTTCACCGCCGACGGTGATTCGGACATCGCGTTCGCCCTGGCCGCTGGGGCCCTGCCGGGCGGTCTCACCCTCGACAAGTTGGGTCGGCTGAGCGGCGTTCCCGGCAGCGCCGGCACGTTCACCTTCACGGTCCAGGCGACGGGTCGCAGCACCAGTGCCACGAGGGACGTGTCACTGGTCGTCGCCCCGGCGTCCCCGGGCACCCCCACGGCGACCCCGACCGGCCCGACGGCCACCCCGACCCCGACGGCATCGACCGATCCGGCCGCCTCGCCATCGGAGAGCGACCCGGCGACGTCCCAGCCGTCGCCCGCGCCGTCGAGGTCGAAGGGTGGCTGGTTGCCGCTCACCGGAGCGGGCTCGCCCCTCGTGCTGCTGCTGATGGGCGTCCTGGCGTTCTCCGTCGGTGGCATTCTGCTCGTGCTGGCCTACCAGCGTCGGCGCTTCACCACACCCGAGTGACGCCCGGCAGCGGGGTGGCCGGACCAGCCGATTAGGCTGGAACGGTTCTGTCCGGATCGCTCCTGGAGCTCAGATGACGACGACACTGCCCGCGTACGACGAGGTCGTTGCGCGCTTCGAACCGGTGATCGGCCTGGAGACCCATGTCGAGCTGGGCACGAACACCAAGATGTTCTGTGGGTGCCCGACCGACTTCGGTGGCGAGCCCAACACCCGGGTCTGCCCGGTTTGCCTGGGGCTGCCCGGCTCGCTGCCGGTGGCCAACAAGGCGGCCATCGAGGCGATCATCCGGATCGGTCTCGCGCTGAACTGCTCGATCGCCGAGTGGTGCCGGTTCGCCCGGAAGAACTACTTCTACCCGGACATGCCGAAGAACTTCCAGATCAGCCAGTACGACGAGCCGATCTGTGTCGACGGTTACCTGGACGTCGAGGTGGGCGGCGAGACGGTGCGGATCGAGATCGAGCGGGTGCACCTCGAGGAGGACACCGGCAAGACGCTGCACGTCGGCGGTGCCACCGGCCGCATCCACGGCGCGACGGAGTCGCTTGTCGACTACAACCGGGCCGGCATCCCGCTCGTCGAGATCGTCACCAAGCCGATCACCGGCACCGGTGCGCTCGCCCCCGAGGTGGCCAAGGCGTACGTCGCCGAGCTGCGCGACGTGATCCGCACCCTCGGCGTCTCCGACGTGCGGATGGAGGAGGGTTCGCTGCGCTGTGACGTGAACACCTCGCTGAACCTGCCGGGCGCGGAGTGGGGCACCCGTACCGAGACGAAGAACGTCAACTCGCTGCGGTCGGTGGAGCGGGCGGTCCGCTCGGAGATGCTGCGGCAGGCGTCGGTGCTGGACGCGGGCGGCCGGATCACCCAGGAGACGCGCCACTTCCACGAGGACACCGGTGACACCACCCCGGGTCGCTCGAAGGAGACGGCGACCGACTACCGGTACTTCCCGGAGCCGGATCTGGTGCCGATCGCACCGGACCCGGCCTGGGTGGCCGAGCTGAAGGCCGCCCTGCCGGAGCTGCCCCGGGTGCACCGGCGTCGGCTCCAGGAGCAGTGGGGTCTGTCGGACCTGGACATGCAGTCGGTGTTGAACGCCGGCGCCGTCGAGCTGATCGAGGCCACCGTGGCCGCCGGCACCACCCCGGCGGCGGCCCGCAAGTGGTGGCTGGGTGAGCTGTCGCGTCGGGCCAACGAGAGCGGCGTGGAGCTGGCCGAGATCGGTGCCACCCCCGCCCAGGTCGCCGAGCTGCAGGGGCTGGTCGACGCCGGCAAGCTCAACGACAAGATGGCCCGCACGGTGTTGGAGGGTGTGGTCGACGGTGAGGGCTCGCCCACCGAGATCATGACCAGCCGTGGCCTGGAAGTCGTCTCGGACACCGGCGCGCTCACCGCCGCCGTGGACGAGGCGATCGCCGCTAACCCCGCCATCGCCGACAAGATCCGCAGTGGCAAGGTCGCGGCGGTCGGCGCGCTGGTCGGCGCGGTCATGAAGACCACCCGCGGGCAGGCCGACGCGAAGACCCTGCGGGAGCTGATCCTGGAGCGCCTCGGCGTCCAGGGCTGAGACCCACCCGGAGAAGGCCGCCGCCGCGATCCGGCGGCGGCCTTCCGCCACACCCTGTCGACCACGCGGCCACCCCGCACCCCTCGCGAGGGCGTCAACGGCGACGCCTGGATGGAGCCACCGTGACCCAGCACGACCTCGATGTCCTCGACGAGATCCAGCGGCGGGTGCTCTGGCTCGCCACCCGGATCGTGGACGCCGCCAACCATGACCGGGCCACCGGCGACGGTGTGAAGGTCGGCGGCCACCAGGCGTCCAGCGCCTCCCTGGTCACGGCGATGACCGCGCTGTGGTTCGCGCACCTGGACGCCGAGGACCGGGTCGCGGTGAAGCCGCACGCCTCCCCGGTGTTCCACGCCATCCAGTACCTGCTCGGCAACCTGGACCGCTCCTACCTGCCCCGACTGCGGGCCCGGGGCGGCCTCCAGTCGTACCCGTCGCGCACCAAGGACCCGGACGACGTGGACTTCTCCACCGGTTCCGTCGGCCTGGGCGCGGCGGCGCCGCTGTTCGCCGCCGCGACCCGCCGCTACGTCGACGCGCACTTCGGCGCCCGGCCGCACTCCCGGTTCGTGGCCCTGATCGGCGACGCCGAGTTGGACGAGGGCAACATCTGGGAGGCGGTCGCCGACCCGGCCACCACCGGGCTGGGCAACGTCATGTGGCTCGTCGACTTCAACCGGCAGTCGCTGGACCGGGTCGTCCCCGGCATCCGGATCAACCAGTGGCGGGGCCAGTTCGAGGCGGCCGGCTGGCACGTCGTCGAGGTCAAGTACGGCCGCCGGCTCGCCGAGGCGTACGCCCGCCCGGGTGGGGAGGCGTTGCGGGACTGGATCGACGCGATGCCCAACGAGCAGTACCAGTCGCTGTTCGGGCTGACCGGGCCGGCGCTGCGCAAGCAGTTCCTGGACGGCGCGCCGGCCGAGGTGGGCGCCTTCGTGGAAGGCGTCGCCGACGAGGACCTCGGCCCGCTCGTCACCGACCTGGGCGGGCACGACCTGCAGGCGATGCTGGACGCGTACGCCCAGTGCGACGCGGTCACCGACCGGCCCAGCGTCGTCTTCGCGTACACGGTGAAGGGTTGGGGTCTGCCCATCGCCGGCAACCCGCGCAACCACTCGGCGCTGCTCAGCACCGAGCAGATCGACGCGTTGCGCGCGGCGCAGGGGCTGACCTCCGAGACGGAGTGGGACCGCCTCGACCCGGCCTCACCGGCCGGGATCCGGGCCGGCGCCCGCCGGGAGGCGTTGTCCCGCGCGCCCCGCGAGCGCGCGCTGGGGGTCACCGTCCCGGAGAGCACGGGAGTACGCGCAACCAAGCCGATCTCCACCCAGGAGGTCTTCGGTCGGGTGCTGGTGGACCTGGCCCGGGACCGGGAGGTGGGCCGCTACCTGGTGACCACCGCACCGGACGTGGCCACCTCCACCAACCTGGCCGGGTTCATCAACAAGACCGGGGTGTTCGCCCCCACCGAGCAGCGATCCTGGACCGAGGACCGGATGCTGCGCTGGACCGAGAGCCCCGCCGGGCAGCACATCGAGCTGGGCATCTCGGAGATGAACCTGTTCCTGCTGCTCGGCCAGCTCGGGCTCTCCTGGGACCTGTCCGGGCAGCCGCTGCTGCCGGTGGGCACCGTCTACGACCCGTTCGTGCTGCGCGGCCTCGACGCATTCCTCTACGGCACCTACTCCGGATCCCGGTTCGTGGTGGCCGGCACCCCGTCCGGCATCACCCTCGCCCCCGAGGGCGGTGCCCACCAGTCCACCATCACCGCGTCGGTCGGCCTGGAACTGCCCGGTGTGACCTTCGTCGAGCCGGCGTACGCGGCCACCCTCGACTGGCTGCTCTGCGACGCGCTCGGACAGATCGCCGGTGGGTCGGCCCCGGCCGCGACCGCCGCGCCCGCCGAGGACGGCGCGTACTACTTCCGGTTGAGCACCCGACCGCTGGACCAGGCGCCGTTCGAGGCGGCCCGGGCGCGGCTCGGCGACGCGGTGCTGCGCCGGCAGGTCGTCGCCGGGGCGTACCGGCTGGTCGACGCGCACCAGGCGTACCCGCACCTGGTCGACGCCCCGGTGGTGCAACTGGCCGCCTCCGGCGCGGTGCTGCCCGAGGTGCTGGCCGCCGCCGCGGAGCTGGCCGACGAGGGCATCGCCGCGCACGTGGTGGACGTGACCTCGCTGGACCGGCTCTACCGGGCCTGGCAGCGCACCCTGCGACAGGGCGTACGGACGGCCACGGTGCCCAGCGTGCCGGGCGCGCTGCGCTCCGCGTTCGCCGATCGGGTGCCGGTGGTGACGGTGCACGACGCCGCGTCGCACGCGATGGCCTGGCTCGGCTCGGCCGTTGGCGCACCGGCGGTGCCGCTCGGCGTGGACGAGTTCGGCCAGTCCGGCAGCGTCGCCGACCTGTACGAGCTGCACGACCTGCTGCCCGGCAGCATCGTCAACGCCGCGCTGGCCGCGATCGCCCTGCGCTGACCCGTCCGCGCCGGCCGGCGTGGGCTCAGCCGGTCGGGGTGGGCGTGGGTGTGGGTGCCTGTGTGGCGGGCACACCCCCGCTCGGGGTGGGCGTGGGCGTGGCGGAGACACCGGCGTTCGGGTTCTCCACCAGGCGTCGTTCCAGGTTGACCTGGGCCTGGCCGGTGCCGCCGACGGTGATCGTGTCGTACGCCTGGAGCATCTTCTGCTGGTCGAAGTAGAGCACGCTCATCGACAGCGGGGTGGGCTTCTCGCCCTCCAGGCCGCGCAGCCCGGCACCGCCGGTGGAGCCCTCCACCATCAGCGTGGTGGGCTGCTGCCCGGGTGTTTCCGGCAGTTTGGACACCTGCCGGGCGTGGGTGTGCCCGGCCAGCACCAGCGGGCAGGTGCCGGCGAGCGGCCCGGCCGACGCCGGGTCGTGCACGAGAGCGATGTTGACCGGTCGCGGTGAGTTGCGGATCGTCACGGCGAGCTGGTTGCCGGCCCCGATCACCTGGTCGGCCACCTGCTGGGTCAGTCCGCTGCCGGCCGGGGAGGTGTTCTTGTCCGGGGTGAAACGCGGGTCGCCGATGCCGGCGATGGTCAGCCCGGCGACGGTCGTGGTGGTGTTGTTCAGGACTATCGCGTTCGGCTGGCGGGCCACCGCGGCGGCGGTCTTGCCGGAGTCGTGGTTGCCCCGGATGAAGACGTACGGCTTCTTCAGCACGCCGATCGAGCCGACGAAGGAGGCCTCCGGTTCGCTGCCCCAGTCGGTGATGTCCCCGGTGTCGATCACCACGTCGATGCCGAACTGCTCCACGACCGTCCGGATCAGCTGCCAGCCGGTCGGGTTGAGGTGCATGTCGGAGACGTGCAGCACCCGCGTGGTGCCGGGGGTCGGCTCCAACAGCGGCAGCGCGGAGACGGTGGTGTAGAGCTGGCTGACGTTGCCGACGAGGCGCTGCAACTGCTCCGCGTACTTCGTGTAGTCGTTGGCGATCCGGCGGGCGTCACCGACGATGGCCGGCGCGTTCACCAGCAGCCCCTCGTAGCGTGGCTCCTCGATGGCCTGCGGCCGGAGGGTCGCCGCCGCCGTGCCGAGGCTGCTGGCGGTGACCAGCAGCGCCAGCCCACCCGCCCAGGCGGTGCGCCGGACGTTGCGGAAGATCAGCCCGGCCAGGATCAACGTGACCAGCACCGACGCGCCGAGGGTACGCAGGCCGAGGCGCATCACCCCGGAGCGGACGTCCTCCACGGCGCTCTGGCTGGCCCGGCTGATGCTGGCCGGGTCGTCGATCAGCGCCTCGGTGCGCCCCTGGTCGAGCGCGCCCAGCCGAACGGTGAGGTGGGTCGGCCCGCTGTGGCTGTCGAGCAGCAGCGCGCCCAGCGGCGGGATGTCGACGGTGGTGCCGCCGTCGCGGGCGGGGGAGATGCTGAGGTTGGCCCGGAACGGGCCGATGTCGGTGCTCACCTGACCACCGGCCAGCACCCCGAGAACCGCCCCGGCCAGGGCCACGGCGAGGACGGCGACGACCAGCCCGAGGCGGCGCAGCGGGCCGGCGGCACCGGCCCACCAACCCGGGCGCGTCCGATCGTCGCCGGTCACCGGGTCGTCCCGGTCATCGGCGTCGTCGTGCCGCTCGTCGCGTTGCCCGTCCATGCTGAAAGTCTGGCCTGCCCGTCGGAAGATCTTGGTAAACCTGAACGGATGGTGACGGAATCAGCTGCGCCCGCCGTCGCCGCCCGCGAAGACCACCCGCAGCAGCCGGTCGTCGTCGCCCGCCGGGTCGCCCCGCCCGTCGTGGTTGGAGGTGCTCACCCAGAGCGACCCGTCCGGTGCCGCGGCCACCGCGCGCAGCCGGCCGTAGCGGTTGGTGAGCAGCTCACTGGGCTGACCGAGCAGCGTCCCGGTGTCGGTCAGCTCCATCACCCAGAGGCGCTTGCCGCGCAGGCAGCCGGTGACCAGCAACTGCTCGGTGGCGGCCAGCCCGGAGCAGGACGCGTCCGAGGTCGGCCACTGCGCGATCGGGTCGGTGAACCGCTTGTCGCCGGCCTTACCCTCGACCTCGGGCCAGCCGTAGTTGCCGCCCTTGGTGATCTGGTTGACCTCGTCCCAGGTGTTCTGGCCGAACTCGACGGCGTACATCCGCTTCGCGGCGTCCCAGGTGAAACCCTGCACGTTGCGGTGCCCCATGGACCAGACCGGGGAGTTGGGGTACGGGTTGCCGGCGGCGGGCTTGCCGTCCGCTGTGACCCGGAGGATCTTGCCGCCGAGGCTCTTCACGTCCTGCGAGAGCGGGCGCTGACCGGCGTCACCCGTGCTGACGTAGAGCTGCTTGTCCGGGCCGAAGCCCAGCCCACCGCCGTTGTGCACGTTGGCCTTGGGGATGCCGGTGAGGATCGGAGTGGGCTGCCCGCCGAGTTGCAGCCGGGCGACCCGGTTGTCCCGTTCGGCGGTGTAGTAGACGAACACCGTCCGGTCCCGGGCGTAGTCGGGGGAGACGGCGATGCCGAGCAGGCCACCCTCGCCCGCCGCCGCCACGTCGGGGATGGTCTGCACCGGTCGGACCCGCAGCCCGTCCGGCCCGGACTCGGGCCCGACCTGGAGGATCCGGCCGTTGTCCCGTTCGGTGACCAGCGCGCCGCCGTCCGGGAGGAAGGCGATGGCCCACGGCACCCGCAGGCCCTTGGCGAGCACTGTCGCCACCGCCTGCTGACCGCTGCCGCCGGGGTTCGCCGACGCGGACGGGGTCGGCAGGTTGGGCGGTTCGCCGGCCGGGTCGGGCTCCGGCTCACCGAAGCTGCAACCGGCGGCGAACAGCAACGCCGCGCAGGACGCCGCGAGAGCCGCCCGGAGGCGGCGGATGCGAGGGTACGGGGGACGGGCGCTCACCCGGCCCAGGGTAGCCCGCCGCGCGGCCCGACCGGGCCCGTCGAGATCCAACGGGTACCGATGGTCTCCGGTGGACCGGCCTCAGCGGGCCCGTACGGCCAGCAGCGCGGTGTCGTCCTCGCGGTGCCGGATCGAGGCGAGCAGCAGGTCGCAGAGGTCGCCGAGGGGCAGCGTGTGAGTGCCGGCCAGGCGGCTCATCAGCTCGGCCAACCCGTCGTCGATGGACCGGTCCCGCCGTTCGATCAGCCCGTCGGTGTAGAGCAGCAGGGTGTCACCGGTGGCCAGGCTGGTCGAGTGGCTGCTCCGCCGCGTCGGGCGGGCCAGGCCGAGCAGCGGCTCCGGCGTCGCGGCCAGGACCTCGACCGCCCCGCCGACGCGGACCACCAGGGCCGGCGGATGCCCGGCGTTGGACCAGGTCACCTCGTGCGCACCGGCGCGCTGCGGACAGATCCGCACCAGCGTCGCGGTGGCGGCGATCGGCAGCCGAAGGCCACGGATGGCGCCGTCCAGGTCGCTCATCAGGGACCCGACCGCGTCCGGCCGGCCGAAGGCGTTGCCCCGCACCAGGTTGCGCAGCTGGCCCATGGTCGCCGCGGCCTCGATGTCGTGCCCGGCCACGTCCCCGATCGCCGCGATCACGTCGCCGTCGGGCTGCACGAAGGCGTCGTACCAGTCGCCACCGACCTCCACCCGGTCGGCCGCCGGCTGGTATCGGGCCGCCAGCTCCAGCTCCGCCACCACCGGCAGCCGGGGCAGCATGCTGTGTTGCAGCACCTCCGCGACGTGCCGCTGCTCGCCGTACATCGAGCTGTTGCCGACGGCCTGGCCGGCCCGGCGGCCGATGTCGACCGCGGTGAGCAGGTCCCGGTCGTCGAACTGCTGACGGTGCCCGTCGTTCACGAGGGTGATCGCCCCCAGCACCGTGCCGCCGACGCCCCGCACCGGCACGCTCAGGTAGGAGGCGATGCCCAACCGGCCGGCGATGGAGACCATTTCCGGGTGGATGGTGCCCCGCTCCACGTCGGTCAGGGACGCCACGCTGCCGAGCCGGGGCTGGCCGGTGCGCAGCACCGCCCGGACTATCGAATCGGGGCCCAGCCCGGTGCGCAGCAGCTCACCGAAGCGGTCGACGTCCGCGGCGCGGGCCGGGTCCCGGTGCACCGAGACCACCTCACGGGGCAGGCCGGTCGGCCCGATCAGGGTGAGCAGGCACCAGTCGGCGAGCAGCGGCACCATGGTGGCGGCGAGCCGGCGCAGGGCGACGCCCACGTCCAGGGTGCCGGCCAACGTCTCGCTCACCCCGGCCAGCAACTCCAGCCGTTCGTGCGCCTGCACGACCCGCCGCCGCGCCTCCTGCGCGCCGTCGAGCGCGATCCGCAGGCGCAGCTCCGACGAGCAGGCGGCGGCCAGGTCGGCCAGGGTCCGCAGTTGGGCGGCGGTCCAGGCGCGCGGTTTGCTGTCGATGGCGCAGAGCGAGCCGAGCACCCGGCCGGATAGGTCGGTCAGCGGCATCCCGGCGTAGGCGACCACGCCGAGGTCGTCGATGGCCAGGTTGTTCCGGACGCGCGGGTAGAGCCGGGCGTCCGGCAGCACCATCGGCACCTCGATGTCCACCACGTGCTGACAGAACGAGTGACTCAGCGGAGTCTGCCGGCGCTGCGACCAGGGCTCGGGCAGACCGACCGCGCCGGGGAAGAACTGCCGGTCGGCGGAGACCAGCGAGACCAGCGCCACCGGCACGTCCAACAGGTCGCTGACCAACCGGGCGAACCGGTCGAACGCTTCGTCCGGAGCGGCGTCCAGCCCGGTGTCGGCGAGCGCGCGCAACCGCGCTGGGTCGCCGAGCGCCGAGGGGGGCGCGATCGGTCGCCGGGGGGAGGCGGGGGAGCCGTCGGTCATCGTGCACCTGTCTGCCGGGCGGAGGAGGACGGCCCTCCGACCCTTCCTTATACCTCGCGAAGGCCCGGCTCGAACCTCGCTGTGCTGAGTCTCGCCCGCCGTGGCCCCGTGCGCCACCGCCCGGACGCCGGTTCACCGCCGTGCCCGCACCGTCCGCGCCGCCGGGGACTATCGTCGGCGGACGTGAAGGTATGGATTCCGCACCAGGCCGGCCTGAACCTCCTGGGCGCGCTGCCCCCGGACGTGACGGTGGAGGTCTTCGAGCACACCGACCGGATGCCGTCCGAGGCGGCCGGCGTTCGCTTCTGGGTGCCGCCGTTCCTGGGTGGCTCGGACGGGACGACGGTGCTGGGTGAGCTGCCCGACCTGGCGGTGGTGCAACTGCTCTCCGCCGGGGCGGACGCCTGGGCCGGCCGGACCCCGCCGACTGTCACGCTCTGCGACGCCCGGGGCGTGCACGACCCCGCCACCGCCGAGTGGGTCGTCACCGCGATCCTCGCCCAGCTGCGGGCGTTTCCGGCGTTCGTCCGCGCGCAGGCCGAGCGGCGTTGGGCGTACGCGGAGCACACCCCTACCGACGAGCTGACCGGCAAGCGGGTGCTGATCATCGGGGCCGGCTCGATCGGCACCGCGGTGCGCGACCGGCTCGCCCCCTTCGACGTGAGCTTCACCCTGGTCGCCAGGACGGCCCGCCCGGAGCAGGGGGTGCACGCCGTCGAGGAGCTGCCCCGGCTGCTGCCCGACGCGGACGTGGTGGTGGTGCTGGTGCCGCTCACCGACCAGACCCGTGGCCTGATCGACAAGACGTTCCTGGCCGCGATGCCGGACGGGTCGCTGTTGGTCAACGCCGCCCGCGGGCCGGTGGCGCACACCGATGCGCTCGTCGCCGAGCTGGGCACCGGTCGGATCTCGGCGGCGCTGGACGTCACCGACCCGGAACCGCTGCCCGCCGACTCCCCGCTCTGGACCATGCCGAACGTGCTGCTCACCCCGCACGTGGGCGGGTCGGTGCGGGGGTTGCTACCGCGTGCCTACCGGCTGGTGGGCGATCAGGTGCGCCGCTTCGCCGCCGGGCAACCGCTGATCAACACAGTGGTCGACGGCTACTGACCCGGCGCGTCCGCCGGGGCACCCGGCAGTGGCTGGCCGGTTGCCGCGACCAGCCGGGGCAGGTCCGCCCCACGGACGGCCGGCAGGGTGACCTGCTGGCCGTCGTCGAGCCGGGCCACCGCGCGCCCCCGCTGGTCGGTGGCCAGCTCCAGGACCTGCTCCCAGCCGATCCGGCGTTGCCCGACCAACGCCCGCAGGCGCAGCTCCCGCGCGTCGGCGTCGGTGCCGGCCCGCCAGGCCCAGACCGCGACGGCGAGCGGGACGAGCAGCACCGGCAGCAGGTAGGCCCGGGCGTTGGCCAGCGGCAGGGCGCCGACGAAGGCGATGATCGCGGCCACCAGGATGGCTTGGTTGTACCGGAAACGGACCGTGTCGGGCTTACTCACCCTCCGATGATCCCACTTCCTGCCGTTTCGGCTCGCGGCGGGCGGTGCCACCGGCCGGGAGTACGCCGTACAGTGACACCGGTCGTTGTTTTCCCTGAGTAACCGGCAAGTAACCACTTCGGCTGTCCATCGTTGTCAATCGTGGGTAGCGGACTCGCAACGTCCGGTGCCCCGCACCGCCGCACCGCCCCCGTGCCCCCTCACGAAGGCGTCCGCCGTGCTCCTCGCGTACCCGTTCCGCGTTCTCGTCCCCCGTCGTGCGGCACCCGAGGCCGCCACGTCCGTGGCGGTGGCGCTGCTCCTCCTCGCCGGTGCCGCCGGCCTGGTCC
Source organism: Micromonospora sp. SD19 (assembly GCF_054462275.1). Taxonomy (NCBI): domain Bacteria; kingdom Bacillati; phylum Actinomycetota; class Actinomycetes; order Micromonosporales; family Micromonosporaceae; genus Micromonospora; species Micromonospora sp. SD19. The sequence goes on from NZ_JBTLMN010000003.1 coordinate 19,924, forward strand.
CGACCTCGGTGGTGATCGCGTTGGGCGCCGGCGCCGGCGCCACACTCGCCGGGCTGCGACTGTCCCGGCTGGCCAGCCGGCGTGGCACCGACCCGCCACCGCGCACGGCGGGCGTGCTGCTCGACGCGGCGGTGGTGGCGGCCGGTCTCACCGCCGTCGTGCTGCCCCTGGCGGACATCGGGCACACCCGCGCCGTGCTGATCGGGTCGCTGGTCGTGGCGGCCCTCTCGGCGAGCGGTCTGTACCGGCTCCCCGGGCGCTCGCGGCCGACGGCCGCGGTCCGGTTGCGCGGGCTGGTCGAGTCGACCGGCCCGGCCGTCGGTATGGCCCTCGCCGGCTGGCTGCTGTTGCCGTGGGACGGTCTGTCGGTCCCGGTTCGGCTGGGTTGCGCGTTGACGCTCGGCGGGTTGGGGATGGCCGCGTTGAACGTGTTCGCGGGGCCGTGGCGGCGCTCGGGTGCGGCGATCTGTCGAGGCGGCGTCCTGCTCACCCTCTGCGGGTTGGTGCTGCTGGCCGTGTCGCCGTCCGCACCGGCCGGGCGGGTGGCCCTGCTGGCCGTACCCCCGTTGGTGTTCGGGATGTTGCTGGTCGCGGTCGGTGCCGCCGATGCGACGGACGACGCGCAGCCGGCGGAGCCGGTCGCCGCGGCCTGGCCTCGGTCGGTGCTCCCGGCGGCGGTGCTGCTGCTGGCGACGGGTCTGCACCTGGCCGCCGGCCGCGCGCCGGACCGGACCAGCGTGCTGTTGGCCCTGGCGGCGGTGCCGCCCCTGGTGCTGCGCGAGCTGCTGCGCGCCGGTGACGCGGCCACGTCCGTTCGGCGGGCCGCCCATCGCCGGCCGGCCGGTCGGTCGCTGCGGCACCGCCGCTCGGGTCCGGCACGCGGGCCGGGCACGCCGGAGCCGCCGCCGGAACGCGGCCCCGACGCCCCGGCGGTCGCGGCCCCCGGAACCGGCGCGGACTCGATCTGGTCGCCTGAGCACAGCCCCGCGTGGTCGGGGCTCGACCGGCGACAGTTCGCGGCCGCGAGCAGCACCCCCGGTGACCGGGCCGCCCTGCTGGACGCCCTGGCCGCGATCGGCGACGTGCCGGTGCCGGCCGGCGCGCTGCTCCTGGTCGACCTGCACGGCACCGAGGGGATCGGCCCGACCGCCCGGGAGGACGTGCTCGCCGAGGCGGTGCACCGGGCTCGCGCGGTCATCGCCCCCGGCGATCTGGTCACCGGGTGCGCGGGTACCGGCTTCGCGGTGGTCACCGCCGCCGGCCCGGTGCTGGCGTACGCGCTGGGCACCCGACTGCTGAGCGCACTCAGTCCGCCCTACCAACTGGCCGGCGCGATGCTGCGGGTGCAGACGAGCATCGGCCTGGCCGAGGTGAGCGGGGTGGGGCCGGCGGACGTGCTCCGGCAGGCCGAACTGGCCCGGCGACGGGCCGTGCAACTGGGCCGGGACCGGGTGGAGTGGTACGACGCGTTCCTTGAGGAACAACTGGTCCGCCGGCTCGACCTGGAGCGCGAGCTGCCCGGTGCGGTGGCGCGCGGCGAACTGGATCTCGTCTACCAGCCGGTGGTCGACCTGGCCGACGGGCAGCCGGTGGGCGCGGAGGCGCTGCTGCGGTGGCGCAGCCCGGTGCTCGGCACGGTGCTGCCGGCCGAGCTGCTGCCGGTCGCCGAGGACCTTGACCTGGTCGGCGAGTTGGAGTGGTGGGTGCTGGATCGGGCCTGCCGGCGATTGTCCGACTGGTCGGTGGGCGCCCGGGAGCTGTGGATGGCGGTCAACGTGACGACCCGGGAGCTGACCACTCCCGACTTCGTGCAGCGGCTCGCGGCCGTGCTGGCCGCGCACGGGGTGCCGCCGGAGCGGCTGGTGGTGGAGGTGAGCGAGCCGAGGGTGGCCGGTGACCTGTCGACAGTGGTGGCCCGGTTGGCCGGGCTCCGGTCGCTGGGCGTGCGCACCGCGTTGGACGATTTCCGGGCCGAGCACGCCTCCCTGGCGCAGCTTCGCCGACTGCCGATCGACCTGCTCAAGGTGGGCCCGGAGCTGGTGGGCGCACGGCCGGACGGGCAACCACCGCTGATCGACGTGGTGGTCAACGTGGGCGAGCGGCTGGGCGTCGAGATCGTCGCCGAGGAGTTGGAGTCGTCGACCCAGGTCGAGGGGGCACGCCGGGGCGGTTGCCGGTACGGGCAGGGGTTCGCGCTGGCCCGCCCGGCGACGGCGGAACGGGTCGAGGCGTACTTCGAGGAGTTTCCGTCAGCATCGCGCTGAACCGGTTCATCTGGCTCGGGGTGGTGCGGTGCTGCCACGTGGGGTGAGGTGGGGTGTCTCGTCCTGCACCCGGCCGGCCGGCTGCCCGGCGACGACGGCGAGCAACTGCCGGGCGGCGTGGGCCCCGTACGCCGGGATGTCCCGGCCCAGCGCGGTCAGCGGCGGGTGCACCAGGCGGCACAGCGGTGAGTCGTCCCAGGCCACGATGGACAGGTCGCCGGGCACGGTCAGGCCCATCTCCTGGGCGACGGAGAGCCCGGCGACGGCCATCACGTCGTTGTCGTAGATGACCGCAGTGGGCCGGTGGGCGGAGCTGAGCAGCCGGCGGGTGGCCCGCCCGCCCTCCTCGCCGGTGTAGTCGGACCACACGGTGACCGCGTCGTCCAGGTTGAGCCGCTGGCGGACCGCCGCGAAGGCGTCGGTGCGGATCTCGGTGTGCCGCAGGTCGGGCAGGCCGGCGACCCGGGCGATCCGGCGGTGCCCGAGCGCGACCAGGTACTCCACCGTCTCGGTCAGCGCGGCGGCGTCGTCGGACCAGACACTCGCCAGCTCGCCGGTGCCGCCGGGGCCGCCGATCACCACCGCCGGCAGGTGCAGCTGTTCGAGTGCGGGGATGCGACGGTCGTCGGTGCGCAGGTCGCAGACGAGCACCCCGTCCACCCGTCGTTCGCCCCACCAGCGGCGGTAGACCGCGATCTCGGCGTCGTGGTCGGCCACCACCTGCAGGGTCAGCGCGTACGAGCGGGCGGAGAGTTCGGCTTCGACGCCGCTGATCAGCGCCATGAAGAACGGCTCGACACCGAGTGTCCGGGCCGGTCGGCACAGGGCCAGGCCGATCGCGCCGGCGGTGGCGGCCGAGAGGGCGCGGGCCGCGCTGCTCCGGCTGAACCCGATCTCCGTGGCGATGGCCAGGATGCGCTGCCGGGTGGCCTCGGAGACGCCGGGCTGCCCGTTCAGCGCGTACGACACGGCACCCTTGGACACCCCGGCGCGTTGGGCGACGTCGGCAATGGTCGGCCGCTTCACCGGCGTGCTCCTTTGCTGCTGCGAGAGTGCTGCCGCGACGTGCTGTCGCGGGCGTCAACGGCCGTTGACACGTGCGGGGCCGAAACGTACGGTTGCCTAGCTTATCCGGTTCAGTAAACGTCTTTCGATGCGGAAGGTGCGGTGAGGTCTTGCGCCGACAGGCACTCTACGACGGTTGGACAGTGCGAGCGGCCCCCGGAGCACAGGTGCCCGAGGAGGTCGCCGACCGGTCCGTGCCGGCGACCGTGCCGGGCTGCGTGCACACCGACCTGCTCGCCGCCGGGCTGATCGAAGACCCCTACCTCGACGACAACGAGCGGACGCTGGCCTGGATCGGGCGCACCGACTGGGTCTACCAGTCCACGATCGTCCACCGGGCGGGCGACGACGACCGCGTCGACCTGGTCTGCGCCGGCCTGGACACCGTCGCCACGCTCACCCTCAACGGCGTCGAGGTCGGCCGCACCGCGAACATGCACCGCGGCTACCGGTTCGACGTCCGACCGCTGCTGCGCGACGGTGACAACGACCTGGTCGTCACGTTCGACTCCGCGTACCGCTATGCCGAGGCACACCAGGAACGGCTCGGCGAACGCCCGAACGCCTACCCGGAGCCGTTCCACTTCATCCGCAAGATGGCCTGCAACTTCGGCTGGGACTGGGGGCCGACACTGGTCACCGCCGGCATCTGGCAGGAGATCAGCCTGCACGCCTGGTCGACCGCCCGGCTGGCCACCGTCCGTCCCCTCGTCACCATGGACAGTCGCGACGGCCGCGTCGAGGTGCACGTCGAGGTCGAGCGGGTCGCGGACGTCCCGCTGACCGTCCGCGCCGCCGTGGCCGGCGCACACGCCGAGGTGGTCGTCCCGGCCGGGCAGCGCACGGCCGTGCTGACCCTCACCGTTCGCGAGCCCGCGCTGTGGTGGCCCCGGGGGTACGGCGAGCAGGCGCGTCACCCGATCGATGTGACACTGCACGCGCCGGACGGCGACCTGCTGGACAGCTGGTCGCACCGGATCGGCTTCCGCTCGGTCCGCCTGGACACCACACCCGACGAGCACGGCACCCCGTTCTCGTTGTCGGTGAACGACGTCCCGGTCTTCGTGCGCGGGGTCAACTGGATCCCGGACGACGCGTTCCCCACCCGGATCACCCGGGCCCGGCTCGCCGAGCGGTTCGACCAGGCGGTCGCCGCCAACGTCAACCTGCTGCGGGTCTGGGGCGGCGGCCGGTACGAGTCCGCCGACTTCTACGACCTCGCCGACGAGCGCGGCCTCCTCGTCCAGCAGGACTTCCTGTTCGCCTGCGCCGCGTACCCGGAGGAGGAACCGTTCGGCAGCGAGGTGGCCGCCGAGGCCGCCGAGCAGGTGACCCGGCTCGCGCCGTACCCGTCGCTGGTGCTCTGGACCGGCAACAACGAGAACATCTGGGGCTGGCACGACTGGGACTGGCAGCAGGACCTCGCCGGGCGCACCTGGGGGCGTGGCTACTACCTCGACGTGCTGCCCCGGATCGTCGGCGAGCTGGACCCGACCCGCCCGTACTGGCCGGGCAGCCCCTGGTCGGGCACCGAGGCGATCCACCCCAACGACCCGGCGCACGGCACCACCCACATCTGGGACGTGTGGAACACCGACGACTACACCAGGTACCGGGAGTACGTGCCGCGCTTCGTCGCCGAGTTCGGCTACCAGGCCCCACCGGCGTACGCCACGCTGCGCCGGGCGCTGAGCGACGAACCCCTGGCGCACGACTCACCGGGCATGGCGCACCATCAGAAGGCGGCCGACGGTGACGCCAAACTCCAGCGGGGCCTCGACGCGCACCTGCCCGCCCCGGCGGACTTCGACGACTGGCACTACCTGACGCAGCTCAACCAGGCCCGAGCCATCCAGCTCGGCGTGGAGCACTTCCGCTCCCACCGGAACGTCTGCGCCGGCACCATCGTCTGGCAGCTCAACGACTGCTGGCCGGTCACCTCCTGGTCGGCCGTCGACGGCGACGGCCGTCGCAAACCCCTGTGGTACGCGCTGCGACACGCGTACGCCGACCGGCTCCTCACCGTGCAGCCCCGGGACGGCGGCCTGGCAGTGGTCGCCGTCAACGAAACCGCCGAGGCCTGGACGGCATCCGCCGCGGTCACCCGGTGCACGCTCACCGGGGAGCCGAGGGCGAAGACCTCGGTCGACCTCGACGTCCCGGCGTACTCCTCGGTGGCGCTGGCGCTGCCGGCGGAGCTGGCGCGGCCGGACGAGGGCCGTCGGGAGTTGCTGGTCGCGGAGGCCGGTGGCACCGCGGAGCGCGCGCTGTGGTTCTTCGCCGAGGACCGGGACGTGGACTGGCCGGCGGCGGCCTGGGACGCGACGGTCGAGCCGATCGGCGGCGGGCAGCGGGTCCGGGTCACCGCCCGCACGGTGCTGCGCGACCTGACCCTCTTCCCGGACCGGCTGGACAGCACCGCCACCGTGGACAAGGCCCTGGTCACCCTGCTGCCGGGCGAGTCGGCCACCTTCACCGTGCGCGCCGGGGCCCTGCTGGACGACCGGGCGCTGACCACCCGACCAGTGCTGCGCTGCGTCAACGACATCGGACGGACTGCCTGACGCCGACGACGCGGAGGGACGCTCGTCACCGCACACCGAACGATTGAAGACTTCTTCAAGTGCTAAAGTCTTCGCATCGATCGGGAGAGGTGCTCATGTCGGTCCCGCTGTACCAGGCGAAGGCGGAACTCTTCCGCACCCTCGGGCACCCGGTGCGCATCCGGGTCCTCGAACTGCTCCAGGACGGCCCGAAGCCGGTCCGTGACCTGCTCGCCGTGATCGAGGTCGAGGCCTCCAACCTCTCCCAACAACTCGCCGTCCTTCGCCGCGCCGGGATGGTCACCTCACACCGCGACGGTCCCCTCGTCGTGTACGCGCTCAGCACCCCGGACGTGGCCGACCTGCTGGCCGCCGGGCGCCGGATCCTCGGCGCGGTCCTCACCGACCGGGACGGCCTCCTCGGGGAGCTGCGCGCCACCGGCGCGGACCGGTGAGCCGCGTCATCCCGGTGGCCCGAGCGCGGCTCCTCGGGCTGCTACCCGACCGGGCCGACTGGGCGGCGGTCCACCGCTCACCACGCCGGGACCTGCTGGCCGGCCTCACCGTGGCGGTGGTGGCACTGCCGCTGGCCCTGGCGTTCGGCGTCACCTCCGGGCTGGGCGCCCAGGCCGGGTTGATCACCGCCGTGGTCGCCGGCGCGGTGGCCGCCGTCTTCGGCGGCTCCAACCTCCAGGTCTCCGGGCCGACCGGGGCGATGACAGTGGTGCTGGTGCCAGTGGTGCAGCAGTTCGGAGCCACCGGCGTGCTGATGGTCGGGGCGATGGCCGGCCTGGTGCTGATCGCGCTCGCCGTGGCCCGTCTGGGCCGCTACGTCCGCTACCTGCCCACCCCCGTGCTGGAGGGTTTCACCGCCGGCATCGCCGTGGTCATCGCGCTGCAACAGGTTCCTGCCGCACTCGGCGTCAGCGACGCGCACGGGGAGAAGGTCTGGGCCGTCGCCTTCGACGCGGTCGCCCGGTTCGTCGTCCATCCGCGGCCGGCCGCGCTCGCGGTGGCCCTCGCCGTCGCGGCGCTGATGCTGCTCGGAGCGCGGTGGCGACCCGGCCTGCCGTTCTCCCTGCTCGGCGTGGGGGCCGCCACCGTCCTCGCCGAGGTCCTCCCGGTCGACCTGGCCCGGATCGGCGCGCTGCCGCAGGGCCTCCCAGCGCCTTCGCTCGGCTTCCTCGACCTCGCCGCGCTCGGTGTGCTGCTGCCCAGCGCCCTCGCCGTCGCCGCGCTCGCCGCCCTGGAGAGCCTGCTCTCCGCCACCGTCGCTGACGGCATGACCGTCGGTGAGCGGCATGACCCGGACCGGGAGCTGTTCGGTCAGGGGCTGGCCAACCTCGCCGCCCCCGTCTTCGGCGGCATTCCCGCGACCGCCGCCATCGCCCGGACAGCGGTCAACGTCCGCGCCGGGGCGGCCTCGAAGTTGGCGGCCCTCACCCACGCCGTCGCCCTCGCGGCGATCGTGCTGGCCGCCGCGCCGCTGGTCGGCCGGATCCCGCTCGCCGCCCTGGCCGGGGTGCTGCTCGCCACCACCGTCCGCATGGTGGAGGCCGGCTCGCTGTGGGCGCTGGCCCGGGCCACCCGGGGCGACGCGGTCGTGCTGGTGCTCACCTTCGCCGTCACCGTGATCTGGGACCTCGTCACCGCCGTCGCGGTCGGCGTCGGCGTCGCCGTGGTGCTCGCCCTGCGCGCGGTCGCCCGCAGCGCCCGGCTGGAACAGGTGCCCCTCGACCCGGGGGAACACAGCGCCGAGGAGCACGCGCTGCTCAGCGAACACATCGTCGCGTACCGGCTGGACGGGCCGCTCTTCTTCGCCGCCGCCCACACCTTCCTGCTCGAACTCTCGGAGGTCACCGACGTCCGCGTCGTCATCCTGCGAATGTCCCGGGTGACCACGATGGACGCCACCGGCGCGCACGTCCTCGGCGATGCGATCCGGCGGCTACGCGGACGCGGGATCACCGTCCTGCTCTCCGGCATCACCCCCGCCCACGACCAGGTCCTCGCCACCCTCGGAGTCGCTGACGACCTGCGCCGCGAGGAACTGCTCTTCCCGGACACCCCTGCCGCCATCCGGTACGCCCGCGCGGTCGCGCTTTCCGCTGGGGGCCGACCGAAGGTCGTAGCCGGTGGTGACAGCGCCGCCGTCAACGGCGAAGTCCGACGTCGAACCAGCGGTATCCCGGAAAGCCAATGATTACCGACGTGTCCGAGACGCGGCCGTGACGGCGTTCGTGTTGGCCAGCGAGCGGACGATGTTCCAGGTGACCCAACTGGTGTCCTACCCTCTGTCCCAGATGCCGGTGGCGGCGGTGGCGGTGGCGTAGTCGGCGAAGTCGCGGGGCGGCCGGCCCAGGGCGCGCTGAACCCCGTCGTCCAGATGGGCGTTGCGCCCGTCCAGCACGGTCGTGAACAGGTACAGCAGCAGCTCCACGACCCCGGAAGGCGTGCCCTCCGCGGTGAGCGCCTCGGCATAGTCGTCGGGAGACACCTGAACGAATTCGATCCGCCGGCCCGTCGCTGTGGAAATCCCGGCGATCGCCTCGGCGAAGGTGAGCAGCCGGGGGCCGGTCAGCTCGTAGATCTGCCCCGCGTGCCCGTCCTCGGTCAGGGCGGCCACAGCCACCTCGGCGATGTCGTCGGCGTCCACGAACGGCTCGGGCACGTTCCCGACCGGGAGGACGATCTCGCCGCCCAGCACCGGCTCCAGCAGATAGTCCTCGCTGAAATTCTGGCTGAACCAACTGGATCGCAGGATCGTCCACTCGACCCCGGCGGACTGGATGAGCCTTTCGCTGGCTTGTGCTTCCTTTTCACCCCGGCCGGACAGCAGCACCAGCCGGGAGACCCCGGACGCCACCGCCAGTTCAGTGAACGCGCCGACCGTCTCGGGTGCGCCCGGCACCGCCAGGTCCGGGTAGTAGGACACAAACACCGTTCCGACGCCCTGCAGCACCGGCGTCCAGGTCGCCTGGTCAGCCCAGTCGAAGGGCTGCGCAGCGGAGCGGGAACCCGCCCGAACGGGCACTGCGCTCTCCTGGAGCCGCTTCACGATGCGGCGGCCAGTCTTGCCGGTCCCGCCGAGTACCAGGATCGTGTTCCGCTCTTGTTCGTTCGTCATAGCGATAATTGAAACGCAGCGGTGTGAGACTGTGGATAGCCAAGGCGCGCGATTCTGTGTGTAATCGTCTACATGGACGCAGTCGTCAGTCTCCTCGACGGACCCAGAGCCCGGGGAGCGTTCCTCCTCCGCTCGGTCCTGACCCCGCCCTGGTCGATACGGATCGAAGACCAGGCGCCGCTCACCCTGGTGGCCATGGTCCAGGGGGACGCCTGGGTCGTTCCCGACGAGGGTGCGTCCGTACAGCTCAGTCCAGGCGACCTGGCGATCATTCGTGGCCCCGACCCGTACGCCGTCGCCGACGAGCCGGCCACGGCGCCGCAGGTCGTCATTCACCCAGGCCAGATCTGCACCACCCCCGACGGGCAGGAACTGCCCGGGATGATGGAGCTGGGCGTACGCACCTGGGGCAACAACCCGGACGGCCCGACAACGCTGCTCACCGGCACCTACACGATGCGGGGCGAGGTCAGTCAGCGGCTCCTGAGCGCACTGCCGCCGCTACTGGTCGTCCCGGGCGACTCCTGGGACTCCCCGTTGGTACCGCTACTGGCCACCGAGATCGTCAAGGACGATCCCGGCCAGGAAGCGGTCCTCGACCGGCTGCTCGACCTGCTGCTCATCGCCGCGCTACGTGAATGGTTCGCGCGACCGGCGGCCAATGCCCCCGGCTGGTACAAAGCGCACAGCGATCCCATCGTTGGCCGGGCCCTGCAAATGCTCCACAACAAGCCGGCCCAACCCTGGACCGTCGCGTCGCTGGCAGCCGAGACCGGGGTCTCCCGGGCGGCGCTGGCCCGCCGATTCACCGCGCTCGTCGGCGAATCGCCCATGTCCTACCTCACCGAGTGGCGGCTGGCCCTGGCAGCCGACCTGCTCCGCGAGCCCGGCGCCACCGTCGGCGCCGTCGCCCGCCACGTCGGCTACGGCAGTTCCTTCGCCCTGAGCACGGCCTTCAAACGCATCCGCGGCGTCAGCCCACGGGAACACCGCCGGGCTGCCCGGACGTAGCGGGGCATCGGCACCGAGGCGGCGGCGCCCGACGACACGGCCGCGAGCTACACGGATAGAGGGCCGAGCGTGAGCGACTGCAACCCCGCCCTGTCATCGAGCACACCGGTCAGGACAGGATTACCGCGTCGTGGCCCGGCGGTGACAGCGCCGCTGTCAACGGCGAAGTCCGACGTCGAACCAGCGGTATCGCGGGGAGCCAATGATCACTGAACATGTCCGGGACGCGGCGGCGACGGCGTTCGTCTTCGCCTTTTTCGCCACCAGCTGGTTCGGTTGGGCGCAGGAGGCGCCCCCGAAGCGGTGGCGGCGGGTGCTCATCGCCGGGTCGGTTCTTTCCCTGCTCACGGCGGCCGCCGGGGCTCTGTTCGCCTGGCGTCACTGGTCGGACGGTACGGCATTCGACGCCGACACCAGCCCAACCTTCGGCATCGTCGTCGGCATCGAGTTCGGCGTCGCTGCGGTCGGTGCCGGGCTGCTCGCTCTGCTGCGGCGTAATGAGCTGGTCGCCCCATGGATCGCCCTCGTCGTGGGCGTGCACCTCTTCCCGGTTGCGGCGTTGATCGACTACCCGTTGATTCATCTGGTCGCCGCGCTCGTCACCGTGGTGGCGGTCGCGGCGGTGCCGGTGGCCCGGGCTCGCGCCGTGGCGGTGAGCGCGGTCGTCGGCCTCGGCACCGGTGGGGTGCTCCTGGTCGCCGCGGTGTCCTCGCTGCTCATCGCCCTGTTGGGCTACTGAGGCAGGTCGCCGTCCGCTCTGTGCCTGGCGCACTTTCCGGTCGGACGATGAACTGTCCCGCGAGGACATTGCTGTCGCCTTCCGGATAACAGGGCCCCTGTCGGCCGGGCGGGGCCGGTTCAATGGCGGGCATGCAGGGGATCAGCGGCACCGCGGCGGCGAAGGCACTCATCCTGGCGGCTGTCCCCGTCGGTGCCGTCGGCTTCTTCGTCACCGACAGGTGGGCGATCGGCGCGATCGTCGTGAACCTCGTTCTGCTCGGCGCTGGCGGTGGTCTCTGGTGGAAGGACCGCTGGACGCGGCTGTGGTCACGCCTGTTCCCGATCGGCTACTTCCGCGGGCCCGAGGCCGAGGAGGATCCGGACGATGGCGGCACCGGCGACGACTTCGGGGACCCGGGGTCGACGGTCTTCGCGTCGCGTCGGGTTCGTCGGCATCAGCTGACGTTGTCGACGACGAGCCGGGTTCGCCGCTCCGTGCTGCGGCGTTCCCTCACCAGCGAGCAGGCCGGTCGTGCCAAGGACCTGACGATGGTGGCGAACACCCTGAGCCAGATCCAGGGCGGGCTCCAGTCGGCACAGCGAAAGGCCAGGCGGGAGCAGCTGTGGTGGCTGGTCGCAGGGCTGGCGGCGTCCATTCCGGTCGGCGTCGCCATCAACCTCGCCACCGGGTGACCGGTGTAGCCCGAATGACCGGCTCCACCACGGCGCGAGCGGTGGTCACGGAGGGACTTGAACGTCCCCCGGGACCACCGCTCGTCAGTAGCAGTAGGCGGTCAGGCGCGGGCTGCGGCGAGCACCTGGCCGACCAGCGCGCCGGAGGTGCCCGAGCGCTCGTACTCGGGCCGGTTCAGGCTGCCGCCCATCAGCGGGGCCGGGTTGCGGTGCACGGCCGGGCTGTCCGAGCTGACCAGTGCCGCGAAGTGGTACTCGTCAGCGCCGGTCGCCTCGACGATCCGGGCGATGTTGCGCGGGGTGATGCCACCGCCCGGCATGACGACGATCCGGCCGGCGGCGCGGCGCACCAGGTCGGCGATGAGCGGGGCACCCTCCAGCACGCTGACTTCCTGGCCCGAGGTGAGCACCCGGTGAACGCCCAGCTCGATCAGCTGCTCCAGCGCCGCGTGCGGGTCGCGGGTCATGTCGAACGCCCGGTGGAAGGTGATGCTGACGTCGCCCGCGGCGGCGATCAGCCGGCGGGTGGTCGGCACGTCGACGTCACCCTCGGCGGTCAACGCACCGATCACGATGCCGTGCGCGCCGGCCGCCACCGCGGCCCGCACGTCCCGCTCCATCGCCTCGATCTCGAACGGCGAGTAGATGAAGTCGCCGGCCCGCGGCCGGACGATCACGTGTACCCGGATCCGGTTGACGGCGCGCAGTGTCGTCTCGATGGTGCCCAGGCTGGGGGTCAGCCCGCCGTCGAAGAGCGCGGAGCACAGCTCCACCCGGTCGGCGCCGGCCTCCTCAGCGGCGACCGCCCCCTCGACGCTGTCGATGCAGATCTCGAATGTGCTCATGATTCTTCCTTTTCCGTGCGTGGCGGTGCCGCTTCGGTCCGAGACGGTGCGGTGGTCCAGTCGATGACGGCCGTGACGGCGCCGACCGGTGCGCCGCCGCCGAGCACCGGCACCTGGCGCAGCGCGTCGGCCCCGCCCACCGGTACGCCAACGGCGTCGAGGGCGGCGAGGGCGATCGCGGTGGTGGCGCGGGGTGATCCGTCGACCACCTTCACCGCGACGGCGTGACCGTCCGGTGCGGCCACCCCGAGCACACCCTCGGCTCCGCCCTTGGCGAGGACGCCGGGCAGCGCCCGCATCAGGTCGGTGTTGGGGTGGCCGTGCCAGCCGCCGACGTACTCCGGGTGTTGGCGCATGGCCTGCGCGACCAGTGCCTCGTCACTGCCGGTGGGCGCGGTGACCAGGGCCTGGAAGGTGCGGGCCAGGCCGGTCAGCGGCAGCCCGAACAGCGGTGCGCCGCAGCCGTCGACAGCGTGGTGCGCGATCGGCGTGCCAGCGAGCCGGGCGACGGCGGCGGCGGTCTCCCGCTGGATCGGGTGGTCCGGGTCGAGGTAGTCGTGGGTGCTCCAGGACCGTGCGACGGCGGCGACGAGCATCGCGGCGTGCTTGCCGGAGCAGTTCATCCGGATCCGCTCGCGCTGCCCGCCGGCGCGGATCAGCCGGTCCCGGGTTGGTTCGTCCTCCGGCCAGTCCTGCGGGCAGCCGAGCGCGTCCTCGGTCAGGCCGGCCCCGGCCAGCATCGCCCGGACCACCTCGACGTGCCGGTCGTCGCCGGTGTGGCTGCCGGCGGCGAGCGCCAGCGCCGGGCCGGTCAGCTCGTCGCCCGCCGCGACCCGGCAGGCCAGCGCCTGCACCGGCTTGAGGGTGGAGCGGGGGAGGACCGGCTCGTCGGGTACGCCGGCGGCGAGGGCGACTGTCCCGTCCGGGGCGAGCACGACGACGCTGCCGTAGTGCCGGCTCTCGACGAAGCCGTTGCGCACGACCCGGGCCAGTTCGGCGTAGCGGAAGATGGTCACCGGGGAGTGTTCCCTTCGAGAAGTGGCGGGGGCAGCTCAGCGGTCCGCCGTCCGCGTCGGCCGCCGAAGCGGCCGTTGCGGGCCTGGAGTACGCGGGCGAACTTCGACAGCGAGGCGTTGACCACGAGGTAGATCAGCGCCACCATCAGGAACGTCTGGATCAGCAAATGGGTGTACGAGGCGAGCACCTGCCCGCTGTAGAGCAGCTCGGTGTAGCTGACCACGAAGCCGAGCGAGGTGTCCTTGAGCAGCCCGACCAGCTGGCTGACCAGGGACGGGGCGAGCTGGAGCAACGCCTGTGGCAGGACGACCAGCGCCATCACCTGCCCGCGGCGTAGCCCGACCGCGAGGCCGGCCTCGGTCTGTCCCCGGTCCAGCGCCAGGATGCCGGACCGGAAGATCTCGGCGAACGCCGCCGAGTTGGATACCACCAGCGGCACCACGAGCTTCCAGAACAGCGGGAAGTTCAGGCCGTACTGCGGCAGCGCGAACAGCGTCACGTAGATCAGCAGCAGGGTGGGTACGGTCCGGAAGATCTCCACGTACGCCCCGGCCAGCCAGCGCAGCGGTCGGTGCGTCGACAGCCGGCCGAGCGCCAGGATCAGCCCGAGCGCGGCGCTGAGCACCGCGGTCGCGGCGGCGGCGCGCAGCGTCGCCCACAGGCCGTTGAGCAGGTACCGCCAGATCGGCCAGGTGGTGAACGGCTCCCACCGGTCGGCGGCCAGTTCGCCGTGGCTGGCGAACTGGTAGACGGCCGCGGCCAGGGCACCGGCCAGCCCGACGGCGCCCAGCACGGTGGCGATCCGGATCCGCCGTTGGGCGCGGGGGCCGGGTTCGTCGAAGAGGATCTGTTGGGTCTTGTTCATCGGACGATCGCCAGCCTTCGTTCGAGCAGGCCGGTGACCTGACCGATGATCAGCGCCAGCAGCATGTAGGCGAGGCCGGCGCCGGTGAAGACGGCGATCGGTTGGGCCTCGACCAGGTTCACGTTGTTGGCCGCCTGGGTCAGCTCGACCACGCCGACGGCGGCGGCCAGCGAGGTGTTCATGAGCAGCGCGATGCAGATGTTGCCGATCGGCTGGATCACCGCCCGGAGTCCCTGCGGCAGGATGACGTGCCGCAGGGACTGGCCGAAGGTGAGCCCGATGGCACGGGCCGCCTCGGCCTGGCCCACACCGACGGTGTTGATCCCGGCGCGGATCGCCTCGGCCAGGTACGCCCCCTCGTACACCGCGATGACGATCGCGGCGGAGGTGAACAGCGGGAACGTGATGCCGATGGTCGGCAGCGCGAACACGAAGAGCACCAGCAGCGCCAGCAGCGGCAGGTTCTGGAACACCTCGACGTACGCGGTGCCGATGGCGCGCAGCAGCGGCACGGGGGCGATCCGCAGGGTGGCCACGACGATGCCCAGCAGCATCGCGCCGACGGTGGTCACGACGGTCAGTTCGACCGTCGTGACCAAGCCGTGGCCCAGCTGGCTCAGGTGGGCGGTGAGGGCTTCCATCGGTACGAGAGACTGCTCAGGAGCCGTCGACGGAACCGAGGGCCGGCGGGGTGGGTGCCCCGCCCTCGACCACCGAGCCGAGGGTGCCCTCCCAGACCTTCGCCCACGTGCCGTCGGCCTGGATCTTCTTCAGCCAGTTGTTGACGAACTCCTTGAACTGCGTGTCCTCCCGGTTGAGGCCGATGCCGTACGCCTCGGTGGTGAAGGGCTCGCCCACCACCTTCATCCCCGGGTTGGCCTTGGCACCCGATGCGAGCAGCGTGAAGTCCTGCACGTACGCGTCGCCGCGCTTCTGCAGCAGGGCCTGCAGCGCCTGCGGGTCGGTGCCGAAGGCGATCTGCTTCGAGCCGGGCGCGGCGGAGGGCAGCGCGGTGACGGCGGGGGTGTTCGCCCCGACGATCACGGTCTTGCCGGCGAGGTCCTTGACGCTCTTGATGGAGGTGTCGTCCTTGCGAACCCCGACGGCGAGGCCGGAGGTGAGGTACGGCCCGGCGAAGGCGACCTGGGTGGCCCGTTGCGGGGTGATCGTGTACGTCTGGAAGACGGCGTCGACCGACTTGGCCTGAAGCATGGCCTCGCGGGTCTGAGTGCCGATGGTCGTCGTCTTCACCTCGGGCTTGCCGATGATGTACTTCGCCAGCAGCTTCGCCATGTCGGCGTCGAAGCCCTCGATGGTGCCGCTGACCGGGTTCTGCTGGGCGAGCAGCGGCGCGTCCAGGGAACCGCCGATGTTCAGGTAGCCGCGCTTGCGGATCGCGTCCATTGTCGAGCCGGCCGGGATGTCCGCGTCGCTGGCGACCGGGGCGGCGTCGTACACCGACTGGGCGACCACGCCGTCGCCACCGAGGCCGGCGTCGCCGGGCAGCTTCGGGGCGCTGCTGTCGCCGTCACCGCCGCAGCCGGTGGCGACGAGGGCCACCGCCACGGCGGTCGCGGTGAGGGCGAGCGAGCGCCGCCGGGTGAAGCTCTTCTTGAGGATTGACATGACACCCTCCCGTTGGGGGCTAGTGCTGGAGGATCTTGGAAAGGAAGTCGCGGGCCCGCTCGGTGCGCGGAGCTGCGAAGAATTCGTCGGGGGCGCCGGATTCGACGATGCGGCCGTCGTCCATGAAGACGACCCGGTCGGCGGCGCGACGGGCGAAGCCCATCTCGTGGGTGACCACGATCATGGTCATCCCCTCCTTGGCGAGGGAGACCATCACGTCGAGCACCTCGTTGACCATCTCCGGGTCCAGGGCCGAGGTCGGCTCGTCGAAGAGCAGCACCTTCGGTTGCATGGCCAGCGCCCGGGCGATCGCGGCCCGCTGCTGCTGCCCACCGGAGAGTTGGGCCGGGTGGTGGTTCGCCTTGTCGGCGATCCCGACGCGTTCCAGCAGGGCCATGGCCTGCTGCCGCGCCTCGGGACGGGCGATCCTGCGGACCCGGGTGGGGCCGAGGGTGACGTTGTCCAGCACCGTCTTGTGCCCGAAGAGGTTGAAGGACTGGAAGACCATGCCGACGTCGGCGCGCAACCGGGCCAGCGCCCGACCCTCGGCCGGCAGCGGTTCACCGTCGATCTCGATGCTGCCCTGCCCGGCCGTCTCCAGCCGGTTGAGGCAGCGGCACAGGGTCGACTTGCCGGAGCCGGACGGCCCCACCACGACGACCACCTCGCCGGCGGCCACCGTGAGGTCGATGTCCTTGAGCACGTGCAGCGGGCCGAACCACTTGTGCAGGCCGCGTACCGACACCATCGGTCGGTCCGCACCCGTCGTCCCCGGTGCCACCAGACGGCCCCACTTTCTTCGACTACCGAATCAAGTCGGCTTCATATCGAACCAACAGCGCCATCTAAAGGTAGCCAGGAAACTAAGTCAACCAGTTGCTTGAACAAACTGTGGATGCTAAGAACCTGACGTGACGATTGACGACGCGCCACGCGAAGCCCTCCGGGGCGGCCCTCGGGAGCTGCTGCGCTGGGTGGCCACCGGAGCGGCAGTCAGTCGTGCCGACCTGTCCCGGCTCTCCGGGCTGTCTCCGTCGACGGTCTCCCAGCGGGTCGAGGCATTGATCAACCAGGGGTTGCTGGAGGAGACCGGCGCCGGGCGGTCCCGAGGCGGACGCCGGCCGCGCCAGCTCGCCGTGCCCACCGGCGGCGCCGTGGTCGGCGCCATCGACCTCGGCGCGCACCACGCGCGCGTCGGCACGCTGGACCTCTCCGGGCGGGTGGTCCAGGCACGCACCCTGCCGGTCCGCATCGAGGAGGGCCCGGAGCAGGTGCTCGGTTCGCTGCTGGCCGAGGTCGCGGCGTTGGCCGCCACGCCCGGTGACCCGACGTCCGCCGGTCCCGTGTCGTCAGCCTCGACGGCGGACGGCGACCCGGGCGCGCTGCGAGGTCTCGGCATCGGCATTCCCGGCCCGGTGCAGCACGCCACCGGCCGGATCGTCAGCCCGTCCCGGATGCCCGGCTGGAACGGCTTCGACGTCGCCGCGTTCTGCGCCGGCCGGGTCGACGTGCCGATCATCGTGGACAACGACGCCAATCTGATGGCGCTCGGCGCGCACCGCACCGCACACTCCGAACTGGACCATGCCGTCTACATCAAGGCCGGCACCGGGATCGGCTCCGGTGTCATCTCCAGTGGACGGCTGCACCGGGGCGCGCAGGGGTCGGCCGGCGACATCAGCCACTGCCGGGTGGTGGCCGATCCCGCGCCGCTGTGCAGCTGCGGCAACGCCGGTTGCCTGGAGGCCGTGGCCAGCGGCGCGGCCCTGGTCACCGCGCTACGCGAGCAGGGCGTGACGGTCTCCGACCTGACCGGTGTGATCCGCCTGATCGACGACGGCGACCGGCACGCGACAGCGCTCGCCCGGCAGGCCGGCCGGGCCATCGGCGAGATCCTGGCCGTCGTGGTCAACTTCTTCAACCCGCAGGTGGTCGCCATCGGCGGTCGACTCGCCGACTGCGAACCGCTGCTGGCCAGCATGCGGGCCACCCTCTACGAGCGGTGCCTGCCGTTGGCCACCCAGACCCTGCTCATCGAGCGGGTCGCCACCAGCCAGGACGTCGGCATCACCGGCGCCGCCCACCTGGTGATCGACCACGTCGTGGCGGCCAACTGACCTCGCTCGTCCGCCACCGCACCGCGGGCTGTCGACGCCGATCGTCCTGACGTTTTCCTTACTCCTGGTCACCTAGCCTTCCAGCGTTCCTCACCTGACCGTGATCGACTCTGGAGGTTCTCACCGTGCGGATCAGCGGACGGATGCTCGTACCGATCTCGTTGGCGATGGTGCTGGCGACCGCCGCGTGTGGCCTGTCGGCGCGGGCTTCCGGGCAGGCCGAAGTCCCACGTTCCGGCCCGGCTGCCGGCAGCGCGGAGCAGAGTCCCGTCTCCAGCCCGACCCCGGAGATCCCAACCGACGAGGAGATTCCCACCAGAGCCGCCGGCACCTTCACCAGGGCCGCCGGCACCGGTCGCGTGATCGGCAGCGGCAAGAAGCGGGTGCGCTACAGCGTCTCGGTGGAGAAGGGCATCGCCTGGGGTGACATCCCCGCCTGGAAACCGGACCGGTTCGCCGAGAGCATCGAGCAGGTGTTGGCGGCACCGAACGGGTGGGCCACCTCGGCGCAGCACCCGGTCACCAACAAAGCCGTGAACCTGAGCCGGGCATCGTGGTCCTTCCAGCGGGTCGGCACCTCGAAGGCCGACGTCGACGTGCGGCTCGCGACACCCCGGACGGTGGACCGACTCTGCGGCGCCAGCGGCGTCGACACCGAGGGGGTCTACTCCTGCAAGTACGGCAAGACGATCATGATCAATCTGCGGCGCTGGCTCCAGGGTTCGCCGGGGTACCCGGTCACCATCGAGGAGTACCACGCGGGCGTGATCAATCACGAGTTCGGCCACTTCCTGGGCTTCGCCCACATGAAGTGCGGCGCTCTGGGCGAGCCGGGCCCGGTCATGATGACCCAGACCATCGACCTGGGCGGGTGCCTGCCCAACGTCAGTCCGTTCGTCGGCGACGGCCGGTTCGTCAGCGGACCGTGGGCGCCGTCCTGACCTGGTGATTCCTGACTGACCCCAGCCATGATCGACACGGGATCCTTGAACACGCGGTATCCGCGTCCACGCGTTACCCCGATATCACTGATCCCGTGTCGGTCATGCCAGTCAGGCAGTGCTCCAAGATCCGATCAGGTCGTGGTCAGGTCCTGCAGACCCTTGAGCATCTCGGCGAAGTCGGCGGTCTCCGCTGGCGGCGGCGACTCGATGGTCACCGCCTTGTCGTAGTCGGTGTAGTCGATCACCATGTCGCCCATCGCGCCCATCGCCAGGCCGGCCCGGCGCGGCCGGTACTGCTCGTCGACCCACAGGTCGATCTTCAGTTCCTTGACGCCCTGCGCGGCCAGCGCCTGCTCGGTGACGTCCCGACGCGCGGCGTCGATCTGGGCGAGGTAGGTCGCCACCGGAGTGGTGACGGTGTAGTGCACAGTTGGCACCCCGCTCACCGTCTCCTGCCCCACGACCGTCGTGCCCTCGATGGCGAGCAGCGTCTTGACCTGCTTGACCGGGTCGGCGTTCTCGAACTGCTTGGTGAAGCCCGTGCCCGTCAGCTCGCCCAGACCCGACAGGTCCATCTTCATCCAGCGCTTCCCACCCGTACGCGCGCGGCCCTCCTCCGGAATCTCGGTGAAGACCACGGCACCGATCATCCGGACGGTGGTCGTGGTTCCCTTCGCGTCGGTCATCGTCATGTCGGCCTTGAGCGGGTCACCCAGGTCCAGGACACCCCGCATCGAGATCTTCTCGCCGCCCATCGTGCCCGTCATCGTCACGGTCACCGAGTCGGTCTTGTTGGTGGTGTCGACGGCCTTCTGCAGGGATCCCTTGAGATCACTGGCCAGCAGTTGCAGGACGGTGGGCTGCTTCGGCGCCTCGGACTCGCCGGACGTCACGCCGCAGGCGGAGATCGCGAACGCGCTGAGCGCCGAGACCGCCACCAGCGTGGGCTTCTTCCAAACTGACACGTACCGACCTTCCCCCGTAGGAATCTGGGGAGATCCCCAGTAGACCGTCGACACGCTAGCCCACCCCGTCTATTCGAGGCACCGCCTTTGTCGACCGACCACCGTCGCCGCGGTGGTGGACGAGGCCGACCTGCCGTCGCTGTGGCTGGACCGGCAGTGGCGACTGCCGGAGGCGGTTGGCCGCACCGACGCGTGCACCGCCACGACGACGACGGCGTACGCCTCCTCGACGATGGTCCCGACCCGCGCGACGCCCCGATGGACTGAGGGTTGTCGGGCTGGCGGTCGGTTACTCCGGGACGCGGCGGTAGGCGCCGTCGCTGGCCGAGGTGGCCATCGAGGCGTACGCGCGCAGTGCCGCCGACACCGGGCGCTGCCGGTCGGTCGGGGTGTACGGCCTGTCGCGCTTCTCCTCGGCCACCCGGCGTGCCTCCAACTCGTCCTCCGGCACGTTGAGGGAGATCGACCGGCTCGGGATGTCGATGACGATCTCGTCGCCGTCGCGGACCAGGGCGATCATCCCGCCGGAGGCCGCCTCGGGGGAGACGTGCCCGATGGAGAGCCCGGAGGTGCCACCGGAGAAACGGCCGTCGGTGAGCAGCGCGCAGGAGCGACCCAGGCCGCGGCCCTTGAGGAACGAGGTGGGGTAGAGCATCTCCTGCATGCCGGGGCCGCCCTTGGGCCCCTCGTACCGGATCACCACCACGTCCCCGGCGACCACCTGCTTGGCGAGGATCGCTGTCACCGCGTCGTCCTGCGACTCGTAGACCTTCGCCGGGCCCCGGAAGGTCAGGCAGTCGTCCGGCACGCCGGCCGTCTTCACCACGCTGCCCTCGGGCGCCAGGTTGCCGTGCAGGATCGCCAGCCCGCCGTCGGCGGAGTACGCGTGCTCGCGGTCCCGGATGCAGCCGCCGGCCGCGTCGGTGTCCAGCGACGACCAGCGGTTGGTGGTGGAGAACGGCTCGACGGTACGCACCCCGCCCGGGGCGGCGTGGAACAGCTCGACAGCGGTCGGGGTGGGGGAGCCGCCGCGCACGTCCCAGTCGGTCAGCCACTGCGCCAGCGAGGGGGAGTGCACAGCGTGCACGTCCCGGTTGAGCTGCCCGGCCCGGTCGAGTTCGCCGAGGATCGCCGGGATGCCACCGGCCCGGTGCACGTCCTCCATGTGGTACTGCGGGGAGTTGGGCGCGACCTTGGCCAGGCACGGCACCCGTCGGGAGATCGCGTCGATGTCGGCGACGCCGAAGTCCAGCTCCGCCTCGCGGGCGGCGGCGAGCAGGTGCAGCACCGTGTTGGTGGAGCCGCCCATCGCCACGTCCAGGGCGACCGCGTTCTCGAAGGCGGCCTTGGAGGCGACAGTGCGCGGCAGCACCGACTCGTCGTCGCCGTCGTACCACCGCTTGGCGATCTCCACGACGGTCCGGCCGGCCTCGACGAAGAGTGACCGGCGGGCGGCGTGGGTGGCCAGCGTCGAACCGTTGCCGGGCAGCGCGAGCCCGATCGCCTCGGTGAGGCAGTTCATCGAGTTGGCGGTGAACATGCCGGAGCAGGAGCCGCAGGTCGGGCAGGCGGAGCGTTCGATCTCACCGAGCTGCTCGTCGGTGACCGCCTCGTTCGAGGAGGCGATCATCGCGTCGATCAGGTCGATCTTGCTGTGCACGACGCCCTCGATCGCCATCGTCTTGCCGGCCTCCATCGGGCCGCCGGAGACGAAGACGGTGGGGATGTTGAGCCGCAACGCGGCCAGCAGCATCCCGGGGGTGATCTTGTCGCAGTTGGAGATGCAGACCAGGGCGTCCGCGCAGTGCGCGTTGACCATGTACTCGACCGCGTCGGCGATCAGCTCGCGGCTGGGCAGCGAGTAGAGCATGCCGCCGTGGCCCATCGCGATGCCGTCGTCGACAGCGATGGTGTTGAACTCCCGGCCCACCCCGCCGGCCTCGGCGACCGCGTCGGCGACCAGGCCCCCCATGTCCTTGAGGTGTACGTGACCAGGCACGAACTGGGTGAAACTGTTGGCGATGGCGACGATCGGCTTGCCGAAATCGTCGTCGGTCATCCCGGTGGCCCGCCAGAGGGCCCGGGCGCCGGCCATCGTCCGACCGTGTGTGGAAGTCCTCGACCGCAGCTCAGGCATGCATACCAGCATGACACCGCCGGCGCGCGGCCCCACCCGGGTATCTGCCGTGTCCCAACAGATGCACACTCAGCCCCCCACGACGTGCGCCCATCCGGCACTCTTGGAGGCGTGCATTTTCCACCGGGCATGGCCGCTGTCGCGGCGCTCAGCGGGCTCGTCGCCGCGGTGGCCGTCGTGCTGCTGACCGTCGTCGCCCGGCGGCGGACGGGGCCGCGTCGACCGGCGCACGTGCTGCTCGCGGCAGCCGCCGGCGGTGCCCTGATCAGCCTCCTGGCCGGGGTGGTCGCCGCGCTCAGCGCGAACGACCACTGGGCCCACGAGCAGGGGCAGCGCACGGGTTGGGCGACGCTGGTGGCGATCGGCACGGCGGTGAGCGGGCTGGCCTTCGCCGCCGGTCTGCTCCGACTGCCCGGGGTGGCCGCCACCGCGGCGGGAACGGCCCGGCTCGCCCTGGACGGGTTGGTCATTGCGGCGGCGCTGTGGTTCGTCGGTTGGGTGCTCTTCTCCGAGCCCACCCGGTTGCTCGGTGCCGCCACCCCGATGGCCTGCCCGGCGATCCTGGTGGCCACGGTGAGCGCGGCGCTCGGCGCCGGCCTCGCCGTGATCGTCGTCTTCCGGGCCGCCGCCCCACGGCGACGGCTCGCCGCGCTGTGCGCCGGCATCACCGCGGTGAGCTGCGGCGGGCTGGGGCTCAGCGCCGGGCTCTGCCAGGCCGGGCCGACCATGGCGCTGACCGGCGCGTCGCTGCTCGCCGCCGGCCTGCTGACCGTCGCGCTCGCCCTGTACCGGGCGGACCGGCCGGGGCAGGTCGACCTGGACCTGGTCGGTCGCGACGGCGAGTACGCCATCGCCCCGATGCTGGCGATGGCCGCCTCGGCGATGTACCACCTCGCCCAGGACGGCCGGTTCACCGCGGCCGGCATCGTGGCCGGCAGCGTCGAGGGTTTCGCCCTGGTGGCGCGGCAGTACCTCACCCTTCGCGACGTCCGGGGGTACGCGGGCCGCCTGGCCGAGCGGGAGGCGCACTTCCGGGAGTTGGCGCACACCGATCCGCTGACGTCGTTGGCTAACCGGCGTGGGCTGCTGCGGGCGCTGCACCACAACGCCGCGGACCGCAACCCGTGCGTGCTGCTCGGCCTCGACCTGGACGGCTTCAAGAACGTCAACGACATGCGGGGCCACGACGTGGGCGACGCCGTGCTGGCCGAGGTGGGCCGGCGGCTGCGCGGCAACCTGCGCCCCGGTGACGTGGCCGCCCGGCTGGGTGGCGACGAGTTCGCCGTGCTCATGCAGGGCCGGTCGGTCGAGGCGGACCGGGTCGCCGAGCGGCTCCTCGGGGTGCTCAACCGGCCGTACGACCAGCCGGAGGGGCCGGTCTTCCTGTCGGTGAGCATCGGGGTGGCCGACTGGGCCGACGAGCCGGACGTGGAGTTGCTGCTGCGGCACGCCGACCTGGCGTTGCGCTACGCCAAGCAGCGGGGCAAGAACCGGATCGAGCGGTACGACGCCGCGTACGACAAGCTGCTGCGCCGGCGGACGACGGTGGAGCACGAGCTGCGCGGGGCCATCGAGCGCGACGAGCTGCGGTTGGCCTTCCAGCCGGTGGCGTCGCTGCCGTCGGTGCGGCCGGTCGGCGCCGAGGCGTTGCTCCGCTGGCACCACAGTGAGCTGGGCAACGTCCGTCCGGACGAGTTCATCCCGCTCGCCGAGGAGTGCGGCATGATCGCTCCGCTCGGCGCCTGGGTGCTGCACCAGGCCTGCTACCAGCTCTCCCGGTGGCTGGCGGACGGGCACGACGTCTGGGTGTCGGTCAACGTCTCCCCCCGCGAGCTGCACGCCCCGGAGTACGTGGTCCAGGTCGCCGAGGCGTTGCGCGCCCACCACGTGCCGCCGCAGCGGCTGGTGCTGGAGGTCACCGAGCACGCGGTCGCCACCGACCTGGACGAGCTGATCCGGCGGCTGACCGCGCTGCGGTTGACCGGTGTCCGGATCGCGCTGGACGACTTCGGGGCCGGCTACTCGTCGCTGGGGCAGCTGCGGCGACTGCCAATCGACATCCTCAAGATCGACCACAGTCTGGTCGCCGAGCACGAACCGGTCCGCCCGGTCGACCAGGACGGCCCGGCCTTCGCCCCGATGGTCGACATCGTCATGCGACTGGGCCATCAGCTGGGGCTGGAGGTGATCGCCGAGGGGGTGACCACCCCGACCGAGCTGGCCGCCGTGGTGGCCGCCGGCTGCCGGTTCGGCCAGGGCGCGCTCTTCGGCTGGGGGGTGCCGGCCGAGCACCTGGAGGCGATGCTGGAGGCGGCCACGTCTCCGGGTGCGCGTCCCACCGCGGTGCCGGCGCCACGTCGCGCTCCGGGCGGGTCCGGGCAGCTCAACCCGTCTGCCGATGGCGCGTCGCCGGCCGACGCGCCGACCTCCGTTAACCAACATGTGGGATCAGTTGACTCATCGCGTGAGATGCGTCAGGCTTAGCCGCATGTCGTCGTACCGGTCGCTGCGAGTACTTACCTGAGCGCACTCTCCCTCACCGAGAGTGCGCTGGCCCCGTGCATCTGCACGAGGGCCGTTTTTATTGCCATCGGAACCTGGCGAAGCGGGCCGCGCCCGCGTCGCATCGCTTGACTAGCCACCAGCCACTCCAGCCGAAGGCCAGAACCGCCATGACGAGACCCACGCCCGAGACCCTCGCCCACACCGCCCGCCGGGCCCGCGCGGCCGCCGACCCGACCCTCGACGTCGACCAGGCCGGCACGCGCACGGCCACCCCGGCCACCCCGGCGGTACGGCCCGCCGCCGCGACCCAGGTTTCCGGGGCCGGCTCGCTCGTGCGGTCCCTTGAGGCGCTCGACGTCGACGTCGTCTTCGGCATTCCGGGCGGCGCGATCCTGCCGGCGTACGACCCGCTCTACGACTCGACGGTCCGGCACATCCTGGTGCGGCACGAGCAGGGCGCGGGGCACGCGGCGACCGGTTACGCGCAGGCCACCGGCAAGGTCGGCGTCTGCATCGCCACCTCCGGCCCGGGTGCGACGAACCTGGTCACCCCGATCGCCGACGCGTACATGGACTCGGTGGCGATGGTCGCGATCACCGGTCAGGTGGCCCGCCCGTCGATCGGCACCGACGCCTTCCAGGAGGCGGACATCCAGGGCATCACCCTGCCGATCACCAAGCACAACTTCCTCGTGCAGAACGCCGAGGAGATCCCCCGGGTGCTGGCCGAGGCGTTCCACCTGGCCAGCAGCGGGCGACCCGGCCCGGTCCTGGTCGACATCCCCAAGGACGTGCTCCAGGCGCCGACCACCTTCTCCTGGCCGCCCACGCTGGACCTGCCCGGCTACCGGCCGACCCTGCACCCGCACGGCAAGCAGATCCGGGAGGCGGCGCGGCTGATGGCTGGCGCCCGACGGCCGGTGCTCTATGTCGGCGGCGGCGTGCTCAAGGCCGGTGCCACCGACGGGCTGCATCGGCTGGCCGAGCTGACCGGCATCCCGGTCGTCACCACGTTGATGGCGCTCGGGGCGTTCCCCGACTCGCATCAGCAGCACCTGGGGATGCCCGGCATGCACGGCACCGTCGCCGCGGTCTACGGCCTGCAGAAGGCGGATCTGATCGTCGCGCTGGGCGCGCGTTTCGACGATCGCGTCACCGGCAAGCTGGACTCGTTCGCCCCGGACGCGGCTGTGGTCCACGCGGACATCGACCCGGCGGAGATCGGCAAGAACCGGCACGTGGACGTGCCGATCGTCGGCGACGCCAAGCACGTCATCGACGAGTTGATCGTCGCGGTCAGCGCCGAGCGGTCGGCGGGGCGTACCGCCGACCTCGGTGACTGGTGGACGCAGCTGAACGACCTGCGCGACCGTTACCCGCTGGGCTACGACGAGCCGTCCGACGGCACGCTGTCCCCGCAGTACGTGATCAAGCGACTGGGCGAGATCGTCGGCCCGGACGCGATCTTCGTGGCCGGGGTGGGTCAGCACCAGATGTGGGCGTCGCAGTTCATCTCGTACGAGAAGCCGCACACCTGGTTGAACTCCGGCGGTCTCGGCACGATGGGTTATGCGGTGCCGGCGGCGATGGGCGCCAAGGTCGGCAAGCCGGACACGGTGGTCTGGGCGGTGGACGGTGACGGCTGCTTCCAGATGACCAACCAGGAGTTGGCCACCTGCGCGCTGGAGGGCATCCCGGTCAAGATCGCCGTGATCAACAACGGCAATCTGGGGATGGTCCGGCAGTGGCAGACGCTCTTCTACAACGAGCGTTACTCCAACACCGAGCTCGGCACCCACAAGCACCGCATCCCCGACTTCGTCAAGCTCGCCGAGGCGCTGGGCTGCGTCGGGCTGCGCTGCGAGAACGCCGCTGACGTGGACAAGACCATCGCCGCCG
Organism: Micromonospora sp. SD19; assembly: GCF_054462275.1. Lineage (NCBI taxonomy): Bacteria > Bacillati > Actinomycetota > Actinomycetes > Micromonosporales > Micromonosporaceae > Micromonospora > Micromonospora sp. SD19. Next base: position 46,267 of record NZ_JBTLMN010000003.1, read on the forward strand.
CCATGGAGATCAACGACGCGCCCGTGGTGATCGACTTTGTGGTCGGCAAGGACGCGATGGTCTGGCCGATGGTCGCCGCCGGCACCAGCAATGACGAGATCATGTTCGCCCGTGGCGTCCGCCCGGTCTTCGACGAGGATGACATCTGATCATGACTATGCATACGCTTTCGGTGCTGGTGGAGAACAAGCCCGGCGTGCTCGCCCGGGTCTCGGGCCTGTTCTCCCGGCGGGGGTTCAACATCGACAGTCTCGCCGTCGGCGAGACCGAGAACCCGGACGTCTCCCGGATCACCATCGTGGTCAACGCGGAGTCGTCCCCGCTGGAGCAGGTCACCAAGCAGCTGAACAAGCTGGTCAACGTGCTCAAGATCGTTGAGCTGGATCCGCAGGTCTCGGTTGCCCGGGAGTTGCTGCTGGTAAAGGTTCGCGCCGACCGGGCCGCGCGCTCGCAGGTGCTGGAGACCGTCAACCTGTTCCGGGCCCGGGTGGTCGACGTCGCACCGGACACGCTGACCATCGAGGCCACCGGCACCCCGGACAAGCTCGACGCGCTCCTGCGCGACCTCGAGTCCTTCGGCATCAAGGAAATGGTCCAGTCCGGGCTGGTGGCCATCGGGCGCGGCTCGCGTTCGATCACCGCCGGTCCCGCGCTGCGGGCCGCCTGACCGGCCGCCGGTCGGCCCCGGCGGGCCGCCCCGGAAATTCATCCGCACAGACCACGACGGGCCGCCCCGGCCGTCGTACGAAAGGGAAGTTCTCATGAGCGTTGAGGTGTACTACGACGACGATGCCGACCTCGGCCTGATCCAGGCCAAGAAGGTCGCGGTCATCGGTTACGGCAGCCAGGGCCACGCCCACGCGCTCTCGCTGCGTGACTCCGGCGTCGACGTGGTGATCGGTCTGCCGGAGGGCTCGAAGAGCCGTCCCAAGGCTGAGGAGCAGGGCCTGCGGGTCGTCACGCCGGCGCAGGCCGCCGCCGAGGCCGACGTGATCATGGTGCTCGCACCGGACACCGCCCAGCGCGGGATCTACGCGGAGTCGATCGCCCCGCACCTCACCCCCGGCAAGGCGATCTTCTTCGGCCACGGCTTCAACATCCGGTACGGCCTGATCAAGCCGCCGGCCGAGGTGGACGTGGCGATGGTCGCGCCCAAGGGCCCCGGCCACCTGGTCCGCCGCCAGTACAGCGACGGCAAGGGCGTGCCCTGTCTCGTCGCCGTCGAGCAGGACGCCAGCGGCAACGCGCTCGCGCTCGCGCTCGCCTACGCCAAGGGGATCGGCGGCACCCGGGCCGGCGCGATCAAGACCACCTTCACCGAGGAGACCGAGACCGACCTCTTCGGCGAGCAGGCGGTGCTCTGCGGCGGTGCCTCGGCGCTGGTGCAGACCGGCTTCGAGGTGCTCACCGAGGCCGGCTACGCCCCGGAGGTCGCCTACTTCGAGTGCCTGCACGAGCTGAAGCTGATCGTCGACCTCATGTACGAGGGCGGCATCGCGAAGATGCGCTACAGCATCTCCGACACCGCCGAGTACGGCGACCTGTCGCGTGGCTCGCGCATCATCGACTCCCGGGTCAAGGACGAGATGCGCAAGATCCTGGGTGAGATCCAGTCCGGCGAGTTCGCCCGCGAGTGGGTCGCCGAGGACGAGGCCGGCCGGCCCAACTTCACCAAGTGGCAGGCCGAGGGTGCGGCGCACCCGATCGAGGAGACCGGCAAGAAGCTGCGCGGCATGATGAGCTGGGTTGACCGCCCGATCACCGAGACCGCCTGACCGTCCGGCCCGGCCGGACGACGATCCACCGGCAGCCCCTGGGCTGGCGCTCTCCCCAGCGCCGCCCCGGGGCTGCTCGGCATGCTGCCGCCCGTCGATGCGTCGGGCGGCGGTGTTCGTGGGCCACCGCTCGCCCACGGTGACCGGGTGACCGACACCACCGGGGTCCGGCGCGGCCTGAGCGACCGTGTCGACGCGGTGAACGGCCGATGTCCGTCGCCCGACCGGGCGTGTGAGGGCACTCACCCCGAAGACCGGAACACGCCGACCAGCGAGGCCCCTACGATCGCCTGTAGGTGCAGCAGCCGGCACCTGACGGCCACGGCACGGATCAGCGCAGGGCGCAGTGCGGCGCCCGGCCGCCCGGGCCGATCGCAAACACGACCTCTACGAGGACCGATGAATCCTGTCGTACTGATCGCCGAAGAACTCGCCCCCGCCGCCATCGAGGTGCTCGCCCACGACTTCGACGTCCGTCACGTCGACGGCACCGACCGTCCGGCCCTGCTCTCGGCGCTCTCCGAGGCCGACGCCGTCATCGTGCGCAGCGCGACCCAGATCGACGCCGAGGCCATCGCCGCGGCGCCGCGCCTCAAGGTGGTCGCCCGCGCGGGCGTCGGTCTGGACAACGTCGAGGTGCCGGCCGCCACCGCCCGGGGCGTCATGGTCGTCAACGCGCCCACCTCGAACATCGTCTCCGCCGCCGAGCAGGCCGTCGCGCTGCTGCTCGCCGTGGCGCGTAACACCGCGAGCGCCAGCGCCGCGCTCAAGGCGGGGGAGTGGAAGCGGTCCAAGTACACGGGCGTCGAGGTGCAGGGCAAGACCGTCGGCGTGGTCGGGCTCGGCCGCATCGGCGTGCTCTTCGCCCAGCGCATCGCCGCGTTCGGCACCCGGCTGATCGCGTACGACCCGTACATCCAGCCGGCCCGCGCGGCGCAGCTCGGCGTTCGTCTGGTGGGGCTGGAGGAGCTGCTGCGGGAGAGCGACTTCATCTCCATCCACCTGCCGAAGACGCCGGAGACGGTGGGCCTGATCGGTGAGAAGGAGCTGGCGATCGTCAAGCCCGGCGTCCGCATCGTCAACGCCGCCCGTGGTGGGCTGGTCGACGAGCAGGCGCTCGCGGACGCGATCGCCGAGGGTCGGGTCGCCGGCGCCGGTGTCGACGTGTACAGCAAGGAGCCGTGCACCTCGTCGCCGCTGTTCGCCTTCGACAACGTGGTGGCCACCCCGCACCTGGGCGCCTCCACCCACGAGGCGCAGGACAAGGCCGGTCTCGCGGTGGCCAAGAGCGTGAAGCTGGCGTTGCAGGGCGAGTTCGTCCCGGACGCGGTCAACGTGCAGGCCGGCGGGGTGGTCGCCGAGGACGTTCGGCCGCTGCTGCCGCTGGCGGAGAAGCTCGGCCGGGCGTTCACCGCTGTCGCCGGCGGGGTCGCCGCCAGCGTCACTGTCGAGGTTCGCGGTGAGATCGTCAGCCACGAGGTGTCGGTGCTCAAGCTCGCCGCCACGAAGGGCCTGTTCAGCTCCGTGGTCGAGGAGCAGGTCACCTACGTCAACGCCCCGCACCTGGCCGCCGAGCGTGGCGTCGAGGTCACCCTGGCCACCCTGGCCGAGACGGCCGATCAGCCGACCCTGGTCACGGTGCGCGGCGCGCTGCCGGACGGCCGGACGGTGAGTGTCTCCGGCACCGTCACCCAGTCCGGCGCTCGCGACGTGCTGAAGCTGACCGAGGTGGACGGCTTCGACGTGGAGATCGGCGCGGAGGGCATCCTGCTCTTCCTGCGCTACGCCGACCGGCCCGGTGTGGTCGGCACCGTCGGTACCCTGCTCGGCGAGTCGGGCATCAACATCGCGGCCATGCAGGTGGCGCGTCGGGAGGCGGGCGGCGAGACGCTGATGACGCTCACCGTCGACCAGGCGCTCGGCGCCGACCTGCTCACCTCGGCCGCCGAGTCGATCGGTGCCACCGCGGCCAGCGCCGCCGACCTGCGCGACGAGTAACAGCCGACAAGCACTGTGGGGGGCCTGGCGATTCGCCGGGCCCCTCGTCATTTCCCGTCTACTGCCGCTGGTCGGGTCAGCCGGGCAGTCGTGCCGGGGGCGGGTAGACAGAGCCGTCCTGCGGGTCGAAGAGCATCAGCCCGTGTTCGCCGGCCAACCGCTCGATGTCCAGGAGCACCTGGTCCGCGCAGGTCGGGTGCAGGTTCAACTCGACGTGGTCGTGGGCCGCGTGCAGCGGCGCCACCGCCCAGGGGCTGTCCGGGCCGGGGTGACGGTCCGGATAGGACGCCGTGATCGCCCGGTAGAAGCTGACCACCCGTGGGTCGGGGTAGCGGTCCACGTGCCGTCCCTGTCGGCAACCGTCGACCGCTGTCCGCACGTCCTCGGGCGTCGCCCCGTCCTCCAGGGCCCACACGCTCAGATCGAAACTCACGGCGGACAGCGTGCCATCCGCCGTTCACCATGTCGAAATTGCCTCGCCGCCGGTCAACCACCGATTGTCGCAGTCTCCGGTGCCGACGGTCCGGTGTGGAGACTCTTGCGTCGAGTTGCGTCGATTCGCTAGCGTACGCACTGCGGTCACTGGCCGAGTTCGAGGCGCCGGCCCGTCTTCGGGTGGCGCGGTCGACGTCCGGCCCGACCGGTCCGCACCCCTCGGTTGTGCGAGCCACGCGCACTCGTCGCTGACCGGCCCCCATGGTCGTTGCCGAGACCGTGGGGGCCGATCGCGTGCCCGACCAGCTCAGCGACGGTGGGCGAAGAGCGCGCGATAGTCGGAGTTTCCCCGGAACCAGGCCAGGCCGGTGGGGCCGGCGGCGTAGAGCGCCGTGGCATAGGCGTCGGCGACCGCCAGGTCGGGGCCCACGACGGTGGCGGCGGCGAGGTTCTCGGCCGGCTCGCCGGTGTGCGGGTCCACCACGTGCCCCTGCCGTCCGGTCACGCCGGAGGTGCCGATGGCGCCAGCGGTCATCTCCAGCACCAGCGGCGCGCGCTCGGGTGCGGTCGGGTGGTGCACGGCGACCCGCCAGGGCCCTCCGTGCGGCGCGCGGCCCCGGACGACGAGGTCGGCGCCGGCGAGGACGGCGTAGTCGTGGATGCCGGCGGCGCGCAGCCGCTCCGCGGCGCGTTCCACCGCCCAACCGCCGAGCAGGCCGCCCGGGTCGAAGCCGCCGGGCACCGCCCAGGCGTCGAACCACCCGTCGGTGGCGGCGCGCATCGCGGCGCAGCGGTCCACCAGGTCGGCCAGCGGCGGGTACGACTCGGGGCTGATCTCGCCCCGACGCAGCCGGGAGACCAGGCTCTCCGGTCGGTTGGGGCCGTAGGTGAGGTCGATGGCGCGCAGTTCGGCGACGCTGTCCCGCAGCGCCTCGCCCACGCCCCGGCGGCCGAGCCACTCGGGCGCGTTGAGCAGCAGGGTGTACTCGGCGGTCGCGGTGCGGACGGTGTGCTGCACCGCGATCCGGCCCTCGGTGGCGCCGGCCGGGTCGATCCGGTGCCGGCGGCTGCCGAGTCGGAGGTCCGGCCGGCGGTGGCGGAACGCGGACGGGTCCGGCCAGCGGGTCCGTGGCTGTTCGTCGATGCGCATCGCATCTGCCCCCTCGCACGTGGTGCCGCATCATCGCGACCCCGTTGGTCAGCGGGCCCCCGCGACCCACTGAGCACTACCGTACGCAGCGGAGATGATCGCTCCATGAGTCTCAGCTGAGAGGGTGCTGTGCATTCCCGCGTCCCAAATCATGGACGCTGCGTACCGGGAGGCGGGACGGCGACGTACCGTTGCGCAGACGGAACCGTTGAGCAGAGGAGTGCGGTCGTGGCGCGGATCGCGGTGGTGGCCGGGGACGGCATCGGGCCTGAGGTGGTCGCGCAGGCCCGCAAGGTTCTCGACGCGGTGCTGCCCGACGTGCAGGCCACCGAGTACGACCTCGGTGCCGCCCGCTGGCACCGTACCGGTGAGGTGCTGCCCGACTCGGTGCTGGCCGAGCTGGCCGGGCACGACGCGATCCTGCTCGGCGCGGTCGGTGACCCGACGGTCCCGCCGGGGGTGCTGGAGCGGGGGCTGCTGCTCAAGCTCCGTTTCGCCTTCGACCAGTACGTCAACCTGCGCCCGTCCCGGCTCTGGCCCGGGGTCACCGGTCCGCTGGGCAACGTGAAGCCGGGCGAGGTCGACCTCGTGGTGGTGCGCGAGGGCACCGAGGGGCTCTACGCCGGTGCCGGTGGCTCCCTGCACCGGGACACTCCGGCCGAAATCGCCACCGAGGAGAGCCTGAACACCCGCCACGGCGTGGAGCGGGTGATCCGCGACGCGTTCGCCCGCGCCGGCCGCCGGGAGCGGCGCAAGGTCACCCTCGTGCACAAGACCAACGTGCTCACCCACGCCGGGTCGCTCTGGGCGCGCACGTTCGACGCCGTCGCCGCCGAGCACCCGGATGTCGCCACCGAATACCAGCACGTCGACGCGGCGGCCATGTTCCTCGTCACCCAGCCGCAGCGCTACGACGTGGTGGTCACCGACAACCTCTTCGGCGACATCCTCACCGACATCGCCGCGGCCGTCACCGGCGGCATCGGGCTGGCCGCCAGCGGCTGCATCAACCCCGAGGGGGCGTACCCCTCGATGTTCGAGCCGGTGCACGGCTCGGCGCCGGACATCGCCGGTCAGGGCATCGCCGACCCGGTCGCCGCCGTGCTCTCCGCCGCGTTGCTGCTGGATCAGCTCGGGCACGCCGAGTCCGCCGCCCGGGTCAACGCGGCGGTCGCCGCCGAGCTGGCCAGTCGGGTTCCGGGCGTACCGCTGCGTACCGAAGAGGTCGGCGACCGGCTCGCGGCCCACGCCGTAGCCTGACCGTCCCGGCCCGCCCGGCGACCGGCCCGGCGCCGGTCCGCCCGGTGCCGTCCGGCCGGCCCGACCGGCGCTACCCGCTGAACGACCGTTCGGGGTAGGTTTCTGGCACAACCATCTCGGTGTGCGGTCCCGCATGCCGTTGTTCCGCAGGGAGGTCAGCGCGATGAGCGGTGGTGACAAGCTCGACTTCGAGATCCGTCCGAATGCCGCGCCGGTATCCGCCGCCGATCGGGCCGCCCTCCTGGTCAACCCCGGGTTCGGCCGGGTCTTCACCGACCACATGGTCACCGTCCGCTACGCCGACGGCAAGGGCTGGTACGACGCCCGGGTGGAGGCGCGGGGCCCGATCCCGATGGACCCGGCCAGCGCGGTGCTGCACTACGCGCAGGAGATCTTCGAAGGGCTCAAGGCGTACCGCACGGCCGACGGTGGTGTGACGATGTTCCGGCCGGACGCCAACGCCGCCCGTTTCGCCACCTCCGCGCAGCGGATGGCGATGCCGGTGCTGCCGCCGGAGGTGTTCGTCGACTCGTTGCACAAGCTGATCGAGATCGACCGTGAGTGGATCCCCACCGGCGAGGACGGCAGCCTCTACCTGCGGCCGTTCATGTTCGCCAGCGAGGTCTTCCTCGGCGTCCGCCCGGCCAACGAGTACCTCTACATGGTGATCGCCTCACCGGTCGGGGCGTACTTCAGCGGTGGCGTGAAGCCGGTCACCGTCTGGGTCTCTCCGGACTACACCCGGGCCGCGCCCGGTGGCACCGGCGCGGCCAAGTGCGGCGGCAACTATGCCGCGTCGTTGGCGGCGCAGGCGGAGGCCATCGAGGCCGGCTGCGACCAGGTCGTCTTCCTGGACGCGGTGGAGCGCCGGTTCGTCGACGAACTGGGCGGCATGAACGTCTTCTTCGTCTACGACGACGGCACTGTGGTCACCCCACCGTTGACCGGCACGATCCTGCCGGGCATCACCCGCGACGCCGTCCTCGCGCTGGCCGGCGCGGCCGGGCACCGGGTCGAGGAGCTGCCGGTCAGCTTCGCCGACTGGCAGGCCGACGCCGCCAGCGGTCGCCTACGGGAGGTGTTCGCCTGCGGCACCGCCGCGGTCATCACCCCGATCGGTGGGGTCCGCTTCCCGGACGGTGAGTTCCTGATCGGTGGTGGCGAGCCCGGCCAGGTCACCATGGCCCTGCGCCAGCAGCTGGTCGACATCCAGCGGGGCACGGCGGCCGACCCGTACGGCTGGGTGCAGCGGGTCTTCTGACCTCCGTCGCTGTGGCCGGCCCGCCCACCCGGACGGGCCGGCGCAGTCAGCCGTGCCCGACGCCGCCCGGCGCGTCGTCGTCGGCCCAGGCCTGGGCGGGTTCGTCGAGCAGGTGGTCGCGCAGCGCGGCGAGCTGCTCGTCGGTCACCCCGGCGTGGCGCAGGTACGCCTCGACCGAGCCGTGCCCCTCGCGCAGCTCGTTGAGGAAGATCTGCATGGCCTCGGCGGGTGAGCTCAGGAACGGTGCCGGCACGTCAACACCGTCCGGGGTGACGGAGGCCAGCCAGGCGCTGTAGCGGGCCGACGCCGCGCTGCTCAACGCGTAGTCCGCGCTGATGTCCGCGTCGTCGACGCCGAGCACGGCCAGGGTCAACGCGCAGACGATCCCGGTGCGGTCCTTGCCGGCGACGCAGTGCACCACCACCGGGGCGTTGGCGGAGTCGGCGATCAACCCGACCGCCTCGGCCAGCCCGGCGGTGCCGGTCTGGGCCAGGTCGGCGTACCGGTCCGCGAGGTAGCGCGCCAGGCTCGCGCCCTCCTCGTGCGGCGTGCCCGCCCAGTCGGCATGCTCCGGGTGGATGTGCCGGTAGGTCAGGCCCTGGTACGCCGGCACCCGACCGTCCCGCTCCACCTCGGTGGGGCGGCGCAGGTCGATGACGGTGCGGATTCCGATCGCGGCGAACGCGTCCTGGTCCTGCTCGGTGAGGCGGTGCAGCGAGTCGGAGCGGTAGAGCCGGCCCCGGCGCACGGTCCGGTCGTCGTGGCCGACGTAGCCACCGACGTCGCGGAAGTTGAAGGTGGCGGGGAGCGAGAGCTGGGGGTCGTCCTCGGTGGTGTCCACTGTCACACGGTAACGGCCGGTGGGACATCGCCCCACCGGCCGTCGGGTCGGACAGTCACCGGGCCGTGCCGGGCGGCAGCGCGCCGTACGTCTCGTCGTAGTAGCCACCCAGCTGGTCCCGGTAGCTCGGGTCGCTGTGGCTGCTCTCGTCGTACTCCGGGGCGGCCTTGATCTGGTCCCGGGTCCGGTCGACGGAGACGGTGCGCTGGTCGTGGTCGACCTGGTTGACGGTGCCGGCCGGAAGCATCACCTTCTTGCCGAAGATCCACGGCCCGGTGTCCACTACCAGGTAGCTGCCGCCCACCTCGTGACTGGCGCTGTCGATTTTGCCGATTCCACCGTCGGTAGCCTCGACCTTGTAGCCGACCAGGTCGACGTCGGCCACGCCGGCCTGGTCGCGGTAGCGCCAGGGGTCGAACGTGCCGGCCGGCGCGCCGCCGGGCACCGTGCCCTGGTCACCCCCGCGTAGCGGGTCCGGCCCGGCGTGGGTGGCGTGCGGATCGATCCTGTCCATGCCGTTCACTCCTGACTGTCACCGAGCAACTCATGTCTCCGTCGGAGCTACCCGGCCGTCGGGGGCCGGAAACGGCGTACCAGCTCAGGCCAGCGCGGCCTCGGCGTCCAGGGTGACCGCAGCGGCGTGCACCACGGCGGCGATCCGCAGGGCCTCGTGCACCTGTTCCGGGGTGAAGCCCTTGTCGCGCAGCGTCTTCTCGTGCGAACGCACGCACACGTCGCAGTCGTTGATGGTCGACACGGCGAGGCACCAGAGCTTGAAGTCGCCCTTGTCCACCCCCGGCCGCGCGACGATCTGCATCCGCAGTCGGGCCGGCATCGAGGCGTACCGCGCGTCGTCGAGGAGGTGCTTGGCCCGGTAGTAGATGTTGGTCATCGCCATGATCGCCGCGGCGCCCTTGGCGGCCTCGACCCCCTCCGGCCCGAGGTGTCCGAGCGCCTCGGCCGCGATCTCCCGCAGCACCACCGGGTTGCGGGCGGCCACCGCAGAGGCCAGCGCGGTGCCCCAGGTCTGCGTCGGGGTCAACGTCGACGCGCCGAGGGTGGAGCCCAGGTTGAGCCTGGTGTCCGTGGCGTACGCCGGCAGGGCCGCGGTGAGCGCGTCCAGGCCCATGGTCACACCCCGGCGATCTCCGCCGGGCTGATGGAGGTCTCGTCCATCAGCCCGACGAAGACCAGACGCCACTTGCCCTCGTGGGACGCGTGGTTGATCGTCTTGGACGCGTTGGTGGCGCCCAGCGATACGCAGGCGGTGAGTCCGTGCTCAGGTAAGCGGTCACTGACGGTGAGCACGGGTCCTCCTTGCAACTGGCACGTGGCCAGTTCCAGATGCTTCCGCACCGCTGTTCCTGCCGGTGGGCGCCCTGGTGGCGTGTGAAGCCGATCACGGGCGATGGCTCGAGCTGAACGAACGCTCAGTAATCGTCTCGCCATGTGGATTGTTCCTCCCAAAACCATGGGCGGGGTGGCAGAGTAGCCATCGTGACACGCACCGTCCTGATTATTGCGACCTAGCGCGCCGGCTCTCCCCTCTGCCGAGCGCGCAGACCTCCCGCATCCGCGGGAGGTCTTTTTGTTGCTCCGAGAAAGGATCCTGATGACGTTCCAGGTCTTCGACACCACGTTGCGCGACGGCGCCCAGCGCGAGGGGCTCACCTACTCGGTGGTCGACAAGCTGGCCGTGGCCCGGCTGCTCGACGAGTTCGGCGTCGGCTTCATCGAGGGCGGCTGGCCGGGCGCGGTACCCAAGGACACCGAGTTCTTCCGGCGCGCCCGCACCGAACTGGATCTGCGGCACGCCGTGCTCGTCGCGTTCGGCGCCACCCGCAAGGCCGGCGTCTCCGTCGCCGACGACCCCCAGGTGCGCGCCCTGCTGGACGCGCAGACGACGGCGGTGGCCCTGGTCGCCAAGGCCGACACCCGGCACGTCGAGCGCGCGCTGCGGACCACCGGCGCGGAGAACCTGGCGATGATCCACGACACCGTCGACCACCTCGTCCGCGAGGGCCGCCGGGTCTTCGTCGACGGCGAACACTTCTTCGACGGCTACCGGCACGACCCCGCGTACGGTGCGGCGGTGGTGCAGACCGCGCTCGCCGCCGGCGCCGAGCGGATGGTGCTCTGCGACACCAACGGCGGCATGCTGCCGTCCCAGGTGACCGCCGTGATCCGCGACCTGACCGACCGGCTGGGAATCGACCCCGCGCTGTTCGGCATACACGCCCAGAACGACACCGCCTGCGCCGTGGCCAACACGATCGCCGCCGTGGAGGCGGGCGTCCGCCACGTGCAGGGCACCGCCAACGGGTACGGCGAACGCCCGGGCAACGCCGACATCTTCGCGGTCGTCGCGAACCTTGAACTCAAGCTGGGCATGCCCGTCCTACCGGAGGGCTGCCTGGCACAGATGGTGCGGGTCTCGCACGCCATCGCCGAGATCGCCAACATCGCCCCCGACACCCACCAGGCGTACGCCGGGGCCGCCGCCTTCGCCCACAAGGCGGGGCTGCACGCGAGCGCGATCAAGGTCGACCCGTTGCTCTACAACCACGTGGACCCGTCGGTGGTGGGCAACGACATGCGGATCCTGGTCACCGAGATGGCCGGTCGGGCCAGCGTCGAGCTGAAGAGCCGCGAGCTGGGCCTGGACCTGGGCAGCAGCCCGGACGCCCTGACCCGGGTCACCAAGCGGGTCAAGGAGTTGGAAGCGGGTGGTTGGTCCTTCGAGGCGGCCGACGCGTCCTTCGAGTTGCTGGTCCGCTCCGAGCTGCCCGAGGGAAGCCCGGCCCGACCGTTCACCCTGGAGTCGTACCGGGTGTTGGTCGAGCACCGCGAGGATGGCGGGGTGGTCTCCGAGGCCACCGTCAAGATCCGGGTTCGCGGTGAGCGGGTGATCGCCACCGCCGAGGGCAACGGCCCGGTCAACGCCCTCGACGAGGCGCTGCGGGTGGGGCTGACCCGGCACTACCCGCAGCTGCGCGACTTCGAGTTGGCCGACTACAAGGTGCGCATCCTGGAGGGCAGCCACGGCACGGGCGCGGTGACCCGGGTGCTGCTGGAGACCTCCGACAGCAGCGGCCGGGACTGGACCACGGTAGGCGTCCACCCGAACGTCGTCGAGGCCAGCTGGCACGCCCTGGTCGACGCCCTGACCTACGGCCTCGCCCCCACCCCCGTCTAACCCCACCCCCACCCCACCCCCACCCCCGCCCGCGATCTTGCACTTTGTGTCGTCGATACAAGGCTTTTGCTCGTTATGACGGGACAGAAAGCGCAAGATCGCGGGCGGGGCGGGCGGGCGGGCGGGGGAGGGGCGGGCGCGGGCGCGGGGGTTAGGGGGTGGGGAGGGTGAGGGTGGCTTGGACGGGGCGGTGGTCGCTGCCGGGTAGGGCGAGCACCCGCACCGAGCGGACCGCTATCCGGTGGTCGACCAGGATGTGGTCGATGGCGACGGGTGGGATGAGGTCGCCGTCGTACGGGCCCCAGGTGCCGGTCAGGCCCTGTCCGGTGGCGTCGGCGGCGTCGACGTAACCGGTGCGCAGCAGGGCCCGCAGTGGGCTGTGGTCGAGGGTGGCGTTGAAATCCCCGGCGAGGATCCGCAGGCCGCCGTCCGGAGTGGCCGGTGGTTGGGCGGTCAGGTCGGCCCGCCAGGCGCCCACCTGGTCCAGGGCGTACGGCGCCGACGGGTGGGCGGACTCGACGCGGACCGGGGGCCCACCGGGGACGGACACCGTCGCGTACGCCTGGCTGAAGCCCCAACCTTCGAGGTTGCGCCGGACGCCGACGTCGCTGATCGGCCACCGCGAGTAGAGCCCCGACCCGGCGGTGCCGATCTCCGGGTTGAGCTGCCGGTGCGGCAGCAGCGTGTCGAGGCCGAGCTGGTCCAGGGCGGCCTGCGCGTCCGGGGTGAACTCCTGCACGGTGAGCACGTCGACCTGGTGTCGCCGGACCAGCTCCACGAGCGTCCGCGCGTCACCGGTGCCGGCGAGCAGGTTGGCGGTGAGCAGCCGCACGGTCGGCCCGGCCGCCGCCGGCTGCGGGCTGGCCAGCGCCCGCGGTGCGACGGTGCCGAGCAGCGCCACCGCCGCCACTGCCGCGAGCGCCGCCGGCCACCAGCGCCGTAGGGCGAGCGCGAGGGCCAGGACCAGCACGCTGACGCCCGCGACGTACGGGGTGAAGGCGAGCGCCTGCACCAACGGCCCCCGGTCCACGCCGAGCAGCCGGGCGGCCGCCCAGAGCGCTGTGGGTGCGACGGCAAGCCACCAGAGCACCGTGCGAAGCCGGGTGAACCGGTGCGCGGGTGCAGCCTCGACGGTCACGCTGATGATCGTAGCCGAGCGTCAGAAACCATTTCATGAATGATGACGCTCTCACATTTCACAATTATCTGACGGCTGGTTGACACCTCGGAAAAGCGAGATCAACTATTGACTGTCTGCTTTTTCCGGTGCTACGTTCCATCTGGCTCAAACGACGCAACTCTGAGTAGTATCCGCAGCTCAGATGGGATGTAGATTGCCGAGAAATCAATCTACCAGGGTGCCAGTGAGTTGGCTTTCCCTCGCCCAGCAGTCGTCGTACTCCTATTTATGGGCAGTCATCCGTCCCGCCCCGCGGGTCGGCCGAATTCGCACGGTCACACAAGGGGGACCTGTCATGAGTACATCCTTCCGACGTAAGTTGGCGGCGGTCACGTTCGCCGTCCTGGGCCTCAGCCTGGCCGGCGGGGGCATCGCCATCGCCCAGCCGTCGGCGAAGGCGCCGCAGGAGGCCGTCCAGCCGGCGGCGCGCGGCAGCAACGCCCAACCGCCGGTCACCGCCGAGTCGGCCCGCAAGGCCAAGGCCGCGCTGAAGGCGGGTGCGGCCAGCACGCTGGTGGCCACCAACGTCTTCACCGTCGTCAACTCCAACGGCACCAAGGCGCGCGGCACCGGCACCGTCATCAAGTACGGCCCCGGCCAGTACGAGGTGCAGTTCGGCTACACCGTCACGGCCGGTGCCTTCCTGGCCACCATCTCGCGGTCCGACGCCTGCTGCATTCCGCCGGCTGGCGAGATCTCGGTGGCTCCGCGGCTGAGCACGCCCAACGCGGTCTTCGTGCAGACCCGCAACTCGGCCGGGACCCCGGCTGACCTGGGCTTCACCCTGCTCACCCACACACCCTGACCGAACCGGCACCCGGCCCCCGTCGCCTGTGGCGTCGGGGGCCGGACCCTGTCCGCTCAGCGGATTCGCCGGATGCGCCTCGGCCAGCCGGTCCGGGCATTGATCGACTCGGGTTTCCTGAAGTCGGCGTGTCCGCCGATCTGGGATATCCCGATTTCCGGGAACGCGAGTGGATCACGCAGGCGTCCTTCACCGGCTCGCTGGTCGGACTCTCCGTGGCCGGGCGCTGGAGGCTCTGCGTCCTTTGGCCTCGCTCGCGCCGATCGGCGCTCCCTGGCCGGTCGCCTGCCGACTTCGGTGCCTCCGCCGCCGATCGGGCCGGTTGAGGCCGTCCTCGACGGGCTCGCGATGGTCGTCACCCTTCCGCGCGGCTCATCCCGATTCCGGCCACTGCGGGCCGGTCCGGCCCGCACAATCCGACGTTTGCCGGCCGTGTGCCCGGGAAGCAAGCACCGTGACGGACATCTCGGACACCCTGGCCAGCATGCCCAGCCCGGTCGATCCGGAGCCGACCGGCATCGAGCTGGAACAGACCCTCTTCGAGGTCAAACGCGTGATCGTGGGGCAGGATCGCCTCGTCGAACGCCTGCTCACCGCCCTGGTCGCCAACGGACACTGCCTCCTGGAGGGGGTGCCCGGCGTGGCCAAGACACTGGCCGCGCAGACCCTCGCGACAGTGGTCGGCGGCACCTTCTCCCGGATCCAGTTCACCCCGGACCTGGTGCCCTCCGACATCGTGGGCACCCGGATCTACCGGGCGTCCAAGGAAACCTTCGACATCGAGCTGGGCCCGATCATGGCCAACCTGGTGCTGGCCGACGAGATCAACCGGGCCCCCGCCAAGGTCCAGTCGGCGCTGCTGGAGGCGATGGCCGAACGGCAGGTCTCGATCGGCGGGCGCAGCTGGCCGGTCCCGGAGCCGTTCCTGGTGCTGGCCACCCAGAACCCGATCGAGTCCGAGGGGGTCTACCAGCTTCCCGAGGCGCAGCGCGACCGGTTCCTGATGAAGGTGGTGGTCGACTACCCCAGCGACGCCGACGAGCTGGCCATCCTCTACCGGATGAGCACCGACCGGCCGAGCCCGCGCCAGGTGCTCGACGCGCAACGGCTGCGGGACCTGCAGGCCCACGCCGAGCGGGTCTTCGTCCACCACGCGTTGGCCGAGTACGTGGTGCGGCTGATCCTCGCCACCCGCGACCCGGGCCGGTTCGGGCTGCCGGAGATCGCCCCGCTGCTGGCGTACGGGGCCAGTCCGCGAGCCACCCTGGGCCTCGTCGCGGCCGCCCGTGCGCAGGCCCTGCTGCGGGGGCGGGAGTACGTGCTGCCCGAGGACATCCGTGAGCTGGCCGTCGACGTCCTCGCCCACCGGCTGGTGCTCTCCTTCGACGCGGTGGCCGACGGGGTGTCGGCCGAAAGCGTGGTGCGACGGCTCGTCGAGGCGGTGCCACCGCCCCGGCTGGCCAGCGGGCACCCGCAGCAGGCGCCGGACCTGGCGGCGGCATGAGACGCGCCGTCGCCGCGCCCGCCGACCCCGGCCTGGCCGAGCTGGCCCCCGACCAGCGCCTGCGCCGGCTGGAACTGACCGTCACGCGTCGGCTGAACGGCCTGCTGCACGGTCAGTACCGCGGGCTGCTGCCCGGTCCGGGCAGTGAGCCCGCCGGCAGTCGCGAGTACCGGCCGGGCGAGGACGAGGTCCGCCGGATGGACTGGGCGGTGACGGCCCGCACGGCTGTGCCGCACGTCCGGCAGGTCGACGCCGACCGGGAACTGACCACCTGGCTGCTCGTCGACGGCAGCGCCAGCATGGAGTTCGGCACCGCCGAGCTGGACAAACGGGAACTGGCGGTGGCCGCCGTCGCGGCGGTCGGCTTCCTGACCGCGGGCGTCGGCAACCGGCTCGGCGCCCAGGTGCTGCGCGCCGACGGGGTACGCCGGTTTCCGGCCCGCAGCGGTCGTACCCATCTGCTCGCGCTGCTCCGCGCGTTGCTCGCCGCCCCCCGCGTCACCGCGCCCCCCGACCGGCCGGGGCGTGCCGCCACGGCCCGACCGCCTGACCTGGCCGACGGCATCGACGCGCTGCACCGGATCGCCAACCGGCGCGGGCTGGTGGTGGTGGTCTCCGACTTCCTCGACGGTCTGCCCGACGATCCCGGCGAGGCGGCACCCTGGGAGCGGACCATGCGCCGGCTGGCCGTCCGGCACCAGGTGCTGGCGATCGAGGTGATCGACCCGCGGGAGCTGGAACTGCCGGACGTCGGCCTGATCACGCTCGTCGACCCGGAGACCGGCCGGCACCGCGAGGTGTCCACGTCGGACCGCCGGCTGCGCGAGCGGTACGCCGAAGCCGCCGCCGCCCAGCGCGAACAGGTCCGTCAGGCGGTGCGTCGCAGCGGTGCCACCCACCTGCCGCTGCGCACCGACGGGGACTGGAGCGCCGACATCGTCCGGCACGTGCACGCCCAGCGTCGGCTGGCCGCCGCGCCGTCCGGCCAGCCGCGGGGAGGTGCCGCGTGATCTGGCAGTCGCCGCTGCGACTCTGGCTGCTGCTCGGCGTGCTCGCCCTGGTCGTCGCGTACCTGGTGATGCAGCGCCGACGCAGCCGGTACGCGGTCCGCTTCACCAACCTGCGGCTGCTGGACCGGGTGGCGCCGCAGCGGCCCGCGTGGCGTCGGCACGTACCGGCCGGGCTCTTCCTGGCCATGCTGGCGCTGCTCGTGGTCGGCTTCGCCCGCCCGACCGCCGAGGTCCGGGTGCCCCGGGAACGGGCCACGGTGATGGTGGCGGTGGACGTCTCGACGTCGATGCTCGCCACCGACGTCGAGCCGGACCGGCTGGCCGCGGCGAAGGAGGCCGCCCGGCGCTTCGTCAAGGGCCTGCCCGACGAGTTCAACGTGGGGCTCGTCGCGTTCGCCGGGAGCGCCGCCGTGCTGGTGCCACCGGGCACCGACCGGGACGCCCTCGAAGAGGGGATCGACCGGCTCGCCGAGGGGATCACCGGCGTGCAGGGCACCGCGATCGGCGAGGCCATCAACACTTCCCTCGGCGCGGTCAAGAGCCTGGACAACGAAGCCGCGAAGGAGCCGCCACCGGCCCGGATCATCCTGCTCTCCGACGGCGCCAACACCTCCGGGATGGACCCGATGGAGGCGGCGGCGGAGGCGGTGACGGCGGAGGTGCCGGTGCACTCGATCTCGTTCGGCACACCGTCCGGGTTCGTCGACCGGGGTGGCCGACCCATCCAGGTGCCGGTGGACGGGCAGACCCTCAAGGCGGTCGCCGAGGAGACCGGCGGGATGTTCCACGAGGCCAGCACCTCCGACGAGCTGCGCGCCGTCTACGACGACATCGGCAGTTCGGTCGGCTACCGCACCGAGCGGCAGGACGTCTCGGCCCGGTTCATCGGCCTCGGACTGGTGTTCGCGATGGGTGCCGCCGCCGGCTCGATGCGCTGGTTCTCCCGGCTGCCCTGACCGCTGCGCACAACCGACGTCGTCAGTGAGGAGTACGCATGGCAGTGCAGACCGGACTGGGCGAACCGCGTGGTCCCTGGTTCATCTCGCCGGAACTCGACCCGGACGGGCGCGGGTGGTGGGACGCGCCCGAGCGCGACCCGGGCGGACGGCGGCCCGGGCGGCTGCTCGCCGTGCTGGGCGTGGTGGCGGTCTCGGCCGTCTCCGGTGCTCTCGCCGGTGGCGTGGTGGCGAGCCGGGACGGGGCTGGTGGGCCGGCGGCCGCGTCCGCCGCCCCGGTGCCGGCCGAGCTGGTCACGGCGGCCGAGCGGACCGTGCCGGGGGTGGTGTCGGTGCTGGCCGGCGGCGCGAGCAGCGGGTCCGCGACCGGCTCCGGCTTCGCCGTGGACGACCAGCAGCACCTGATCACCAACGACCACATCCTGGCCAAGGGTGGTGGCGGTCCGGTGACAGTGGAGCTGCCCGACGGGCGTCGGTTCGCCGCCGAGGTGGTCGGGCGGGAGCCGCGCAGTGACCTGGCGGTGCTGAAGGTGCCGGCGTCGGCCGGTCTCACCCCGTTGCCCCTGGCCAAGCCGGGCGCGACCCGGGTCGGTGAGCCGGTGCTCGCGGTGGGTTCGCCGCTCGGGCTGGCGGGGACGGTCACCGCTGGCATCGTCAGCGCCCTGGACCGCGAGGTACGCCTCGGCAACAACCGGCACAGCGCGGTGCAGACCGATGCGTCCATCAACCCGGGCAACTCCGGTGGGCCACTGGTCAACGCCCGTGGTGAGGTGGTCGGGGTGAACACCGCCATCGCCACCATCGACGGGAACGGCTCGATCGGCATCGGTTTCGCCATCCCGATCGACCAGGTGCAGCAGACCGCGGACACGATCATCGGCAAGGGTGGCTGAGCTGCCCGAACGCCCCTGCCGGGGGCCGCCACTGTCAGATATCCGGCCCGACGGCATCGGACCATGGAAATATTACGGTCGGTATGGATACTGGCGGAGGTGGAGCGTCCTCTTCTCACGGTCCTCCTGCTGGTGGGGCTGGTCATCGGATGTGCAGTGGGGTCGGCGTACGCCCGGGCACGACGCGGGTGGAACGACTACCAGACCGTCAAGAAATCGGTGCCGGGCGCCCGCAGGGGCGCCTGGGCGCTGATCCGTGGGGTCGCCGTGAAGGCGGCGGTGATCGGGCTGCTGCTCTTCGGCGCGGTGGCGTACGCGGCGGTCGGTTCCGACGAGGAGACCGCCGGGACGGCGCCCAGCCAGTCCCCGACCCAGAGCGAGCCTCCGCACCGATAGCCCCCGGCAGGCCGTGGCGGGTTAGCCTCGGGGCGTGGACGACGGACTGCGGGTGACCGACCGGTGGGTCGTCCCCGCCGCAGAGCTGCGGGAGCGGTTCTCCCGCTCGTCTGGGCCGGGCGGGCAGGGCGTGAACACCGCTGACTCCCGCGTCGAGCTCAGCTACGACCTGGCCAACTCGCCCACCGTGCCCGACTGGCTGCGGTCGCGGGCGCTGGCCCGGCTGGCCAACCGCCTCGTCGACGGGGTGCTGACGATCGCCGCCAGCGAGCACCGGGCCCAGCTGGCCAACCGGGAGGCGGCCCGGGCACGGATGACCGCCCTGCTGCGGGAGGCCGCCGCACCCCCACCACCGGCGCGTCGAGCGACCCGCCCGTCCCGTGGGGCGAAGGAGCGCCGGCTGGCCGAGAAGAAGCGCCAGTCCCAGCGCAAGCGTGACCGCCGAACAGACGGCGAGTAGCAAACCATCAGAAAAGTCCTCCGTCGTCGGGGTTCCTGCGAATCTCTGGTGACAGAATCTGAAATCTGTCATCCGAAAGGTGTACGCTCAACGCGTCACCCAGGTGAGAGGAACACCCCATGAACACCCGCACCCTCGGCACCACCGGCCCCACCGTCTCCGCGCTCGGGCTCGGCCTGATGGGCATGTCGGACCTCTACGGCGCCACCGACGAGGCCGAGAGCATCGCCACCATCCACGCCGCACTGGACGCCGGCATCACCCTGCTGGACACCGGCGACTTCTACGGCATGGGGCACAACGAGCTGCTGCTGCGCGACGCGTTGCGCGGCCGCAACCGCGACAACGCCCTGATCAGCGTGAAGTTCGGCGCTCTGCGCGACATCGAGGGCGGTTGGAACGGCGTCGACGTCCGCCCCGCCGCGATCAAGAACTTCCTGGCGTACACCCTGCGCCGTCTCGGCACCGACCACGTGGACATCTACCGCCCAGCCCGGCTTTCCCCGGACGTCCCGGTGGAGGACGTGGTCGGCACCCTCGCCGAGCTGGTCAAGGCCGGCCACATCCGCCACATCGGTCTGTCCGAGGTGAGCGCGGAAACCCTGCGCCGGGCGCACGCCGTGCACCCGATCACCGACCTGCAGATCGAATACTCGCTGATCTCTCGCAACCCGGAGACCGACATCCTGCCGACGGCCCGCGAGCTCGGCGTCGGGATCACCGCCTACGGGGTGCTGTCCCGCGGGCTCATCAGCGGCCACTGGACGGCCCAGCGGGAGACCGCCGGCACCGACTTCCGCAGCCACCTGCCCCGGTTCTCCGGCGACAACCTCGGCCGCAACCTGGCCCTGGTGGAGGCGCTGCGCGCCATCGCCGAGACCCGGGGCGTCACCGTGGCGCAGATCGCCATCGCCTGGGTGCTCGCCCGGGGCGAGAACATCGTGCCCCTGATCGGCGCCCGCCGCCGCGACCGCCTCACCGAGGCACTGGGAGCCGCGGCGATCACGCTCACCGGGGCGGACCTGGCCGCCATCGAGGCCGCCGTCCCGGCCGACGCGGTCGCCGGCGCCCGCTACGACGAGGCGCAGATGGCCCACCTGGACAGCGAGCGGGCGTGACCACCCGGTCGTGGCGCGTCCGCCGACCGGGGGTCGCGCCACGGCCGGTCGCGCCGTCAGGAAGGCTTGAGCGATGAGCGACGCCACCGCCCTGACGGCCGACCGCATCCTCGACACCGCCGAGGAGGTGCTGCGCCGCTACGGGCCGGCCAAGGCCACTGTGCTGGACGTCGCCCGCGCGCTGGGCGTGAGCCACGGCAGCGTCTACCGGCACTTCGCCAGCAAGGCGGCGCTGCGCGACGCGGTCGCCGAACGGTGGCTGGCCCGGGTGTCCACCCCGCTGATCGAGGTGGCCACCGGGCCCGGCCCGGCCCCACGACGGCTGCGCCGCTGGCTGGCGGAGCTGAGCGGCACCAAACGCCGGATGGCGCGGGAGGACCCCGAGCTGTTCGACAACTTCCACCAGCTCGCCACCCTCTCCGAGGGCGCGGTCGCCACCCACCTGGAGGTCCTCGCCGGTCAACTCAGCCTGATCGTCGCGGACGGGGTCACCGCCGGTGAATTCGCCGTGCCCGACCCGGCGGTGGCCGGCCGGGCCCTGTTGCAGGCCACCGCCCGGTTCCACCACCCAGCCCACCGGGCCGACTGGAACGATCCCGGCCTCGACGACGACATGGAAGCCGTCGTGGCGCTGCTCATCGACGGCCTGCGTACCCGCCCGGCAACCTGAGCGGGCCGACGCCGGGTCAGGCCGGGACGGCGGTGAGCAGCCGGTCGCGTAGCACCGCGGCCCGCTCGGCGAACGCGCGCTGCGCCGCCGCGTACTCCGCCCGACCGTCCGCGGTCTCCACCCGCACCGGCGGGTAGCCGAGCGCCGCCAGGTCGTACGGGCTGGCCCGCATGTCCAGCGTGCGGATGTCCCGAGCCAGGTCGAACGCGTCGGCCACCAACTCCGAGGGCACCAACGGCGACAACTTGTACGCCCACTTGTACAGATCCATGTTGGCGTGCAGGCAGCCCGGCTGCTCGTGCGCGTGCTGCGTCTCCCGGGTCGGGGAGAGCACATTCAACGGGCGGGCCGGCGGTGTGAAGAACCGGAACGCGTCGAAGTGGCTGCACCGCACCCCGCGCTCCTCGACGACCGCGGCGGTGCGCTCCGCGCTCAACCGCAGCGGCCAGGCGTTGTGCCGCAACTCCTCCCGGGTCTGCCGGTAGACCATCGCCCACTCGTGCATCCCGAAGCAGCCGAAGTGCGGCGCCCGCCCACGCGTCGCCGTCAACAGGGAACGGATCCAGGCGATCGACTCGCCGCGCCGAGCGCGTACCCCGTCGGTGTCGAGGGTGACCCCGGCGGTGCTGGCGCGGTAGTCGCGGCCGAACTCCGCCGGGTCGGCGTCGCGCAACTCGACCCCGGGCCCCGGATGCCAGCGCCGCAGCTGGGCCGGGCGGTGCGAGTAGTAGGTGAACAGGAAGTCGGCCACCGGATGCCGCTCACCGCGTCGTCGCCGGGCCAGGTGCGGGGTCAGCCAGACGTCCACCCGCTGCTCGTGGGCCCGCCGGCGGGCCTGCCACTGCGCCGCGTCGAGCACGGTGCGGGCGAGGGCGGCGGTCACGCACCCAGGGTACGACCGCCGCCCGGAACACCGGTCAGGGCATGTGCACCCGGACCCCGGCGGAGAACACCCCGCTGCGCAGCTCCAGCTGCTCCGGCGGGTCCCGCCCGTCGACGGTGAAGACCAGCGGCAGCACCATCCGGGTACCCGCCGCCATCGGGTTGGCGAAGACGTCCCGACCCAGGTTCGCCATCCGGGTGGCCGACTCGTCGGTGCTCACCCAACGCCCGCCCGGCAGGTACGCCCGTTGCAGCTCGCTGTGCCACAGCTGGTGGTCGGCGGTGACGTTGCGCACACCCACTGTCGCCTCGCAGCGTCGGCCGTTCACCAGCGCGGGAGGGCCACCGTCGGCCTTCCCGGCGGTGCCGGGAGCGCCGCAGGTCATCCGGTACACGGTGAACTCGAACGCCGACTCGCGCAGCGGCACACCCAGCGACCCGGTGACCCCGGTGCCCATCCACGCGCCGCTGGTCGGCTGCTTCTGGGTGTCGATCGCCGCGACCTGCCGGGTCGCCGTCCAACCCGCGGTGCCGACGACGCCGGCCAGCACCACGACCGCGGCGCCCACCAACATCCAGACCGGCGGGGTACGCCGACGCCGCACCGGACTCGGGGCTGCCGGTCGCGGGTAGATCGTCCCGCGACCATCCCCAGCTCCACCGCCGGTGGCGAGCGCGGCAGCCGTCACCCGCCGCCCGCGCCGCCGCCGTCGCCACACCCAGAACACCGCGGCGCTGACCAGCAGCAGAACCGCCAGGCCGGCGAGGAGTACCGGGTAGCGGCGCCAGGCCGGTGCCTCGGTCACCTCGGCCGCCGGTGCCGCCGCGGCCTGCCAGGTGGCAGTGGCGCAGTCGTACGGTCGGCTGCCGTCACTGGTGAACGCGCAGGTCGGCGCGGTCAGCGGCTGACCCGGTGCGGTCGCCGCGAGCGCGGTGCCCAACGTGGTGGTGCTGTGCGCGGGCAGCCGCAGCCGCCACGTCACCTCGGTGGCCGACCCGTTGGCCGGGGTGGACCGGCCGCCGCCGCTGATCGCAGTCGTCGTCGAGCCGGGCGGCAACTCCTGACGCACAGTGGTGTCCAGCGTCGAGCCGCTCACGTTGCGCACCTGGATCCGGTACCTCGGCGCCGGGCTGCTCTCCGTCGCGACCGCCACCGTGACCGGTTGCGGGGGCGCGGACGCCGGCGCCCGGGTGGGTGGTGCCATCGCCGGTGGCGCCGAGGGCGGCGTGGGTTCGGTCACCCGGGCGGCCATCGCCACCGGCGGCCGAGTGACCGCTGGGCCGACCGTCGCCGGTGGTGGTGGCGGGACGTCCGTGGGACGTGGCGCGCCAGCCGGTGGTCCTGGCGTGGCCGCCGGCGGTCGTGGCGCGCTGGCCGTCGGTTGTGGCGTGGCCGCCGGTGGTCGTGGCGCGGCCGCCGCCTCCGGAGCCGCCGCCGGCAGGGCCGGCACGGCGGCGAGGATGCCGAGGCAGTGCACGAACACTGCGAGGGCTCTGTGGTGTCGTGTCGATGCAGGCATACGAACGAACCTCCGGAGCCGACGGTAGGGGCGCGTCGCTTCCGTGCGGGTACGAATTCGGGAAGCCCGCCCCGGTCACCTCCTGCTCCGATAGGCTGCCGCGCGCTGACGGGTTGCGCACACCCGAGCGCCGGTCGTGGCCGGTTGGGGTGCCGACGGGGCTAGATTGGCGGGGTGCGTATCGCTCGTTTCGCCCATGCCAAGGGAATGTCGTTCGGTGCCGTCGAAGGCGAACCGGGGGCCGGGCCGCAGGGCCTGACCATCGCCGAGATCGAGGGCCACCCGTTCGGCAAACTCTCCTTCAGTGGGGCCCGGTGGGCCCTTTCCGACGTTCGGCTGCTGTCGCCGATCCTGCCCAGCAAGGTCGTGTGCGTCGGTCGTAACTACGCCGACCACGCCGCCGAGCTCGGCAACGACGTGCCCAAGGAGCCACTGCTCTTCCTCAAGCCGTCCACCTCGGTGATCGGCCCCCGGGACGCCATCCGACTGCCGATCTTCTCCAAGCAGGTCGAGCACGAGGCGGAGCTCGCGGTCGTGATCGGGGCCCCCGGGGCGCGCCGCGCCGACCGGGCCGCCGCCGAACGCGCCATCTTCGGCTACACCTGTGCCAACGACGTCACCGCCCGGGACCTTCAGCGCTCCGACGGGCAGTGGACCCGGGCCAAGGGCTTCGACTCGTTCTGCCCGATCGGCCCGTGGATCACCACCGGGCTGGACGTCTCCGATCTGGAGATCCGGTGTGAGGTGGGTCGCAACCCGGAGGAGATGGAGGTACGCCAGCTCGGCCGGACGAAGGACATGGTCTTCGACGTTCCCGGCCTGGTGTCGTACATCTCGCACGTGATGACTCTGCTGCCCGGCGACGTGGTTCTCACCGGCACTCCGGCCGGGGTTAGCCCGCTTGTCGAGGGGGATACGGTCACCGTGCGGATCGAGGGCAT
This sequence comes from Micromonospora sp. SD19, assembly GCF_054462275.1. Lineage (NCBI taxonomy): Bacteria > Bacillati > Actinomycetota > Actinomycetes > Micromonosporales > Micromonosporaceae > Micromonospora > Micromonospora sp. SD19. The sequence goes on from NZ_JBTLMN010000003.1 coordinate 70,518, forward strand.
CGGCGAGCTCACCAACCCGGTGGTTCCCGTCGCCTGATCCGTCTGATGCCCCTGTTTCCGCAGCTCACGGGTGGTTCGGGGGGATCGGATTTGGCCTGTCGGCACCGGGAGGGTAAAGTTCACTCCCGGCGCCGCAAGGGGCCAATGGGGTATGGGGTAATTGGCAGCCCGACTGATTCTGGTTCAGTTAGTCTAGGTTCGAGTCCTGGTACCCCAGCGCTGCTGGAATTCGCGAGAATTTCCAGACGCTGGATTCTGACGGAGTTCGACTCCGCCCCTTCGGGGGCGGAGGGTGGTCTTCGGTAGAGTGCAGCTCCTCCACCGCCGAGGTGGGGGAGCGAAAGTTGTTCTGGCCCCGTCGTCTAGTGGCCCAGGACGCCGCCCTCTCAAGGCGGTAGCGCCGGTTCGAATCCGGTCGGGGCTACATCGTGCACAGCCCGTCTCACCTGGTGAGGCGGGCTGTTTCGTTGTCCGGGGGCGGCTGTTTCGCCGACCCGGGCAGGCCCGGACCCCGCGCTCGAACCCTCGGACGGTGCCGCTAGACTACAGTCGCACCGCCCGCGAGGGTGGTGAACGGAAGAAGTTCTGGCCCCGTCGTCTAGTGGCCCAGGACGCCGCCCTCTCAAGGCGGTAGCGCCGGTTCGAATCCGGTCGGGGCTACAACCAAAGGCTCATCTCGCTGTGCGAGATGAGCCTTTCCCGTACCCCTCCGGCCTTCCCAGCCCCGCCCTCGGTGATCAAGAGGTTTGCGTCAGCGCTCTCGGCGTGTCGTGACGCAAACCTCTTGATCACCGGACGAGGCGGGGGCCTCCGGTGGAGGCAGCAACATTGGGGATGTTGCGCGGGGTGCGGGTGCGGGTGTGGGTGTGAGGGCTCGGGGTGGGGTTAGAGGCCGGATAGGCGTTGGCCGGCTCTCACCACGGCCATGGCGTGGCGTTCGCCGGGGCGGCGGCCGAGGCGTTCGATCGGGCCGGAGATGCTCACCGAGGCGATCACTCTCCCGGTGCGGTCGCGGATCGGGGCCGAGACGCTCGCCACACCCGCCTCCCGCTCGGCGACGCTCTGCGCCCAGCCGCGACGGCGTACCTCGGCGAGGGTGCGGCCGGTGAACTTGCTGCGCGGCAGCAGTGGCATCACCGCCTCCGGCGGCTCCCAGGCGAGCAGGATCTGGGCCGCTGAGCCGGCCGTCATCGGCAGCACCGAGCCGACCGGGACAGTGTCCCGTAGGCCGCTGGCGCGCTCGGCCGCCGCCACGCAGATCCGCTCGTCGGCGCGGCGCAGGTAGAGCTGCGCGCTCTCACCGGTGGCGTCGCGCAGCGCGGCCAGCAACGGCTCGGCGGCGGTCAGCAGAACGTCCGGTGCGGCGTTGGCCAGCTCGCCCAGCCGGGGGCCGGGCCGCCATCTGCCCTGGGTGTCGCGCACCAGCATCCGGTGGATCTCCAAGGCCTGGGCCAGCCGATGTGCGGTGGCTCGGGGCAGCTTGGTGCGTTCAACGAGTTCGGCCAGGCTGGCGCCGTCCACGCAGGCGGCCAGGATGACCACCGCCTTGTCGAGAACGCCGACACCGCTCATACTGTGTCCCACAAGCCGAAACTTACCTCCCAGAATTTAGGATGTCCAGATGGTGGGAGTCACTCCTGAGCCGAGGACCCTGGCCGAGAAGGTCTGGGACGCGCACGTCGTACGGTCCGCCGCCGGTGAGCCGGACCTGCTCTTCATCGACCTGCACCTGCTGCACGAGGTGACCAGCCCGCAGGCGTTCGACGGGCTGCGGCTCGCCGGGCGCCGGGTGCGTCGTACCGACCTGACCCTCGCGACCGAGGACCACAACACCCCGACCGGGTACGCCGACCCGGCGTTCCGCCTCCGCCGTGGTGACCTGCTCACCATCGCGGACCCGACGTCGCGTACGCAGATCGAGACGTTGCGCCGCAACTGCGCCGAGTTCGGGGTGCGGCTGCACCCGCTCGGCGACGACAACCAGGGCATCGTGCACGTGATCGGCCCGCAGCTCGGTCTCACCCAGCCGGGTCTGACGATCGTCTGTGGCGACTCGCACACCGCCACCCACGGCGCCTTCGGCGCGCTCGCCTTCGGCATCGGCACCAGCGAGGTGGAGCACGTCCTGGCCACCCAGACGCTGCCGCAGAGCCGGCCGAAGACGATGGCCGTGAACGTCACCGGTCGCCTCGCGCCCGGCGTGACCGCCAAGGACCTGGTGCTCGCGCTGATCACGCAGGTGGGCACGGGTGGGGGTCGCGGGCACATCGTCGAGTACCGCGGCGAGGCGATCCGCGCCCTCTCCATGGAGGGGCGGATGACCATCGCCAACATGTCCATCGAGTGGGGCGCCAAGGCCGGCATGATCGCGCCCGACGAGACCACCTTCGCGTACCTCAAGGGTCGCCCGAACGCGCCGCAGGGCGCGGACTGGGACGCGGCGGTGGCGTGGTGGCGGACGCTGCCCACCGACGAGGGGGCGCGCTTCGACGCCGAGGTGACCCTGGACGCCAGCCAGATCACCCCGTTCGTCACCTGGGGCACCAACCCCGGGCAGGGTGCGCCGCTGAGCGCCCCGGTGCCGGACCCGGAGGAGTTCACCACCGACTCGGAGCGCGCCGCCGCCCGCCGGGCCCTGGAGTACATGGACCTGCGCCCCGGCACCCCGCTGCGGGAACTGCCCATCGACGTGGTCTTCGTGGGGTCCTGCACCAACGGTCGCCTGGAGGACCTGCGGGCCGCCGCCGACGTGCTGCGGGGTCACCGGGTCGCCGACGGCGTCCGGATGCTCGTGGTGCCGGGCTCCGCCGCCGTGCGCGAGGCAGCCGAGGCCGAGGGGCTGGACAAGGTCTTCGCCGACGCCGGAGCCGAGTGGCGGTTCGCCGGCTGCTCCATGTGTCTCGGCATGAACCCCGACACGCTGAAGCCGGGCGAGCGTTCCGCCTCCACCTCGAACCGCAACTTCGAGGGCCGTCAGGGCCGGGGTGGGCGTACCCACCTGGTCTCCCCGCCGGTGGCCGCCGCCACCGCCGTGGTCGGCCGGCTGGCCGCCCCCGCCGACCTGTAGAAGGGACCGACGAGATGGACAAGTTCACCACCCACACCGGCACCGCCGTGCCGCTGCGCCGGTCCAACGTGGACACCGATCAGATCATCCCCGCCGTGTACCTCAAGCGGGTGACCCGGACCGGATTCGCCGACGGGCTGTTCAGTGCCTGGCGGGAAGATCCGACATTCGTGCTCAACGATGAAAACTATTCCGGGGCGTCGATCCTCATCGCCGGCCCGGAGTTCGGCACCGGGTCCTCCCGGGAGCACGCCGTCTGGGCGCTACGGGACTGGGGCTTCCGCGCCGTGGTGGCCCCGCGCTTCGGTGACATCTTCCGCGGCAACGCCCTCAAGGAAGGTCTGTTGCCGGTCGAGTTGGAATTGAAAGCCGTCGAAGAGTTGTGGGACCTGGTCGAGGAGGATCCGAGCACCCCGGTGACCGTCGACCTGACCGCCCGCCAGCTCCGGGCGGGGGATGCGAGCTGGTCGTTCCCGCTGGACGACTTCAGCCGTTGGCGCCTGCTGGAAGGCCTCGACGACATTGGACTCACCCTCCGGCACGCCGCCGACATCGACTCCTACGAGGCGCGCCGACTGCCGTTCCTGCCCTCCGTGGCATAGCCGTTAGGCCGCTCGCACAGCGGATTTCACCCCCATCGGTCCAACCGGTGGGGGTGAATCCGTTACGACACAAGGGCTTTTTTCTACCGAATGTTTGTGTCCCGGCAGCACAGGGCATACCGTGCGCGCAGAATGGCTCGCGACGAGTCAGTTGCACAATCGGGAGGAAGTCGTGAACAAGGCCGAGCTCATCGAGGCGCTCGCCGTTCGCCTGGGGGACCGGAAGATGGCGACGGCCGCGCTCGACGCGGTCCTCACCGAGGTCCAGGCGGCGGTCACCAAGGGCGAGAAGGTGGCGATCACCGGATTCGGAGCATTTGAAAAGCGTGTGCGTGGCGCACGAACAGCGCGCAACCCGCGTACCGGCGAGGCGGTGAAGGTCAAGAAGACCTCAGTCCCGACCTTCCGCCCCGGCGCCGGGTTCAAGGAGATGGTGGCCAGCGGCAAGGTGCCGAAGGCCACGGTGGCGACGAAGAAGGCCGCCACCAGCACCACCACGGCCAAGGCGGCCGGCGCGAAGGCGACCGGCGCGAAGGCGACGGGCACCAAGGCGACCGCGGCCAAGGCGGCCAGCAAGAAGACCGCCGCGGCCAAGGCGACCAAGACCGCCACGGCGACCAAGACGGCCGCCAGCAAGAAGACCGCCCCGGCCAAGGCGAGCAAGAGCACCACGGCGACCAAGACGGCCGCCAGCAAGAAGACCACCGCGGCGAAGAAGACCACCGCGGCGACCCGGTCGACCGCGGCGAAGAAGACCACCGCGGCGGCGAGCAAGAGCACGGCGGCCAAGAAGGCCCCCGCGAAGAAGGCCCCGGCCAAGAAGGCGGCCAGCAAGCGCTGACCGACCCGCTCCGAAAGGGCGTCCACCAGTGGGTGGGCGCCCTTTCGGCGTGCCGGGGCCGGCTTCGCGCGTACGGGGCCGGCTTCGCGCGTACGGGGACCGTTGACCCGGTTGGCCCGCTCGCGCAGAATCGCCGTGCCGGCCCCCCTCCGCCGGCCCGACGACGGGAAGTGGGGCGCCGGTGCGTTACCGCCAGCTCACCACCGGAACGCTCGCGCTGGGCGTGCTCCTCCTCATCGACGTGCTGCGGGTCTGGCTGCCCGGCATCATCACCATCTTCGGTCAGGCGGCGTCCACCCCCGCCGAGCTGATGGGGGCGTTCGCCCTCGGCTGGTTCGTGCTCGCGCTGGGCGCACCCGCGGTGGTCCGCCGAGTCGGCGCCCGCCCGGTCACTGTCGTCGCCGCCGTCGCACTCGCCGTCGCCCGGCTCACCCTCACCGCCGCCCCCGGTGGGCGTACCCAGCTCTGGGTGGCCACCGCCGGGTTGCTCGCCGGCCTGGTCTGGCTGGTCGCCGTCGCCGCCGACACCGTTCGACCGGTCCCGGGCCTGGCGTTGGGGTTCGCTGTCAACGCGGCGGTGCACGCGGTGCTCGACACCGTCGACCTGGTCTGGCGGGGCGACTGGGTGGCCTGGCTGCTCAGCGTCGTCGCGGTGACGGTGTTCCTGGTCGGCACGGCGCAACCGGGCCAGCGCGGCGGCACCGATGCCGCCCGTACCGGCACCGTTGACGGCCCTGACGGTCCCGCTGACGCCCGTGGGGGCCCCGGTGGTGGCCGGGCCTGGCTGGTGGCCGGGCCCGCGCTGCTACTGGCCGCGATGGTGGCGCTCTCCCCGGCGCTGGCCCGGACCGGGATGTCGTACCTGGTCGGGGACGGGGTGGCCCGTTCGCCGTTGTTCGGCCTGGCACCGGTGCCGGTGGCGGTCGCCGGGTTCCTGGGCGCCGCGTTGACCCGCCCGCCACGAGGGTGGGGCCGGGCGTACGGTCCGGCGACGCTGCTCACCGGCGCGGTGCTGTTCGCCCTCGACCGGGGTGACCTGCTCCTGCCGGCCATCCTCCTCGCCGCGGTCGGTCTCGGTGCGTGCCTCGCCCTGACCGACGACAGCACCGACGACACCACCGACGCCGCGGACGCCAGCGCCTCCCGCCGGGGGTACGCGGTAGCCGCCGGCATGCTCGTCTTCGCGCTCGGGGCGGTCGGCTACTACTCGGCCTACGACCTGGGCTACCCCAACGCGGCGGTGCCAGTGGTGGTGGCCGTGCTGATCGCCGCCGTGGCGTTCACCGCCCGTCCCGTCGCCCACCGGCTTCCCGGCCCGTTCCCGCCGTTACGGGCCACCGCCGCTGTCACCTCGCTGGCACTGCTGGCACCCGTGCTCGCCGACGAGGTGCCGGTGGCCAGCAACCGGGACGGCCCGCCGCAACGGTTGACGGTGGTGGCGTACAACATCCGGATGGGTTTCGGGCTCGACGGCCGGTTCGACCTGACCGGCCTCGCCGAGGTCGTCGACCGGCAACGGCCCGATGTGGTGCTGCTCAGCGAGGTGGACCGGGCGTGGCTGCTCAACGGCGGGCACGACACCCTGGACCTGCTGGCCGACCGGCTCGGGATGCCGTACGTCTTCGGGCCGGCCGCCGACCCGGTCTGGGGTGACGCGGTGCTCAGCCGTTGGCCGGTGCGCGATCCGCGCAGCCTGCCGCTGGCCGCCGTCGGCGCGCCCACCGGAGCGCAGGCCCTCGCGGTCACGTTGGACCTCGGCGACGGGGTCCGTACCGCGGTGGTCAGCACCCACCTGCAACCGCCGCCGGACACCGGACCGGTGGTCCAGGCCCGCGCGGTCGCCGACTTCGCCATCCGGTACGCGGCCGGTCGGCCCTTGGTGGTGGGAGGCGACCTGAACACCGAACCGGGCGACGAGGCGTTCACGGAGTTCACCAGGGCGGGCCTGGTCGACGCGTTGGCCACCGCCCGACCGATGGCGACCAGCCCGGCGGACGACCCGCGCCAGCAGATCGACCACATCTTCGTCTCGCCCCAGCTGACCCCCGCTGATCCGGTCGCGCCGCGCAGCACGGCCAGCGACCACCTGCCGGTCGCGGTGACGGTGACCCTGCCGCCCCGCTGACCGGGGCCGGGCCCGGGCGAACGCAGGCCCTACAGGCGGTCGGTGGCCAGCAGCCGGTCGCCGGCGAAGGCGAGCAGCCAGCCGCCGCCCTTCGGCGTGGCGAAGTCCTCATCGGTACGGCCGGTCAGCCGCTCCAGGGCACCGGGCAGGACCTTGCCCTGACTGCACACCACCGCCTGCCCACCGGTGCCCGCCAACTCCAGCAGCCGGGCGGCGGTGGCCAGGATCTGCTCGTCGCTCTGCTGGCCGGGTTGCGGCTCGTCCAGGTCGCCGCAGACCTCGATCGGCAGGTCGAGCAACGCGGCGGCCGGGTCGAGGGTCTGCACGCACCGTCGCGGCGACGCCGACACCAGCCGGGCCGGTCGGATCAGGGCGATCAGCTCGGCCAGTGCGGCCGCCTGGGCCCACCCCTCGGCGTCCAGGGGGCGTCCGACGTCCGGGCCGGACCAGGTGGCCCGCTTACCGGCGTGCGCGTGCCGGACCACAGCGATCGTCGCCGTCACCGACGGCAGCGCGGCGAACGCCGCCAACACCTCGGCGTCGTGCGGGTAGCTGACCAACCGGATCGCGTCGTCGACAGCGAGCCAGCGGATGTCGTCCACCTCGGTGTCCGGTTGGAAACCGCCGCTGGCCACCGCGAGCATCGACCAGTAGTCGACCAGCTTGGGCTGCCCCTCGCTGCGGTAGCGCACCGAGGGCAGCCGCACCTGCGGCACACCCCGCACGTCGGACTCCTCGGCCACCTCACGGACCGCCGCGGCCAGCGCGTGCTCGCCGGGTTCGAGTTTGCCCTTCGGCAGTGTCCAGTCGCCGTAGCGGGGGCGGTGCACCACGCAGACGCGTACGCCGTCGTCGGTCGGCCGCCAGGCCACCCCGCCGGCGGCCCGGATGCCGGTCACGGCAGCCAACTGGTCCGCCGTCGCCGGGTGGCCCGGTGCCAGGCAGCCGGCAGGCGATCCCGCGCCCGGCGCACCGAGGCGCGTTCCCGTTCGGCCAGCCGCCCGGCGGTGACCGCCAGCTCGTGGTCGTCCGGCCGCGCGGCGGCGATCGCCAGCCAGGTGTCCGCCGCCACCGCCGCGTCCTGGTGCTCGCCGAGCACGTCCTGAACCCGGGCGAGGGCGCGGGACAACCGGCGCGCGCCCTTGCCGACCGTCGGGGCCACCGCGTTGACCGCGTACCGGGCCTGCTTGCCCTCCTTGCGGACGGCGTGCCAGCGGTCGTCCGGCGACTGCGCGTCCAGCCCGTCGACGCCGTCCGGCCCGGTCAACCGCCGCCACTGGCGCGCCACCAGCGCGGGCAGCGCCTCGGTGGCGGGCGCGGCCGCCCGGCGGGTGAGTCGGGGCGCGCGGGCGGCCAGCACCAGGGAGTCCACCAGGGCCAGGTAACGCGCGGAGCGCAGCATCTCGTCGATGGCGGTGAACGCCCGCCGCTGCCGTTCGGCGAGCACCTCGTCGAGCCGGTCCACAGCACCCGGGTCGAGCGGGCTCAGCGGATCGGCGTCGGCGGTACGACGCAGCCGCGCGCGAAGCACCTCGGCGTCGCGGGCCGCCCCGAGCACCCCGGCCAACCAGCGCAGCTCGGCGCGCAGCGGGCGCGACCAGGTCTTGCGCAGCAACGGTTTGAAGGTGCGCAGATCACTGCGCAGGCGTCGACAGGCCACCCGCATCTGGTGCACGGCGGTGTCGTCACCGGCGGCCGAGGCGCGCAGCCGGACCAGCGGGTCGTGCGCCAACAGCCGGCGGACCTCCTTGCGGACCGACTCGGTCACCACCTCACCGGCGCTCGGCTCGGCGGTCAGCCCGGCCGGCGCGACCAGGTCCGGCTCGGCCCGCGCTGCCGCGCCCAGCGCCCGTACGTGCTTCGGTGTGAACGACCCGCCCCGGGCGCCAGCCTGGCGCAGCACCTCACCGACCCGGTCGAGCAGCTCCCGGTCGCCGGCCTTGCGCTCCACCTCCACCTCGCGGAACGTGTCGGTGGTGGTGCCGGCGTCGTCGAGCACCGTCACCCGGTCGTCCACCACCTCGGCGAGCACCGTGCCGGCCCGGTCACACACCTCGTACGCGTGCCGCACCGTGCGGACCACCGCCACCGGTGCCAGTGGCGCCCCCCGGTGCAGGACGGTGACCAACTCCACCAGCTCCGGTGGCGGCTGCCGCTTCGGCCCGGGCCGGGAGATCTCGTGCCGGACGCCCGGCGTCCCGGTCGGTAGTTTCACCGTCCAGGGCAGCTCGTCGCCCCGCCGGTGGCGCAGCGACGCACCGGCCCGGGCCAGCCGCAGGTCGACGGTGTCGAGGTAGCGGGCGACAAGCGTCACCGGTGGCAGTGCCCGGACCCGACCTCCGGCCGGGGCGGCACCGGCCAGGTCCGGCAGCACGTAGGCGTCGTCCACCTCGTACTTCTGCTCCTCCTCGACCATCAGCTCAGCCTATGCGCTGCGCGGTCAGCTGGCCGTGCCACCGACGCGGCGCAGCAACAGTTCCTGCAGATGCTCCCGGGCGGTGTCGTCACCGCCGGTACGCCGGGTCCAGGTGCCGTCCCCGGCCAGCTCGAACGCGTCCACTTCGGGGCTCATCGCGGCGGTGAGCACCTGGTCCAGTTCGGCGCGGGCGATCGGGTCGCTCACCTGCACCAGCGCCTCCACCCGGCGGTCCAGGTTGCGGTGCATGAGGTCGGCCGAGCCCATCCAGAACTCGGCCTCACCGTTGTTGCCGAACCGGAAGACCCGGGAGTGTTCCAGAAACCGGCCGAGGATCGAGCGGACCCGGATGTTCTCCGACAACCCCGGCACCCCGGGGCGCAGCGTGCACATGCCCCGGATGAGCAGGTCGACGTGGACGCCGGCCTGGGAGGCGCGGTACAACGCGTCGGTCACCCCCTCGTCGACCAGCGAGTTGACCTTGAACTGGACCAGGCCGGGCATGCCCAGGCGGACGTGCGAGATCTCCCGTTCGATCCGCTCGATCAGCCCGCTGCGGATGCCCTGCGGCGCGACCAGCAGCCGCCGGTACGCGGTCTGCCGGCTGTACCCGGTCAGCACGTTGAACAGGTCGGTGAGGTCGGCGCCGATCTCCGGGTCGGCGGTGAGCATGCCGAAGTCCTCGTACAGTCGGGCCGTCTTCGGGTGGTAGTTGCCGGTGCCGATGTGGCAGTAGCGGCGGATCTGGTTGCCCTCCTGCCGGACCACCAACGCGGTCTTGCAGTGCGTCTTCAGGCCGACCAGGCCGTACACCACGTGGCAGCCGGCGCGTTCCAGCGTGCGGGCCCAGCCGATGTTGGCCACCTCGTCGAAGCGGGCCTTCACCTCCACCAGCACCACCACCTGCTTGCCGGCGGCGGCCGCGTCGACGAGCGCGTCGACGATCGGGGAGTCGCCGCTGGTGCGGTAGAGGGTCTGCTTGATGGCCAGCACGTTCGGGTCGGCGGCGGCCTGCTCGATGAAGCGCTGCACGCTGGTGGCGAACGAGTGGTACGGGTGGTGCACCAGGATGTCGCCGTCGCGCAGGGTGGAGAAGACGCTGCGCGGCACCTCGCCCTCGGCGAGGCGGGGATGGGTGGCCGGCACGAACGGCGGGTCCTTCAGGTCCGGCCGGTCCGCCTCGCCGTAGACCTGCCACAGCGCGGAGAGGTCCAGCAGGCCGGGCACCCGCAGCACGTCCTGGTCGTCCATGTCCAGCTCGCGGACGAGCAGCTCCAACATGTGGTCGGAGATGGACGCGGCGACCTCCAGCCGGACCGGCGGGCCGAACCGCCGCCGGGCCAGCTCCCGCTCCAGGGCCTGGAGCAGATCCTCGTCGCGGTCCTCGTCGACCTCCACCTCGGCGTTGCGGGTGACCCGGAACAGGTGGCACTCGACCACCTGCATGCCGCTGAACAGCTGCCCCAGGTGCACCGAGATCAGGTCCTCCACGGGCAGCATCCGGACGCCCGGCTGGTCCCGGTCCACCCGGACGAAACGGGGCACGTTGTTGGGCACCTTGACCCGGGCGAACAGCTCCGAACCGCCGTCCGGGTCACGAACCGCCACCGCCAGGTTCAGCGACCGCCCCGAGATGTACGGGAACGGGTGCGCCGGGTCCACCGCGAGCGGGGTCAGCACCGGGAAGATGTGCTCCCGGAAGTAGGTGCGCAGCCGTTCCCGCTCGGCGTCGCCCAACTCGCCCCAGCGCAGTATCCGGATGCTCTCGCCGGCGAGTTTGGGCAGCACGTCGTCGACGAAACAGGCGGCGTGCCGGGCGACCAGGGCGGCGGTCCGCTCGGCGATCAGCTCCAACTGGGTACGCAGCGGCAGCCGGTCCCCGCCGCGTACCGGCAGGCCGGCGGAGAGCCGCCGCTTCAGCCCGGCGATGCGCACCATGTAGAACTCGTCGAGGTTGCTGGCGAAGATGGCCAGGAACTTGGCCCGCTCCAGCAGCGGGGTGCGCTGGTCCTCGGCCAGGGTGAGCACCCGGGCGTTGAAGTCGAGCCAGGACAGCTCCCGGTTGAGGAACCGGTCCTCCGGCAGCGGCGGGGCCGGGGGCTCGTCGTCGTTCGCCAGCCGGGCGGCTGTCGATCCGACCGGTTGGACCGCACCGGCGGCCGGACCGTCCGCCTCGGTCTGCGGCACCGGGTCGATGACCTCGTCCAGGCCGGAGGAGGCGGCGCCGGGGTCGTCGGCGAGGGTGTCGGCGCGGGCGGCGCCGGCGCGTTCGGCGCGGGACGGACGGAAACGCCCATCGGTACCGCGCGCGGTGGAGCCGTTGCGGAGGTTGGTGGCGGGCGGGCGGGCCGGTTGCTCGCGAGGGGTGCTCACCCGCTCATAATCACCCGATTACGGTAAACGCAAAATGAACTTGGGCCCGCCGGGTCAGATCATCGTCGGCAATGTCACCCGGACAACCTCGCCGTCGGGATCGGTGTCGATGCGAACCCGCTGCCCGAGGCGGAGAAGCCGCAGCCCGGAGGCGTCGAAGGCCCGCGCGGGGAAGCGCATCTCGGTGCCGTCGTCGAGCAGCAGCACACCGCTGCGCGTCGCCGCGTCGTAGCTGGCCACAGTGCCCTGCATGCTGGCACCGTACACCGGGGGGTCCGGCCGGTGGCGCGGCCCGGGCAGGGTCAGCCGGCGGAGCGGAGCGGGCGGGGCAAGCTCAGCCGGTGGCGCGGGCCGGGCGGCCGGCGGCCACCAGCGCGGCCGTGCGCGGCCCCAGCCCGAGCCGGTCGGCTTCGGCCAGGTCCGCGGCGGTGTCCACGTCCCGGCGCAGGCTGGGCCAGTCGCCGTCGAGCGGCAACGCCCCGCTCGCCGCGTGCGCGAGCGCCGAACCCACCCCGAAACGAGGGTCCAGCGGTTTCCCCGGCGGAGCGGTGAGCAGCACCGTTCCCTCGCCGGGTGTGTCCGGCAGGAACCGGCGGACCGTGGGTCGGCTGTTCCGCGCCGCGAGCAGCGCGCCGGTCAGTTCGGTCGGGCGCAGCGCCGGCACGTCCGCGGTGATCCCGGCCACCCACCCGCGGGCCCCGGCCGCCCCGTGCCGCAACGCGGCGTTCAGGCCGGCGTTCGGCTCGTCCGGCAGCACCCGCGCGCCGGCCGCCCGTGCCGCCGCCGCCACCCGGGCGTCGTCGGTCACCACCAGGACCTCGGCGACCGCCGGGCAGGCCAGCACCGCGCGGAGCGTGTCGGCCGCGAGGGCCAGCGCCAACTCCTCGTGCGGTACGCCGGGCAGCGCGCCGCGCAGCCGACTCTTGGCCACGGCCAGCGGCTTCACCGGCACCACCACTGCCCACCTCGGCTGACTCACGTCCGCAATCCTGCCAGCCGGACGACGGGACCCTCGCTGGCCGTACCGGGGGCGAGCAGGCATGATTTCCGCTGCGGGTGTCGCGGGCGGGATTTCGCGGCGGGGTTGCGGCGCGACGAGGAGGCACAGTGGCACGGCGGAGGCTGGGGTTCTGGCAACGGTTCGCCGTGGGGCTGGTGAAGCCGGTGATGATCGTCTGGACCCGGCGTACCTGGCGTGGTCAGGAGCATCTCCGCCGCGACGGCGGCATGATCATCGTGGCGAACCACATCTCCCACGCCGACCCGCTGGTCTCCGCGCACTTCATCTACGACTCCGGGCGCTGGCCGCAGTACCTGGGCAAGGCCAGCGTGTTCCGGGTGCCGGTGGTCGGCTGGATCCTGCACCGGTGCCGGCAGATCCCGGTCGAGCGGGGCAGCGTGGACGCCGTCCGCTCGCTGGACGCCCTGGTCGCCGCGCTCAACGAGGGCGGCGCGGTGGTGATCTACCCTGAGGGCACCACCACACGACAGCCGGAGCTCTGGCCGATGAAGGCCAAGACCGGTGCGGCCCGGCTGGCCCTGGCCACCGGCGCCCCGGTCGTACCGGTGGTGATGTGGGGGCCGGAACGGATCTTCGACCCGAGGACGACCCGCGTCAGCCTGCGCCCCCGGATCCCGGTGACCGTTGCCGCCGGGGAACCGATCGACCTGAGCCGGTGGGCGGACGCCCAGCCGACCCGGGCCACCCTCGAGGAGATGACGGACACCATCATGTTGCGGCTGCGGGACATGCTCGCCGAGATCCGTGGCGGTACCCCGCCGCCACTGTGGGAGCGACCGGCCCGGTCCACCGTCGGCCGTGAGCAGCGGGACGACGCGGCATGAGCGGTCACGTCGCGGTGCTCGGTGCGGGTTCCTGGGGCACCGCCTTCGCCAAGATCCTCGCTGACGCGGGGCGGGACGTGACGGTGTGGGCCCGCCGCGCGCCGGTCGCCGAGAGCATCCGGGCCGATCGCCGCAATCCGGAGTACCTGCCCGGCCTGCTGCTGCCCGCTCGCGTCACCGCCACCACCGACGCCGCCGAGGCGATCACCGGAGCCGAGGTGGTGGTGCTGGCGGTGCCGTCGCAGACGCTGCGCGGCAACCTCGCCGAATGGGCCGGGCACCTGCACCCGGACTCCACCCTGGTGTCGCTGATGAAGGGCATCGAGTTGGGCACCACCAAGCGGATGAGCGAGGTCATCGTGGAGACCGCCGGGGTCGCCGCGGACCGGGTGGTCGTCGTGTCCGGCCCGAACCTGGCCCCGGAGATCGCCGTCGAGCAGCCCGCCGCGACAGTGGTCGCCGGGACGAACAGCGCCCGTGCCACGCTCGTCCAGTCGTCGATCCGGACGCCGTACCTGCGCCCCTACACCAACGACGACGTGATCGGCTGTGAGCTGGGCGGGGCGGTCAAGAACGTGATCGCCCTGTCGTACGGCATCGCCACCGCGATGGGCTTCGGCGACAACACCCGGGCCATGCTGATGACCCGTGGGCTGGCCGAGACGGCCCGGCTGGGCGTGGCGCTCGGCGCGGACCCGATCACCTTCGCCGGTCTCGCCGGCATGGGCGACCTGGTCGCCTCCTGCTCGTCCCCGCTGGCCCGCAACCGCACCTTCGGTGAGCACCTCGGCCGGGGGGAGACGCTGGAACAGGCCCAGGCCGCCACCCGGCAGACCGCCGAGGGTGTGAAGAGCTGCCTGGCGATCCGCGACCTGGCCCGGGCGCACGGCGTGGAGATGCCGATCACCGAGCACGTCGAGCGGATCTGCCACGAGGGGATGGACCCGCGCCTCGCCGTGGAGACCCTGATGAGCCGCACCGCCAAACCCGAGTCGTACGAGTGAGGAACCCGATGAGCGAGTGGGGAGACGGCACCCGGTGCGTCCGCGCGGGACTGCCCGAGCCGGCACCGGGGGATTCGTTCCTGCCCGGGCCGGTCTTCGCCGCGCCGTACCACCTCGACCCGTTCCAGGGTCAGGGCACGTCGCCGAACGGCTACGGCCGCCCCGACAACCCGACCCGGCGGCTGCTGGAGGCGGCGGTGGGCGAGTTGGAGGGTGGTGACTGCCGGGTCTTCGCGACCGGTCAGGCGGCCATCACCGGCCTGCTGCTCACCCTGCTGCGGCCGGGGGACACCGTGGTGCTGCCCAGCGACGGATACTTCCCGGTCCGGGCGTTCGCCACCGATGTGCTGGAAGCCATCGGCGTCCGGGTGCTGTTCGTGCCGACCGTCGGGCCGTACCCGTCGTTCGAGGGCGTCCGGCTGGTGCTGGTGGAGACGCCGGCCAACCCGGGCCTGGACGTGGTCGACGTGGCCGCCCTCGCCGAGCGGGCGCACGCCGCCGGCGCGCTGCTCGCGGTGGACAACACCACGGCCACCCCGCTCGGTCAGCGCCCGCTGGACCTCGGCGCCGACCTGGTGGTCGCCTCCGGTACGAAGGCGCTCACCGGCCACTCCGACCTGCTGCTGGGCTATCTGGCCAGCCGATCCGCCGAGCTGATCGACGCGGTGACGACCTGGCGGACCACCACCGGGGCGGTACCGGGCGCGTTCGACGCCTGGCTGGCCCACCGGTCACTGGCCACTCTCGACCTGCGGCTGGCGCGGCAGAGCGCGAACGCCGCAGCGGTCGCCGACCTGCTCGCCGGCCGCTCGGACGTGACCGGCCTGCGGTGGCCGGGGCGGCCGGACGACCCCGCGTACCCGGTGGCCTCGGCGCAGATGCACCGGATACCGGGGGTGCTCTCGTTCGACCTGGGCGACGCCGACCGGGTGGGCCGATTCATCGAGGCCGCCCGGCTGGTGGCGGCGGCGACCTCCTTCGGTGGCCTGCACACCACGGCGGACCGGCGGGCGCAGTGGGGCGACGACACCGCTCCCGGCTTCGTCCGGCTCTCCTGTGGCGCGGAGGACACCGCGGACCTGGTGGCCGACATCGCCGCCGCGTTGGACGCGGCCGGGCCGGTCTGAGCTAGGGTGTCGACGGCCGCACCGGCGGCCCCGACCGGAGGAGGTGAGTCCGATCCGCGCACAGACCGGACCGGCCCTTCCTCCCGTGTTCCTGCCGCGATAGCGGCCACGGGAGCGCCGGCGAGCGTTTCCCGGAGGATTCCCATGGCACCACCGTTCCCCACCGACCGTCCTGCCCTCGTGCGCCGGCTGCGCACCGCCGGCTGCGTGTACGCCGAGGACGAGGCAGACCTGCTGCTGGCCGCGGCGGACACCCCGGCGGCGCTGGCCGACCTGACCGCCCGCCGGGTGGCCGGCGAACCGTTGGAGTATCTGCTCGGCTGGGCGGAGTTCTGCGGCCTGCGGATCGCCGTCGACGAGGGCGTCTTCGTCCCGCGTGCCCGCACCGCCCTGCTGGTCGAGGCGGCGGCCGAGGTGACCGGTCCGGCGCCGGCCGCGGTCGACCTCTGCTGCGGCTCCGGGGCCACCACTGTCGCGCTGGCGCACCGGCTCGCGCCGCGCTGGCTGGCCGCCGCCGACATCGACCCGGCGGCCGTGGCCTGTGCCCGCCGCAACGTCGTCGGGCTGAACGCCGAGGTGTACGAGGGCGACCTGTTCGATCCGCTGCCCCGGCGGTGGCGGGGCCGGCTTGACCTGGTGGTCGCCAACGCCCCGTACGTGCCGACGGACGCGGTGGCGCTGATGCCGCCGGAGGCACGACTGCACGAGGCCCCGGTGGCGCTCGACGGCGGCCCGGACGGGCTCTCCGTGCTGCGTCGGGTGGGCAGCGACGCGGCCGACTGGCTGGCCCCCGGCGGCCACCTGGTGGTCGAGGTCGGTACGACCCAGGTGGACGCCCTCTGCGAGTCATTCCAGAAAGCCGGCCTGATCCCCACCGTCCACCAGGACGAGACCCGGGACGCCACCGCCCTAACGGCCCGCCGCCCCTGAGTCCCCACCCCCATACCCCGGCGATCTTGCAGTTTCGGTTGACGTTACGAGCCGAATGGACCTTATGTCGGGACAGTAAGTGCAAGATCGCGGGGAGGGCGGGGCGGGGCGTGGCGGGGGAGAGGGGTTGGCACTAGCCTCGGCTCACACTCATGACGGCGGGAGGCGGTTTCGGTGGGCAGCGCAGGGGTGCCGGTGGTCGTCGGGTTGGACAACGGCGGCACCAGCAACAACGCCACCGTGCTGACGGTGGACGGTCGCTTCCTGGTGGACGGGCTGTTGGAGATCCCCAGCGAGGTGGGGGCCGGGCCGGAGGCGGCGATCGAGGCGTTGGCCCGGGCGCTGGACGGCGCCCTGGCGCAGACCGGCGTGCCGCGTGACCTGGTCCGGGCGGTCGGGCTGGACACTCCGGGCCCGGCCAGCGCCGAGGGTGTCATCTCCTCGCGGGGCTCCACCAACTTCTCCCAACCGGCCTGGCGCGGCTTCGACGTGCGGGGTGCGTTGGAGCGACGGCTCGGCCTGCCGGTGATCTACCACAACGACGGCAACGCGGCAGCGCTCTACGCCCACCACGTCTACTTCGGTGCCGAGGCGATGAGCCGTTCGTCGGTGTCCGCGATCGTCGGCACCGGCCTGGGTGGCGGGGTGGTCGAGAGCGGTCGGGTGATCGCCGGTGCGGCAGGCATGGCGGGGGAGCTGGGCCATGTGCACATCCCGCTGACCGGGCTGCTCGGCCCGGGCCAGCCGGACCCCACCTGCGCCTGCGGCTTCACCGGTGACGTGGAGAGCGTCGCCTCGTTGACCGGCATCGAACGCAACCTGCTGCCGTACTGGCTGACCCGGTACCCCGACCATCCGCTCGTCGCCGAGCCGGTGGCCCGGGCGGCCAAGCTGGTGCGCGGTTACGGCGAACGGGGAGACGCCCTCGCGCGGGACCTGTTCACCCAACAGGCGATGGCGTTGGGACGGCTGTTCACGGTGGCGGCGAACTTCACCGACCCGCACGCGTACTTCGTCGGCGGTGGCGTGGTCGAGGCGGCGCCGGAGTTCCGGGACTGGTTCCTGGCGACGGTCCGCGAGCACACGGTGCTCCGTGAGGAGCAGGCGGCGGTGGCCACTTTCGCGTTGGTGCCGGACCGGGACATGGCCGGCGCCCGGGGCGTCGCGATCGCCGCGCTGGAGGCGCTGCGCGCCGCTCCGGAGCCCCGCCCGCTGGTTGCCTGAAGCCGGCGCGGGCCCTCGACCCACGCCGGCTCAGGCACGTCTGGTCAGCGCTGGGGTGGCGCCTGGGCGAAGGCGGCCCAGGCCGCCGTGGGGAACAGCAGCGCCGGGCCGGCCGGGTCCTTGGAGTCGCGGACGGCCACCAGCCTCGGTATCGCGGCAACCTCCACGCAGGCGCCCTCGTCGCCGCTGCGGCTGCTCTTGCGCCAGGCCGCCGCGGCCAACGCCGCTGTGATCATCGGTGTCATCGGTCCTACCGTCCCTTCAGGACTGACAGGAGCATCTCGCGGCTGTCCGCCGGGCTGAGCGCCACGCTACGGAGATGCTCCATGATCTTGGTGCAGGTACGCGTCTCACCGGCGCGGTCGAGGATCATCTGACCTGCGACGGTTTCCACCGACGCGATGATCGGGTCCTCCGGGTCGGCGAACTCCAGGATGTGCAGGGAACCCCGGGTGCCCCGGTGGTAGCCGGCGGAGAGCGGGATCACCTGGACGGTGATGTTCGGCAACTCGGCCATCTTGACCAGGTGCCGTAGTTGCCCGTTCATCACCGACTGCTCACCGACCGGGCGCAGCAGCGCGCCCTCGTCGATGATCGCGTCGAGGATGGGCGGCTGGTCGGCGGTGAGCCGCTGTTGCCGGTCGAGCCGGATCTTGACCCGTTGCTCGACCAGGTCGTCGCCGAGGGTGTGCGGCCCGCCGCGCATCACGCCACGGATGTAGTCAGCGGTCTGCAACAGGCCGGGCACCACCGAGGGCTCGAAGTTGGCGATGGCTGTCGCCTCGGCCTCCAGCGCGATGAAGTCGATGGTGCGGGGGTCCAGCAGGTACGAGTACGACACCCACCAGCCCGGCTTGCGGGCGTCCTTGGCCAGCTGCACCGCCGCGGCCACCTCCTCGGCGCTCACCCCGTACGACGTGAGCAGGGCGCGCACGGTGGCCGGGCTGATCAGGGTCTGGGCGTTCTCGTACCGGGAGAGGGTGCTGCGGGTGCTGTTGATCTCATCCGCCGCGGTCTCCAGCGTCAGCCCGGCGGCTTCCCGGTGGTGGCGCAGGGCGATGCCGAGCCGGCGGGCGCGGGCGGTCTTCGGGGCCATGCATCGATGGTCGCACACATTTGCGGGAACGTCTGCATGAGACAACGTCGATGAGAGTTGCATTCACGGCTGTACACGTGTCAATCTGTTATGGCGTCCTCACCGCCGGTTGTCGTGGCGACGGTGGTGGTGAGCGACCGGAGGGGATGGGGCGCGCGGCGATCGGGTTTCTCCCCCGTACCCGATCGTCGCGTGCCGCCCCGCCATCCCGGCCTGCCGGAAGGAGACGACGTGCGAACCCGCCCGGAGCCCCCCGCCGTACCCTCGGTCGGCGCGCGATGACCCGTTTCCTCGTGGTGCTCACCGACGTGCGCCCGGTCGAGGGCGTCAACCGCAACGAGCGGGTTGCGCCGGAGCGGCGCCGGCAGGTCGTCGGGGCCAGCAGCCGGGAGGCCGCCGACCGCATCGCCGGCGCGTTCATGGCGCTGGGCATGGTGCGGGCCGGCCGGCAGCGGGTGAAGGTGATAGCGGTCGGTCGCCGGCACTCCCGGGACTGAGCGCCGACCCAGGTCAGCGGCCTGCGACAGCGCTACCTCCCGGTTACGCACCGTATATCCTCTGATGACCAGCTGCCGTGTCGTGCCGTGGCTCGCCGGGTATCGCCTCGCCCTTCCGCCACGCACAGTAAGGTCAACCGGGTGAGCGCCACCGGCGAGCACGACCAGCCGCAGTCGCGTACGAAGAGGTGACCGGAGTGACCACCCCAGGCAAGACCCGCGTGGCGATCGTCTTCGGCGGCCGCAGCCCGGAGCACGGCATCTCCTGTGTCAGCGCCGGCAGCGTGTTCGGCGCACTCGACCCGGACGAGTTCGAGGTGGTGCCGGTGGGCATCACCCGGGCCGGCCAGTGGGTGCTGACCAACGGCGATCCCGCCCAGCTCGCGATCAACGCCCGTCAGCTCCCCGAGATCACCGCCGACTCCGGCGACGACATCGTGCTGCGCGCCGACCCCACCGGCAACGGCCTGATGGTGCTCGACCCGACCGAGGGTCCCCGGGCGCTGGCCGACGTGGACGTGGTCTTCCCGGTGCTGCACGGCACGTACGGCGAGGACGGCACCATCCAGGGAATGCTGGAGATGGCCGGCATCCCCTACGTCGGGGCGAACGTGTTCGCCTCCGCCGCCGCCATGGACAAGGAGTTCACCAAGAAGCTCTGCGCCGTCGAGGGCATCCCGGTCGGCTCGTACGCCGTGCTGCGCAACGGGATGACCCTCAGCGAGCAGGACAAGGAGCGGCTCGGCCTGCCGGTCTTCGTCAAGCCGTCCCGGGCCGGGTCGTCGTTCGGCGTCAACAAGGTCACCGACTGGGCGCAGCTGGACGCGGCGGTCGCCGCCGCCCGGCAGTTCGACCCGAAGGTCATCATCGAGGCCGCGATCGTCGGCCGCGAGATCGAGTGCGGGGTGCTGGAGGGCGAGGCCGGTGGTGCGCCCGAGGCGTCAGTGCTGGCCGAGGTGCGGGTCGTCGCCGACCACGACTTCTACGACTTCGAGGCGAAGTACCTCGACGACTCCTGCGAGTACGACATTCCGGCCAACCTGCCGGACAAGGTGACCCGTCAGGTGCAGGAGTACGCGATCCGCGCGTTCACCGCACTGGACTGCGCCGGTCTGGCCCGCGCCGACTTCTTCGTCACTCCCGACCTCGACGTCTACCTCAACGAGATCAACACGATGCCCGGTTTCACCCCGACGTCGATGTTCCCGCGGATGTGGGCGGCCTCCGGCCTGGAGTACCCGAAGCTGGTCAACCGCCTGATCCGTACCGCCCAGCGGCGCGGCGTCGGCCTGCACTGAGCCGTCCGACCCCGCCCGCGCGGCTCAGCCGGTGCGGGCGGGGTCGGTTCGTGCTCAGCGCTGGCAGCCGGACGGGATGGCCCCGCCGGAGGGCACACTCGCCACGATCGTGCTGGAGATCGCCGGCAACCACTGCAACGGCTGCTCGTACGCGCCCGGGACGCGCACCGTGATCAGCGTCTCCCGGTCGACAGTGGAGAGCACCGCGTCGTCGGCCTGTTCGGCAAGGTGCCAGCAGACCCCGTTGACCGTCCAGACCTCGTCGGTGCTGGGGAAGGTCGGCTCGGTGCCGCCGCAGGCCACGGTGAGCGCGGGGTCGCCGTACGCGGCGTTCTGCTCCGGGCCGGCGGTGACCGGCCGCTGGGCCAGGTCGCGGATGCTCGCCGGGAGCTGGGACAGCAGCGCCCGGCAGACCGTGGCCGGGCGGGCGGCCAGCGCCGGGGCGGCCATCTCCACCGGGGCGGTGGACTGCACCCGGGCGGTGGTCGCCGAGGGGCTCGGCGCGGCGGCCGGAGTGTCCGGGCTGAGCTTGTTGAAGGCCAACACGGCCACCAGCAGCGTGATCGGCAGGGCTATCACCGTGGCCAGCAGGGCAGCGCCCCGCATGGTCCGATCGCGGCCGGCCGGCGCGGCGGCGGCGGGATCGGTCGGCTCACCGTTACCGTCAGCCGGCCCGGACGTGCCGTCGGTCGCGTCGCGCGCACCGTCGTCGTCCACCGCGGAGGAGGATGATGTCAACTCGTCCACTTACAGCCGCACCACCGAACACGTGAGGGTGCGGGTGATGCCGGGCACCATCTGCACCTTGCTGACGATGAGTTTGCCGAGCTCGTCGACGGTGTTCGCCTCGGTGAGGACGACCACGTCGTACGGCCCGGTGACGGCGTCGACGCGAACCACGCCGGAGATGTCCGCGATGAGACCCGCCACGTCACGTGCGCGGCCGACCTCGGTCTGGATGAGGATGTACGCCTGTACCACGACTCGACCTCCGTCCGTCGCCGCCCGGGAGCGGCCCGAAGGGTGAAACTACCTTACGGACCAGGTCTGATCCCTATCGGTGGTCAAGGAGCAGCGGTGAGCGAGCACGGCGGAGCCGGGCAGCACGGGCGCGACGCCCGCAGTGGCGTCGGCGTGTCCGGGATCGGGGAGTTCGGGCTGATCGGGAAGATCACCGCCCGGCTGTCGTACGGGCCGACGACCCTGCTCGGCCCGGGCGACGACGCGGCGGTGGTGGCCGCGCCGGACGGCCGGGTGGCGGCGTCCACGGACGTGCTGGTCGACGGGCGGCACTTCCGGCGGGACTGGTCCTCGGCCCGCGACGTCGGGCACCGGGCGGCGGCGGCCAACCTGGCCGACATCGCGGCGATGGGTGCCACGCCGACCGCCCTGCTGGTCGCGCTCTGCATGCCGGCGGACCTGGACACCGGCTGGGCGGAGGAGCTGGCCGACGGGCTGGCGGCGGAGGCGGCGACGGTCGGCGCGAGCGTGGTCGGCGGCGACATGTCGGCCAGCCCCACCCTGACCATCGCGGTCACCGCGCTGGGCGACCTGGCGGGCCACCCACCCGTGCTGCGCTCCGGCGCCCGACCCGGGGACGTGCTCGCCCTGGCCGGGCGCACCGGGTACGCGGCAGCCGGGTTGACAGTGCTGACCCGGGGGTTCCGCACCCCGCGGTTGCTGGTCGAGGCGTACCGGCGGCCACAGGTGCCCTACCAGGCCGGCCCGCAGGCCGCTCGGTCCGGCGCCACCTCCATGATCGACATCTCGGACGGGCTCCTCGCCGACCTTGGGCACATCGCGGCGGCCAGCGGGGTGGCCATCGACGTACGCCGGGACGGGTTCGAGGTGCCCCGGCAGATGGCCGACGCGGCGCAGGCACTCGGCGTCGACCCGTACACCTGGATCCTCGCCGGTGGCGACGACCACGCGCTGGCCGCTACCTTCCCCCCGGCGGTGCCGCTGCCGCCGGGCTGGCGGCCGATCGGCCTGGTCACGGACGGTGCCGGCGTGACCGTCGACGGGGTCGGCTACGACGGCCCGGCCGGCTGGGACCACTTCCGCTGAGACCCGGGCGCCGCCGTACGCTGGACACCGTGAGTGAGATCGAGATCCGGGTGGTGCGGTTCGACGCACCGGTGGCACAGCACCTGATCCAGGCCGCCCTGGCCGACCTCGGTGCCCGCTACGGCGGCACCGGCGACGACACCCCGGTGGACGCGGCCGAGTTCGAGCCGCCCGATGGCGCGTTCCTCGTCGCCTACCTCGCCGGTGAGCCGGTCGGCTGCGGTGGCTGGCGTAGCCACGGCGAGGACACCGCGGAGCTGAAGCGGATGTACACGGTGCCGGCGGCGCGGGGGCGGGGGGTGGCCCGCGCGGTGTTGGCGGCCGTCGAGCGCTCCGCCCGCGAGCACTGCCGCAAGCGGGTGGTCCTGGAGTGCGGCGACAAGCAGCCCGAGGCGATCGCCATGTACGGCTCCGCCGGGTACGAGCGGATCCCGAACTTCGGCTTCTACAAGGACGCGGAGGGCTGCATCTCCTTCGGCCGCACCCTCTGACCCGCGGGCCGGGCCTCGGCGCGCCTGGCCGGGCCGGCGCGGTGCGCGGTGGCTGCCGCGCACACGACTCAGCCGGCGGACCCTCGGGATCCGCCGGCTGAGCCGAACGAGAAGGTGGGTGCTACCGCGTCAGGCGCGGGTGACCTTGCCGGCCTTGATGCACGAGGTGCAGACCTGCAACTTCTTGGTGTTGCCGCCACCGGCCGGGGTACGCACCGACTGGATGTTCGGGTTCCAGCGGCGGTTGGTCCGCCGGTGCGAGTGGGACACGTTGTGGCCGAAGCCCGGTCCCTTGCCACAGACGTCGCACACGCTAGCCACGGGATACTCCTGGGATTGATACGTTCATGAGGTCGCCGGCAGGTGCTGCCCGGGCAACCTGGTCAGGTTACCCGATGACTCGCCGACCCGGCCAACCGGCCCGGTCCGGCGCTCGCCCGTGCCCCGGCTCACGCCTGGTCGTGGGCCCGTCCGCCCGACGGTGGGCCGGCCCGGCGGCAAGGCTACCGGAGCGGTCCGTCCCCGCCGTGGCCAGTGCCGACCCGGGGCACGGCGGACACGCCGGACGAGTCCGACGGGTGTCGGTGTGCGCCAGTAGGCTTCTGCCCGTGCTGGACACCCTCGACGCCGCCGCGGTCCGCCGCTGGTGTGCGGGCGGGTTGGCCGCACTGAAGCGTCACCAGGGCGAGATCGACCAGCTCAACGTCTATCCGGTGCCCGACGGCGACACTGGCACCAACCTGGTGCTCACCCTCACCTCGGCACAGCAGGCCCTCGCCATGGATCTGGACACCCTGCCCGACAGCGGGCCGACCGCGCACGGGCACGCGCTGCGGCTGATGGCCCAGGGCGCGCTGCTGGGCGCGCGGGGCAACTCCGGGGTGATCCTCTCGCAGATCCTGCGGGGTTTCGCCGACCAGGTCGCCGGGATGCCGGCGGTGCGCGGCCGGGAGTTGGCCGCCGCGTTGCGCTCCGGCACCGCCGCCGCGTACACGGCGGTCTCCCGGCCGGTCGAGGGCACACTGCTCACCGTTGTCGCGGCCGCCGCCGCGGCGGCCGAGGGCGCGGACAGCGACGACCTGCCGGCGGTGGCCGGCGTCGCGGCCCGGGCGGCGGCCGAGGCGCTCGCCCGGACCCCGGAGCAGCTGCCGGCGCTGGCCCGCGCGGGCGTTGTCGACGCCGGTGGCCGAGGCTTCTGCGTGCTGCTCGACGCCCTGGTCGAGGTGCTGACCGGGGAGAGCACGGCCCGGCCCGCGCCGCCGCCGCGCGCCGCCCGCCCGGCGGCCACCGTCGCCCGCGAGACCGGTTCCGACGAGTACGCGTACGAGGTGCAGTTCCTGCTCGATGCCCGAGCCGAGGCGGTCGCCGGGTTGCGCCGGGCCCTGGACGCGTTGGGGGATTCGCTCGTCGTCGTCGGCGACGGGCGTGAGCCGGAGGGCACCTGGAACGTCCACGTGCACGTCAACGACGTGGGCGCGGCGGTCGAGGCCGGGGTCGCCGCCGGCCGTCCGTACCGGATCTCGGTGACCCGTTTCGCCGACCAGCCGGAGCCGCCCGCCGGCCCGGCGGTGACCGGCCGGGCCGCGGTGGTGGTGGCCACCGGTGGCGGCATCGCCGAGCTGTTCGCCGCTGAGGGGGCCACAGTGGTGCCGGGCAACCCGTCCACCGGTGAGCTGCTCGACGCCGTGCGCAGCACCGGCGCGGCCCGGGTGGTGGTGCTGCCCAACGACGCCAACACCGAGGCGGTGGCGAGCGCGGCGGCCCGCGAGGCCCACCGGTACGGCATCAAGGTGAGCGTGGTGCCGACCCGCTCGCCCGTGCAGGCGTTGGCCGCCCTCGCGGTCCGCGACGGCGACCGCCGCTTCGAGGACGACGTGATCGCGATGGCCGAGGCGGCGGGCGCCTGCCGCTACGCCGAGGTCTGCCACGCCAGCCGGGAGGCGCTGACAGTGGCCGGCCCGTGCCGTCCCGGTGACGTGCTGGCGCTGGTGGAGGGGGAGGTGCACCTGATCGGCACCGACCTCACCGACACCTGCGCGGCGGTGGTCGACCGGATGCTCGGCGGTGGTGGCGAGATGGTCACCCTGCTGGCCGGGGCGGACGCGCCGGCCGGGCTCACCGATGCCGTCCGCGCGCACGTCGCGCGACGCTGGCCGTTCGTCGAGGTGCACGCGTACCCGGGCGGCCAGCCGTTTTATCCGCTCCTGGTAGGGATCGAATGAGCGAACCAGCCACTGTGGACACTCCGCTGAAGAAGCTGGTCGGGGAGAAGACAGCCAAGGCGCTGGCCGCACACCTCGACCTGCACACCGCGGGTGACCTGGTCTACCACTTCCCGCGTCGCTACGACGAGCGTGGTGAGCACACCGACATCCGCTCGCTGGACGTCGGTGAGCAGGTCACCGTGCTGGCTCAGGTGCAGCGCACCGCGGTGCGCCCGATGCGTCAGCGGCGGGGCAACCTGCTGGAGGTGACCGTCGGCGACGGCTCCGGCGGGGTGCTGACGTTGACCTTCTTCGGCAACCAGGCGTGGCGCGAGCGGGAGCTGCGCCCCGGCCGGTGGGGGCTGTTCGCCGGCAAGGTCACCGAGTTCCGGGGCAAACGGCAGCTCAACGGCCCGGAGTACGTCCTGCTCGGCGAGGGTGGCGACGGCGAGGCGGCGGCCAACGACGACATCGAGGAGTTCGCCGGGGCGCTCATCCCCGTCTACCCGGCCGCCGCTGCCGTGCCGACCTGGGTGATCGCGCGCTGCGTGCGCGTCGTGCTGGACACGTTCACCCCGCCGGACGACCCACTGCCGAACGCTGTGCGGGCCGGTCGCAAGCTGGTCGGGTTGGGCGCCGCGTTGAGCGAGATCCACCGGCCGTCCAGCAAGGAGGCGCTGCACCAGGCGCGGCGGCGACTCAAGTGGGACGAGGCCTTCGCCGTCCAGGTGACCCTGGTGCAGCGCAAGCACCGGGCGGCCGACTGGCCGGCCCGGCCCCGCCCGGCACGCCCGGGCGGGCTGCTGGAAGCCTTCGACGCCCGACTCCCGTACGAGCTGACGGCGGGCCAGCGCGAGGTGGGCGTGGAGATCGCGGCGGACCTGGCCGCCGGGCACCCCATGCACCGCCTGTTGCAGGGCGAGGTGGGCTCGGGCAAGACGGTGGTGGCGCTGCGGGCGATGCTCCAGGTGGTCGACGCGGGCGGACAGGCCGCGCTTCTGGCGCCCACCGAGGTGCTGGCCGCCCAGCACCACCGCGGCATGCTCGACCTGCTCGGGCCGCTCGGTCGGGCCGGCGAGTTGGGCGCCGCCGAGCACGCCACCCGGGTCGAGCTGGTCACCGGCTCGCTGGGCGCGGCGGCCCGTCGTCGGGCGCTCGGCGAGGTGGCCAGCGGCGCGGCCGGCATCGTGCTCGGCACCCACGCCCTGCTCTACGAGGGGGTCGACTTCGCCGACCTGGGCCTGGTGGTCGTCGACGAGCAGCACCGCTTCGGCGTGGAGCAGCGCGACGCGCTGCGGGCCAAGGCCGACCAGCCGCCGCACGTGCTGGTGATGACGGCGACCCCGATCCCGCGCACCGTGGCGATGACGGTCTACGGCGACCTGGAGGTCTCCACGCTCTCTCAGCTGCCCCGGGGGCGGTCGCCAATCGCCTCGCATGTGGTGCCGGCCGCCGAGAAACCGGCCTATCTGGACCGGGCCTGGCGGCGGCTGCGCGAGGAGGTGACCGCCGGGCACCAGGCGTACGTGGTGTGTCCGCGCATCGGGGACGGCCCTGGCGCCGAGGAGGAACCGCCACCCGAGGACGACAACGGCCGGCGGGCGCCGCTGGCGGTGACCGAGGTGGCCCCGCTGCTGGCCGAGGGTCCACTGCACGGCCTGCGGATCGGGGTGCTGCACGGCCGGCTGCCGGCCGACGAGAAGGACGCGGTGATGCGGTCCTTCGCGGCCGGCGACCTGGACGTGCTGGTGGCGACCACAGTGATCGAGGTCGGCGTGGACGTGCCGAACGCGACGGTGATGATCGTGCTGGACGCCGACCGGTTCGGTGTCTCCCAGTTGCACCAGTTGCGGGGCCGGGTCGGCCGTGGTTCCGCCGCCGGGCTCTGCCTGCTGGTCAGCGAGGCGCCGGAGGGCTCGTCGGCGCGGGAGCGACTGGACGCGGTGGCGTCCACGAGCGACGGTTTCAAGCTCGCCGAGCTTGATCTGGAGCAGCGCCGCGAGGGCGACGTGTTGGGTGCCACCCAGTCCGGGCACCGCTCGCACCTGCGGTTGCTGTCGCTGCGCCGCGACGCCGACCTGATCCGCGAGGCCCGCGCCGAGGCGATCACCCTGATCGAGGACGACCCGGAGCTGACCCGCAATCCGGCGCTGGCCGCCTCGGTGGCCGCACTTGTCGACGAGGACCGCGCGGAGTACCTGGAAAAGGGCTGATCACGCGCCGCCGTGATCCACTCCAGTTTCATGAAACCGGGGTATCCCGTCGACAGGGATACCCCGGTTTCCATGATGTCGAGTCGATCAGGCAGGCCACTACATGGCTGAGGGCGCGCCGACCGGGTGGTCGACGCGCCCTCAGGTGTCAGAGCGGGTTGTCTCAGGCGGTGAAGCGAACCCGACGACGGCGGGCCACCACGAACAGGGCGGCACCGGCGGCGAGCAGCACCACGGCGCCGGCGATGATGCCGCCGGTCGCGGCACCGGTCAGCGGCAGAGCCGGCTCGTCCTTGTCGCCGCCACCCTGACCCGGGGTGCAGTCGGCCGGCTTCTCCCACGCGATCGGCGCGGTGTCGTCCAGGCCCTCGGCGGCCGGCGTCACGACGAGACCCTCGGTCGCGTCGAAGGAGACGGAACCGGTCTCGCCCGGCTTCACGACGAGCGTCTTCACCTCGCCCTTGTTCGGGGTCAGGGTGAGCGTGACGGTCTCACCGTCGGCGGGGTTCTCGATCGTGAAGGTGAGCTTGTCGCAGGTCGACTCGACCGAGCCGACCGGCTCCGCCGGAGCCGGGGTGGCCGGCGGGGTCGGGGTCGGGCTCTGGGCCGGCGGCTGGCTCGGCGACGGAGAGGCGGTGGTGGGGGTCGGCGTGGGGGTCGCCGGTGCGCTGGGGGTCGGGGTGCTCGCCGGCGGCGTGGTCTCTGCCGCGCAGGTGCCCTTCGGCTCGGCGGCGACGGTCCGCGACTCGGTCACGATCCGGTCGGTACGCACCCATCGCGCCTCGACGGTCAGCTCGACCGTCGGCCGCTTCGTGTCGAAGGTGTGCGCCTGGGTGCCGGTGAGGAAACCTTGGCCCTTCGCCGGCAGGGTGGCGTCCTTCGCCAGGTCGCCGGTGAAGTCACCCGGGACGGTCGACTCGAGCTTGGTGATGGTCGCGTCGATGTTCTCGCTGTTGCCGACCGTCCAGGTCACCTTGACCTGGCCGTCGGAGGTCAGGCAGTAGGTGCCGGAGGGCTCGGGGTGGTGGGCGCTCGCGGGGCTCGCGAGGGTGCCGACGCCGGCGAGGCCGATCAGCGCACCCGCGGCGATGGCCGCGACGCGCCGGAACGGAGACTTGGGAGGGTTCACGCCTGCTCCTGGTGAGGGGGGTACGGATCGCGTGGCGGGAGGCCGGGAGACGTGGTGACCGGGGAGTCACCTGCTCACCGGGGCGTCGCGACGCGGTGGTGTTCCCGCGGCGAAAGCGGGGACAGGGGGAGACTGTACTGATGGGTGGTTAATGAGGGGAGTTCAGATCATTGCCATCCGGCAATGTAGTCGATTCGTGATCTTTGATGAACCGAAGGTGTCCGTCCGATCACTGGGGACCGTCCTCGCGCCGCTGCTGCACTGTGGATTCCGGGCTTGCGTGGCTGCTCAGTCGCGCCGCGTCGTCGCCGGCTGGCCGGCTCCCCGGATCCGCGCCGTGCTGACCGGGCCCGCGTCGCATCGCGTAGCGTCGCGGGCATGAGCAGGAGGAAACGGTGACCCGGATCGTGGCCGGGACGCTCGGTGGCCGGCGGATTGCCGCGCCCCCCGGCGCCGGCACCCGACCCACCTCGGACCGGGTCCGGGAGGCGCTGTTCAGCGCCGTCCAGGCCGACGTCGATCTCGACGGCGCCCGCTTCGCCGACCTGTACGCCGGCTCCGGCGCGGTCGGGCTGGAGGCGCTCTCCCGGGGCGCCCGGCACGTGCTGCTCGTCGAGTCCGACCCGCGGGCGGCCCGGGTGATCCGGGAGAACGTGGCGGCCCTGCGCGCCGGCCCGGCGGCCCGTCTGGTCACCGGCAAGGTGGCGACGGTGCTGGCCGCCGGGCCGGACGGGGAGCCGTACGACGTGGTCTTCGCCGACCCGCCGTACGCGGTGCCGGACGAGGAGATCACCGCGATGTTGGCCGCGCTCGTTGACGGCGGCTGGCTGGCGCCCGACGCGTTGGTGGTGGTCGAGCGGTCCCGCCGCACCAGGGAGTTCGACTGGGTGGAGGGGATCACCGCCGAGCGCAGCCGCCGTTACGGCGAGACCACCCTTTGGTACGGTCGCCGATCATGAGACGTGCGGTGTGTCCCGGTTCGTTCGACCCGGTCACCAACGGACACCTCGACATCATCGGGCGGGCCAGTCGGCTCTTCGATGAGGTCATCGTCGGTGTGCTGGTGAATCAGTCGAAGAGTGGCCTGTTCACCGTCGAGGAGCGCATCGAGATGCTCCGCGAGGTGACCTCGTCGTACGGCAACGTGCGGGTCGAGTCGTTCCGCGGGCTGCTGGTGGACTTCTGCCGGGCCCAGCAGGCGAGCGTGCTGATCAAGGGTCTGCGGGCGGTCAGCGACTTCGACTACGAGTTGCAGATGGCCCAGATGAACATCGGTCTGGCTGGCGTGGAGACGCTCTTCATGCCGACCAATCCGCTCTACTCGTTCCTGTCGTCGAGCCTGGTCAAGGACGTGGCCAAGTGGGGTGGCGACATCTCCGCCCACGTCCCCGACCCGGTCCGCGAAGCGCTCCAGGCCCGTCTGGGCCCCCGCCGCTGAGCCGATCCCGCACCACGCGGCCCTGTCCGACCCCCTCACTTCCCGCGATCTTGCACTTATGGTTCCCGGATCGCTCCTTCTGAGGCGATTTGACGCAACAGGAAGTGCAAGATCGACGCCGAGGGTGGGGAAGCGGGGGGTGACTATGTCGCGACTCGCCGGGATGGGGTGAGTGGGGCGGCGGTGGGGCGGGCACGACATGATTGGTGGCGCGGGGAACGGCCGTAGCCCGCATCATGGAGGTCGGCCGACGAACGACAGGAGTGAGGTAGCCGGTGGACCCGCTCGATCGCATCGACGAACTGATCGCCATCCTGGAGCAGGCCCGCTCCGTCCCGATGTCGCGCAACAACTGCATGGTCGACCGGGGTGAGATGATCGCTGCCCTCGACGAGATGCGCGCCGATCTCCCCGCCGACCTGCGTCGTGCCGCCGCCCTCCTGGAGGAGCGCGACAAGATCATGGAAGCCGGCAAGCGCGAGGCGGACCGGATCATCAGCGAGGGTGAGGCAGAACACGCCCGCCTGGTCTCGGTGAACGAGATCACCGTGTCCGCCGAGCACGAGGGTGCCCGGATCATCGGTGAGGCCCGCGCCGAGGCGCAGCGCCTGCGGGAGGAGGTCGACGACTACGTCGACACCGCGTTGGCCAACTTCGAGCAGTTCCTCACCCGGGCGCTGGCCTCGATAGAGCGCGGCCGGGACAAGATGCACGCGCTGCGGGAGATCGGCACCTTCGCTGGGGATGAGGCGGAACGCCCGCTACCCTTCTGAGCGGCACCTCACCAGCCGACTTCTCAGGCGGGCGTCGCCCCCGGTTCGACGGTCCGGCGGTCGTCCAGGTAACCTTTTTTGTCGGCCTCTCACCGGCCGGAGTCTAACTATGCCCAAGCACTCGCCATCGACACTCAACCCCAGGTCGCCGCTGGTCCTCGACACGAGGGACCTGCCGCGTCGCCCTGGCGCGTTGCGTGAGGTCCAGCGGGTCGTGCCGGCACCGGCGGACCTCGGTGTGGAGTTGATCGGCGTGCCGGAGGGCGCGGACCTCGACCTCGATCTGAGGTTGCAGTCGGTGTCCGAGGGCGTGCTCGTCTCCGGGACCATCACCGGTCCCGTCCGGGGCGAGTGCGGCCGTTGTCTGCGCGAGATCAACGACTCGATGGCCGTGACGATCCAGGAGCTGTACGCGTACGAGGACAGCACCACGGACGCCACGACCGACGAGGACGAGGTGGGCCGGATGCAGGGCGATCTGATCGACCTGGAGCCGGCGCTGCGGGACGCGTTGGTGCTCACGCTGCCGACCAACCCGCTCTGCCGGGAGGACTGCCCAGGACTGTGCCCCGAATGTGGGGCGCACTGGGACGATCTGCCGGCCGACCACAGTCACCAGCAGATCGACCCGCGTTGGGCGGGCCTGTCGCAACTGACCGTTACAGAGGAGTAAGAACCGTGGCCGTCCCGAAGCGCAAGATGTCGCGCAGCAACACCCGGTCCCGCCGGGCGAACTGGAAGGCGACCGTGGTCGCGACCGTTGCGTGCCCGCAGTGCAAGTCCCCGAAGCTGCCGCACGCCGCCTGCTCCGTCTGCGGCACCTACAACGGCCGCCAGGTTCTCGAGGTCTGACCTGGACGCCGAGTGACGCCCCCGACCCCAGGTCGGGCGGCGCGCGCATCCTGGCATTCGCCCGGTGCTCCGGCTCCCTCCGACGCCGGCCGGCCTAACCCGGCCGGCGTTCCGGTGGAGCCGGGCGCCGCGCGGATCGCCGTTGACCTCCTCGGCGGGGACGACGCTCCCGCCGTCGTGGTTGACGGCGCTCTGCGGGCCATGCGCGCCGACCCTGACCTGCATCTGCTTCTCGTCGGTCCGACCGAGGTCGCCGACGAGCTGATTGCCGCCCTCGATCCGGCGCAACGCGCCCGGATCACCGTGCGGCCTGTCCGCGATGTCGTCGGCATGGCCGATCATCCCAGCGCCGCCCGCGCCGAGAGCACCGTCCGGGCCGCGGTCACCGCCGTCCGGGACGGGACCGCCGACGCCCTGGTCTCCGCCGGCGCCACCGGTGCCACCGTCACCGCGGCCGTGCTCGGCCTCGGCCGGTCACCGGAGATCCGCCAACCTGCGCTTGCGGCCACCCTGCCCGCCGTGGCGGGGCCGGTCGTGTTGCTCGATGTCGGCGGCTCCCTGGAACCCCGCCCGGCCACCCTCGCCCGGCACGCCGTGCTCGGCGCCGCCTACGCGGCGGTGGCCCACTCGATCGCCGCGCCCCGGGTCGGGCTGCTCTCGGTCGGCACCGAGGCCGGCAAGGGCGACCGGGTTCGCCGCGCCACCGACCCGCTGCTCGCCGTCGAACCGCTGCCCGGTGGGGCGCGCTACGTCGGTCTGGTCGAGGGGTTCGACGTGGCCCTCGGCGCGCGCGCCGATGTCGTCGTCACCGACGGGTTCACCGGTAACGTGCTGCTGAAGGCCATTGAGGGCGCGTACGCGATGGCCGGCGGCCCACCCGCGCAGGGCGGCGCCCCCCGCGCGGCGGCCCTGTTGGGTGTCGTCGGGACGGTGGTCGTCTGCCACGGGTCCGCCCGCGCCGACGACGTCGCCTCCGGCATAGCTCTCGCCGCCCACCTGTGGCGGCGGCGCGCCACCGATCTGGTCTCCGCGTTGCTCGACGGCAACGCCGCGACGAATCGCACCGATCGCTCCACCGACACCGAGGTACGCACATGAGCAACGACAAGCGGCGGCGGGCGTCCGTCGGTCACCTGGAAGCCGCCTTCGGCGTGAGCCTGGAACCCGAGCTGCTCCAGCGCGCGTTGACCCACCGGTCGTACGCGTACGAGAACGGCGGGCTGCCCACCAACGAGCGGCTGGAGTTCCTCGGCGACTCGGTGCTCGGCGTGGTGATCACCACGGCGCTCTTCCACAACCACCCGGATCTGCCCGAGGGGCAACTCGCCAAGCTGCGGGCCAGCGTGGTCAACATGCGGGCGCTCGCCGACGTGGCCCGCGGTCTGGGCCCGGAGGGGCTCGGCGCGTACCTGCTGCTCGGCAAGGGTGAGGAGACGACCGGTGGCCGGGACAAGGCGAGCATCCTCGCCGACACGCTGGAGGCGCTGCTCGGCGCGATCTACCTGCAGTACGGCCTGGACACCACGGGGATCGTCATCCACCGGCTCTTCGACCCGCTGATGGCCGAGTCGGCCGGTCGCGGCGCCGCCCTGGACTGGAAGACCAGTCTCCAGGAGTTGACGGCGGCGCTCGGGCTGGGCGTGCCGGAGTACCGCATCGAGGGCACCGGCCCGGATCACCTCAAGACGTTCACCGCCTGGGTGGTGGTGGCCGGCAACCGGTACGGCGGCGCGGAGGGGCGCAGCAAGAAGGAGGCCGAGCAGCGGGCCGCCGAGGCCGCCTGGCGCACGCTCGCCGAGCAGAACGACCAGAACGGCGACGATGGCCAGGATGGTCGGGCCGGCGACGACCGCCAGAACCAGCCGACCGACCGGGACGACGCGGCCGACCGGGGTGAGCCGTTCGGGCCGCTGGAGCGTGCCGAGCGGGCCGCTTCGGCCGAGCAGGCCGACCACCTGGCGCAGGCGCTGCCGGCCGGAGGCGCCGACGGCCACGAGACGGGGCCGGCGCGTGCCTGAGCTGCCCGAGGTGGAGACCGTCCGGCAGGGGGTGGCCCAGTGGGTCGTCGGCCGGCGGATCGCCTCGGTCGAGGTCCGTCATCCGCGTGCGGTCCGCCGGCACGCTCCCGGCGACGTGCACTTCGCCGACGTGCTCGCCGGCCGGACGGTGCTGGACGCCCGCCGTCGCGGTAAGTACCTGTGGCTGCCACTGGACAGCGGTGACGCGATCGTCGGGCACCTCGGCATGTCGGGTCAGCTGCTGCTCCAGCCACCCGGCACAGTGGACGAGACCCACCTGCGGGTCCGGTTCCGGTTCAGCGACGACGGCCCGGAGCTGCGCTTCGTCGACCAGCGCACGTTCGGTGGGCTCTCGGTGAGCGAGGGCGGCGCCGAGTTGCCCGACGAGATCGCACACATCGCCCGCGACCCGATGGACCCGGAGTTCTCCGACGCGGAGTTCGTCGCGGCGCTGCGCCGCCGGCACACCGAGGTGAAGCGGGCCCTGCTCGACCAGACCCTGATCTCCGGGGTGGGCAACATCTACGCCGACGAGGCGCTCTGGCGCGCCCGGCTGCACGGCACCCGACCCACCGACGCGCTGACCGCTCCGGCCGCGCAGCGCCTGCTCGGTCACGTCCGCGACGTGCTGGCCGAGGCGATCAAGGAGGGCGGCACCAGCTTCGATGCCCTCTACGTCAACGTCAACGGCGAGAGCGGCTACTTCGACAGGGCGCTCAACGCCTACGGCCGCGAGGGCGAGCCGTGCCGCCGGTGCGGCGCGCCGATCCGCCGGGAAGCGTTCATGAACCGGTCGTCGTACAGCTGCCCGCGCTGTCAGCCACGGCCCCGGGGGTCCCTTCGGGGATGACCCGGAGCCCGCTCGGGGCGCCGCCGGCGGGTCGCGGCGGGTCGCTCCGGGCTGGACCCCGGGGTACGCCCGGATCGCGGGCTGACGCCCGCGGAACGCACCCCCGCTCCCGGTCCGATGGTTCCAGGGTGGGCCGGGGTCGATCCCCGATGTGACCGCCTCGTCGCGCACCTAGCGTCAGCACAGTTGACCGGGGGCTGACGTGACAGGGGGATCCGATGGGCAGAAGACCGGTGACGGTGCGGCTGGCGCGGTGGAGCGCCGAGCACCCGTGGCGGGCGATCGCACTGTGGGCCGTGTTCGTGGCGGTGTGCTTCGTCGGCGGCAACGCCGCCGGACTCAACGAGGCCACCAACAGCGACCAGGCGATCGGCGAGGCGGGACGGGCCAGCCTGATCGTGGACGCCGGTGACTTCGCCGACCCGGCCGTGGACAACGTCCTGATCACCTCCACCGGTGGTGCACTGGACCAGGCGGCGGCGAAGGCGGCGGCCGACGACGCGGCGGCCCGGCTGCGTACCGTCGCCGGGGTTGCCGGGGTGGGCCAGCCGGTCACCGCGCGGGACGGCTCGGCGCTGTTGCTGCCGATCACCATGTCGGGCGACCCGGAGACCGCCTCGGAGCGGGTGCAGCCGCTGCGGGACGCCACCGCAGCCGTGCAGGCGGCGCACCCCGAACTGCGCGTCGAGCAGGTCGGCGGGCCGTCGATCGGTCAGGCCCTCGACGACACCCTGGGCAAGGACTTCAAGCGCGCCGAGCTGCTCAGTCTGCCGGTCACCCTGGCGATCCTGATCATCGCGTTCGGCGCGCTGATCGCGGCGAGCGTGCCGGTGCTGCTGGCGCTCTCCTCGGTGGCCGCCGCGATGGGTCTGTCCACCCTCGCCTCGCATTTGGTGCCGGCCACCGACACCACGGCACCGGTGATCCTGCTGATCGGCATGGCGGTCGGTGTCGACTACTCGCTGTTCTACATCCGTCGGGAGCGGGAGGAACGCGCCAAGGGCCGGTCCGGGCTGGACGCGGTGGAGATCGCCGCGGAGACCTCCGGGCACGCCGTGGTGGTCTCCGGCTTCGCGGTGATCATCTCGATGGCCGGGTTGCTGCTCGCCGGCGACGTGGTCTTCTCGTCCCTCGCCATCGGCTCGATCCTCGTGGTGGCCGTCGCGGTGACCGGTTCGCTGACCGTCCTGCCCGCGCTGCTGGCCCGACTCGGCCGCTGGGTGGACCGGCCCCGGGTGCCGCTGCTCTGGCGACTCACCGCGCCGCGCACCGGCCGGCACGGTGAACCCCGCGCGCCCCGGCTGTGGCCCGCGGTGCTCCGGCCCGCGCTGCGCGCGCCGGTCGCGACGCTTGTCATCTCGGTCGGGCTGCTGCTCGCGCTGGCCGCGCCGGCGCTCGGAATGAAACTGAAGTTCCCCGGCATGGAGGACCTGCCCCGCACGACCCCGGCCATGCAGGCGTACGACCGGCTCACCGCGGCCTTCCCGAGCGCCGGGACCAATCACGTGGTGGCCGTCCGGGCGCCCGCCGACCAGGCCGACCGGGTACACGCCGCCCTCACCGACCTGTCCGCCCGGGCGGCCGGCGATCCGCTGTTCGCCCCGGCCGAGGCGGGTGGCCCGAAGATCGAGGTGTCGGCCGACCGACGGGTCACGGTGCTGGACGTGCCGACCCCGTACGCCAGTCGCGACGACCGGTCCGTGCAGTCGCTGGAGAAGCTGCGCGGCGACCTGGTCCCGGCCGAGCTGCGGGGCATCCCCGGCATCGAGTACGCGGTGGGCGGGGGCGTGGCCGACAGCGAGGACTACGCACAGCACGTGCGGGACAAGTTGCCGCTGGTCATGGGCTTCGTGCTGGTGCTGACCTTCCTGGTCATGGCGTTCACCTTCCGGTCGGTGGTCATCGCGGCCAGCTCGATCGCGCTGAACCTGCTCTCCGCCGGCGCCGCGTACGGCCTGCTGGTGCTGGTCTTCCAGGGCGAGTGGGCGCAGGGACTGCTGGGCTTCACGTCGATGGGCGCGATCGTGTCCTGGCTGCCGCTGTTCCTCTTCGTGGTGCTGTTCGGCCTCTCGATGGACTACCACGTCTTCGTGGTCAGTCGGATCCGCGAGGGCGTCCGTTCCGGCCTGGCCAACCGTGACGCCGTGTCGTACGGGATCACCTCGTCGGCCGGGGTGGTGACCAGCGCGGCGATCGTGATGGTCGGAGTGTTCTCGATCTTCGCCACGCTGAGCACCATCGACATGAAGCAGCTGGGCATCGGTCTGGCGGCGGCGATCCTGCTGGACGCCACCATCATCCGGGGCGTGGTACTGCCGGCATTGATGACCATGCTCGGCGACGCCAACTGGTGGGCTCCGCGCTTCCTGCGCCCCACCCCGGCACCCGCACCCACAGACCCCCCAGCCCCAACCCCAGAACTCCTCCCCATCCCCTAACCCCCGCCCGTCCCCGCGCGCCCCCTCAATCCGCCGATCTTGCACTTTCGGTGGCGACAAAGCCGAATGAACCTGGCATGTCGACCACCGAAAGTGCAAGATCGCGGGATGCAAGATCGCGGGGTGCGGGGTGCGGACCGGGATCAGGGCAGGGGGCAGGGGTCGCGGGAGGCGTCGAGGGTGCGGTCCTTGCGGATCGACGCGAAGCCGTAGCCGACAGTGGTGACACAGAAGTCGTCGGTGGAGCCGGTGTACTCCACGTGGAAGACCGGCTTGCCGGCGTCGCTGAACGGCAGCAGTTTGGCGCACTGGGCCAGCCGGACGCACTCCTCGTTGACCGCGAAGTCGAAGTCCGGGGCGAGCGCGGCGAGCTGCGGCACATCGTTGGCCAGCCCGGGGGAGAGGCTCAGCGAGCGGGCCAGCTCGGCCAGCCGGCGGTTGAACAGCAGTTGGTCGTCGAAGTCGAGCGGAAAGCCGGTGCGGGCCGCGTACCCGTCGGCGTCGAAGAGCGCCACCGCGCCGAAGCCTTTGCCCCGGCAGAGTCGGAACCGGTCGGCCAGCACCGGCCGAAGCGCGTCCCAACTCCGGACGTCCAGCCACCGGCTGTCGGGTCGACGCCCGGCCGCGCCCCGGACGATCTCCGGGAACCGGTTGGCGTCCGGGTCGTCGGAGCCGACCGACCCCACGTTCACCTGGCAGATCAACCGGCGGTCCCGAGAGCGCAGCTCGGCGGTCTGCGCGGCGGTGGTGGTCACCGGGTCGAGCAGGAAGACGTCGGCGTCCACCGCCGGATCGAGCGGGCCGCTGAGCTGCCACTGCCACTGCCAGTGCCGGGCCTGTTCCGTCGGCCACGCGGTGGGCGCGCCGGGTGGGGTCAGCGCGGGACGGCACCCGTACGCCGGCAGCACCAGCACGAGCACGACGCTGGCCGACAGGGCGCGGCGCAGTGGGCGTACGGCGACGCGTCGCCGCGGCCGGATCCGCATCGGCAGCTCCCGGGTCCCGGACGGCCGGTCGCCGCCCGCACCGGTACGCGGCCCCCACGCTCCGGCCCGACGTACCTCACCGGGTCAAACGAGCGCGGGGGCGGGAACGACGCGCGATCAGCGCGGCGCCGCGAAGACCTGCGTCCAGTACGGTCCGTTGCTGCTGGCGATGCCGACGCCGATCTCGGTGAACGCGCAGTTCAGGATGTTTGCCCGGTGGCCGGAGCTGTTCATCCAGGCGTCCATGACCGCGGCCGGGGTCTTCTGGTTCCAGGCCACGTTCTCGCCGTACGTGCGCCAGGTGTAGCCGACCCGGTCCAGCCGGGTGCCGGCGTTGCTGCCGTCGCTGCCGGTGTGCGACATGTTCTGGTGGTCGGCCTGATCCTGGCTGTGCCGCTGGGCGGCAGTCATCAGCTTGTCGTCGATGCTGAGCGCCTTGCAGCCGGCCTTGGCTCGTTCGGCGTTGACCAGGTCCACCACCTCGCGGGCCTGGGCGCTGACCGAGCCGCTGGAGCCGCCGGTGTTGGTGGAGCCGCCGGTGCTGCTCGGCGCGCTGGTGCGCGCGACGCTGCGCCGTGACGCCGCGGTGCTCCGCGGCGATGTCGGCGTGGGCTTGACGACCTTGCTCGGCGTCGGGCTCGGCGACGTCGGGCTGGGTGTGGCGGACGGGGAGGGCGCGGCGAGGGTGTCCAGCACCGGCTCCTCGGTCGGTACGGCCGACGCGGCGTAGGAGTCGTCGACGGCCGTCGGTTGCGCGGCCCCGTCGTCACCGCCGGGAAGCGCGAGCGCGCCGACGCCGAAGCTCACCACGAGGGTGGCGGCCGCGGCGGCGCCCCCGATCATCAGCGGCTTGCGCCAGCGGCGTGGGGAGCGGTGCCGTCCCTCTGCGGTCCGCCCGGTCTCGGCGGCGGCGCGCCAGCCGTTGCTGGTCTCCGGGTCGCTGTCGGGCTGCCAGCCGCCGGGCGCCTCATTCTCGGCGTGCCAGCCGCCGGTGTCCTGCGCCCCCGGGCGGTTGTCGCCCCAGCGGCTGTTGGCACTGTCCGGCTGGTGGGCCGGCCATGGCGCCGTGTGCGCCTCCGCGGGCCTCGCCGGCTCCGGCTGTCGGCCGCTGGTGGGCTGCTCCCGGTGCCACTCGTCGCCCGGCTGACCGGGCTCGTCACCGAACAGATAGGCCGAGCGGGGCTCCGGGCGGTCGTGCAGCCAGGCCGGCTCGTCGGTCGGCCCTCCGGTGCGCCGGGGGGCGCCGTTCGGGTCCATCGGATCGGTCCAGCCGTACACGCCTATGCCTCCAGGGGTCGGTTGCGGGCCGGGGTGACGCTACGGCGCGCCTACGACCTGCGGCAACGTGGCTAAGAAAGAGTTAAGGCGAAGTCGGACGCCAGGGTGCGGACTTCGGCGGATCCGGGCGTACAGTAAAGGCGTCCGGACAGAGAGTGTCCGTGCCTTGCGGCAGCCCCCCGACAAGTGGTCAGGTCGACGTGGAGATGATCTACGGCCTGCGAGAA
This sequence comes from Micromonospora sp. SD19, assembly GCF_054462275.1. Taxonomy (NCBI): domain Bacteria; kingdom Bacillati; phylum Actinomycetota; class Actinomycetes; order Micromonosporales; family Micromonosporaceae; genus Micromonospora; species Micromonospora sp. SD19. Next base: position 109,927 of record NZ_JBTLMN010000003.1, read on the forward strand.
CTTGACGAAGGAGGGGTTTGCGGCTCAATATATAGGTGTCGCCAGTCGCGCCCGGTCATGCCCAGATACAGCCTGGAATGACAGCCGCGTACAAATGGGCGCGCGTTGGCCGGCCTTTCCGGCAGCGCATATCAAGGAGTCAGCATGGCGAAGGCCCTCTACGGCCACGTAGGTGCAGCGCCCGACCGGCGTCTGCTCGACGAGGTCACCCGACTGCGTGCCAGGGTCCAGGCACTGGAGTTCGAGATCACGCGTCTGCGTGCCGACAATGATCGGCTCGCGGCGGCTGCGGCGGAGGCGGACGATCTGCTCCGTCTGGCCGAGCCGGCGCTGACCTGATCTTCAGGTCCTCAAAACTGAATCGCACCACCGCAAAAATGCGCGCCGACACCTCTGTGCCGGCGCGCAACACTGTCCGGCACCTTTTCGACACCGACCATTCATGATCTTGCGATGGGTCGGGGAAGCGCACCTCGCAGTTACCGAAAAGCGCGTCGATGGATAAGCGATCATGAAAGGTGCTTGTCTTTCTTTGCGGGCGACAGAACGGCAGCGCCCCCACGGTCGACGCGACGCGGGGCGGGTCGCGTGCCGGCCCGCTCCCACCGCCGGGTTAGTCTGCGAGTTCACCCAGGTCCCCACAGCCGGCGACGGTACGGCGGCCACCGGACGAGGATCGAGTAGGTGTATCTCAAGAGCCTGACGGTGAAGGGGTTCAAGTCCTTCGCCTCCGCCACGACGCTGAAGCTGGAACCCGGGATCACCTGTGTGGTGGGCCCGAACGGCTCGGGCAAGTCCAACGTCGTCGACGCCATCGCCTGGGTGCTCGGCGAGCAGGGCGCCAAGGCGCTGCGTGGCGGCAAGATGGAGGACGTCATCTTCGCCGGCACCGCCGGTCGGGCGCCGCTGGGCCGCGCCGAGGTCACCCTGACCATCGACAACACCGACGGCGCGCTGCCGATCGAGTACACCGAGGTCTCCATCACCCGCCGGATGTTCCGCTCCGGCGAGAGCGAGTACGAGATCAACGGCAACTCCTGCCGGCTGCTCGACATCCAGGAACTGCTCTCCGACTCCGGCATCGGCCGGGAGATGCACATCATCGTCGGGCAGGGCCGCCTCGACGGCATGCTGCACGCCAAGCCGGAGGACCGCCGCGCGTTCATCGAGGAGGCGGCCGGCGTCCTCAAGCACCGCAAGCGCAAGGAAAAGGCGCTGCGCAAGCTCGACGCGATGCAGACCAACCTCAACCGCCTCACCGACCTCACCGCCGAGCTGCGTCGTCAGCTCAAGCCGCTGGGCCGGCAGGCCGAGGTGGCCCGACGCGCCGCCGCCATCCAGGCCAACCTGCGCGACGCCCGGTTGCGCCTGCTCGCCGACGACCTGGCCACCCTGCGGACCACGCTGGACCGGGAGATCGCCGACGAGACCGCGCTGCGCGAGCGGCGTGAGCAGATCGAGGGTGAGCACGCCGAGGTGCATGGCCGGCTCGGCGAGTTGGAGGCCGCCCTCGCGGAGGACGCGCCGCTGCTCGCCGCCGCCCAGGACACCTGGTACAAGCTGTCCGCTCTGCAGGAACGCTTCCGCTCGATCGAGCAACTGGCCCGGGAACGGCTGCGGCACCTGAGCGCCACCGGCGACGACGAGCGACCCGGCCGCGACCCGGACCAGCTGGAGGCCGAGGCCGAGCGGGTCCGCGAGCAGGAGGAGGAGCTGCGCGGCGCGCTCACCGACGACCAGATCCGACTGGCCGAGGCGGTCGAGCACCGCCAGGAGCTGGAACGGCAGCTCGCCGCCGCCGAACGGGAGCTGGTCGCCGCCGCCAAGGCCATCGCCGACCGGCGGGAGGGAATGGCGAGGCTCACCGGCCAGGTCAACTCCGCCCGGGCTCGGACCACCAGCGCCGGCGAGGAGATCGAACGCCTCGCCATCGCGCACGCCGACGCGCTGGGCCGCGCCGAGCAGGCGCAGGCCGACCTCGACGCGGTCGCCGCCCAGTCCACCGAGGCCGACCGGGACAACGCGGACCTGGATGCCCGGCACGCCGAGGCGGTCGCCGTGCAGGAGCGGGCACAGGCCAGCGTCCGATCACTGACCGACGCCGAGCGGGCGGCGGAGAAGGACGCCGCCACCTGGAAGGCCAGGGAGGAGGCGCTCGCCCTGGGACTGCGGCGCAAGGACGGTGCGGGGGCCCTGCTCGCCCGCGCCGGGGACGTGCCCGGCCTGCTCGGCAGCCTCGCCGGGCTGCTCACCGTCGCCCCGGGCCACGAGGCCGCGCTGGCCGCCGCGCTCGGCGGCCTCGCCGACGCGGTCGCCGTCAGTGGGGTGGACGAGGCCGTCGAGGCGATGCGGCTGCTGAAGATCTCCGACGCCGGCCGGGCCGGCCTGCTGGTCGGCAGCCCGGCGGGGCCCGGCATGACCGGCTCCGCGGACGCGCTGCGCCCGAAGCTGCCGGACGGTGCCCGGTGGGCGCCCGACCTGGTGGAGTGCGGCGACGAGCTGCGGCCGGCGGTGCACCGGGCCCTGCGCGACGTGGCGCTCGTCGATGATCTCGCCGCCGCGGCGGAGCTGGTCGCCACCAACCCCGAGCTGCGGGCGGTCACCCCGGACGGTGACGTGGTCGGGGCGTACGCGGCCGCGGGTGGGTCGGCCAAGGCCCCCAGCTACATCGAGGTGCAGGCCGCCGTGGAGGAGGCTCGCGCCAATCGGCTCACCGCCGAACGCGCCGCCTCGGAGCTGCGTGACCAGTTGGTCGAGGCGCGCGCCGAGGTGGCCGCCGCCAAAGAGGCAGTGCAGCACGCCGCCGCCGAGAAGCGCGAGGCGGAGAGCCACCGCAACGCCGCCGCCCGCCGCCTGGCCGAGCTGGGCGCGGCAGCCCGGTCCGCGAAAGCCGAGACGGACCGGCTCGGGGACTCCCGCTCCCGCGCCGAGGCCGCCCGGCAACGGGACCTCACCGCCCTCGCCGAACTGGAGGAGCGGCTGCGGCTGGCCGAGGAGACCCCGGTCGACGCCGAGCCCTCCACCGAGGAACGCGACCAACTGGCGGCCATGGTGCCGCAGGCCCGGCAGAACGAGATGGAGGTCCGGCTCGCCGTCCGTACCGCCGAGGAGCGGGTCTCCTCGATCGCCGGCCGGGCCGACTCCCTCGCCCGGCAGGCCACCGCGGAACGGGCCGCCCGGGAACGCGCGGCGGCCCGGCGGGCCGCCCGCGCCCGGGGCGCGAGCATCGCCCGGTCCGTCGCCGGTGGCGCCCGGGAGGCGCTGACCCGGCTGACCACCTCGATCGCGACGGCCGAGGAGCACCGCGACGCGGTCGCCCTGGAACGGGCCGCGCGCGAGGCGGAGCTTCAGGAGGTACGCGGCGCCGCGAAGCGGCTCGGCGCGGAGCTGGAGCGGCTGACCAGCCAGGTGCACCGCGACGAGGTGGCCCGGGCGGAGCAGCGGCTGCGTATCGAGCAGTTGGAGGCGAAGGCCGCCGAGGACTTCGGGCTGGACGTGGAGACGCTCGTCGCCGAGTACGGCCCCACCCAGCCCGTGCCGCCGACCCAGGTCGACGTCGCGGCGGCCGAACGGGACGGTCTGCCGGTGCCCGAGCCGGTGCGCTACGAGCGGCCGGTGCAGGAGAAGCGGGCCGCGAAGGCGGAACGCGAACTCGCCCTGCTGGGCAAGGTCAACCCGCTCGCGCTGGAGGAGTTCGCCGCGCTGGAGGAGCGTTTCAAGTTCCTCTCCGAGCAGTTGGAGGACCTCAAGGCCACCCGCCGGGACCTGCTCACCGTGGTCAAGGACGTGGACGAGCGGATCCTGGAGGTGTTCGCCAGCGCCTTCGAGGACACCGCCCGTGAGTTCGAGCAGGTGTTCACAGTGCTCTTCCCCGGCGGCGAGGGACGGCTGATCCTCACCGAACCGGACGACCTGCTCACCACCGGCGTCGAGGTGGAGGCCCGCCCGCCGGGCAAGAAGATCAAGCGTTTGTCGCTGCTCTCCGGTGGCGAGCGGTCGCTGACCGCGGTGGCCATGCTGGTGGCGATCTTCCGCGCCCGACCCAGCCCGTTCTACATCATGGACGAGGTGGAGGCGGCCCTGGACGACGTCAACCTGGGCCGGCTGATCACACTGCTGGCACAGTTGCGGGAGAAGAGTCAGCTGATCGTCATCACGCACCAGAAGCGGACGATGGAGATCGCCGACGCGCTCTACGGCGTGACCATGCGCAGCGGGGTCACCCAGGTGATCAGCCAACGGCTCAACCGGGCCGACGAGGACGACCAGCGGCACGGCCGCGGCGAGGAGAACGGGTAGTGGCTCGGGAACGCGCGACGGCGCTCCTGCTGGACTTCGACGGCGTACTGCGCCGGTGGGACCCGGCGGTGGCCGCCGTTGTGGAGCGGGAGTACGGCCTCTCCGAGGGGGTGCTCGGCGAGATCGCCATGCAGTGGGGGCGGCTCCAGCCGGTGCTCACCGGCCAGGTCAATCACGCCGAGTGGATGAGCAGTGTGGCGGACGCCCTGACCGAATCGGTGGGCAGCCCGGAACGGGCCCGCGCTGCGGTGGAGCAGTGGCAGAGCTACCGGGGAGAGGTCGACCAGGAGGTGCTGGCGTTCGTCCGGGAGGTCCGCGCGGCGGGCGTCCGGGTCGGGCTGGGCACCAACGCCACCGACCTGCTCGACGCCGACCTGGCCGCGCTCGGCCTGGTCGGCGAGCTGGACGTGGTGGTCAACTCCTCGGTGGTCGGCGTGCACAAGCCCGCCCCGGAATACTTCCAGGCCGCCTGCGTGGCCCTGGCCACCCCGCCGGCCCGGGTCCTGTTCGTCGACGACGAGGACTGGGCCGTGCGGGGTGCCCGGTCCGCCGGGCTGTCGGCGCACCGCTGGGGCGGCCACGCCGACCTCCGTTACCTGCGCGCCGCCCTGGCGTACTGAGCGAGGCGACAGCGGCGCGTTCGTCGGCATCGCGGTGACCCGGCCCGCCAACGCTCGGGGCGTCGGGCCGGGTCAGCGCAGCCCGGGGACCTGGGTGACGGTGAAGGGCGGCGCCGGGGCGGACGCGTTGAGCTGGCTGTTCACCCAGAGCAGCCGGCCGGCGTCCCGGACGATCGTGGTCGGCGACTGCGCCAGGCCGGCCGGACGGGACTGCCGTACCACCCGAGCGGTTCTCCGGTCGGCGTCCACGATCGCCAGGTTCACCGCGAAATCCCAGCCGCCGGCGCCGTCGGGAAAGTTCACCACCCCGTAGAGCCGGTCGCCCTCCACCAGCAGCCCGTCGGCGCCCAGCTGGCCGTGGATCACCTCGACGGCCCTGGCCGTCCGCCCGACCAGGTCGACCCGCCACAGCCGCTCGGTGCCGGGCTGACCGTTGCCCTGGTCGCCGACGAGCGCGATCCGCCCGCCGTCGGTGACGACGATGCCGTTGAGGAATCCCGGCGCGACCGGGAAGTCAGCGGGGGCGAGCCACCGTACGAGGTTCCCGACCGTCGGGCCGTCCAGCGCCGCCCGCCACAGCGTGCCGGTGGCCGAGTCGGTGACGTAGACCGCGTCGGCGGTCAGCGCCAGGTCGTTGAGGGCGGCGCCCGGCCCCGTCCGGCGGGCCAGCAGCTCACCGTCCGGGGCGTACACGAAGAGCGCGCCGGTGTCCCAGCCGGCGACGAAGATCCGACCCCGCCGGTCGACGTGCAACCCGGCCGCCCGGGTACGCCCGTCCGCCCCCGGCGGCAGGAACTGTCGCAGCTCCCGGTCGCGGACGTGACCACGGTAGACGGCACCGGTGCCGAGACTGGTGACGTAGAGGGTGCCGTCCCGGGTCACCGCGATCCCCTCGGGCAGCACCCCGGACGCCCGGGAGACCACGTACGTGTCGGGGCGCGGGCGTTCGGCGAGCGCCGGGGCGGGTACGGCGACGGTCAGCACGGCCAGGCCGGCGGTGGCCGATGCGAGCAGCTTTTTCATGGCCCGAGGGTCACCGCACCGCCGGGTCGTCTCCAGCCCCTTTCGCACCCGCCCGAAAGGTGGCAGCGTCGATGCCGTGGTGACTCTGCACCTGAGCGCGGCGGACCTCAGCCGTACCGTGTTGCGTGCCGAGCCGTCGGTGTTGTTGGAGCTGGGGGCTGCCGGGCAACGGGTGTTCCAGACCACCGTGCCGGAACACCTGGTCGCGTGGCGGGCCCGTACCCGTGCCGCACTGCGCCCGGTCATGTGGCCCTACCTGGACCTGTGCCGTCGCGAGAGGTGGTTCCCGGACTTCCTCACCCCGCCCCGCTTCGGTGGGGAGCTTGGCCCCGCGTTGGCGGAGGTCGCGGCCACCCCGGCGGCGACCCTCGCCGCGGAGCTACGACCGCGGATCGAGGCCGGCGAGCTGCCACCCCGGGTCGGTCCGCTCGCCGACGGGAAACCAGCCGCGGTACGCCGCCTACTCGATGCGATGGAGGCTTTCCACGCCGTCGCGGTGGGCGCGTACTGGGAGACGATCGTCGCGGCGGTGCACGCCGACCGGACGGTACGCGGTCGAGCCATCGTGGACGCAGGGCTCGACCGCGTGCTCCGTGGCCTCAGCCCTTACCTGCACTTCACGCCGACGGGGGACACGTACGAGCTGTCGTACCGGTGCGCCTTCGGCGGGGACGTCGGTCTGTCGCCGGGCGGCCGGGGCGTCACCCTGGTGCCCTCGTACTTCGTGCCGCAGCCCGCTGTGCTCGACGACCCGGCCGGCCCACTGGTGCTGACCTACCCGATCCGGCCGGCCCGGCGGGAACTGGCCACCGGCCAGCCCCTCGCCCACCTGCTCGGCCGGAGCCGGGCCGCCGTGCTGCAAGTGGTCGCCGACGGCCTCAGCACCTCACAGGTGGCCCGAGCGGTGGGCATCTCGATCGCCTCCGCCAGCGAGCACACCAGCACCCTGCGCCGGGCCGGACTGATCGCCACCCACCGGGCCGGTTCGTCAGTGGTGCACACGCTGACCCCGCTGGGCGAGCACATGCTGCGGGCCGGGCGGCCGGACTGACGGCTACCCGGTCACTCGCCGGTGACGCCGTCGATGCGTTCGCGGATCAGATCGGCGTGCCCGTTGTGCCGGGCGTACTCCTCGATCATGTGCACGTACACCCAGCGCAGGTTGAACGTGCGCTTCTTCGGGCCGACCTCGGTGAACGTCTCGTCGAGCGAGTGGCCGGCGGCGGCCTCGCGGGCCAGCGCCACCTCGCGGTGGAAGATGGCGAAGTCGGCTTCGGCGTTGGCGGCGCTGACGTCGTGGTCGGCGTCCGGTGTCTCCGGGGTGAAGTACGGGTAGTCGACCTGCGCGCCGGCGAAGTTCTCCCGGAACCACCAGGCCTCGACCTCGGCCAGGTGCCGGACCAGGCCGAGCAGTGTCAGCCCGGACGGCTCCACGCTCGGTGTGCGCAACTGCTCCTCGGTGAGGCCGGCGCACTTGAGCAGCAGGGTCTGCCGGTGGTAGTCGAGCCAGCCGTCGAGCATGGTGCGCTCGTCGCCGACGTACGGTTCGGGGGTCCGGGTGATCTCCGGTGCGATCCAGGTCATGCCGCGCATCCTGCCCGGCCCCTCCGACAGCCGCGACCCGTTATCAGGGCACCACGACGACGGGCCAGCGGCCGGCCCGGACCAGCCGGGTGGCGACCGAGCCGACCAGCCGGTGCCCGGCCTGCTCGGAGGCCCCGACCACCACCATGTCGGCCTGGAACTCGTCGGCCGCGGCGCGCAGCTCGCCGTACGCGTCGCCGCGCCGCACCACCAGGGTCACCGGAATGCTCCACTGCTCGGCCCCGCGCCGGCACTCCCGACGCAGCTCGTCAGCCAGCTCGTCGTGGGTGCGCTGGACCGCGCCGGCATCCATCCCGGGCACCAGCGCGGTCAACCCGCTCGGCGAGCTGACGAAGACCACCACCAGCGCGGCGCCCTGCCGACGGGCGAGCCCTGCGGCGTAGAAGCCGGCCCGCTCGGAGGTGCGGGTGCCGTCGACGCCCACCATGATCACCCGTGGCCCGTCCGTGCCGCGCTCGAAAGGCAGCGGCCGGGCCCGGGGACCGTACTCCTCGCGGTCCGGTGCTCCCACGCCCATGGTTCTACCTCACCTCTGCTCGCCGGTACGGATCACGGCTGCGCCAGCGCCGGCGGCGAGTGTCGATTCCCGCTCGACCTCGCCGGAAACCGGGTTGCCGTTGTGCTGGCGCAGCGGCACCTCCTTGATGAAGGCCACCGCGATCAGCGCGATCAGCGCGAACGGGGCGGCGGTCAGGAAGATGTCGCCGGCGCCGTGGCCGTACGCGCTCTCCACCACGGCCCGCAGCGGGCCGGGCAGGGTGTGCACGTCGGGCAGGGTGCCGCCGCCGCCCGAGCTGGATGCCGGGATGCCGAGCTGGGCCAGCCCGTCGGCGGTGTAGTCCTTGACCTTGTGGGCGAGCACCGCGCCGAGGGCGGACACACCGATGGCGCCGCCGAGGCTGCGGAAGAACGCCACCACCGAGCTGGCCGCGCCGAGTTCGTGCGGGCCGACGGTGTTCTGCACGGCGAGGACCAGGTTCTGCATGGTCATGCCGAGGCCGACGCCGATCACCAGCATGTAGACGCTGAGCAGTGTGAAGTTGGTGTCGGCGCGGAGGGTGCCCATCAGCGCGAAGCCGATGGTGAGCAGCGCCGAGCCGATCACCAGGTACCGCTTCCAACGGCCGGTCCTGGTGATGACCCGCCCGATGACAGTGGAGGAGACCAGCAGGCCGAGGATCATCGGCAGGGTCATCAGGCCGGACATGGTCGGGCTCTGACCGCGGCTGATCTGGAAGTACTGGCCCAGGAAGATCGACGCGCCGAACATGCCCACACCGACCGCGATGCTGGCGACGACGGCGAGGGTGATGGTGCGGTTGCGGAACAGCCGCGGCGGGATCATGGGCTCGGCGGCCCGGGTCTCGACCCGGATCGCCAGGGCGCCGAGGATCAGCGCGCCGACGACCATGGCGGCGGTCTGCCAGGAAGCCCAGGCGAACTGGTCGCCGGCGAGCGAGACCCAGATCAGCAGCAGCGACACGGCTGCGGTGATCAGGGTGGCGCCCCACCAGTCGATCTCGGCCTTCCGCTTGACGACCGGCAGGTGCAGGGTCTTCTGGAGCACGATCAGCGCGACGATGGCGAACGGCACGCCGACGTAGAAGCACCAGCGCCAGCCGAGCCAGGAGGTGTCCACGATCACGCCGCCGATCAGCGGTCCGCCGATGGTGCCGACGGCCATCACCGCGCCGAGGTAGCCGCTGTAGCGGCCCCGCTCGCGGGGCGCGATCATCGTGGCCATGATCACCTGGGCCAGCGCGGTGAGGCCACCGGCGCCGATGCCCTGGAGCACCCGGCACGCGATCAGCTCTCCGGTGCCCTGGGCGAGGCCGGCCAGCACCGAGCCCAGCACGTAGATCCCCAGGGCCACTTGAACGAGGGTCTTCTTGCTGGTCAGATCGGCCAGCTTGCCCCAGATGGGGGTCGTCGCGGTGGTCGCGAGGAGGGCCGAGGTCACCACCCAGGTGTACGCGGACTGGCCGCCGTGCAGTTCGGTGATGATCCGTGGCAGCGCGTTCGAGATGACCGTGGATGAGAGGATCGCGACGAACAGGCCCAGAAGGAGGCCGGAGAGTGCTTCCAGGATCTGCCGGTGGGTCATGGTCACGGCGGTTGCCTGGGGAGGCACTGTCGCCTGGCTCATCGTTTGTTGCCTCCGAGCGGAGTCGGGGTGGAACGGCGGAGGGCGGGGCGCGCGGCCGCCTGAGAGTTGCCTGAAGCAACGGTATGCCTTAGTTGCCTGAAGCAACAACTTGTCCGACCGGCACCCTATTCCCGGTCACCGGGCGCTACTGCCAGGAGTCGTTGAACCGGCCGAGCAGCCGGGCGAAATCCTCGATGTCGCGCTCCGACCAGCCGTCCAGGGCACGCACGAACTCGCCCAGCCGGGCCGCGCGGGCCACGTCGAACCGGCGCTGCCCCTGCTCGGTCAGGCTGATCTGCGCGGCCCGCCGGTCACTCGGATCGGGGTCGCGGTGGACCAGACCGAGCACCTCCAACGCGTTGATCTGCCGGCTCAGCGTCCCCTTGCCCACGCCCAGCCGCGCCGCCAACTCGGTCAACCGGATCGACCCGCTCCGCCGCAACCAGAGCAGCAACCCGTAGGTGTTCGGCTCCAGATTCGGGTGCACCTCCCGGGCGATCTCCCAGGAGACCGCCCGGCCACGGCGCAGCAGAGCGGTCAACTCGTGCTCAACCGCCCGGATCGGCTCCGGCAGGTGCTCATCCACGGCGTAGAGACTACGGCGCGCCCGCGCCGCTGCTCCCGGAGAGTCGACGCCGCATCACCGGGCGTAGGTGCCCGTCACTCGTGGTGCCCTCGATCACCACGTCGGCGTCGCGCCCCCGATGGGTCAGGGTGGCGACCGCGTTACCGAAGTACGGGCCGGCCAGCTTGCGCCAGCGCACCCCCGGCCGGCGTACGCCCGCCGAACGCGCCAACGCCCGGGTCGCCCCGGCCGGACCGGGTGACCAGCCCAGCCGCATCAGCGGACGGATGCCCGCCGGCACCTGGTTGTGGATCGGCGAACAGGTGAGCTGGTGCACCGGAGTCACCACCGCCGGATCGGCGAACCGGGCCCGCGCCACGTACGAGTGGTGCACGTCACCGGAGAGCACGCTGATCGACGCCGGTGGGGCGTACGCCGGACCGGCCCCGACCCGCGCCCCGGACTGTCGAGGCGTGCCGGTGCCGATGCGCGCGAACGTCTCCGCCAGCGCCTCGAAGGAACGCCGGAACGCCGCCCAGTGCTCCAGGTCCAGAGCGCGGCGCAGCTTCTCCGCCCCGCGCGCCACCCACGGTCGGCGCGAGTCCGCCAGTTTCTCGTTCCACGCCTCGATGTGGTGAATGCCCTGCGGCAGCAGCCAGGGCAGCGAGGCACCCACCACCAGGTGGTCGTAGACCCCGTGCGCCTGGTCGAGGAACCAGGCCCACTCGCCGGGCGGCAGCATCGCCCGGTTGTTGGACTCGAGCACCCGGCTGCACCTGTTGTCCAGCATCACCAGCCGGGTCCGGCCCAGATCCAGCGCGTAGCTCCACTGGTACTGCACCGTGCGCCAACGCTCGGTGTCGTGCGCCAGGTCGGACTCCTGGTCGACCCGGTGGCCGAACTCGCGCAGCACGCTGGTGGCGTCCTCGGCGGCGACGACCTTCGCGAAGACCGGATCGGCGACGATCTCGTCGGGGGAGAGGTTGCCAAGGTGCTGGTAGACCCAGTACGAGGCGAGCCCGCTGCCGATCCGCTCCTGCCACCACGGCTGCTCGCGCACCTCGGCACGCCACGCCGCCGAGGTGTTCCAGTCGTCGATGATCTCGTGATCGTCAAAGATCATCACGCTCGGCACGGTGGAGAGCAGCCAGCGGATCTCCGGATCACGCCAGGACTCCAGGTAGAGCTTGGTGTACTCGTCGAAGCTCACCACCTGGTCGGCCGGAGCGCCCTTCGGCCGCCGCCGCCGTCGACGCAGCAGCCGACGCACGGTCGGCGAGGTGACGTCGGCGTAGACCTGGTCACCGAGCAGCACCAGCAGGTCGGGCAGCGGGTTCGACTCCGGGTCGGCCATCAACCGCCGGGCGTACGCGTCCAGCGCGTCCGGCGGCAGCTTGCGGGTGGTGGCGTGCTGGGTGGTCTCCCGGCACGAGCCGAAGATCATGTTGACCGGCTGGTCCCGGTCGTCGGTGGCCCGGGTGCGGATCACGCTCGGCGGGAACCCGCTGCTCGGCACCGGCCAGACCATTTCGTCGTCGACCAGGACCTCGTAGGTGGTCTCGCTGTCCGGAGTGAGCCCCTCCACCACCACGAGGGCGTAGTGGTGGTCGTACGCCGAGAAGGTGGGCGCGGTGCCGGTGGCGCCGCCTGCGGTGCGGACCGTGACCACGGCGGGCGCCGCCGTCTCGACCCAGATCGTCGCCCGGGTGTCCACCACGCGCCGCAGCAGTGGGCCGATGAGGAGGTGTGCGGCGGGCATGCGGCCGAGCCTACCGCCGGTCAGCGGCCCCGGCCGGGTGCGGTGGCTGAGACGCCGGGCACCGCTCGGGGTGCGGTGGCTGAGATGCCGGGCACCGCTCGGGGTGCGGTGGCTGGGACGCCGGGCACCGCTCGGGGCGCGGTGGCTGGGACGCCGGGCACCGCTTGCGGGTGCGGTGGCTGGGACGCCGCCGCCGGCATCTGACAGGATTCCGGCATGGCCGAATATCTCGTCCTCGCTCTGGTCCTGCTCGGTGTGCTGATCGCCGGCACAGTCGGGCTGGTCGTGCCGCGATTGCGGCGGCGGCCCGAGCCCCCGCTGCCGCGCACCGAGGTCGACACCAGGGCTGAGGAGGATCTCGCCGGCCCGCCGGTCGAGGCACCGGAGTCCGATCCGTCCACCGGCGTCCTGGTCGAGCCGCCTCCGGTGCTCGAACCGCAGGTGGAGGTCCCCGAGCCGACCGCCGGGCGGCTGGTCCGGCTCCGCTCGCGGTTGTCCCGCTCACAGAACGTGTTCGGCAAGGGTCTGCTCGGCCTGCTCGCCCGGGACCACCTCGACGAGGACGTCTGGGAGGAGATCGAGGACAGCCTGATCACCGCCGACGTCGGCGTCGACGCCACCCGCGACATCGTCGACCGGCTCCGGGAGCACACCAGGGTGCTCGGCACCCGCTCGGCCTCCGAGCTGCGGGCACTGCTCGCCGCCGAGCTGGTCAACGCGCTCGACCCGAGCCTGGACCGCTCGCTGCGGACTGCCCCCAAGGACGGCGTGCCGGCGGTGGTCCTGGTCGTCGGCGTCAACGGCGCCGGCAAGACCACCACCTGCGGCAAGATCGCCCGGGTGCTGGTGGCCGACGGTCGCAGCGTGCTGCTCGGCGCGGCCGACACCTTCCGGGCCGCCGCGGCCGACCAGCTGGAGACCTGGGGCTCACGGGTCGGCGCGGAGACCGTCCGGGGGCCCGAGGCCGCCGACCCGGCGAGCGTCGCCTTCGACGCCGTCAAGCGCGGCATCGACACCGGCGTGGACACCGTGCTCATCGACACCGCCGGCCGCCTGCAGAACAAGGTCGGCCTGATGGACGAGCTGGGCAAGGTCAAGCGGGTGGTGGAGAAGCAGGGCCCGATCGACGAGACACTGCTCATCCTCGACGCCACCACCGGGCAGAACGGGCTGGAGCAGGCCCGGGTCTTCACCGAGGTGGTCAACGTGACAGGTGTGGTGCTGACCAAGCTCGACGGCACCGCCAAGGGTGGCATCGTGATCGCCGTGCAGCGCAAGCTCGGCATCCCCGTGAAGCTGGTCGGCCTCGGCGAAGGCAAGGACGACCTGGCCCCGTTCGACCCGGCGCAGTTCGTCGACGCGTTGCTGGGGACCGAGGCCACCGGCCGGGACGCGTAGTCTCGAGTGACCACTGACGATCGCGCGTACGCGGGTTGGCGTGACCCCGGCCATCCTTCGCAGCGCCTCGGGAGACCGTACGTGACTTCGCAGGAGATCCCGCTGCACGGCGGCAACGTGAGCACCGTTGTCCGCGTGGGTGACACGGTGCGGCGTAACGCCGGGCCGTGGACCCCGTCCGTGCACGCGCTGCTGCGCCACCTGGAGTACGTGGGGTTCACCGGCGCCCCCCGGGCGCTCGGGATGGACGAGCGCAACCGTGAGGTGCTGTCGTACCTGGAGGGGGAGTGCGGAGAATATCCGCTCGCCCCGCACTGGGTGACCGACGAGGCCCTGGTCACCGTCGCCACCATGCTGCGGATGTTCCACGACGCGCAGTACGGGTTCACCCCTCCGCAGGCGGCGGTCTGGCGCTCGTTCGGGCCCCCGCCGCCGGACACCGAGGTGATCTGCCACCACGACGCCGCGCCGCACAACGTGATCTGGCGTCCGGACGGCACCCTCGGGCTGATCGACTTCGACCTCGCCTCACCCGGAGCGCGAATCTATGACGTGGCGTACGCGGCCTGGACCTGGGTGCCGATCTTCGCGGACCGTGACTCGATCACGCTCGGTTGGAAGCACCCGGACCGGCCGCGCCGACTCCGGCTCTTCGCCGACGCGTACGGGCTGATCCCGAGGGACCGGCACCGGCTGATCCGGACCATCCGCAAACGGATCGTGGACCACGTCGAGGGGATCCGCCGGATGGCCGCCGCCGGTGAGCCGGCGTTCGTGCGGATCGTGCACAAGGGCCACCTGCGCCGACCGATGCGCGATCTGCGGCTGCTCGACTACGAGCGGCACGCCCTGGAGAACGCCCTGCGCTGAGCGCCGCCCCGTCGATGCTCGGCCGGTCCCGTCAAGCGGACCGGTCGATGCGTCTGGCCGGTCAGTCATCGACGGTCGCCGTCCGGTCGATCCACAATCGTCCATGCTGATGAGTGTGCGGAGTTCGTGACACGTCCGAAACAACCCGTCACGAAACGGAAACCCGCACGGGACCCAAAGTGAAACAGCCGGCCGCGAAGCTTCCGCGCAACCGGCCTACGGGCGACGCTGCCCCGGAAAGCCGCGAAGGAGGACTTCACCTTTTAGGAGGCCAGCGTGCCTGAAGCACCGACGATCGACGGCGCCAATACCACGTGGCTGCTGGTTTCGACCGCGCTCGTGCTGCTCATGACCCCCGGACTGGCGCTGTTCTACGGCGGCCTCAACCGGGCCAAGGGCGTACTCAACATGATGATGATGAGCTTCTCCGCTATCGGGCTCATCTCTATTCTGTGGTGGTTCTACGGTTTCAGCGTCGCCTTCGGGACCGACGTGAACGGCTTCTGGGGCGACCCGGGCGCGTACCTCGGCACCAAGACCTTCCTCGCCGAGACCGACCTGTGGGGTGCCACGGCGGAGAACCCCAGCGGCATCGGGGTCCCGCTCTACGTGTTCATGGCCTTCCAGATGGTCTTCGCGGTGATCACCGTCGCGCTGATCAGCGGTGCCATCGCCGACCGGGCCAAGTTCGCCGGCTGGCTGCTGTTCGCGTTCGGTTGGGCCACCCTGGTCTACTTCCCGGTCGCGCACTGGGTGTGGGGCGGCGGCATCATCGGCGCCGACATCCACGCGCTGGACTTCGCCGGTGGCACCGCTGTGCACATCAACGCCGGTGCGGCGGCCCTGGCCGTGGCCCTGGTCCTCGGTAAGCGGCTCGGTTGGCCGCGGGAGGGCATGAAGCCGCACAACATCCCGTTGGTCGCGCTCGGTGCGGGTCTGCTGTGGTTCGGCTGGTTCGGGTTCAACGCCGGATCGGAGCTGACCGTCGACTCGGTCGCCGGCCTCGCCTTCATCAACACCCAGCTCGCCACGGCGGCGGCGGTGCTCGGCTGGATCGCCGTCGAGTGGGTCAAGACCCGTAAGCCGACGATGGTCGGCGCCTCGTCCGGCGCCGTCGCCGGCCTGGTCGCCATCACCCCGGCCTGTGGCTTCATCGCACCGTGGGCCGCCGTCCTGCTCGGCATCGTCGCCGGCGCCGTCTGCGCGCTCGCCGTCAGCCTCAAGTACAAGCTCGGCTACGACGACTCGCTCGACGTGGTCGGTGTGCACTTCGTCGGTGGTTGGATCGGCTCGCTCTGGCTCGGCCTGTTCGCCACCAACTCGGTCAACGCCGCGATCAGCGACGTGGTCGGCGCCTCCGACGGCCTCTTCTACGGCGGCGGCGCGACCCAACTCGGGCGGCAGGCCCTCGCCGGCCTGATCGTCACCGCCTGGTCGTTCGGCATCGCCTGGGTGCTCGCCTTCGTCATCGAGAAGACGATCGGCTTCCGGGTCAAGGGCGAGGCGGAGGTCGAGGGCATCGACATCGCCGAGCACGCTGAGAGCAGCTACGACCTGTCCCCGGCCGGCGGCGGCACGGGAAGCGCGTTCGCGATGGCCGGCATCGGCACCCCCGGTGGCGGTACGACGAGTGGGGCCAAGCCGGAGGCGGAGCCCGCCGAGCCGGTCAGCGAAAAGGTCGCCGGTTAACGTTCCTGGGATGGAGGGGTTGGACATGAAGCTGGTGACCGCAGTCATCAAGCCGTACCAGCTGGACGCGGTGAAGGAGGCCCTGCACGCCCTCGGGGTGGCCGGGCTGACCGTCAGCGAGGTTCAGGGGTACGGGCGGCAGAAGGGGCACACCGAGGTCTACCGGGGTGCCGAGTACACGGTCGAGTTCCTGCCCAAGATCCGGGTCGAGGTGCTCACCGACGAGATCGACGTGGACAAGGTCGTGGACGCCATCGTCGGGGCGGCCCGCACCGGCAAGATCGGTGACGGCAAGGTCTGGGTCACCGGTGTCGAAGAGGTCGTCCGGGTACGTACCGGCGAACGCGGCCTCGACGCACTCTGACCTCGGCCACGACTGAGATGACCTCGTTGATCAGGAAGAACGCGTCGGGGCACGCCGCCGATGGCGACGCGAACCTCTTGATCAACGAGGTCGTCGGCGTACCCGGAGGGATCGGGGAGTCGGCTCGGCAGCGGCGGGCTGCCGCGTACGACACCTTCCTGCGCGGGCTGCTGCCGGCGCGCGACGGGGTGGCGCTGCTGGCCGTCGGGGGGTTGGGGCGGCGGCAGTGCGCCCCGTACAGCGACCTCGACCTGGTGCTGGTGCACGCCGGGGTGCCCGGCACGGACGAGTTGGCCGCCTCGGTCTGGTACCCGATCTGGGACGCGGGTCTGCGGCTCGATCATTCCGTCCGCACCGTCGCCGAGGCGCTGTCGGTGGCCCAGGACGACGTCAAGGTCGCGCTCGGGCTGCTCGACGCCCGGCTGGTCGTGGGGGACCAGGCGCTGGCCGACGCGCTGATCAGCACCGCCGCCGATCACTGGCGGCGCACCGCCGTCCGGCACCTGCCCGGCCTGCGCGAGGTCACCACCAGCCGCTGGCAGACCCACGGTGAGCTGGCATTCCTGCTGGAGGGCGACCTCAAGGAGGCCGCCGGTGGTCTGCGCGACGTGGGGCTGCTGCGGGCGATCTCCGCCGCCGGGATCACCGACGCGCTGCGTCCCGCCGTGCGCGCCGCCCACCTGCGCCTGCTGGACACCCGCGACGCCCTGCACCAGCAGGTGGGTCGGCGGGTCGACCGGCTGGTCGCCCAGGAGGGCGACGGGGTGGCCGCCCTGCTCGGGCTGGAAGACCGCGACGCGTTGCTGCGACGGGTCGCCGGTGACGCCCGCACGGTCAGCCACGCCCTCGACGATGCCTTCCGGGCCGCCGACCGGTTGCGCTCCGGCCGCTCCCGGGGCGGGAACGGCCGCCCGGCCCGCCGCCCGGTCGCCCGCGACGTGGTGGAACACGACGGCGAGTTGGTGCTCGCCCGCACGGCGATCGGGGCACGCCCGGACCCGAGCCTCTCGCTGCGGGTGGCCGCCGCGTCGGCCACCACCCGAATCCCCATCGCGCGGGCCACCTGCGAATGGCTGGCGGCGTACTGCCCGCCGCTGCCCGCCCCGTGGCCCGCCGAGGCCCGGGCCGCGCTGATCACCCTGCTCGGCGCCGGTGCCGGGCTGGTGCCGGCCTGGGAGACCTGCGACCGGTACGGGCTTGTCGACGGCTGGCTGCCCGAGTGGACCCGGCTGCGCAGCCTGCCCCAGCACAACCCCGTGCACCGCTTCACCCTCGATCGGCACCTCGTGCAGACCGCGCACGAGGCCAGCCGGCACGCCCGCGAGGTGGAACGCCCCGACCTGCTGCTCCTCGGCGCCCTCCTGCACGACATCGGCAAGGGCCTCCCCGGTGATCACAGCACCGTCGGCGTGCCGGTCGCCCAGGCGGTGGCCACCCGGGTCGGCCTGCCCGCCCCGGAGATCGAGCTGATCGGCCGGCTGGTCCAGCTGCACCTGCTGCTGCCCGACGTGGCGACCCGCCGGGACCTGGCCGACCCGGTCACCATCGCCTCGGTGGCCGAGGCGGTCGGTGACACCGGCACCCTCGACCTGTTGCACGCGTTGGTCCGCGCCGACGCGGCGGCGACCGGGCCGGCGGCCTGGTCCGACTGGAAGGGCCGGCTCGTCGCCGAGCTGGTCGCCAGGGTTCGCACCGCGCTGGACACCGGCGTACTCCCCGAACCACCCGCCCCGGACCCGGAGCTGCTGGCCGGGCCGCTGCCGGTCATCCACCTGACCGGCGACCGGGTGTCGGTGGCGGCGGCCGACCGGCGTGGTCTGCTCGCCACGGTGGCCGGCTGCCTGGCGCTGCACCGGCTGGAGGTGATCTCCGCAGACGCCTCCGCCGTCGATGGCCGCGCTCTGGTCGAGTGCCGGGTGCAGCCCCGCTACGGCCTTCCGCCGGACCCGGTACCGCTCCGCGCCGACCTGCGCCGGGCGGTCGCCGGCGACGTGTCGGTCACCCAACGGCTGCGCGGCCGGGCGCTCGCCAGCCGGGGCGGCGGCGCGGCTCCACGAGTGGTCTGGCACCGCGAGGCCGCCACCGGGGCCGTACTCCTGGAACTGCGCGCCGCCGACGCCGCCGGCCTGCTCTACCGGGTCGCTGGTGCCCTCGACGAGGCCGGCGCCCTGGTTCGGGCGGCCCGCATCTCCACCCTCGGCGCCGACGTGGTCGACGCGTTCTACCTGGTCGGCGGTTGGCCGGACGACGCCACCCGGGCCCGCCTGGAGGCCGCGGTCCTCGCCGCTGTGTGACCCACGACGGCACCGTCGGTCGTTGTGCCAGCCCGGTCACTCCCACGAGCGTGATGCCTCACAGTCATCGTGATGCCTGTGAGGCATCACGCTCGTGAGGGTGTCTGCCGGCAGCGTGCTGCGATCGGGAGTTCTGTCCCTGTGGCGGGTACGTCCGGGGGCGTAGCGGCGGTGCCGCTCGTGGACGCACGTCGAGGGGCGTCGGCGCGGGCAGAATGACGGCCATGCGACCAGGAGGGCAGTGGCAGTGGCGGTGGCGCGAGCAGGCGGCAGACGCCGTGCTCGCCCTGGTCCTGCTCGGCTTCGGGCTGCTCGCCACCGGTCTGGCCGGGAACAACCAGCCGGGGTCGAGGCCGGTGGACGCCGTCTGTCGGGCGCTGATCGCCGTCGCGGCGCTGGCCCTGCTGGTCCGGCGGCGCGCTCCGGTCGCCACCCTCGCCGTGGTCACCGTGGCCACCTCGACGTACCTGCTGATCGGCTACCCGTACGGGCCGATTCTGCTGACGTTCCTGATCGCGGTGTACAGCGTGGCGGTGCGGCTGCCGGTGCGACCAGCGGCGCTCGCCACCGGCGGCGCGTTCGTCCTGTTGTTGGCGCACGTCTTCTTCGGGCGGGGGCCCGCGCCGGGTTGGACGGGAGTGCTGCCCGCGTCGGCCTGGGTGGTCGTACCGTTCGCGGTGGGGGTGGTGGTGCGGGTGAGCCGTGAGGCGACCGCGCGTACCCGTGCCGAAGAGGCCCGCGACCGTGCCGAGCAGGCGCGACGGCAGGCCGACGAGGAGCGGCTGCGCATCGCGCAGGAGGTGCACGACGTGGTGGGGCACGGGCTGGCCGCGATCAGCATGCAGGCGGAGATCGCCCTGCACCTGCTGCCGAAGCGGCCGGAGCAGGCGGAGGTGGCCCTCACCGCGATCAGCCGGACCAGCCGCGAGGCGCTGGACGAGCTGCGGGTCACCCTGGGCGCGGTGCGGCGGGGTGCCGAGCGCGAGCCGGTACCCGGCCTGGCCCGACTCCCCGCGCTGCGCGACCGGCTCGCCGGGGCGGGGCTCGCCGTCGAGGTGCGCGTGGTGGGTGACCCCCGGGAGTTGCTGGCAGCTGTGGACCTGGCCGCGTACCGGGTGGTGCAGGAGGCGTTGACCAACGTGCTGCGGCACGCGGGGGTGTCGAGCGCGCAGGTGACGGTGGACTACCGCGCGGACGAGGTGACCGTCGAGGTCACCGACCGGGGGGTGGGGCCGGGCCGGGCCGGGACCGTGCCGGCCGACGACGGTCACGGTCTGGCCGGGATGCGGGAGCGGGTCGCGGCGTTGGGTGGGCGGTTGAGCACCGGGCCGCGCCCCGGTGGCGGGTTCCGGGTGTACGCCGGGCTGCCCGTGGGGCCGGCGACGTGATCCGGGTGCTGATCGCCGACGACCAGGACCTGGTCCGGCTCGGACTGCGTGCGCTGGTGGAGAGCGAGGACGACCTGGCGTTGGCCGGCGAGGCGTCCGACGGGCTGCGGGCGGTCGAGTTGGCCCGCCGGGAACGGCCGGACGTGGTGCTGATGGACATCCGGATGCCCGGCATCGACGGCATCGAGGCGACCCGCCGGATCGTCGCCGACAGCGACCTGACCGGTACGCGGGTGGTGGTGCTCACCACGTTCGAGCTGGACGAGTACGTCTTCGACGCGCTGCGCCACGGTGCCAGCGGGTTCCTCACCAAGGACACCAGGCCGGCCGAGCTGCTGCGGGCGATCCGGCTGGTCGCCGAGGGGGAAGCGCTGCTGTCGCCGTCGGTGACCCGTCGGGTGGTACGGGAGTTCGCCACCCGGCCGTCCCGGGTCCTCCGTCCGCACCCCCGGCTGGACACGCTGACCGATCGGGAGCGTCAGGTCGTCGGCCTGGTCGGTGAGGGCCTGAACAACGAGGAGATCGCGGCACGGTTGGTGGTCAGCCCGGCGACCGCGCGGACCCACGTCAGCCGGGCGATGGGCAAGCTGGGAGCCCGGGACCGGGCCCAGCTCGTCGTCTTCGCGTACCAATCGGGCTTGGTCTCGGGGTGAGGCCGGGCCGCCAGCGGCCTTGCGGCCGGGCGGCTACCCTAGCGGTGGTCGGACTCCGCAGTGCCGGCCGTGTTGTGCCCGCCGGAACACTGACAAACGGGATGTTCGCGTGTTTGACACCTTGAGTGACCGCCTGTCCGGGATCTTCACCAAGCTCCGCGGCAAGGGGCGGCTCACCGACGCCGACATCGACGCCACCGCGCGCGAGATCCGCCTCGCGCTGCTGGAGGCGGACGTCGCGCTGCCGGTGGTCAAGGGCTTCATCGCGGCCGTCAAGGAGCGCGCCCGCAGCGCGGAGGTCTCGCAGGCGCTGAACCCGGCCCAGCAGATCATCAAGATCGTCAACGAAGAGCTGATCAACGTGCTCGGCGGTGAGGGGCGACGGCTCCAGTTCGCCAAGCAGCCGCCCACGGTGATCATGCTGGCCGGCCTCCAGGGTTCCGGTAAGACCACCCTCGCCGGCAAGCTCGCCCGCTGGCTCAAGGGCCAGGGGCACCAGCCGCTGCTCGTCGCCGCCGACCTCCAGCGCCCCAACGCCGTCGGGCAGCTCCAGGTGCTCGGTGGCCGCGCCGGCGTCGAGGTGTACGCCCCGGAGCCCGGCAACGGCACCGGTGACCCGGTGCAGGTGGCCCGCGCGTCGATCGAGCACGCCAAGCGCGCCGCCCGCGACATCGTCATCGTCGACACCGCCGGCCGACTCGGCATCGACGCCGAGATGATGCAGCAGGCCGCCGACATCCGCGACGCCGTCTCGCCGGACGAGGTCATCTTCGTCATCGACGCCATGGTCGGTCAGGACGCCGTCCGCACCGCCGAGGCGTTCCGCGACGGCGTCGGCATCACCGGTGTGGTGCTCTCCAAGCTCGACGGCGACGCCCGTGGTGGTGCCGCGCTGTCGGTCCGCGAGGTCACCGGGCAGCCGATCCTGTTCGCCTCCACCGGTGAGAAGCTGGAGGACTTCGACGTCTTCCACCCCGACCGGATGGCCAGCCGGATCCTCGGCATGGGCGACGTCCTCACTCTGATCGAGCAGGCCGAGCAGGCCTTCGACTCCGATCAGAAGGAGAAGATGACCGCCAAGCTGATGGGCGGTGAGCAGTTCACCCTGGACGACTTCCTCGACCAGCTCATCGCGGTGCGGCGGATGGGCCCGATCGCCAACGTGCTGGCCATGATGCCCGGCATGGGGCAGATGAAGGACCAGCTCTCCGAGCTGGACGACAGCCACTTCGACCGGGTCACCGCGATCATCCGGTCGATGACCCCGGGCGAGCGGACCAACCCGAAGATCATCAACGGCTCCCGCCGGGCGCGCATCGCCAACGGTTCCGGGGTCACCGTGATGGACGTCAACCAGCTGCTCAACCGCTTCGCCGACGCGCAGAAGATGATGAAGCAGATGGGCGGCATGATGGGCCTGCCCGGCGGTGGCCGCCGCAAGGCGACCAAGTCGCCGAAGAACAAGCGCAAGGGCACCAAGGGCGGCGGTCGCCCGCGTACCGGCGCCGGCATGCCAGCCAGCTTCCCGGGTGGCATGCCGCAGCTCCCGCCGGGCATGGACCCGAACGATCTCGCCGCCGGCCAGGGCCTGCCGCCCGGTTTCAAGCTCCCGAAGATCGACTTCAACAAGCTCGGCAAGGGTGGCGACAAGGGCCCGCGCTGACGCGTGTCGGTGACAGCGGGCGACTGATCCGGCGCTTAGGGTGACGTCGCCCCCTGGAAGGAGATGTCATGACCGCGGCCCCGATCCTGCCCGAACGGCACGAGTGGACGGTCGACGACCTCGGTGACCTGCCGAAGGACCTTCCGTACGAACTGATCAACGGAATGTTGATCGTGCCGTCGCCCACTGCCGTGCACCAAGAGTTGTGCGTCGAGTTGCTGCTCACGCTTCGCGTCAACTGCCCGCCGGAATACCTGGTCAGCATCGACCTGTCGATGCGGGTCGACCGGCGCAACGAGCCACGTTCCGACGTGGTGGTCATCCGCCGCACGCACGCCGGCCGGTCGCCCGTGCCGGTCGAGGACGCCCTGCTCGCGGTGGAGGTCGTATCGCCGACCTCCACCTTCCGCGACATGTACGACAAGGCGAAGGTCTACGCGCACGCCGGCATCCGGTCCTACTGGGTGCTCGACCCGACCCAGGAACGTGTCACGCTCACCGAGTACTCCCTCGGGCCAACCGGGAGTACGAGCAGGTCACGCACACCGAGGATCTGTTCGTCACGGAGCGGCCGTGGAAGGTCTCCGTGGACCTGCCGGCCCTGACCGCGCGGAAGAACGACCTGCTCGCTCCCGAGGAGGGCTGATCGGGTAGGACTGTGCGCATGGCTCTTCATGTGCGCGGCGTGCTGCTCCCCGACGACGAGGTCCGGGATCTCTGGCTGATCGGCGACCGGGTGACCTTCACCCCGGTGCCCGGTGCGGAGACCGTCGTCGACGGCGGCTACGTGCTGCCAGGGCTTGTCGACGCGCACTGCCACATCGGCATCGCCCGAGGTGGCGCCCCGATCACCTCACTCGACCAGGCCCGCGCGCTGGCCCACGTCGACCGGGACGCCGGGGTGCTGGCGATCCGGGACGCCGGGTCGCCGTACCCGTACCCCGAACTCGACGACGAGCCGGGCCTGCCGCGACTGGCCCGCGCGGGCCAGCATGTCGCCCCGCCGAAGCGCTACCTGCGCGACATCGGCGTGGAGGTCGACGCGACCGAGGTGGCCGCCACGGTGGCCGCGCAGGCGCGGGCCGGCAACGGCTGGGTGAAGCTGGTCGGCGACTGGATCGACCGGGGCGTCGGTGACCTGGCGCCGGCCTGGGACGCGGACACCCTCACCGCCGCCGTGCGGGCCGCGCATGACGCCGGGGTACGCGCCGCGGTGCACACCTTCTCCGAGTCGGCCGTCGAGATCATGGTGCGGGCCGGCGTCGACTCGGTGGAGCACGGCACCGGGCTCAGCCTCGACCTGATCGACGAGATGGCCCGCCAGGGCACCGCACTGGTCCCCACAATGATCAACATTGCCACCTTCGGTGGCATCGCCGAGCAGGCGCGGGGCAAGTTCCCCGGGTACGCCGAGCACATGCTCGCGCTGCGCGACGGCTTCCCCGACGTGGTGCGCGCCGCGCACGAGGCGGGCGTGCCGATCTACGTGGGCACCGACGCCGGTGGCGGCATCGACCACGGGCTGGCCGCCGAGGAGATGCTGCTCCTGCACGAACGGGCCGGAATGGCCCCGCTCGAGGTGCTCGCCGCCGCCTCCTGGGGCGCCCGCGAATGGCTCGGCTTCCCCGGCCTGGTCGAGGGCGGGCTCGCCGACCTGACCGTCTACCCCGAAGACCCCCGTGCCGACCTGCGCGTCGTCCGCGCCCCGTCCCGCACGATCCTCCGCGGCCACGTCATCCGCTGACCCGCGCCGCGCCGCGCTGTGCGGCGCGAGGCGCGTGTCGCGGGGCGGGTGTGGGGGTTAGAGGGTGGGGCGGGCGGCGGCGCTGAAGAGGCGTACGGCGAGGTCGGCGAGGGCCGTCGCGGTCTCCTCGATCGGTTCGCGGGGGAGCACGATGTGGCTGACCACCAGACGGACGACCGTGTCGGCGGCGAAGGCCAGCGCGGCCTGGTCCGCCCCGGGCAGATGGTCGCCGGCCCAGTCGATCAGCGCACCGGACGCCTCGGTGAGCACCACCTCGGCCCGGGTGGTGAGGTACGGCAGCAGCTCGTCCGACCCGCCCCGGGCGCTGGTCAGGATCGCCTTGACCAGCGGGTTGTCCGCCGCCGTGGAGAGGGTGCGCGCGATGGCGGCGTACGCGCCGGCCCGCACGTCGGAGCCGTGGGCGAGCAGCGCGTCGCGCACATCGCCAACGAACCGGTCCACCTCGGCGCGGGCGAGCGCCTCGGCGAGGCCCGCCTTGCTGCCGAACTCGTTGTAGACCGTCTGCCGGCTCACCCCGGCCGTGGTGGCCACTCCGCCCATCCGGACCGCGTCCCACCCGGCGGCGATGGTCCGGGCGCGGGCGGCGTCCACGATCGTGTCCCGCAGCCGCTGGCGGGGGGAGTCCGTCGAGGTAGTCATGGTGGTCGAATTCTACGGGCGCTCCCGCTGCCCGGCCCAGCGCCGTCACGGCCCGTCAGCACAGCGGGACGGCGCGGCGTGGCGACTCCCGGACGCGGTGTCCGCCCGCGCGGCGCATAGGATGTGCGGTCATGGCACGCGTGCTCACTCCCCGTGCGGAGGATTTCCCCCGCTGGTACCAGGACCTGATCGCCAAGGCGAAGCTGGCCGACAACGGCCCGGTTCGCGGCACCATGGTCATCCGACCGGCCGGCTACGCCATCTGGGAGCGTATGCAGGCTGAGATGGACGCTCGGATCAAGGCGGCGGGTGCGGAGAACGCGTACTTCCCGTTGTTCATCCCCGAGAGCTACCTCAAGCGTGAGGCGCAGCACGTCGAGGGCTTCTCGCCGGAGCTGGCGGTCGTCACGCACGGTGGCGGCAAGCCGCTGGCCGAGCCGGTGGTGGTGCGTCCGACCAGTGAGACGGTCATCGGCGAGTTCATGGCCAAGTGGATCGACTCGTACCGGGACCTGCCGCTGCTGCTCAACCAGTGGGCGAACGTGGTCCGGTGGGAGCTGCGTCCGCGGATCTTCCTGCGGACCAGCGAGTTCCTCTGGCAGGAGGGGCACACCGCGCACGCCACCCGCGAGGACGCCCGCGCGTACGCGCGGCGGATCCTGCACGAGGCGTACGAGGACCTGATGGTCAACGTGATCGGCATCCCGGTGGTGGTCGGCCTGAAGACGGCGCGCGAGCGCTTCGCCGGCGCGACGGCCACGTACACCTGCGAAGGCATGATGGGTGACGGCAAGGCGTTGCAGCTGGGCACCAGCCACGAGTTGGGTCAGAACTTCGCCAAGGCGTTCGACATCAGCTACTCCTCCAAGGAGGGGGGCCGGGAACACGCCTGGACGACCTCCTGGGGCACGTCCACCCGGATGCTGGGTGGCCTGATCATGGCGCACGGCGACGATAACGGCCTGCGCGTGCCGCCGAAGCTGGCGCCGATCCAGGCGTACGTCATGATCGTCAAGGACGGTGACGGCGTCGGCGAGGCGGCGGCCAAGCTGCGCGACGGCCTGCGCGACGCCGGTGTCCGGGTCGCGCTCGACGACCGGACCGACACCCCGTTCGGCCGCCGGGCCGTCGACGCCGAGCTGCGTGGCTATCCGGTACGCGTCGAGGTTGGCCCCCGTGACCTGGCCGTGGGCAACGCGACAGTGGTGCGCCGGACCGACGGCTCGAAGACCCCGACGCCGGTGGCGGACGTGGTCGCCGCGGTGCTGGCGGCGCTGGAGACCGATCAGCAGGTGCTGCACGATCAGGCGTTGGCCAACCGCGAGGCGCGCACGGTGGACGTGGCGACCCTGGCCGAGGCGATCGAGGCCGCCGCGACCGGCTGGGCGCGGGTGCCGTGGTCGGCGGTCGGCGTGGCCGGCGAGGCGGAGGCGAACGGTCAGGGCGTCACGGTGCGCTGCCTGCTGCGCGCCGACGGTTCGGTTCCCGACTCGGAGGACGAGCCGGATCTGGTCGCCATCCTCGCCCGCGCCTACTGAGGTGCTCGTCGACCGGTTCGAGCCGGGTCGGCTGATCATGCACCGGAACGTGCGGCACGGCCGGATCGGATGGGTCCGGCCGGCCCGCGTGGTCAGCGACGACGATCGCGGGCTGCTGGTGTGGATCGCCCAGGATTCGCCGGTGGCCCACGAGGTGAACCAGGCGGGCGTGACCATGCGCGCGGTGCCGTTCGCCGACTGGGTCACCCCGACGTACCGGTTGGCGCAGGGCCGCTGGAATGGCCCGCCGCTGCTGAAGTTCCTGCCCGCCGGCGCGGCGCACTCCGTCTGGTGGTTCCGGGACGCGCACGGCCGGTTCTCGCACTGGTACGTCAACCTCGAGGAGCCCGGTGTCCGCTGGGACGACGGCCCGGTGGCCGGCGTCGACGTGGTGGACCAGGATCTCGACGTGGTGGTACGCCCGGACCTGAGCTGGGAGTGGAAGGACGAGGACGAGTTCGTCGAGCGTCTCGCCTTTCCGGAGCACTACTGGGTGACCGACGAGAAGGCGGTCCGTGCCGAAGGGGAGCGGGTGATCGCGCTCGCCGAGGCGGGCGAGTTCCCGTTCGACGGCACCTGGACCGTCTTCGCACCTCCGCCAGAATGGGGCGTACCGGACAAACTTCCGGCAGGGTGGGACCGTCCGCCAGTGCGCTGAGCGGTGTTCCAGGTCACCGGCGACGTGGTGTCCGGGTCCGATGCGGAAGATCGGCAGGGGATCTGGCAGAATAGGTCGCTGGTATCCGGCGCGCGTCCGGCGCCCTCTAACCCGGGCACGTCGCCAGTCCACCGAGTTGTCTCCGGCCCAACCCCACTGTGCCGGTCGGCGCTCACCCATGCACACCGCCCGTCTTGGGCCGGTGAGATCGCAACAGGAGCGAAACAACTGTGGCCGTAAAGATCCGGCTCCTGCGGATGGGCAAGATCCGCAACCCGCAGTACCGCATCGTCGTCGCCGACTCGCGCACCAAGCGCGACGGCCGGGCGATCGAGTTCGTCGGGGTTTACCAGCCCAAGGAAGACCCCTCGATCATCGAGGTCAAGTCGGAGCGGGTCCAGTACTGGCTGTCCGTCGGCGCTCAGCCGAGCGAGGCGGTG
The DNA here is from genome assembly GCF_054462275.1 of Micromonospora sp. SD19. Lineage (NCBI taxonomy): Bacteria > Bacillati > Actinomycetota > Actinomycetes > Micromonosporales > Micromonosporaceae > Micromonospora > Micromonospora sp. SD19. The sequence continues at coordinate 137,303 of NZ_JBTLMN010000003.1, forward strand.
CAGCGGCTGCTGGAGCTGACCGGTGACTGGCAGAAGTACAAGGGCCTGCCGGCCCCGCCGCCGCTCCTGGTCGCCCCCGAGAAGGCCGACCGCAAGGCGGCGTACGAGGCTGAGTCGAAGGCCGCCGCCGGGCTCGCCCCGGAGACCCCGGCCAAGCCGGCCAAGAAGGCAGCCAAGGCTGCTGAGGCTCCGAAGACCGAGGCGCCGGCCGCCGAGGCTCCGAAGACCGAGGCTCCGGCCGAGGCCCCGGCCGCTGCCGACGCCGGTGAGCAGGCCTGACATGCCACTGCGTCCGGCGTTGGAGCACCTGGTCAAGGGCATCGTCGACCACCCGGATGACGTCCGGGTGCGGATGGTCGATTCCCGTCGGGGCAAGCGGCTCGAAGTCCGCGTGCACCCCGAGGACCTCGGCACTGTGATCGGGCGGTCCGGCCGGACCGCCAAGGCGCTGCGCCAGGTGATCGGCTCCATCGGCGGGCGCGGGGTTCGCGTCGACATCGTCGACTCGTACTGATGCAGCTCGTCGTCGGCAGGATCGGCAAGCCGCACGGTGTCCGCGGTGAGGTCACCGTGGAAGTGCGGACCGACGAGCCCGAGGCACGGTTCGCCCCCGGCACAGTGCTGCGCACTGAGCCGGGGGCGACACCCCCGCCGTCCTCCGACGGCCCCGGCGTGCCGTTCCGGATTCCGGCGGAGCTGACCATCGAGGAAGCCCGCTTCCACCAGGGTCGGGTGCTGATCGCGTTCGACGGCATCCTGGACCGCAACACCGCCGAGGCGCTGCGCGGCACGCTGCTCGTGGTGGACAGCGCCGACGTGGCCCCACCGGACGACCCGGAGGAGTTCCACGACCATCAGTTGGTCGGGTTGGCCGTGGTGACCCCGGCCGGCGAACGCCTCGGTGAGGTCGCCCGCATCGACCACGCACCCTCGTCCGACCTGCTGGTGCTGCGGCGCCCCGAGGGGCGTACCGCGTTGATCCCGTTCGTCCGGGCGATCGTCCCGGAGGTCGACCTGGCCGGCGGACGTGTGATCGTCGACCCGCCAGCCGGACTGCTCGACCTTTAGGACCAGCCCGCATGCGCGTCGACGTCGTGTCGATCTTTCCGGAGTACTTCGCCCCGCTGGACCTGTCGCTGATCGGACGGGCGCGGGCCAACGGCGTACTCCAGCTCGCCGTGCACGACCTGCGGACCTGGACCCACGACGTGCACCGCACGGTCGACGACACCCCGTACGGCGGCGGTCCGGGGATGGTGATGCGCCCGGAGCCGTGGGGCGAGGCGCTGGACGCCCTCGCGCCGGTGGACGCCCCGCCGCCCCGGCTGCTGGTGCCGTCGCCGGCCGGCGCCCCGTTCACCCAGGCCATGGCGTACGAGTTGGCCGCCGAGCCGCATCTGCTCTTCGCCTGCGGTCGCTACGAGGGGATCGACCAACGGGTTCTCGCGCACGCCGCCACCCGGATGCCGGTCACCGAGGTGTCGCTCGGTGACTACGTGCTCTTCGGTGGCGAGGTCGCGGTCCTGGTGATGATGGAGGCGGTCACCCGGCTGCTGCCGGGGGTGCTGGGCAACGCGGGTTCGCTCGACGAGGAGTCGCACGCGCACGGGCTGCTGGAGGCGCCGATCTACACCAAGCCGCCGAGTTGGCGTGGGCACGACGTGCCGGAGGTGCTCCGCTCCGGCGACCACGGCAAGATCGCCCGCTGGCGGCGCGAGGAGGGCCTGCTGCGGACGGCTGCCCGCCGTCCCGACCTGCTGGCCGCGCTGCCCGCCGACCGGCTCGACAAACGGGACATCGCGGCCCTGGACCAGGCCGGATTTCAACCTCCGCCGGGGGATGTGGCAAAGTAGGGGGGTTGCCGCATCCGTCCGCGCCCGCGGTCGGCTGCGAGGATCCCCGACCGGGGTCGGTCCGCCGATCACCACCCGGGAATCAGAATCACCCACCCGCGCACCGAGTGACGGTGCGCCGTGAGCCTTACGAGGACGCAGCGATGAACATCCTGGACGCCCTTGACGCCCAGTCGAAGCGGACCGACCTCCCCGACTTCCGGGCCGGTGACACCGTCAAGGTGCACGCCCGCGTCGTCGAGGGCAACCGGTCCCGTGTCCAGATCTTCCAGGGCGTCGTGATCCGCCGCCAGGGTGACGGTCTGCGCGAGACCTTCTCGGTCCGCAAGGTCAGCTTCGGCGTCGGCGTCGAGCGGACCTACCCGCTCAACGGCCCGGGCATCGACCGGATCGAGGTCGTGACCCGCGGTGACGTGCGTCGCGCCAAGCTCTACTACCTGCGCGAGCTGCGCGGCAAGAAGGCCAAGATCAAGGAGAAGCGGGAGAAGCAGCCCAGCTGACTTCCCGCTCGCCACGCCGCCCGAGCTGCGCGTATGCCGTACCGACCAGAGCGCACTACCCTGGTCGTACGGGCGCAGCGAGGCGGCGACCCCGCCCTCGCGGCGGGCAGTTGTCCACTACCGCCCGTGGAGCCTCGACGAGGCTCCCGGGCGGTGGTGTTTCTGCGGACCGGGGAGTGGCGTGGTGCAGACGCTTGACGATGACGGCACCGTCGATCCGTGGCGTCGACGGGCCCGCCGCACCCGCCGACAGATGCCCCTCTGGCAGGAGCTGCCGCTGCTGCTGGTGGTCGCGTTCTGCCTCGCGGTGCTGATCCGTACCTTCCTGCTCCAGGCGTTCTTCATCCCGTCCGGCTCGATGGAGGACACCCTCCTCGTCGGTGACCGGGTGCTGGTCAACAAGGTCGTCTACGACGTTCGGGACCCGCTGCGCGGCGAGGTGGTGGTCTTCCGGGGCACCGACCGCTGGGCGCCGCAGGTCGACGATCAGCCGAAGCCGGGCGTCGCCGGCCGGCTCGCCCGCACCGTCGGCGACCTGGTCGGGGTGAGCCGGCCCGGTGAGAAGGACTTCATCAAGCGGGTGATCGGTCTGCCCGGCGACCGGGTCCAGTGCTGCGACAGTCAGGGGCGGGTGACCGTCAACGGCACCCCGCTCAACGAGACGTACGTCCTGCGGGACTCACCGCTGGACCTGCCGCCCAACCCGGCGGAGTGTCGCTCCCGGCGATTCGACGAGGTCGTCGTGCCACCCGGTCAGCTCTTCGTGATGGGCGATCACCGCGAGGTCTCCCAGGACGCGCGTTGCCAGGGGCCGGTGCCGATCGACAACGTGGTCGGCCGGGCCTTCATGGTGGTCTGGCCCTCGTCGCGGTGGAGTGCGCTGTCGGTGCCGTCGACGTTCGAGGACGTCACCGGGCCCGCCACGGCATCCCCCGGCACGCCCCCGGTGCGACCGACCCCGCAGGGCGGTGTGCTGCTGATGCTGCCGTTGGCAGCCGCGCTGCGTGGTTCCCGCGCGTTCCGGGCGGTGTCGTCCAGCCGGGCAACGTAGGCTCCTTGGCGTGATTGACGAGCAGACCGACAAGCCGCGCAGTTCCTTCTGGAAGGAGCTGCCGATCCTGCTGGGTGTGGCGATCCTGGTCGCGGTGCTGGTCCGCGCCTTTGTGCTGCAGACCTTCTTCATCCCCTCCCCGTCCATGGAGAACACCCTCAAGATCGATGACCGGGTGCTGGTCAACAAGCTGGTCTACGACTTCCGATCACCGCACCGCGGCGAGGTGATCGTGTTCAAGGCTCCGACCTCGTGGAGCGGTAACCCCGACGGTGAGGACTTCATCAAGCGGGTGATCGGCGTCCCCGGCGACCACGTGGTCTGCTGTGACCCGCAGGAACGGTTGATGATCAACGGCAAGTCGCTGGACGAGCCGTACATCTTCTCCATGGACGGGGTTCGCGACAAGCCCGCCGACCAGGAGTTCGACATCACCGTGCCGGAGGGTCGGCTGTGGGTGATGGGCGACCACCGGTCGGCCTCCGGCGACTCACTGGAGCACTGGCAGCAGTCCGGGCAGAACATCACCGAGGCCACGATCCCGGAGAACGACGTCGTCGGGCGGGCGTTCACCGTCTTCTGGCCGGTCAGCCGGGCCACCTGGCTGACAGTGCCCGACGGGTTCGACGGCATTCCCAAGCCGTAGGCCGACGGGGCGTGGGCGATCCGTCGTCGGTCTGGCAGGCTGGTGCGGTGACCGTGAGCGCGAGGAGTGAACGTCCGAGCCCCGCAGTCGCGAACAGCGACGACCGTGTCCACACCCCTCGACGCGCGGCCCGCGTGCTGCTCGTCGACGCGGCCGGCCGGGTCCTGCTGTTCGAGGGCTTCGACCCGGCCCGACCCGGGCACCGCTACTGGTTCACGCCCGGCGGCGGGCTCGACCCGCTGGAGTCCCCGGCGGCGGGCGCGGCCCGGGAGTTGGCCGAGGAGACCGGCCTGCTGCTCGACCCGGCCGCGCTGGGCGAGCCGGTCTGGTCCGACGCGACCGAGTTCTCCTTCGACGGCGTCTGGTACCGCCAGGAGCAGGATTTCTTCCTCTTCCGGGTGGACTCCTGGCGGGTGGACACCACCGGCTTCAACGACATCGAGCGGCGCAGCATCGCCGGCCACCGCTGGTGGCTTCCCGACGAGTTGGCGGCCAGCGGCGACCGGTTCTACCCACCGGAACTGCCCGCCCTGCTGACCCGGCTGGGGCAGCCCGCCACCACAGGCCAGGAAGAGGAGACGTCATGCTGACCCCGCCGCGTACCGTGGTGCGCCGTGAGGCCGGCCTGTACGCCCTGGAGCGGGCGTTGCAGCGGCGTGGCTTCCGGCACGTCGCCGGTGCGGACGAGGCTGGTCGGGGGGCGTGCGCCGGTCCACTGGTCGCCGCCGCGGCGGTGTTGCCCGAGGGACGGCGCGGCGAGATCGAGGGGCTGGCCGACTCGAAGCTGCTCACCCCGGCCAGCCGGGAACGGGTGTACGCGGAGGTCGTGGACCGCGCCCTCGCGTACGCCGTGGTGGTCATCCCGGCCGAGGAGGTCGACGCCCGGGGTCTGCACGTGTGCAACCTGGCCGCGATGCGCCGGGCGCTCGCCTCGCTCACGACCCGCCCGGAGTACGTGCTGACCGACGGCTTCGGCGTGGACGGCCTGGGCGTGCCCGGGCTGGCGGTGTGGAAGGGCGACCGGGTGGCCGCGTGCGTGGCGGCGGCCAGTGTGCTCGCCAAGGTCACCCGGGACCGGCTCATGGTGGAGCTGGACGGGGTGTTCCCGGCGTACGGCTTCGCCGAGCACAAGGGGTACATCACCCCGGAGCACTCGGCGGCGCTGCGGGAGCACGGACCGTGCCGGGAGCACCGGTTCTCGTACGTCAATGTGGCAGCGGTCTCCGGCCGCGACGGCCGGCCACCGCGCGCCCGGCGGCCCGGCGGCCAGGGTCCGGATGAGCCGATGGAGCGCTCACGGGCGTCAGGGGGTACCGTCGGCGTGGCGTTGGGCGAGCAGCCTCGGCCTCCGGCGCCGGTGGGGGAAGATGTGGCCATGGAAGGCGGAGTGCGATGAGCGCGGAAGATCTCGAGAAGTACGAGACCGAGATGGAGCTGCAGCTCTACCGGGAGTACCGCGACATTGTCCGCCAATTCTCCTATGTGGTGGAGACGGAGCGGCGGTTCTACCTGGCGAACCAGGTCGACCTGCACGTGCGCAACTCCGACGGCGAGGTCTACTTCGAGGTCGAGATGCACGACGCCTGGGTGTGGGACATGTACCGTCCCGCCCGCTTCGTGAAGAATGTCCGGGTGATGACCTTCAAGGACGTCAACGTCGAGGAGCTGGAGAAGCCCGACATCTCGCTGCCCGCCGACTCCGGCTTCGGCGGCTGAGCGCACCCCAGCCGCGGTGCCGCGCCACGGGCCCCCCACCCGTGGCCTGACACCAGCCGGTCACTCGGCGGGCACCACGACCTCGACCCGCTGCGCCATGTTGTTGGCGAAGCCGCCACGGTTCCACTGTTGCTCGACCGGCTGGGTCCGCCCGGACGCGTCGGTCGCCCGCGCGCCGAGCACGTACCGGCCGGGCGTGGCGACCCACTCGTGCCGCCAGCGCCGCCACGCGAAATCTCCGGCGTCCGTCGGGTCCAGTTCGGCCGGCGCCCAGCTCTCCCCGCCGTCGGTGGTCACCTCCACTGCCACCACCGGCGCGTGCCCCGACCAGGCCCGACCATCCAGGGTGCACGGGCCGGGGCGCAGCACCCGACGGCGGGACATGAAATCGGGGAAGCCGGGCGGGCGGACCAGCGCACGCGGCTCGATCCGGGTGACCGGCACCCCCGGGTCGTCGGCGTCGCGGCGTACCCGGTAGGCCACCGCGTTCTGGTACCCCGCGAACGGCTCGGTCCGCAGCTCGATCGAGTGGACCCACTTCACGTGCGCCATGCCGTACCAGCCCGGCACGATCAGCCGCAGCGGCGCGCCGTGCTGCGGCAGCAGGGGAGCGCCGTTCATCTCGTACGCCAGCAGCACCTCCTCACGCAGCGCGTCGGCGACCGGAAGCGCCCGCTGGTAGTCCTGCTCGACCCCGCGCTCCACGCCGTGATCGGCGCCGGTGAAGACCACGTCCACCGCCTCCGGGTCGATGCCCGCCTCCCGCAGCAGCGGAGCGAGGGGGGTGCCGGTCCACTCGGCGTTGCCGACCGCCTCGACCAGCCACGGCTGGCTGACCGGCCGGGGGTGCAGCAGGGCCCGGCCGTTGCCGGCGCACTCCAACGTCACCTGCTGGGTGACCCGCTGGCGCTCGCGCAGGTCGGCGAGGGTCACCGTCAACGGCCGGTCCACCGCCCCGCCGATGCTCAGCGTGTGCGTCGCCGGGTCGAGCGCCGGAATGTCGTAGTGGATCAGCAGGTAGTGCAGCCCGGCCGGGGTGACGTCGTAGCGCAGCGCCTCCAACGGGATGCCGTGGTTGCGGGCCGCGAGCTGCAACTCCTCCGCGCTGATCGTCTCGTCCGGCTCGGCGAGCCTCGACGGGCCGCTCACGTCGGCCACCGTCGGCCCGGTGAGCGGCGACGTCCGGTCAGCGTGAGTGGTCATGTGGGCCTCCCCGGTGCAGACGGCGGCACCCGCCGTACGCGGCACAGCCTAGGCCCTTCCTGGCGGTCCGAAAACGGGCACCGGAGGTACGGCGGCGCACCCGCGTCGGGCCGGGGGACAGCGCATAACAGATCATCGAAGCCGTCGGGTGCTCGTCCACAGCGCCGCCGGTTGTCCACAGGCCCGCCGGCCGGGCTGGCGGACGACCCCGCCAGGGTCGGAGGCTGCCGTCATGCGACCGCCAGCCCTCCGTTCGATCCGACGCACCGTGCTGCTCAGCGCCGCGCTCCCGCTCGCGCTGACCGTCCAGCTCTGCGGGCTGGCGGTGCTGGGCGCGGCGGTCCCCGGCCAACCACCGACGCCGACAGTGCCGGTCGCGGCCCTGACGGTGCCGGTCGCCGACCCGGCGCCCACCGGGCGGTTCCGCTGGCCGGTCGACGGGCCGCCACGGCTGGTGCGCCGCTTCGACCCGCCGCCCCGCCCGTGGCTGCCCGGCCATCGTGGCGTCGACCTGGCCGCCCCGGCCGCAGCGGTGATCCGCAGCGCCGGGGCGGGCACGGTGCTCTTCGCCGGCCCGGTGGCCGGCCGACCGGTGGTCACCGTGGGCCACCCGGACGGGCTGCGGACCACCTACGAGCCGGTCCAACCCGCCGTACACCCCGGCCAGCCGGTTGGTGCCGGCGCGCCGCTCGGCGAGCTGCTGCCCGGGCATCCGGGTTGCCCGGTCGAGGCGTGCCTGCACTGGGGTCTGCGCCGGGGCGATGACTATCTCGACCCGCTGGCCCTGCTCGGCCTCGGACCGGTGCGGCTGCTCCCGGTCGGTCCGGTCAGCGCTGGGCGAGCAGTGCCGGCAGCCGTGCGGCCAGCCGGTCGTATTCGTCGGCGGCGTTGTAGACCTGCCCGGTGAGCCGCAGCCACCCCCGGCCGTTCCAGCTCATCACCGCCACCTCGGCGGCGAGCCGCTCACCGATCCGGGTCTGCAACGCCCGCGCGGCGTCGATCGTGGTGCCCGTGCCGGGCGGCAGCGGGATGAGACGCAGAGCCACCTCCGGCCCGCCAGGGCTGGGCAGATCGGCCGGAGCCACCCCCAGGGCGTCTCCCACCACCCGCTGGCCGTACCCGGCGAGCGCGGCGTTGTGCGCGCGCACCAGGTCGACACCCAGACTGCGCATCGTGAACAGGCCCGCCGGGGCGGCCAACCAGGACGTGTAGTCGAGAGTCGCCTGCCACTCGAGCGGGGCCGGGAAGTCCGACTCCTGCTCCCAGGACACCACCAGCGGCTCGATCCGGTCCCGCCACTGCGGTGCCACCGTCAGCAGGGCGGTCCCGCGCGGGGCGTACGCCCACTTGTGCAGGTTGCCCACCCAGAAGTCCGCGCCGATGCTCGCCACCGGGGTGGACAGCATGCCCGGGGCGTGCGCGGCGTCCACCAGGACTGGCACGCCGTGTTCCCGGGCCACCCGGGCGATGGCGGTGACCGGGAAGAGTTTGGCGGTGGCCGAGGTGAGCTGGTCGACGACGAGCAGCCGGGTCCGCCCGGGGCGCAGGCCGGCCCGGATGGTCTGCACGATCTGCTCGTCGGTGGCCGACAGCGGGATCGGCAGGACCCGGCTGACCGCGCCGGTGCGCCGGCACTCGCGCTGGATGGCCAGGCTCACCGCCCCGTACCCGTGGTCGGTGCTCAGCACCTCGTCGCCGGGTTGCAGGCCCACCGACTGGAGCACCACGGCGACGCCGGTGGTGGTGTTGCCGACCAGGGCGCTGCCGTCCGGGTCGGCGCCCAGGAAGCTGGCGAGGTGCCGACGGGTGTGCGCGATCCGGTCGACCAGCCCCTGGGTGAAGAAGCGCAGCGGGTTCGCCTCCATCTCGTCACGCAGCCGCTGCTGGGCGCGCTGCACGCCGATCGGCACCGCGCCGAACGAACCGTGGTTGAGGTGGCTGACCGCCGGGTCCAGGGAGAAGAGCAGGCGGGCGCCCGGGATCGGCTCAGGGGGCTGCGGGACGCTCACTCGATGATCGTAACCGCGGGGCTCGGCGCCCTCCGGCGCTTGCTCAGGCCCGCGGGTGCGCCTGCCGGTACGCGGCACGCAGCCGCTCGACCGAGACATGGGTGTAGATCTGGGTGCTCGCCAGCGACGAGTGACCGAGCAGCTCCTGCACGGCGCGCAGGTCGGCGCCGCCCTCCAGGAGGTGGGTGGCGGCGGAGTGGCGGAGGCCGTGCGGGCTGGTCCGGGGCAGCCCGGCGGTCTCGGCGTACGCACCGACGATCTGACGCGCGGTCGTCGGGTTGAGCCGACCGCCCCGGGCACCCAACAGCAGCGCGTCGCCGGAGTGGGCGGCCACCATCGCCGGGCGGCCCCGGCGCAGCCAGTCGTCCAACGCCCGCTGGGCGGGTACCCCGTACGGCACCGCGCGTTCCTTTCCGCCCTTGCCGAACACCCGGAGCACCCGCCGGCCGTGATCGACGTCGCCGACGTCCAACCCGCACGCCTCGCTGACCCGTACGCCGGTGGCGTAGAGCAGCTCCAGCAGCACCCGGTCGCGCAGCGACACCGCCTCGGCCTCCTCCGCTGCGCCCTGCGCCGATCCGGCCGCTGCGTCCGCGCGGGCCACGCTCGTGTGCTCCTGGTCTGTGCCCGCTTGGTTCGGGCCGGCTTGGTTCGGGCCGGCTTGGTTCGGGCCGGCCGGGTTCGTGCGCGCTCGGTTTGTCGGCGGCGGGTTGGTGGGCGGGGTCTGCCGGGACGGTGCCTCGACCAGGGCGGCGGCCTGGTCGGCGCGCAGCACGCTGGGCAGCTCCCGGTGCGCGCGTGGGCTGGCCAGCGCGGCGCCCACGTCGGCGGGGAGCAGCCCGGCCCGGTGTGCCCAGCCGCTGAACGCCCGCGCCGACGCGGCCCGCCGGGCCAACGAGGTGCGGGCCGCGCCGGTGGTGCGCTGCCGCGCCAGCCAACTGCGCAGCACCGACAGGTCCAGCTCGGCCAGGTCCACGCAGCCCATCCGGACGGCGTGGTCGAGCAGCGACACCAGATCGGTGACGTACGCGCGGACGGTGTGCGCCGACCGGTTACGGACCCGGGACAGGTGCTCGGCGAAGTCGTCGACAGCGTCGCGCAGCGCCGGCGGCAGCGCCTGGTGCATGGCCCGGGTGCCCCGGTCGGGGCGGCTCATCGGGGCCGCGCCAGGGTGCCGGCCGGTCCACCGGGACAGGCACCCTCACCGACAGCTGACACCGCCACAGCCTACGGCCGGTCCGCCCACGTCACGGGACCCGACGGTGCCGCCTTTCGCCTACCGGTGGCGGTTGTTCTTCTTGATCAGGAAGACGACCACGCCGACAACCAGCACGGCGGTCGTGGCGAGGCAGCAGAGCACGCTGATGTGCCACGGCTTGATTGCACCCATGACCGGGCACCGTACCGGCAATGGCAGCTGGCCGGGGTCCCGAGCAGGAGGGTGTGCGGGCATCCGGCGACCACCGCACCGGACGAGCCGCGTCGCACCCGCTCAGCCTCACGGCGGGCCTGACGTCTCCGATGTCGCCGCCCGCTTGGACTTCGCGGGCGGGGCGAGGGCGTAGCCGTCCTCGCGACGGACCACCATGGACAGCTCCTCCAGCAGTGACAGCTTGCGCAGCGCGGTCCGTACGTCGACACCGGCGCGGGCGGAGAGCCGGTCCACGCCCATCGCGCTCCGGCGGGGCAGCGCCTCCAGTAGCGAACGCGCGTCGTCGTCGAGCGTGTCGGCGGCCCGCTGCGGCCCGCGTGCCAACGGGGCCAGGTCCGCGCCGATCCGGCCCACCTCCTCCAGCACGTGCGCCACCCCGGCGACCAGCCGGGCCTTGCCGGGGAACTCGCGCAGGAACTCGTGTGCGCCGACGGACATCGCCGAGGTCACCGGCCCCGGCACCACCATGGTCACCCGATTGGCGTGGAGGGCTCGCCGCGCGGTCTGCGTCGCGCCGCTGCGCGCCGAGGCCTCCACCACGACGGTGCCCCGGGTGCCGACGGCGATCACCCGGTTGCGGATCAGGAACCGGGGTCGCAGCGGCTCGGCACCCGGGGGCCACTCGCTGACCAGCAGACCCGTCTCGGCGATCCGGTCGAAGAGCGCGGCGTTGCCCATCGGGTACGGGCGGTCGAGCCCGCAGGCGAGCACCGCGACGGTCAGACCGCCAGCGGTGAGGGCGCCCCGGTGGGCGGCGGCGTCGATGCCGAACGCGCCACCGGACACGACAGTCCAGTCCCGCTCCGCCAACCCGTACCCCAGCTCGGTCGCGACGTGCTGCCCGTAGCCGGTGGCGGCCCGGGCCCCCACCACCGCCACCGAGCGGTCCAGGGCTTCGGAGAGTGGCCAGCTTCCGCGTACCCAGAAGCACAGCGGCGGGGCGGTCTCGGCGTCCACCCGGCGGCTGACGTCCGGCAGCCGCAACGTGGTCAGGCCGGCGACCGGGGTCGGCCACTCCTCGTCGTCCGGGGTGACCAGCCGGGCGCCCAGTCGGTCCGCCCGTTCCAGAGCCTCGGCCGCCACCGCCCGCGCGTCGCCGGCCGCCGAGCGTGCGGCGACGGTGGTGTGCAGCCAGCCGTCCGGGCTGCCGCCGTCGAGCAGCAGATCCAGGGTCGCCACCGGGCCGTGGCGTTCGACCAGCCGGTGCACGGCGCGCGTGCCCGGCTCCGCCAACCAGGTCAGGGCGACCCGGGCCAACCTGCGTTCATCCTCGGCGTTCACGCCGCCTCCCCCGTCCGTAGTTGCAGGGCTTCCCGGACGTCGTCCTGGTCCGGTCGGTCGCGGCCGTCCAGATCGGCGATGGTCCAGGCCATCCGGATCACCCGGTCGAAGCCGCGCGCCGACAGCGAGCCGGAGTCGAGCCGGCCACGCAGCTCGACGGTGACCCGGGCCGGCAGTCGCCACGGCGGTCTGCGCAGGTACGGGCCGTCCACCTCGGCGTTGAGCCGCCGGCCGAGGTCGGCCCAGCGATCGGCCGCCGCCTGCCGGGCCGCCGCCACCCGGGTGGCGACCGTCGCCGACGGCTCGACGCCACCGTCGGTCGCCATCAGCTCGGCCGCCCGTACCGGCATCAGTCGCACCTGGACATCGATCCGGTCGAGCAGCGGACCGGACAGTTTACCCAGGTAGCGGCGGCGGACCAGCGGCGAGCACTCGCAGTGCGCGTCACCGGCCGGCTTCGCGCACGGACACGGGTTGGCCGCCAGCACCAACTGGGTGCGCGCCGGATACACGGTGCCGCCCCCGCTGCGGCTCAACTGGATCCGGCCGTGCTCCAGCGGCTGGCGCAGCGCCTCCAGCGCGCCCTTGCTGAATTCGGGAGCCTCATCCAGGAACAGCACCCCGCGATGCGCCAGCGACACCGCGCCGGGCCGGGCCAGCCCCGAGCCGCCACCGACCAGCGACGGTACGGTCGCGGTGTGGTGCGGCGCCTGGAACGGCGGGCGCCGCAGCAGGCGACCGCCGGGCGGCAGCAGCCCGGCGACCGAGTGCAACGCGGTGACCTCCAGCGCCGCGTCGTCGTCCAGCTCCGGCAGGATGGACGGCAACCGTTCGGCGAGCATCGTCTTGCCGGCGCCTGGCGGGCCGAGCAGCGCCACGTGGTGTCCGCCGGCAGCGGCGACCTCCAGGGCCCGCCGACCCAGCTGCTGCCCGGCGACCTCGGCGAGATCCGGTCCGTCGGCCGCGGGTGCGGGGATGTCCGCCGGTGGCTCGATCAGTGGGGTCCCGTCGCGAACGAAGGCGACGAGCCGGTGCAGGGTGTCCACCGCGCGCACCCGTACGCCGGGGATGACGGCGGCCTCGGCCGCGTTGCCGACCGGGACGATCACCCGCGTGACGCCGGCCCGGGCCGCGGCGGCGACCATCGGGAGGACGCCGCGTACGGGCCGGACCGTCCCGTCGAGCCCCAGCTCACCGAGGACCACCACCCCCTCCAGGGGAAGCAGCGGCAGCTCACCCGAGCCGCCCAGCAGCGCGGCGGCGATGGCCAGATCGAAGGCCGAGCCGAACTTGGGCAGCGTGGCGGGGAGCAGGTTGAGGGTGATCCGCCGGTTGGGCCAGCGCTGGCCGGAGTTGACCACGGCGGCGCGGACCCGGTCACGGGCCTCGTGCAGGGCGGTGTCCGGCAGACCCGAGATCACCACCGCCGGCAGGCCGGCGGCCAGGTCGGCCTCCACCTCGACGAGGTGGCCGGTCACCCCGACCAGCCCCACGCAGAGCACCTTCGCGTAGCTCACGGTGCGTCACCGATCCTCCGGGCGCGCATGTCAGAACGCGCCCTTGAGGTGGTCGACCTGCGCCGGCCCGGCGTCGGGCAGCAGCACGGACAGCACGTCGAAACGCACCTCCTCGGCGGTCGTACCGGTTTCGGTCAGCCACCGCGCGGCGAGCCCACGCAGCCGGCGGGCCTTGGCCGGCACGACCGCCTCGGCCGGGCTGCCGAAGCCGTCACCCCGGCGGGTCTTCACCTCGCAGAAGGCGAGCACCGGCCCGTCCCACGCGATGATGTCGATCTCCCCGGCCGGGCAGCGCCAGTTGTGGGCGATCGGGCGCAACCCCGCCTCGGTCAGGTGCCGAGCCGCGCACCGCTCGCCGTACGCGCCAACCGCCTGGTTCCGCTTCGTCATGGCCGGCACGGTGCCCGCCGGAGGACGATCGCCGCGACCCGGCGGCGGCCCCGCTGTGGACAACGGGTGTGCTGTGGACAGTCAAACGATCATGCCCACGCTGTGCTAGCGGCGTCGCCGACCTGTTTTCACCAGCCGGTCACCATTCGTACCCCGGGGCACGGCTGATCGGCGGCGCGGACGGCTGGGCTGAAATGGCGCGGGCGTGGCCGGTCGCATACGGTGCCTGACGTGGACGGACGACGGAGTTTTCCGGAAGATCAGGAGTCGCGCTGGTACCCCGACGAGCGGGGTCGCGGTTACGGCGAGTCGGAGTGGCGCGGCGCGGGCGAACCGCGGTACCGGGACGGCGAGATTCCCGAGCAGCGTGGCGCGGAGGACATCCGATCCGTCGAGGACACCGGTGTCGGCCGCCGCCGAGAGTCGGACTCGGGGCGTTTCGGCGCGGTGGACGCGAGCCGTTTCGGCGGTACGCCGGAGCCGGACCCGGGTCGCCTGGGCGCCGTGGACCAGGGCCGTTTCGCCACCCCGGAGCGGGACTCCGGCCGCTTCCCGGCGGTCGACGCCCAGTCCGGGCGGTTCGGGGCGGTGGAGAACGACTCCGGACGCTTCGGTGCGGTGGACCCCCTCGGTGACGCCCGGCCCGAGGCCGACGGATACCGGGCGACCCGTTCGCGCAGGGCGGACCGGGACCCCTCGGAGGTCTCGGGTGAGCTGCCCGGTCGTCGGGCCGCCCGGGAACCGGCCGCCGTCGAGACCCCGCTGGCGAACGTCACGTCGGAGACCGCCCGCGACACCACGTCGCCGGCCAGCGTGCTCGCTGACCAGGCTCGTCCCGCCCCGCTCACTGCGTACCCGATCATCGAGCCGACCCGGGGTGGCGGCGAGCCGCCGCACCCGCTGGAGATGCCGACCGGCCCGATGCCGGGGATCGGCCCCCGACCCGACCTGCCCGCTGCCGAGCCGCCGCTGTACCCGCCGGCCGCCGACGGCGTCTACCGGACCCGCCGACCGGTGCTGGCCGTACTCTTCGCCCTGCTGGTGTTGATCTTCGAGGTCCCCGCGCTGCGGGTGCTGCTCGCGGGCGTGACCGGCGACCCGGTGGACGCCGGGAACGTCGTGGTGGGCATCGCCCTGGTCGCCGGCCTGCCGATCTTCGCGACCGGGCTGTACGGGCTCCGAACCGGAGGTCTGGCGCTCTCCGACAACGGTCGCGGCTGGCTCCGCCCGCCGACGGCCTACCTGACCGTCGGTCTGGTGCTCTTCGTGGCCGCCGCGCTCGCCGCCGGCTGACCCGGCCCTGCCTCGCCGCCGGCTGACCGGCCGCGCTCGCCGCCGGCTGGCGGCTCGCGTGCGGCCAGAGACGCACAACAACCTGGAAATAGTGGCCTCTGGCGACGCGGAGGCCACTATTTCCAGGAACCAGCGCGATCTTCCCGCAACTCGGGCGATGGGGCGGGAGCCCGGGGCGGCGCCCCGCGCGCACCCCGGGGCGGCTGAACGGGTGAAGGGCGTACACTGGCCAACTGGCGACCGCCTCGTGCGGTCGACCTCGCGCGCCCTCTTCACGAATCGTCGTGGAGCGACGGCCTCCCTGGTCCCGATCTTGATCGGGCCCACCATGGGTCGGCGACCAGGCGCCAGGACGCCCGGCCACCGGTCGGGCGTGACAACCAGGGACCTTGAGGAGTACCCCAACCATGGCCGTCGTGACCATGCGTCAGCTGCTGGAGAGCGGTGTCCACTTCGGGCACCAGACCCGGCGCTGGAACCCGAAGATGAAGCGCTTCATCATGACCGAGCGCAACGGCATCTACATCATCGACCTGCGCCAGACCCTCGAGTACATCGAGAAGGCGTACGAGTTCGTGCGTGGGACCGTCGCCGAGGGTGGCAGCATCCTGTTCGTCGGCACCAAGAAGCAGGCCCAGGAGGCGATCGCCGAGCAGGCGACCCGGGTCGGCCAGCCGTACGTCAACCACCGCTGGCTCGGTGGCATGCTGACCAACTTCCAGACCGTGTACAAGCGGCTGCAGCGGATGAAGGAGCTGGAGGGTCTGGGTGACCTGAGCGGCACCGCCGCCGGTTACACCAAGAAGGAGACCCTGCAGCTCTCCCGCGAGAAGATCAAGCTGACCCGCACCCTCGGTGGCCTGCGGGACATGCAGAAGCTTCCCGCCGCGGTGTGGATCGTCGACACCAAGAAGGAGCACATCGCCGTCGACGAGGCCCGCAAGCTGGGCATCCCGGTCATCGCGGTGCTGGACACCAACTGCGACCCGGACGAGGTCGACTTCCCGATCCCGGGTAACGACGACGCGATCCGCTCGGCCGAGCTGCTGACCAAGGTCGTCGCCGCCGCCGTCGCGGATGGTCTGATCGCGCGTTCCGGCCGTCGCCGGGGCAACGACGAGAAGCCCGAGGGCGTCGCGAGCGACGAGCCGCTGACCGAGTGGGAGCGCGAGCTGCTCGAGCCGAAGAAGGCCGACGAGTCGGCCGCTCCGGCCGAGCAGCCCGCCGCTGCCGCCGCCGAGCAGCCCGCCACCCCGGAGCAGCCGGCGCAGGCCGCCACCGAGCAGCCGGCGACCGCCACCGCGGAGTGATCGCACCGTCGCTGCCCGGCCGTCCGTTTTCGCGGACGGCGGGCAGCGACGGTACGCCGGGCACGATCCGCCCGGATCCGGGTAACCGGCACCTCTGACCATCCACACGCCGTCTCAACACCGAAGAGAGAGCCATGTCCCAAATCACCGCCGCGGACGTCAAGAAGCTCCGCGACCTCACCGGCGCCGGCATGATGGACAGCAAGAAGGCGCTGACCGAGGCCGAGGGCGACTTCGACAAGGCCGTCGAGATCCTGCGCGTCAAGGGCGCCAAGGACGTCGGCAAGCGGGCCGGCCGTACGGCCGCGAACGGCCTGGTCGCCCACTCCGGCAAGTCGCTGCTCGAGCTCAACTGCGAGACCGACTTCGTCGCCAAGACCGACTCGTTCATCGCGCTGGCCCAGCAGCTGGTCGAGCACGGTGACCGCTCCGGCGTGAACTCCGCCGAGGAGCTGCTCGCCACCGAGCTCGACGGCAAGGTCGTCGCGGACCTGATCCAGGAGCAGTCCGCCAAGATCGGCGAGAAGCTGGTGCTCAACCGGTTCGCCCGGGTCGAGGGCACCATCGCCATCTACCTGCACCGCAAGGCCCAGGACCTGCCGCCGGCCGTCGGCGTGCTGGTGTCGTACACCGGCAAGAGCGACGAGGCCGGCGACGCCGACGCCCGTGGTGTGGCCATGCAGATCGCCGCGATGCGGCCGAAGTACCTCACCCGGGACGAGGTTCCGGCGGAGGTCGTCGAGTCCGAGCGGCGCATCGCCGAGCAGACCGCCCGCGAGGAGAACAAGCCCGAGGCGGCCCTGCCGAAGATCGTCGAGGGTCGGGTGAACTCCTTCTTCAAGGACTTCGTCCTGGTCGAGCAGGCGTCGGTGGCCGACAACAAGAAGTCGGTGAAGCAGCTGCTGGCCGAGGCCGGCATCGAGGTCACCCGCTTCGTGCGGTTCGAGGTCGGCCAGGCCTGAGCCGCCACCGGGCGCCGCGCGCGCCCGTGGGCAGAAGACGTCAACGAGGAGGCCGCCGGTGTACGTGACAGGCACCGCGGCCTCCTCGTCACATAGGGTCGGCAGCGGCAGGTTCGCGGTACGCGCCGCACGGGGTGTGCGCGTGGGGAAGGGCGGGGCGGATGACGCAGGTTGTGAGTGACCGGACGCTGGAGCTGGACGATCCGACGGCACCGCCGCCGGGGCGTGCCCGCCGGGTGGTGCTGAAGCTCTCCGGTGAGGTCTTCGGTGGCGGCGCGATCGGCGTCGACCCGGACGTCGTCCAGGCCATCGCCCGGCAGATCGCCACAGTGGTCCGCCGCGGCGTGCAGGTCTCCGTGGTGGTCGGCGGGGGCAACTTCTTCCGCGGCGCGGAGCTGCAGAAGCGTGGGATGGACCGGGCCCGCGCCGACTACATGGGCATGCTCGGCACCGTGATGAACTGCCTGGCCCTCCAGGACTTCCTGGAGAAGGAAGGCATCGAGACCCGGGTGCAGAGCGCCATCACGATGGCCCAGGTCGCCGAGCCGTACATCCCGCTGCGGGCCATCCGGCACCTGGAGAAGGGCCGCGTGGTCATCTTCGGCGCCGGCGCCGGGATGCCGTACTTCTCCACCGACACGGTGGCCGCCCAGCGGGCGCTGGAGATCCGGGCCGACGTGGTGCTGATGAGCAAGAACGGCGTGGACGGCGTCTACACCGCCGACCCACGGATCGACCCCACCGCCAGCAAGCTCGACTCGATCACCTTCTCCGAGGTGCTGCGCCGCAACCTGCGGGTGGCCGACGCGGCGGCGTTCAGCCTCTGCATGGAGAACGGCCTGCCGATGCTGGTCTTCGGCGCGCAGGGTGACGACACCATCATCCGCGCGGTGGGTGGCGACAAGATCGGCACCCTGATCACCGCCTGAGTCCCGCAGACGGCGACGGCAGCGGTCTGACGACTTTCAGCAGAGCCCACGACGAGCACAGAAGGAGGCGAGGAGACCGGTGATCGACGACACCCTCCTCGAGGCCGAGGAAAAGATGGACCGTGCGGTTGAGCACGCCAAGGAGGAGTTCGGCGCCATCCGTACCGGTCGCGCCAACGCCGCCATGTTCTCCAAGGTCATCATCGACTACTACGGCACGCCCACGCCGCTGACGCAGATGGCGTCCATCGCGGTCCCCGAGCCGCGGATGGCCGTCATCAAGCCGTACGACAACTCGCAGATCAACGCGATGGAGAAGGCGATCCGCGACTCGGACCTCGGGGTGAACCCGAACAACGAGGGCACCCAGCTGCGCATCCTGCTCCCGCAGATGACCGAGGAACGCCGCCGCGACATGATCAAGGTGGCTCGGCACAAGGGCGAAGAGGCCAAGGTGGCGATCCGCAACGTCCGCCGCCGTGGCAAGGAGGAGCTGGACCGGATCGTCAAGGACGGCGAGGCCGGCGAGGACGACGGCCGCCGCGCCGAGAAGGAACTCGACGACCTGACCCAGCGCTACGTGGCCACCATCGACGACCTGGTGAAGCACAAGGAAACCGAGCTGCTCGAGGTGTGACGCATGCTTCGAGGCCCGTTCCCGACGTCGGGAACGGGCCTCGTGTTGTCGGTCAGCAGGGAATCCAGACGGTCCTGGTGCGCTCGGCGAACTGCTCGCCGGTGTCGGCGTCCCGCAGCGAGAAGCGGGCGGTTGCCCGGCCGGGGTGCAGCGCCGGAGTGACGCGGGCGAACGCCATCGAGAGTTCGACGGTGCCGCCGTCACAGACGACCTCGCCGGCGCCGCGTCCCCCGGTGGCCCAGAGGGTCGGCAGGCCGTCCTGCACCAGCGACGCCGACATGAGGACGAAGCCGGCCGGGCAGTTGCGGGCGGTGGCGGTGACCGACGTTGCCGGGTACGTCACGCCCGGCTCGGCGGCGGGCGGCTCGAACGGGAACAGCTCGCTGGCGTGGCGGTCGATGGTGATCCGGGTCTGTGTCGTGCTGGCGGCTGCCGGTGACGCCGCTGCCAGGACCATGGCGGCCACGGTCAGCACCGCGAGACCGAACTTGTACATGTGAGTGCCCTTCCCCCGTGCGGACGCGCCGACGGGTGTCGGCGCCCCACCAGCGGACCACGCCCGCGGTGACGGCTCAGTAGTCGATCGAGCACCGGACGAGTCGGATCGACGGCTGCGGATCGCCTGTGGCCTGTCGTACCGGACGGCTGTGCGTCGCCGGGCACGGCCCGGCGGCGAGGGATGGGGTCGGTCGGCGTGCCTCGTCCGCCGTGCCGGTCCGGTGTGTGCAGTAGGCTCGGCAGGATTCCCGGCCACCGGGTGGTGAACACCGGGGATCGACCGACCGTCGGGGCGGTCAATCGGAGGAACATCGCACGTGTAGGGGATGCTTGTGGTCTTGCGTCATGTGGTGGTTCTCGTGCCGCGTCGCGGTGCGTGATGTCCCACCCCGACCCCTACGGCAGTGAGCCTCGCGGCTGGGACCGGCCGGAGCGCCCCGTGGCGCTGCCGTGGCCGGACCAGGAGCTGGAGGCCGGCCAATGGAGCCGCCGTCCGGCCGCCGGCCCCGAGCTGTACGCCGAGCCGCACGCCCGGCCGTACGCCGACCCGCGCCCCGCTGACCCGTACGACGAGCGTGGCCGCCCGGTCCGTCCGGACGACCGCTTCGACGACCGCGACCGGCATGTTCGGTTCGACGACCGGAACCAGCCCGACCGGTACGACGACCGGGGTCGTGGCGACCGGTACCTCGATCGTCTCCCCGCCGCTGGCGACGGGCCGCCCCGGTACGACGGCCCGGACCGTGGGCGCTTCGACGAGCCGGGCCGTGTCGATGGCCCTCCCGCCGCTGTCGACGACCCGGGGTACCCGACCGAGCTGCTCGAGCCCGTGCGGGCCGAGGTGGTGCCGGACGAGGCGCCGACGACCGGTCGGCGGCCGAAGGGGCGACGTCGGGCCAGCCTCGACCGACCGGCCACCCAGCAGGTGGGCACCGGGCGGGCCGGGCGCAACCTTCCCGCGGCGATCGGGGTGGGGCTCGGCCTCGGCGCGCTGATCGTGGTGCCGCTGGTCGTCTACCCGCTGGCGTTCCTGCCGGTGATCGCCGCCGCGGTCGCGGTCGGCATCTGGGAGATGGCCCGGGCGGTCCGGCGCAGCGGCGCGCACCCGCCGCTGGTGCCGTTGATCGCCGGTGGCGTGTTGACGGTGGGGCTGGCCTGGTTCGCCGGCCCGGACGCGCTCAGCCTGGGGCTGCTGGTCACGGTGCTGGGCACCATGATCTGGCGGTTGGGTGACGGGCCGGCCGGCTTCCAGCGGGATCTCACTGCGGCCACCCTGATCGCCGTCTACGTGCCGTTCCTGGCCGGGTTCGCGGCGTTGCTGGCGGCGGCCCCCGACGATGGCCCGCTGCGCATCCTGGCCACCCTGATCGGGGTGGTCCTCTCGGACACCGGTGGGTACGCGGCCGGGGTCTCCTTCGGCAAGCACCCGATGGCCCCGTCGATCAGCCCGAAGAAGTCCTGGGAGGGCTTCGCCGGCTCGGTCACCGCGGCGGCGGTGGGCAGCGCGTTGCTGCTGTGGCTGATGTTCGAGGTGGCCCCCTGGTGGGGTGCGCTGTTCGGGGTGGCCGTGTCCTGCGCGGCGGTCCTCGGCGACCTGGCCGAGTCGATGATCAAGCGGGATCTCGGCGTGAAGGACATGAGCAACCTGCTGCCCGGCCACGGCGGTCTGATGGACCGACTGGACTCGATCCTGTTCGCGGTGCCGACGGCCTACCTGCTGTTGGCGGTCCTCGTGCCGGTGGTGGGCTGAGGTATGAATCACGGCTACCCGGTCCTCCGGCTCCGGTGGTCGCGCCCCGTTCGACACCTCCGGACCGGCGCCCGCCGCCGACGGCGTGACACACTGGACCAGCCATGACGAGCCTGCCTTTGATCCCCGCCACCTCGGTCGCCCCCGCCGCGCGCCGGGCCTCCATGCCCCCTCAGCACCTCGCTGACCTGGACCTGGCCGGCCGCCAGGCGCTGGTTACCGGGTTGGGGGAGCCGGCCTTCCGCGCCAAGCAGGTCTCCAACCACTACTTCGGGCGGCTGGTCCGCGACCCGCAGGCGATGACCGATCTGCCCGCGGCGACCCGGGAACGGCTGGCCGACCAGTTGCTGCCGCCGTTGCTCACCCCGGTGCGCGAGTTGGCCTGCGACGACGGCGCCACCCGCAAGGCACTCTGGCGGCTGCACGACGGTGCGCTGGTGGAGAGCGTGCTGATGGGCTACCCGGACCGGGTGACCGTCTGCATCTCCAGCCAGGCGGGGTGTGGCATGGCCTGTCCGTTCTGCGCGACCGGCCAGGCGGGGCTGACCCGCAACCTGTCGACGGCGGAGATCGTCGACCAGGCGGTGTACATGGCCGGGGTGGCCGCCTCCGGCGTGGTGGCCGGCTCCCCGCCGAGGCTGTCGCGCGTCGTCTTCATGGGCATGGGCGAGCCGCTGGCCAACTACAACCGGGTGATCGCGGCGATCCGTCGGCTGGTCAGCCCGGCTCCGGAGGGGCTCGGTCTGTCCCAGCGGCACATCACCGTTTCCACGGTCGGCCTGGTTCCTGCCATCCGCCGACTGGCCAGCGAAGACCTCTCAGTGACCCTTGCGTTGTCGTTGCACGCGCCCGATGATGATCTGCGCGACGAACTCGTGCCGGTAAACCAGCGCTGGAAGGTAGCCGAGGTGCTGGACGCAGCGTGGGACTACGCCGCCCGGACGGGCCGCCGCGTGTCGATCGAGTACGCGATGATCAAGGACGTGAACGACCAGCCGTGGCGAGCCGACCTGCTCGGTCGGCTGCTGGCCGGCAAGTTGGCCCATGTGAACCTCATTCCGCTCAATCCGACGCCGGGCAGCCGCTGGGACGCGAGCCCGAAGCCGGTCGAGCGGGAGTTCGTCCGGCGGTTGCGCGAGGCCGGGGTGTCCACCACAGTTCGGGACACCCGGGGCCGCGAGATCGACGGCGCGTGTGGCCAGCTCGCCGCCGCCGAGGACAACGACACCTTCACCGACCGCGCCGGAGAGGCACCGGCGTGACCGGGCGTGGCGAACGAGACCAGGAGACATAGTGGCGAGTCAGGGTCAGCGTTTCCGGCGCAAGGCGCTCCGCCGGGGATACAAGGTCGACGAGGTGGATGCCTTCCTCGACCGGGTCGAGGCGACGCTCGACGGCCGACAGGTCGGCGCCCCGGTGGCCTCCCAGGAGGTTCACGACGTCGTCTTCCGGGTCCGCTTCAACGGCTATGACGAGTGGCAGGTCGACCTGCACCTGGATCGGGTCGAGCGGCAGCTGGCCGAGCTGGAGGAGCGCAACAGCGCCGGGCGCGGTGCCGACCCCCGGATGGGCCCACCGGACCGGATGGGGCCGCCGATGCGGGATGACCGGGGCATGGTTCCGCAGCCGATGCCGCCCCGGCCGATGCCCGCGCAGGCCGGCCCGCCCTACGGTCGCTACGACGAGCCGACCGGTGCCTTCGCCGGTGGGTACGATGCCCCTCGCGGCGGTGGTTACGACGCGCCACGTGGCCCGGCCGGCCCTCCGATGGGTCCTGGTGGCCCGATGGGCCCCGGTCCGATGGGCGGCCACGGCATGCCGCAGCGCGGCCTGCCCGCCGGCCCCAGTGGGTACGGCCCGGACGACCAGCGTGGGCCCGGTGGGTACGGCTCGGACGACCAGCGTGGCGGGTACGGCCCCGACGACCAGCGCGCGCCCGGCGGTTATCCGCCGCCGCCGGAGGAGCCGCGCTTCGACGGCTTCGAGGCCGGGCGGCACGGTCGCGCCGACATGACCGCCGAGATCCGGATGCCGGAGCGGGACCTGCGCGACATGCGCCGTGGTCCGGCCGGTCCGCCTCCGCTGCCGCAGCAGGGCATGGGTGGCCCGCCGATGGCCGGCCCGCCAGCGGTCGCCGGTCCGCCGATGGGTGGCCCGCCCATGGGTGGCCCCCCGATGGCTGGTCCGCCCGGCAGCGACCTGTACCGGGTCGACCAGATCCGCCGTAGTTTCCAGGTGCGCCGGTTCGGCAGCGGGTACGACCCCGACCAGGTGGACCGGTTCTTCGAGACGCTGCTCGGTGGCATGCAGCGGCGCAACCCGATGCCGGTCGACCCGAAGGACCTGGACACTCTCCGGTTCGGCCTGGTGCCGGGTGGCTACTTCGAGGCCGAGGTCGACGCCGCGCTCAAGGACGTGCAGGACATCCTCTTCGGGCGCTGACCCCGACGCGTACGGACGAGGGCCCGTCCCCCGGGTGGGGGCGGGCCCTCGGCGTTCTCGGCCGGCGTCCGGCGGTGGGTCGGGTCAGGAGCGCAGACCGCTGCGCCGCAGCACGATGTCGCCGATCACGATGATCAGCAGCAGCGCGGCCAGGCCGATCAGCCAGATGTCCTCGACCCTGCCCTCGTGGTTGCCGCAGATCATCGCCAGCAGCGCCAGTGCGGACAGCACGGCGCCGATCTGCCCGGCCTTGCGGTGCCCAGGCTTGTGCTGGTCTGGCGACGTTACCGGCTCGCTTCCTGCCACTGTCGGTCCTTCCCTCGCGATCGGATCTTTCGTTAGTCTGGCACGCCTTGCGTCAGGCCCGGCGCAGGGTCCGGCCAGTTGAGGGAACGGCATGACTCGCGGGGAGAGCCGGGAGCTGTCGAAGGCCGCCCACGGGGCGTGGGCGGCGAGGGGGCGGACGGCCTGTTGCGGGCGGGCCGAACGGCACTACCGGCGTCGCGGGGCGGTGGTCAGACTCGCTCCGGTAGCGTTTGGCGTACACCTGATTGTCTGTTTGAGGGGGACTGTGCGGTGCGAGTGACCGGAACCGGGCACGCCAGCATGCGGATCGACACGGCTGCGGGCAGCATCCTGTGCGACCCGTGGGTCAACCCGGCCTACTTCGCCTCGTGGTTCCCTTTCCCGGACAACTCGCTGCTGGACTGGGAGAGCCTGGGTCAGGTCGACTACCTGTACGTCTCCCACCTGCACCGGGACCACTTCGACGCGAAGCACCTGCGGGACTTCGTCTCCAAGGACGCCACCGTCCTGCTCCCCGAGTTCCCCACCTCGGAGATGGAGGACGAGTTCCGGGCGCTGGGCTTCACCAAGTTCCTGAAGGCGCCCAACGAGCAGGTGGTGGAGCTGCCCGGCGGCCTGAAGATCATGATTCAGGCGTTGACCAGCCCGACCGACGGGCCGATCGGCGACTCGTCGCTCTGGGTGGAGTACGACGGGGTGCGGCTGCTCAACCAGAACGACGCCCGTCCCACCGACCTGAGCGTCTTCGCCGAGTTGGGGCACGTGCACGCGCACCTGCTCCAGTTCTCCGGCGCGATCTGGTACCCGATGGTCTACGAGCTGCCGCAGGCGGCGAAGACCGCGTTCGGCAAGCAGAAGCGGGACCGGCAGTTCGACCGGACCTGGCGCTACATCGACGACCTGAAGGCGTCGCACGTCTTCCCGATCGCCGGCCCGCCGTGCTTCCTCGACGACGCCCTGTGGCAGTTCAACGACATCCACGGCGACGAGGGCAACATCTTCCCCGACCAGTCCGTCTTCCTGTCGGAGTACGCCAAGGTCGGCGGCACCAACGGGATCGTGCTGCTGCCGGGCAGCATCGCCGAGGTCACCACCGAGGGTGCGAGCACCACCCACCCGGTGCCGGTGCAGGAGTTCTTCGCGAACAAGGTCGCCCACCTGGAGGAGATGCGGGAGCGCAAGCGCCCGATCATCGAGGCGGAGAAGGCGTCCTGGCGGCACCCCGAGGTGGACGTGCTCGGGGAGATGAAGCGTCGGATCGAGCCGCTGCTGGACGAGTCGATCTACCTGGCCAAGGGGGTCGGCGGCCCGGTCCGCTTCGACCTGGTCGGCTACGACGGCGAGAGCGTCGAGTCGATCGTGGTGGACTTCCCGGGCAAGGAGGTCCGGCCGTACGCCGAGGAGAAGGTCCGCTACCGGTTCCGTACCGACCGGTCGCTGATCGAGCACCTGCTCTTCATCGACGAGGTGGACTGGGTCAACTCGCTCTTCCTGTCCTGCCGGTTCTCGGCGGCCCGCATCGGCCAGTACAACGAGTTCGTCTACGCGTTCTTCAAGTGCCTCTCCGAGGAGCGGCTGCAGTACGCCGAGGGCTGGTACGACGAGCACGAGCGCACCACCGACGCCGAGGACATCACGTTGGGCGACTGGGTGGTGCAGCGCCGCTGCCCGCACCTGAAGGCGGACCTGACCCGCTTCGGCATCGTCGAGGGTGACCAGCTCACCTGCCAGCTGCACGGCTGGCGCTTCGACCTGCCCAGCGGCCGTTGCCTGACGAGCGTCGGCCACAAGGTGCGCGCCCACCGCGTGGACGCCGAAACCCCCGCCCCCGCCGGCGAAGCAGTGATCTGACCCCCGGCCCTCACCCCACGGCCTGGTTGATCGTGAAGTTGTTGCCTGCCACGGCGGGGTGTGGTGGCGGTAACTTCATGATCAACGGCGCGACGGGCTGGGGGAGCTAGGTCGATAGGTCTTTGAGGATGCGGCGGGCGGCGTTGTGGCCGGCTGCGCCGATGACGCTGCCGGCCGGGTGGCAGCCGGCGCTGCCGGCGTACACGCCGTCGATGCCGGTGGCGTAGGGCATCCGGTCGGTGAACGAGACCGTGTTGTCGACGTGGTGGATGTGCCCGCCGGTGATGCCGAAGTGCTCCTCGATGCCGGGCGGCGGCAACGGCACCGCGTCGGCGATCAGGTCGGCGGTGCCGGGGGCGTACCGCTCGACGATCCCGATCAGCCGGTCGACGTAACCGGGCAGCGCCGCGTCCCAGGTGGTGCCGGCCAGCTCGTACGGGACCGACTGGACGAAGAGCGCCGACGAGTGGTGCCCGGCCGCGTCGGAGAGCGACGGGTCGACTGTGGTGTGCAGGTACCACTCGATGGTGGGCTCCGCCGGCAGCCGCCCGGCCTGCACGTCCGCCCACATCGCGCGCAGCGCGGTCATCGGCGACGCGTCCGCCCCGCCGACCAGTGACGCCGAACCGGGCAGCAGGTGGATGGTCGAACCGAACGGGCTCGGCGTACCGTCCGGCAGGCAGGAGAACCGGGGCAGCCCGGTGAGCGCCAGGTTGAGCTTGAGCGTGGTGCCGGGCCGGCGGACCGCCGCCATCCGTTCGCCGAGCCGCGCCGGGAGCGCGCCGTCGGGCAACAGCTCCATCAGCCGGTACGGGTCACACGCGCCGAGCACCACCCGGGCGGCGACCTCCCGACCGTCGGCCAGCACCACTCCGCTCGCCGCGCCGCCGTCCAGGGTGACCGCGCGTACCGGCGTACCGGTCCGGATCGTCGCGCCGGCGGCGCGCGCGGCCTCGGCGAACGTCCGCGAGACGGTGCCCATCCCACCTTCGGCGATCATCCAGGTACCGCCGGATCCGGGCAGCCGGCACATGTTGTGCACGAGGAAGTTGTGGCCGGTGCCGGGGTCGTCCGGGCCGGCGTTGAGCCCGGACAGGCCGTCGGTGACCGCGTACATGCTGACCAGCAGCTCGGAGCGGAACTCGAACCGGGCCAGGTAGTCGGCGACCGAGCCCCGCACAAGATCGACGAAGACCGCGCGCAGCGCCGGGCGGACGTACCTCTCGGCGGTTTCCTCGACGGTCAGCGGCTCGGCCAGCCAGGCCGGCGCGAGGTCCTCCCGCAGCGCGGCCAGCTCGGCCTGCATGGCGTCGTCGGCGGCCACGTCGGCGGGGGAGAAGAACTCGGCGAGCTGTGCCCGGGTGGCGGCGGTGTCAGTGCCGAAGAGCAGGTACGGCGAGCCGAGGCCGCCCGGGGTGGGGAGGAAGTAGTGCGGGTCGCGGCGCAGCACCGGAATCCGCACGTCGAGCGTGGCGAGCAGCTCCGGGGGCATCAGCCCGAGCAGGTACGAGCCGGTGGAGTGGCGCAGCCCCGGCACCTTCGGGAACGGGTTCTCGGTGCGGGTCGCGCCGCCGATCACGTCGGCGGCCTCCAACACGAGGACGTCCAGGCCGGCACGGGCCAGCAGGACCGCGGAGACCAGACCGTTGTGCCCGGCACCGACGATCACGACGTCGGCCCGAGCCGGAATCTCACTGCTCATGCCACCGCACCCTAGTCCGCACCCCCCACCCCCGTCCTCGCAGCCGGGGCAGCGCGGGGAGCAGCGCGGGTGATCAAGAGGGGTCAGCGGGTGGGTTTGGTGCGCCAGTGGGAGAGGGCCAGGGTGGCGGAGTAGCCGGCCAGGACGATCACGTGGAACAGGTAGAGCCAGAGGAGTACGGCCACCCCCGCGCCGATCTCGTCGAAGCCGCCGAACGGCACCCCCAGATCCAGCGGGAGCGAGGCGAAGAGGACGAAGCCGTGCATGAAGCCGGAGAGGTTCGCCGCCGTGAACGACCCGATCCCGAGGGTGGAGAGCCAGTCCGGTGAGGCCGGCCCGACGACCCGGAACACCCACACCAGCACCGGCGTGAGCACCAGCCAGACCCCCAGGAACGACAGCACCACGCCCAGCACACCGAGCCAACCGCCCTGGCGTACGAGGCGGGTGGTGAGCGGGAGCGCCAGCAGGATCGACAGCAGCAGTGCGGGGGCCGGCGCGAGCAGTGGCAGCAGCAGGAGCCGGCCCCGCCAACCGACCAGGTGCTCGTCGGAGCGGGGCGCGGCCACCGAAACGAACGCCCGGCGCAGACCCTCGCCGTACAGCGAGGCGGGCAGCAGGGAGGCCAGCGCGAGCAGCGGGGTCAGCTCCACCCCGGCGTTGACGAGCGCGTCCACCGCCCGGGGCGCGCCGATCGCGGTGGGCAGGGCCTCCACGGCGTACGAGGTGAGCCGGCGTACCCGGTCGGCCCCGGCCACCAGCGAGGTGAGCCAGATCGCCAGCAGGGCGACCGGCACCACGGCGATCGCCCCGTAGAAGGTGATCGCGGCGGCGTGCAGCGACAGGTCCCGTCCGCGCACCGGACGGAACGCGGCACTGGTGATCCGTTTCGTGCGCTGCCATCCGTTGCCCATCGGGTCCTCCTTCCCCATCGTTGGGGCCGTCACTCCTTAAGATCGCCGGTCATGACTGTTCTCACCACCGAACGCCTGATCCTGCGTGACTGGACCGACGATCCGGCCGATCTGGCCCGGATCTACGACATCTACTCCCGTCCGGAGATCACCCGCTGGTTGGCGGTGTCGCCGGGCCTGCCGATGACCGACCCGGCCCAGGCCGTCGAGCGGCTGCGCATCTGGCAGCACCGGCACGCGGCGGACGGGGGCCGGTACGGCACCTGGGCGATCGAGGTGCGCGAGACCGGCACGGTGGTGGGCACGGTGCTGCTCAAGCCGATGCCGGGACGGGACGAGGCGGTGCTGACCGAGGACATCGAGACGGGCTGGCACCTGCACCCGGACTCGTGGGGTCACGGGTACGCCACCGAGGCCGCTCGTGCGCTCGTCGCGCGGGAGTTCGCCGCCGGAACCCGGGAGATCTACGCGGTGGTGTCGCCGGGCAACGAGCCGTCGATGGCGGTGGCTCGGCGGCTGGGCATGGCGCACGTCGGTCAGCGCACCGACTGGTACGGCGGAGAGCTGTTGGAGACGTTCGTCCTGACGGCACCAGATGACTGATCGTTCCCGTACGACCTGACGCAAGATCCGCGCAACTTCGGGGAAGGTGTGGCCTCCAGTCGTCGGGAGGTCGCACCTTCCCCGAAATCGTGGGCAGGTCAGCAGGGACGACGGCCATCAGGGCAGACAACTCCGTCAATAATCACGGGTGTCGAAGTGTTGACGCTCCCGTAGCACGTCAGTAACCTTTGGGCCAAAGTAGCGCAAGATTTCGACAAAGACATGCACGGTTCTGCGCACAGCCTCGGAAGATTCAACGGGCCTCCTCGGGGGCCCGTTGATGGTCGTACCCATCTGGTGTTCCCAGGACGAGCGGCGCCCCCGCGCCGCCCGTGCCATCCCGTCTCTCTCGGCACCGGCCCACCCGCGTCGGCCGGCGCTGCACCGCCGCACCCCCACCCCCGTGGTCACGCCACCGCGGCAACCGCCCCCGACGACAGGACAGTCATGAGACGAACGAATCTGTTCAGGATGGTGGCGGCCACGGCCGTCGCCGCGCTGATCGCCACGGCCGGGGCGACCGCCGTCGCGACCCCGGCCGCCGCCCGTCCCGCCGACACCGCAGCAGCAGCGACCAGTAGCTTCGCCCCGGCGGCCACCAACCTCGCGCAGGGCCGTCCCACCCAGGAGAGCGGCCACGCCGACGTCTACGACTCGTCGAAGGTCGTCGACGGCAACGCGGGCAGCTACTGGGAGAGCGTCAACAACGCGTTCCCGCAGTGGGTGCAGGTCGATCTCGGCTCGTCGCAGAGCGTCAACCAGGTGGTGCTGAAACTGCCGACCGCCGGTTGGGGGACCCGGACGCAGACGCTGAGCGTGCGAGGCAGCGCCAACGGCTCGTCCTTCACCGACCTGGTGGGGTCGCAGACGTACACCTTCAACCCGGCGAGCGGCAGCACCGTCACGATCAACTTCAGCTCGACGTCCACCCGCTACGTCCGGATCACCGTCACCGCCAACAGCGGCTGGCCCGCCGGGCAGCTCTCCGAGCTGGAGGTGTACGGCAGCGGCGGCACCAGCCCGGACACCACCGCGCCGAGCGTCCCGGGCACGCTGTCGCAGAGCACGTCGGGCAGCACGATCACGCTGAACTGGGGTGCCTCCACCGACTCCGGTGGTAGCGGGCTGGCCGGCTACAACGTCTACCGGGGCGGCAGCCTGATCGCGACGCTGGGCACCGTCCTGACCTATCAGGACACCCAGCCGGCCACGGCGACGGTGTCCTACTACGTCCGGGCCCGCGACGCCGCCGGCAACCTCTCCGGCAACAGCAACACCGTCACCCGGACCGGCAGCAACCCGCCCCCCTGCACCAACGTGGCGCAGGGCAAGAGCATGACGGCGAGCGGCTCCACCTTCAGCTTCACCCCGGACAAGGCGAACGACGGGCAGCTCGGCACCTACTGGGAGGGTGCGGCGAGTTACCCGCAGAACCTGACAGTGGCGTTGGGCGCGAACCACGCCATCTCCGGTGTCACTGTGAAGCTCAACCCCGACCCGGCCTGGGGCACCCGTACCCAGACCATCCAGGTCCTCGGTCGCGACCAGGCGTCGTCGGCGTACACCAGCCTCGTGTCGGCGGCGGCCTACCAGTTCGTCCAGGGCACCAACGTGGTGACCATCCCGGTCACCGCCACCACCGCTGACGTGCAGTTGCGGTTCACCGGCAACACCGGTGCCCCGTCCGGCCAGGTCGCCGAACTAGAGGTGTGCGGCACCCCGGCGCCCAACCCGGACCTGGTGGTCAGCTCGGTGACCTGGTCGCCGGCGTCGCCCAGCGAGGTCTCGCCGGTCACCCTCTCGGCCGTGGTGCAGAACATCGGGTCGGCGTCCGCCGGTGCGACCAGTGTGAACTTCAGCCTGGCCGGCGCCGTCGTCGGCAGCGCCTCGGTGGGCACCCTCGCCGCGGGCGCCTCGACCACCGTGACGTTCAACGCCGGTACCCGGCCGATGGGCAGCTACGCCGTCGCGGCGGTGGTCGACCCGGCGAACACGATCGTCGAGCAGAACAACGGCAACAACAGCCTCACCGCCGCGTCGCCGCTGGTCGTGACGCAGGCCCCGGGCCCCGACCTCCAGGTGCTCAGCATCGCCTCGAACCCGCCGAACCCGGCCGTCGGAGCGTCCGTCACCTTCACCGTGGCGGTGCGCAACCGGGGCACCGCGGCGACCGGCACCACCACCGTCACCCGGCTGGTGGCGGGCGGCACCACGCTCAACACGACCACCGCCTCGATCGCGGCCGGCGCGACGGCCACCGTGGCCGTCAGCGGTAGTTGGACCGCCACCAGCGGCGGCGCCACCCTCACCGCCACCGCCGACGCCACGAACGTGGTCACCGAGACCAACGAGACGAACAACTCGTTGAGCCAGTCGATAGTGGTCGGGCGCGGGGCCGCCGTCCCGTACGTCTCGTACGAGGCGGAGGCCGGTCGTTACCAGGGCACGCTGTTGGAGGCCGACCCGCTGCGCACCTTCGGGCACACCAACTTCGCCAGCGAGTCCTCGGGCCGCAAGTCGGTCCGGCTCACCGGCACCGGCCAGTTCGTCGAGTTCACCTCGACCAACCAGGCCAACTCCATAGTGGTGCGCAACTCCATCCCGGACGCCCCCGGTGGTGGCGGTATCGAGGCGACCATCAGCCTCTACGTCAACGACGTCTTCTCCCGGAAGTTGACCCTGTCGTCGAAGCACAGCTGGCTCTACGGCAACACCGACGGGCCGGAGGCGCTCACCAACACCCCGCAGGCCGACGCCCGACGGCTCTTCGACGAGTCGAACGCGCTGCTGGCGCAGTCGTACCCGGCCGGCACCCGGTTCAAGTTGCAGCGCGACTCGGGTGACACCGCCGCCTTCTACGTCATCGACATGATCGACCTGGAGCAGGTGGCGCCGGCGGCGAGCCAACCGGCCGGCTGCACCTCGATCACCCAGTACGGCGCGGTCCCGAACGACGGGCTCGACGACACCGCCGCCATCCAGCGGGCGGTGACCGACGACCAGAACGGCGTCATCAGCTGCGTCTGGATCCCCGCCGGGCAGTGGCGGCAGGAGCAGAAGATCCTGACCGACGACCCACTGAACCGGGGTACGCACAACCAGGTCGGCATCAGCAACGTCACCATTCGGGGCGCCGGCATGTGGCACTCGCAGCTCTACACGCTCACCGAGCCGCAGAACGCCGGTGGCATCAACCACCCGCACGAGGGCAACTTCGGCTTCGACATCGACAAGAACACCCAGATCTCCGACATCGCCATCTTCGGCTCCGGCCGGATCCGCGGCGGCGACGGCAACGCCGAGGGCGGTGTCGGCCTGAACGGTCGCTTCGGCACCGGCACCCGGATCAGCAACGTCTGGATCGAGCACGCCAACGTGGGCGTCTGGGTGGGTCGCGACTACGACAACATCCCCGACCTGTGGGGGCCGGCCGACGGGCTGGAGTTCACCGGCATGCGGATCCGCAACACGTACGCCGACGGCATCAACTTCAGCAACGGCACGCGCAACTCGCGGGTGTTCAACTCGTCGTTCCGCACCACCGGCGACGACGCCCTGGCCGTCTGGGCCAACCCGTACGTCAAGGACCGCAACGTCGACATCGCCCACGACAACCACTTCGTCAACAACACCATCCAGTTGCCCTGGCGGGCCAACGGCATCGCCATCTACGGCGGCTACGACAACTCGATCGAGAACAACCTGATCTACGACACCGCCAACTACCCGGGCATCATGCTGGCGACCGACCACGACCCGCTGCCGTTCTCCGGGACGACGTTGATCGCCAACAACGGGCTCTACCGCACCGGCGGCGCCTTCTGGAACGAGGACCAGGAGTTCGGTGCGATCACCCTGTTCCCCGCCACCCGGGACATCGTCGGGGTCACCATCCGCGACACCGACATCATCGACTCGACGTACGACGGCATCCAGTTCAAGAATGGCGGCGGCAACATGCCGAACGTCGCCATCACCAACGTGCGGATCGACAAGTCGAACAACGGTGCCGGCATCCTCGCGATGGGCGGCGCGCGCGGCAACGCCAACCTCACCAACGTGACAATCACCAACTCGGCCGACGGCAACATCGTCATCCAGCCGGGCTCCCAGTTCGTCATCACCCCCTGATCGGCACGCGCTAGGTGACGTCGGGGTGTCCGCAGCGCGCGGGCACCCCGACTTCCGTGCTGTGGGGGTGACGATGCGGACGCCTCACGGCGGCGAGCCAGCCCGTGCAATGATCAAGACCAGCTCGCTGGGGGGAAGGCGGACAGACGGGATGGGTGTCGTCACGACCGGGCTCTGCCTCGCCGTACCCGCTCTGTTCCTGCTCTGGTTCTGGGGCCGACCCCTGCTCACCGGCCGGTGGAAGACTCCAGGCTGGTTCGTCGCGACGGCCGGCCTCTCGATCGTCGCCACCGCTGTCACCTGGTTCGTCGGGGCGTTCGCGGGTTCCTCCATGAGTTCGGCGGAGTCCTGCCGACAGGCCGGCGTCAACTACGACAGTGCCTACCGCGCCGCCCACTGGCGTGAGTCGTCGCGATGGTTCCCGCTGCACGATCGGTGCAACGCCACCCACGACCTGGTGCCCGCCTGGATCAATCCGGCCCTGGTGCTGCTGTCCCTGCTGGCCGTCCTCTGCGTCGGCGCAGCGGTGTGGCTGGCCGTCGCACGACGCCGGACCGAGGCCGATCGGGTGCCGGCCCGCAGATCTTGGACACTTTCCGTTCGGCGATGACGGAAAGTGTCCAAGATCTGCACGCGCCACGTGAGGCCGCGTGCCTCGATGTCGTCATCTCGGATCAACGGACCGGGTGTGCGATGCCGCGCTTCTGGGGCTGCGGTGACTAGGCTGACCTGAGCAGGATGGTCCGCTGAGGGGGTGAGCCCGGATGGCCCAGGCAGCGTTCGCGCCGGAGCCGGCGCCGCAGCACACCGAGCCGTCGTTCGACGTGCTGCGGTGGCACGACGAGCCGTGGACCGCGCAGCTCGCCCTCGACCTGTTGCCGGAGACCAACGGCCCCAAGGTTGAGGTCCTGAGCGGAAGCGTGATCGTGACACCACATGCCGGGTATGACCATCAGGACGCGGAGCTGGGTCTCGCCTATCTCCTCAAGCAGGCGGCCCGTCGGGCGAAGCTGTGGCTCTATCTCGAGACGAACATCGTCTCTGGCGAAGATCTCTTCATCCCGGACATCGTCATTCTCGACGCTCCTGGCGGCGGCCGAACGACGATGGACATCAGGCACGCCGTGCTTCTCGGGGAGATCGTCTCGCCCGGAAACCGGCGCAAGGACATCATCGACCGTCCGCGCGAGTACGCCGCCGCCGGTGTGCCGTTCTTCCTCCGGGTCGACCTGCGCAATCGGGTGCCCACCATCGCGCTGTACGAGCTGACCGAGGGGGAGTACCGGCCGGTGGCCGCCGCCGCGGCCGGGACACCCTTCGTGATGCGCGAGCCGTTCGAGTTCACCATCGACCCGGACGACCTGCTCGGCGAGGAAGCGCCCCCGGAAGAGTCGGCGGACGGCGAGGCCTGAGGCTCCCAGCGGGCGTGCAGCCCGGGTGGGGAAGAATGGCTTCGTGACTTCCCCCCGCGACCTCGTTCTGCTCGGGTCCACCGGCTCGATCGGCACTCAGGCCATCGACATCGTCCGGCGCAACCCGGACCGGTTCCGGGTCGTCGCCGTCGGTGCCGGCGGCGGCAATGTCGAACTGCTCGCCACGCAGGCCCTCGAACTGGGCGTCGAGGCGGTCGGGGTGGCCAAGGCGTCCGCCGCGCAGGACCTGCAACTCGCGTTCTACGCCGAGGCGAGCCGGCGCGGCTGGGCCACCGGCGACTTCAAGCTTCCCAAGATCGTGGCCGGCCCGGACGCGATGACCGAGCTGGCCCAGTGGCCGTGCGACATCGTGCTCAACGGGGTGGTCGGCTCGCTGGGCCTCGCTCCTACGCTGGCCGCGCTGCGCGGTGGTCGTACCCTCGCGCTTGCCAACAAGGAGTCGCTGGTGGCCGGCGGCCCGCTGGTCAAGGCCGCGGTGACGCGGCCGGGGCAGATCGTGCCGGTCGACTCGGAGCACTCGGCGCTGGCCCAGTGCCTGCGCTCCGGGGCGCGCGGTGAGGTGCGGCGGCTGATCGTCACGGCCAGCGGCGGCCCGTTCCGGGGTCGGCGGCGCGACGAGTTGACGCAGGTCACGCCGGAGCAGGCGCTCGCGCACCCGACCTGGAACATGGGGCCGGTCGTCACGATCAACTCCGCGACCATGGTCAACAAGGCGCTGGAGGTGATCGAGGCGCACGAGCTGTTCGACGTGCCCTACGCCGACATCACCGTGATGGTGCACCCGCAGTCGGTGATCCACTCGATGGTCGAGTTCGTCGACGGCTCGACGATCGCCCAGGCCAGCCCACCGGACATGCGGCTGCCGATCGCGCTCGGCATGGGCTGGCCGGACCGGGTTCCCGAGGCCGCCACCGCCGTCGACTGGACGGCCGCGCACACCTGGGAGTTCGCGCCGCTCGACGACGAGGCGTTCCCGGCCGTCGCCCTGGCCAAGGCCGCCGGGGAGGCCGGGCGCTGCCGCCCGGCGATCTACAACGCGGCGAACGAGGAGTGCGTGGCCGCGTTCGTGGCGGGCCGGCTGCCGTTCCTCGGCATCGTCGACACACTCGAACGCGTGTTGGAGGAGGCTCCGGACTTCGACGAACCAGGTACCGTCGAGGACGTGCTCGCGGCCGAGTCGTGGGCGCGCGCGCACGCGCAGGAGATCATCGCGGGTTCGGTGGAAGGAGCTTGATGTCGTACCTGCTCGGGGTGGTCCTCTTCGCCCTGGCCATTCTCATCTCGGTGAGCCTGCACGAGGCCGGTCACCTGCTGACCGCCAAGGCGTTCGGGATGAAGGTCACCAAGTACTTCGTGGGTTTCGGCCCCACCATCTGGTCGTTCCGCCGGGGTGAGACGGAGTACGGACTCAAGGGCATCCCTCTCGGCGGCTTCTGCAAGATCGTCGGGATGACGCCGCAGGACGACGACGTCGAGCCGGGCGACGAGTCGCGGGTGATGTGGCGCTACCCGGTCTGGAAACGGACGATCGTGATGGCCGCCGGGTCGATCACGCACTTCGCGCTCGCCCTGGTCACCATCTGGATCCTCGCCGTCTCCGCCGGCCTGCCCAACCCCGACTTCCCGACCACCGACGCGCAGGCCCGCCAGGAGCCCGCCGTCATCCAGCTCAGCGATTGCGTGGTCCCGGAGAACGCGGTGCGGGCGTGCACCCCCGCCGACGCGGCCAGCCCGGCCGCCCAGGCGCAGTTGAAGAACGGTGACCGGATCACCTCGATCAACGGCACCCCGATCGGCAACTACGGCGACCTGCTCACCACGCTGCGCAGCCTCAAGCCGGGCGAAACCGCGCAGATCGCGTACGTCCGCGACGGGCAGCCCGCCACCACCAGCACGGTGCTCGCGCAGACCCAGCGCCCGCCGCTGGACGACCCCAACGGCACCGCCGCGCCGGTGGCCGCGCTCGGCGTCGGGCTCGTTCCGAGCACGCCCACCCGCGTGACGTACGGCCCGGTCGGCGCCTTCGGCGCCACCGCCGACTTCACCGGTGACCTGGCCGTCGGCACCGCCCAGGCGCTCCAGCGCCTCCCGCAGAAGGTCCCCGCCCTGTGGACCGCCCTCACCGGCGGCGAACGGGACGTCGACACCCCGATCAGCGTGGTCGGCGCCAGCCGGCTCGGCGGCGAGGCGGTGGAGAACAACGCCTGGCTGGTCTTCTTCATGCTCTTCGTGTCGCTGAACTTCTTCATCGGCGTGTTCAACCTGCTGCCGCTGCTCCCGGTGGACGGCGGCCACATCGCCATCGCCTGGTTCGAACGGGCCCGCTCCTGGGTCTACGCGCGGATCGGTCGGGCCGACCCCGGCCGGGTGGACTACCTCAAACTGATGCCCTTCACGTACGTGGTGATCCTGATCGGTGGCGCGTTCACGCTGCTGACCATCGCCGCGGACGTCGTCAACCCGATCACGCTCTTTTCAAGGTGAGTGCCTGAAGTGACAGCTATCAGTCTCGGTATGCCCGCCGTGCCGCCCCCGTCGCTCGCACCCCGCCGGGCCAGCCGCCAGATCATGGTCGGTTCGGTTCCGGTCGGTGGTGGTGCGCCGGTGTCGGTGCAGTCGATGACCACGACCCTCACCTCCGACGTCAACGCGACCCTTCAGCAGATCGCCGAGCTGACCGCGTCCGGCTGCCAGATCGTCCGGGTGGCGGTGCCGTCCCAGGACGACGTGGAGGCGCTGCCCGCGATCGCCAAGAAGTCGCAGATCCCGGTGATCGCCGACATCCACTTCCAGCCCAAGTACGTCTTCGCCGCGATCGACGCCGGCTGCGCG
Source organism: Micromonospora sp. SD19 (assembly GCF_054462275.1). Lineage (NCBI taxonomy): Bacteria > Bacillati > Actinomycetota > Actinomycetes > Micromonosporales > Micromonosporaceae > Micromonospora > Micromonospora sp. SD19. Next base: position 174,494 of record NZ_JBTLMN010000003.1, read on the forward strand.
GCGGTCCGGGTCAACCCGGGCAACATCCGCCAGTTCGACGACAAGGTCAAGGAGATCGCCCGGGCCGCCGGGGACGCGGGGGTGCCGATCCGGATCGGCGTCAACGCCGGGTCGCTGGACAAGCGCCTGCTGAGCAAGTACGGCAAGGCCACCGCCGAGGCGCTTGTCGAGTCGGCGCTGTGGGAGTGCTCGCTCTTCGAGGAGCACGGCTTCCGCGACATCAAGATCTCGGTGAAGCACAACGACCCGGTCGTGATGATCCGGGCGTACCGGCAGCTCGCCGAGCAGTGCGACTACCCGCTGCACCTCGGCGTCACCGAGGCCGGGCCGGCGTTCCAGGGCACCATCAAGTCGGCGGTCGCCTTCGGCGCGCTGCTGGCCGAGGGGATCGGCGACACGATCCGGGTGTCGCTCTCCGCCCCGCCGGTGGAAGAGATCAAGGTCGGCAACCAGATCCTGGAGTCCCTCGGTCTGCGCGAGCGCGGCCTGGAGATCGTCTCGTGCCCGTCCTGTGGGCGGGCCCAGGTGGATGTCTACAAGCTCGCCGAGGAGGTCACCGCCGGTCTGGAAGGGCTGCCGGTGCCGCTGCGGGTCGCCGTCATGGGCTGCGTCGTCAACGGTCCGGGTGAGGCCCGGGAAGCCGACCTCGGCGTCGCCTCCGGCAACGGCAAGGGCCAGATCTTCGTGAAGGGGCAGGTCGTCAAGACGGTGCCTGAGGCGCAGATCGTCGAGACGCTGATCGAGGAGGCGCTGCGGATCGCCGACGAGATGGGCGCCGAACTCCCCGAGGAGCTGCGCGGGCTGGTCACCGGCCCGACCGTCACCGTGCACTGATTTTCCATCTGGACGAAGCGGCCGTTCCCCATTCGGGGAACGGCCGCTTCGCGTCAGTGCTGCTGTGGTTTTCGTGGGTTGTGGCGCTCGTGCTCGTGATGATGTTCGCGCCTCCTGGTGCGTTCGTGTGTCGTGGCGCTCGGGCGTCGTGGCGCGGTGCTGGCGTCACTCGGATTCGGCGAGGATCGCGTACAGCTTGCGTCGGGTCTCGTCGAGCACCTGAGCGGCCCGCTCGCGCTGGTCGTCGGTGCCGTGCATCATCACCTGACGCAGGGCGTTCATCGCCTGTGCGCCGGAGTCGCGGATGTCGTGCCAGCTGCTCACCGTGCCCTGGGCGACGTCCGCCCACGGCGGGGTCTGCGCGGCCTCGGTGGCCTCGGCCTGACCGGCCTCGCTGACGGTGAACCGCTTCCGCCCACCACCGGACTCCTCGGTGCTGGCGACGATCACGCCCTCGTCCTCCAGTAGCTGGAGGGTGGGGTAGATCGAGCCCGGGCTCGGCCGCCACGCACCGCCGGTGCGGGAGTCGATCTCCTGGATCATCTCGTAGCCGTGCATCGGCCGCTCGGTGAGCAGGGCCAGGACGGAGGCGCGGACGTTGGGGCGTCGGCCCCGACCCCGTCCACGGCCCCGGCCGCCCCAGGGGCCGCCGCCGGGTCCGTGCTCGTGGCCATGACCGTGCGGGCCGGGCGGGACCGGCGGGAAGCCGAATCCCCGCATCCGGGCTTCGTGCATCGGGTGGTGCTGTCGGTGGAACCTCATCGGGCTCTTCCCTTCGGAGGACTATCGCTGATGCATCAACGATATATCGGCAATGCATCGTCGGCAAGCAGGGGTTCCCAAACCGTACGTACGTCTTGCTAAAGTCTCGGTCATGCGCCTGCTACCCCCGCCGGGTCCGTCCCGGGTCCTCACCCTCGGCACCCTGGTCAAGACCGTCGGGCGGGGCCTCTGGCTCGTCGCCAGCGCGCTCTTCCTCACCCGGTCGGTCGGCCTCTCGGCAACCCAGGTGGGCATCGGGCTGACCATCTCGGCTCTGGTCGGGGTGCTGGCCAGCACCCCGAGCGGCTACCTGGCCGACCGCGTCGGCCCACGTGGAGTGCAGGTCGGTGCGCTGTTCGCCGCCGGCACCCTCACCATCGGCCTGATCGCCGTCCGGTCGCTGCCCACGCTCGTACTGGTGGGAGCCGCCACCGCGCTCGCCGACGCGATCGAACGCGGCGCCCGCGGCGCGCTGATCGCCGGAGCGATCCCGGCCGGCGAGCGGGTCCGCACCCGCGCCTACCTGCGAGCCACCACCAACGTCGGGATCTCCGTCGGTGCCGTCCTCGGCGGCTTCGCCATCGCCGCCGACACCCGCACCGCTTACGTCGCGCTGATCCTGGCCTCGGCGGCGACGTCACTGGCCGCGGCGGTGATCTTCCTCCGACTGCCGACCGTCGCCCCGGTCGCCGCCCCGGCGCACGGCCCTCGACTGGTCGCCCTACGCGATCGCCCGTTCCTCGCCTTCACACTGGTCGACGGGCTGATGTCGATGCACTTCAGCCTGCTCACCATCGCCCTGCCGCTGTGGATCGCCGGCCACACCCGGGCCCCCGCCTGGATGATCTCCGCGTTGACGCTTGTCAACACCGTGCTGGTGGTGCTCCTTCAGGTCCGCGCCGCGCGTACCGCCGCCACAGTGCCCGGAGCCGCCCGCGCCGCCCGTCGAGCCGGCGTCGCCATCGCCCTGGCCTGCGTACTCTTCGCCGCCAGCGGTGCGCTGCCCACGGCCGGCGCGGTGAGCCTGCTCGGCCTCGGGGCGGTCGCCCACGTCACCGGTGAGCTGTGGCACTCCGCCGCCGGCTGGGGCATCTCCTTCGGGCTGGCACCGGCGGACGCCCAGGGGCAGTACCAGGGCGCGTACGGCATGGGCTACGAACTGGGCAAGATGCTCGCGCCGGTGGTGGTGACCTCCCTTGCGCTCGGCTGGGGCGTACCCGGCTGGCTTGTGCTCGGTGCCCTGTTCCTCCTGCTCGGAGCCCTGGTGCCCCCGGTCGTCCGATGGGCCGGGCGGACGCCGCCCCGTGAAGCCGGTGCCGGCCTTGTCACTCGACCGGCGGAGCGGGGGGTCAATCTGGCAGGCTGATAGTCGTGCTGACGGTGCCGGTACGCCAACTGGGGGAATCGGAGCGGCGCGCGGTCGAGCGACTGCTCGACCATGACCCGTTCGCGGGCGCGCAGGTCGCCGAGCGGATCGCCGCGCGCGGGCTCTCCTGGTGGCGGGCCGAAGGCAGAATCCTGGGGTACGGAGCCCGCCGCAACCTCGAATCACTCTGCTGGCTCGGCGGCAACCTGACCCCGGTGCTGGCCAGCGATGCCGCGGTGGGCGCCTTCGCCGACCTGCTCGCCGGCGAGGAACGGCTCTGCTCCTCCATCGTCGGCCGCGCCGACGCCGTCCTCGGGCTGTGGGACCGCCTCTCCGACACCTGGGGGCCAGCGCGAGACGTCCGCCCCAATCAGCCGCTGCTGGTCACCGACACGCTGCCACCCGTACCGGCCGACCCGGAGGTACGCCAGGTCCGCTCCGGCGAGGTCGACCGGCTCTTCCCGGCGGCGGTGGCCATGTACACCGAAGAGGTCGGCGTCTCCCCACTCGCCGAGGACGGCGGACGCAGCTACCGCCGGCGGGTCAACGACCTGGTCCGGACCGGTCGCGCGTACGCCCGCATCATCGACGGCAAAGTGGTGTTCAAGGCCGAACTCGCCGTTGTCACCAAGCGGACGGCGCAGATCCAGGGCGTCTGGGTGGCACCGGAGTGGCGGGGCCGGGGGATCGCCACCGCCGCCATGGCAGCCGTGGTGCGCGACGCGCTGCTGCGGGTCGCCCCCACCGTCAGCCTGTACGTCAACGACTTCAACCTCCCGGCCCGCCGCGTCTACGAGCGCTGCGGCTTCCAGCCGATCGGCACCCTGGCCACCGTCCTCTTCTGACCGCTGCGGGTGGGCCGCGGTGGGGTATCCCTGCAGATCTTGGACAGTTTCCGTTAGGGCGGAACGGAAAGTGTCCAAGATCTGTAAACGAACGCTGCTTGATGAGGCCATCCGAGCCGCCCGGTGACCCCCTGCATGGCCCACCCCCACCATCACGGCCGGCGTCCCGGCGTCCCGGCGTCCCGGCGTCTGGCATTGCGGGGTCCGGTGTCTGGCGTTCCGGGTCCGGCGTCTGGCGTCTGGCGTCTGGCGTTCCGGGTCCGGCGTCTGTCGTTCCGGCGTCCGGCGTCTGGCGTCTGGCGTTCCGGGTCCGGCGTCTGTCGTTCCGGCGTCCGGTGTTCCGGTGGCCGGGCGTCTGGCGTCAGGTGGTCAATGGTGCGGGTGCCGGGCGGTCGATGGCAATGCAAACGCCGCTGGCCGGCACCCCGGGTTGCGGGTGCCGGCCAGCGGTCGGTGGTCTTGGGTCTTACCGTGCGGTGGTGCGGGTGTGCTGGTGGTCAGCTGTTCCAGTGCTGGGCGACGAGGTCGGTGGCCTGCTGCTCCCACTGGGCGTAGGCGTCCGGGTAGGCCGAGACCTGCACGGTCTGCGCGGCCACGGTCAGCGGCATGTCCTGCCACCCGTCGACCTGCTTGAGGCCCTTGAGGAACGCGGTCGTCGAGTACTCAGGATCGGTGATCTGCTCCGGGGTACCCCAACCACTGGACGGGCGCTGCTGGAACAGGCCCAGCGAGTCGTGATCGTTGGCGTCGCCGAGGTGGCCCAGGTTTTCCAGCTTGGACTCCTGCAGGCTCGTCGCGATCGAGATGACCGCGGCGCGCTCGGGCAGGCCGGCCTTCTTCGTCGCGGCGATGATCGCCTTGACGTTGGCGCTCTGCTCGTCGTTGAGGGTGATGTGCGACTGCTCGCCCTGCGGCTTCGGCGCCTGCACGGCCACCGCTGCGGCGGTGGGCTTGGCGTCCACGGCCGGGTTGGCGTGGGCGGCGATCGGGCCGGCGAAGACACCACCGGCGAACGCGAGACCAGCAACGGACAGCATGCTCTTACGGAAGATCGTGTTCATGGGGGTAGCTCCTTCGGGGGTAGGAACACCCGAACCGCCAAAGGGGGGAACGGCGGCGGGGTGTGAGCACCTCGTCCGGCGCTGCACAAACAAACCGGGAAAGTCTGAGGGGTCGGCGGCCTGCGAGCGGGGGGCTCGTGGCGCCGGGGTCCAGGTGTAACGACCGGGGGGCCGGGGTCATTCCGGGGGTGGCCCATCCCGTCGGCACCCACGGGGAGGCGATGCCTGCGGTCGATCGTGGGGACCATAACGACCGGGGGGCCGGGGTCATTCCCCGGTGGCCCAACCTGTCGGCACCCCCATCACGGCGGTGCCTGCGGTCGATCGTGGGGACCATAACGACCGGGTGGCGGCGGGCATTCCACCCTGCCGGACCTCGGATCCCGCGCCCGTGAAGACCGGGCGGCGGGAGGTGCTGCTGCGATCGTCAGGGTGTGTAACGACCCCGGCCCGGCCACGATTCCCGCCTGCGGGTGCGCCCGGTCACCACCCACACACACCCCACAACCCGACACACCACCCACACGACCACGGCCCCACGGCGCCGAAGCGGCCCGCACGCCCGTGATCCACTCGGGTTCACGGAAACCGGGGCATCCGGGACGCCGGGCCACCCCGACTTCATGAAACCCGAGTCGATCAAGAACCCCGAAGACGCCCCGTCGGGTGTTCGGCCGGGCGTACGGGTCGTCCGGGCCGTGCCGTGCGGTAGGGGCGGGCCCGGGACGGATGGTCGATGGCGGACGGGGCCGACGGTCGACGGCGGACGGGGCCGATGGGTGACGGCGGACGGGGCCTGGGCCGGTCCGCCGCTGCTCCTGGCTGAACCGGCGGAGGCCCTGCTCAGGACCGGAAAATCGGTTGAGTTGACGGGTTGGCGCCGGCAGGCTGAGGTCTCCGCCACCCACGTCCCGGAGGACTTTCCATGCGCCTGCTCCGTGATCTGTGGGGCACCTCGACCCGCCGTATGACGATAGTGGCCGTTCTGATCGTGGTGGGCGCCGCTGGGCAGGCGGGCGCGTCGGCGCTGGCCGGCGCGGTGCTGGTGCATCGTTCTGCTGGCTTCTTCGCCGTGTTGGCCGGGGCTCTGGTCGCTGTGGTCCTCAGCGACCTCGCGGTGAGCCTGTTGATGGCCGGCCTGACCGCCGACTGGTCCGCCGACGTGCGTCGCCGGCTCTGTCGCGTCGCTCTCGGGCAGGACCTGCCCACCCTGGAGACCACCCCGGTGGGTGAGCTGCTGGACCGCATCGACGGGGATGTCTATCAGGTGGCGTCGGCGGTTCGTAACCAGGGCACCCGGCTGGCCCAGGGCCTCTGCGTCGGTCTGTTGTCGATGGTGGTCGCGCTTGTCGTCTGGTGGCCGGCGGGGATCGCGATGCTGCTGCTCACGGTGGTGCTCGCAATCGGACTGCGTCGGCCCACGGCACGGATCGGCCCGGCCCGGATGGCCGAGGAGGAGGCGTGGTCCGACCTGGCCGCCGTGATGGAGGAGGCGGTGCACGGCCAGGATGACGTACGCACCAGTTTGGCGCGGCCGTACGTGCTGCGGTTGTACGCCCGGCGGGCCGCTGCCGTGCTGTCGCGGGGCAGTGTGGTCTGGGTGTTGTCCGCCCGGGTGGCGACGGTGGCCACCGCGACGATCCGGGCTGGCATCGGCGCGGTGGTGCTCGGCGGTGCGTGGGCGTTGGCCACCGACCGGATCGACGCCGCCCGGCTCACCGCCATCTGGCTGCTCGCCCTGGCGTTCGGGGCCACCGCGGAACATGTCAGCCGGATGGTGCCGGAGATCCAGGAGGCTCTCGGCGCGTGGGCCCGGGTGCAGTTGCTCTACAAGGCCCGGCAGGAACCGGTCGGCGGGGCCAGCCCGAGCGAGGGCGACCTGCGCATTCGGGACCTGACATTCGGGTACGGGGAGAGTGACCGGGGGGCCGCGCTACGCGGGCTCAGCCTCACCTTCGCCCGTGGTCGGTCGTACGCGCTGATCGGACGGACCGGTTCGGGCAAGTCGACGTTGGCGAAGGTGCTCACCCGGGCGGTCGACGTGCCGCCGGGCACTGTCTTCCTCGGCGGCACCGACCTGTGTGACCTCGACGTCGAGCAGTTGCGCCGCTGGGTGGCGCTGGTGCCGCAGCGTACCGAGATCCTGGCCGGCACGCTCGCCGAGAACGTCGCGCTCTTCGACCCGGAGCTGCTCGACGCGGCGGCCCGGGCGCTCGACGAGTTGGGCCTGGCCGGTTGGATCGCCGAGTTGCCGGACGGGTTGGCGACCCGGCTGGGGGAGGGCGGGCATGTGCTCTCCGCCGGTCAGGAGCAGTTGGTGGCGTTCGCCCGGATCCTGGTGCGGGAGCCGCACGTGGTGATCCTCGACGAGGCCACCGCGCGCCTGGACCCGGTCACCGAGGCGCGGGTGCAGCGCGCCACCGAACGGCTGCTGCGCGACCGGATCGGCATCGTCATCGCGCACCGGCTCTCCTCGGTACGCCGCTGTGACGAGGTGGTCGTCCTGGCCGACGGCGCGGTGGTCGAGGCCGGTCCGCTGGAGACGTCGACCCGCTTCGCCGAACTGTTGGCGACCAGCCACGCCGCCGCGTACGCCACGGTGACGCCGTCGGGTCGCACCAGCGCCGGCACCGACCTGCTGGTCGGCCCCGACCCGGCCAACGCCTGGCCCAGCGAGCCGGTCGCGCCGGTGCCCGCCCTGGTCGGGCCGACCGAGCCGGTCGCGCCGACCCGGGCCGATCCGCCGCCACTGCCGCCCGTGCCGCCGGCCAGGACGCTGCGGGAGATCTTCCGGCTGTGCACCAACGATCCCCGGTACGGTGCGGCGGCGATCGTGCTGTTCCTCGGCCTCAGCCTGCTCGGGCTGGACGGCCCGGTGCTGCCCTGGCTCTGGGCGGACCTGGTCGACGGGACGGGCAGCCCGTACCTGCCGGCGGTGGGGATCGTCGCCGGGTTGTTGATCACCCTGCCGCTGCCGTTCTACACCCATGTCTGGTTCCCGCAATGGTGGGTGCGGCAGATGCTGCGCATCGGCCTTCGCCTGGTGCACGGCCAGACCGGGCCGCGTCGGGTCAGCTCACACACCCCGGCCGAGGTGGTGGCGCAGGGTGGGGACACCGAGCGGGTGGTCCAGCTCGCCGACAACGTGCTGGACCAGACCGTCGCGCTGGTGCTCGTGGTCGCCATGACGGCGGTCACCGGCAGTGTCGTACCCGGGCTGTTCTTCCTCGGCACGATGGTCGTCTCCGGGCTGGCCGCGACGTTGTTCGGGCCGAAACTGGAGCGCGCGGCCCGGGCGACGGTGGCGGCGCGGGCCGCGTTCGCCACCGCGCTGGTCTCCGCGCTCTCCGCGGCGCGGACGGTGAAGCTCGCCGGCGCGACCACTGCGGTGCTGCGTCACCTGGCGGGCCTGGACGTGCTGCGCAGCGACCGGCAGCGGCGGGAGATCGCGGTGCAGGTGTGGGCGCGTTCCACCCCGTCGATGGCCAGCGGGCTGCTGCCGATCGGCGCCTGGGCGTTGTACCTGAACGGTTCGCTCTCCGCCGGGGCGGTCCTGGTGGCCGTCTCCACGCTGGGTGCGGCCCGCTGGTTCGCCTGGACCACGGCGTCGTTGATCTCGCAGCTGCCCTCGGCGCGGGTCTGGACCCGGCGAACCGCGGCGATGACCGGGGTGAGCGCGTACTCGGCGGGGGTGCCGGAGGTCGACCTGACCGCCGGGACGGCGCCCGCGCCGACCATGCCGCCCCGCCACCCGCTGCGTCGGCTGGAGTTGCGCGGCTTCGGGGTGGTGCACTCCGACGGTACGGTGGCCGTCCGCGACGTGGACCTGACCGTGCAGCGGGGCCAGTTGGTGCTGGTCGTCGGGCCGGTGGGGTCGGGCAAGTCGTCGTTGCTGCGCGGGCTGGCCGGGATCGTGCACCACACCGGCGAGCTGGCCTGGAACGGTGACCCGGTCACCGAGCCGGAGCTGTTCCTGCGTCCCAACCAGGTCGGCTACGTCGCCCAGTTGCCCCGGGTGCTGTCCGGCACGGTGGCCGACAACATCGCCCTCGGGCACCAGGTGGACGCGGCTGGGGCGGTCAGCACCGCCCAGCTCGACCATGACCTGGCCGCCGCCGGTGGAGGGCTGGGCCTGCTCATCGGGCACAAGGGCACCCGGCTCTCCGGGGGGCAGTTGCAGCGGCTGGCGCTGGCCCGAGCGCTGGCCCCGCGTACCGAACTGCTGGTCGCCGACGATGTGTCGTCGGCGCTGGACGTCACTACCGAGCTGGCGCTGTGGGAGGCGTTGCGCGGCCATGGCGTGACGGTTGTCGGTTCGACGGCGAAGCGGGCCGCGTTGGTCCGGGCCGACCACGTGGTGGTGCTGCTCGGCGGCACGGTGGCGGCCCAGGGCACCTGGCAGGACCTGGAGGGCGACTGGTCGCACCTGGCCGGTTGACCGACGGTCGGGCGGCCGCCGTGTGGGCGGCCGCCCGACCGGTCGGGGTTCAGGCGGCGCGGGCGTACTGGGCGGGCCCGGAGTAGGCGACGCCGAGCTTCGCGGCGGCCCGGCGCGGCCAGTAGGGGTCGCGCAGCAACTCCCGGCCCAGCAGCACCAGGTCGGCCTCGCCGCCGGCGACGATCTGCTCGGCGTGCTCAGGCTCCACGATCAGGCCCACCGCGCCGGTCGGCACGCCGGCGTCGCGGCGGATCTGGGCGGCCAGCGGCACCTGGTAGCCGGGGCCGAGCGGGACGCGCTGGTCCACGCTCACCCCGCCGGAGGACGCGTCGACCAGGTCGACGCCGACGCCGGCCAGCTCACCGGCGAGCACCACGCTGTCGTCGATCGTCCAGCCACCCTCGACCCAGTCGGTGGCGGAGATCCGGGTCAGCACCGGCACGTCCTCGCCGACCGCGGCGCGCACCGCGCGGGCCACCTCCAGGGTCAGTCGCATCCGGGCGGCACGGTCGCCGCCGTAGCCGTCGGTGCGGTGGTTGGTCAACGGCGAGAGGAACTCGTTGAGCAGGTAGCCGTGCGCGGCGTGGATCTCCACGGCGGCGAAGCCGGCGTCCACTGCGCGTTCGGCTCCGGCCGCGAACGCCTCGACCACACCGGCGATGCCGGCCTCGTCCAGGCTGGTCGGCGTCCGGTAACCGGCGGTGAACGGCTCCGAGCCGGGGGCGACGGGCGTCCAGCCGCCCTCGGCGTCCGGCACGCCGCCGCGCTCCGGCGCCCACGGCCGGTAGGTGGAGGCCTTGAAGCCGGCGTGGGCGAGCTGTACGGCCGGCACCGCGCCGTGGGCGGCGACGAACGCGGTCACCGGCCGCCAGGCGTCGACGTGCGCACCTGACCAGAGGCCGGTGTCCTGCGGGCTGATCCGGCCCTCGGGAAGCACGGCGGTCGCCTCGGTCAGGACCAGGCCGGCGCCGCCGACAGCACGACTGCCGAGGTGGATCAGGTGCCAGTCGGTGGGCAGACCGTCGGGGCCGGCGGAGTACTGGCACATGGGTGCCATGGCGATCCGGTTGGGCAGTGTGACAGCGCGCAGGGCCAGGGGAGTGAACAGGGAACTCATGGGGTCATCCTCTCCGACACGACGACGGGCCCCCGGGGAGAGGGGCCCGTCGTCGTCTGGGTGAACCGATCAGGCAGGAACGGGGCTGAGCTCGGGTCGGGTGTCGGCTGCCGGCTCCGGCTCGGTCAGGTCACGCCGGCCGGCGGACTCGTACGCGGTGCGGTCGAGGGTGCCCTCGCGGGCGGCGACCACCGTCGGCACCAGTGCCTGCCCCGCGACGTTGGTGGCGGTGCGGATCATGTCCAGGATCGGGTCGATGGCCAGCAGCAGGCCGGCGCCGGCCAGCGGCAGGCCCAGCGTGCTGAGGGTGAGGGTGAGCATCACGATCGCGCCGGTCAGACCGGCGGTGGCCGCCGAGCCGACCACCGAGACGAAGGCGATCAGCAGGTAGTCGCCGATGCCGAGCTGCACGCCGAACACCTGGGCCACGAAGATCGCGGCGAGGGCCGGGTAGATGGCGGCGCAGCCGTCCATCTTCGTGGTGGCGCCGAAGGGCACCGCGAACGAGGCGTACTCGCGGGGCACACCGAGCCGCTCGACGGAGCGCTGGGTGACCGGCATGGTGCCGACCGAGGAGCGGGACACGAAGGCCAGCTCGATCGCCGGCCAGGCACCGGCGAAGAAGCGCAGCGGGTTGAGCCGGCCGGCAAGGATCAGGACCAGCGGGTAGACCACGAACAGCACGATGGCGCAGCCGACGTAGACGGCGGTGGTGAACTTCGCGAGGGGCGCCAGCAGGTCCCAGCCGTACGAGGCGACGGCGTTGCCGATCAGCCCGAGGGTGCCGATCGGGGCGAGCCGGATGACCCACCAGAGCGCCTTCTGGACGATCTCCAGCAGGGAGCGGTTCAGCGCCACGAACGGTTCGGCGGCCTCGCCGACCAGCAGGGCCGCGGCACCGATGACGACGGCCAGGAAGACGATCTGCAGGACGTTGCCCTCGACGAACGCGCCGACCGGGTTGGTGGGCACGATGCCGGTGAGGAAGTCGGTCCACGAACCGGTCTTCTTCGGCGCCGTGGCGCCACCCAGGTCGAGGGTCACCCCCTTGCCGGGGTTGGTGAGCAGGCCGAGGCCGATGCCGATGCTCACCGCGATCAGCGCGGTGATGCCGAACCACATCAGGGTCTTGAGAGCGAGCCGGGCGGCGTTGGCGACGCCACGCAGGCTGACCACGCTGACCACGATGGCGGTGAAGACCAGCGGCGGCACGGCCAGCTTGAGCAGCTGGATGAAGAGGCTGCCGACGGTGTGCAGGGTGCTGGTCAGCCAGCTCAGGTCGTTGGTGCGGGCCAGGAAGCCCAGCGCCACGCCGAGCACGAGGCCGAGCAGGATCTGCACGGAGAAGGGAATTTTGCGCAGGCTGAAGGGCATGAAGATCTATCCAATTGTCCGGTCCGATCGGGGCAGGCGTAGAAACGGCTAGCCCGGACAGATGCCACTGGCCTGCAGTCGGAGATCGACATACAGGCGGACAGTGAGGCCCCAGACATTGGTCATCGCTCGCCGACGTTACGCCGATTCCCGCTTATTGGAAGGACCGGTCGGGGTGAGGCTCCTTACAGAGGGCCAGTGCGGTGGCGGTGCACAGGCCCCACAGCACCGCGAGGGCGAGGATCAGTCGTTCCAGCACCCCCACCAGTGTGCCCCGGCCGATGACGAGCATCGCCAACCCCACAGTGGCGCAGAGCGGCAGGGCCAGCACGGCGGCCCCGCCCGCCAGTCGGCGCACCATGCTGCCGACCGACCCGGAGACGGCAAGCGTGATCATGGCGAAGACCACCGCCGCGGTCGCCGCGATGCTCGCGCCGCCGTGCACCAGGTCCGCCGTCGTCGCCCGCTCGAACGGTGGCAGCGGGCATCCGTCGGAGCAGGTCACCGCCCCGGACACGGCGGTGAACACGGCCCCGGTGGCGAGCAGCGCCGGAGCCGCCGCCCACACCCCCGGGGGCAGCGCCGCGCCGATCAGCAGCAACGCGGCGGCGAGGGCCAGGATCCCGATCCGGTACGTAGCGGCGTGGGCGCTGCCGGCGATGCCCGCCTCGCTGACGTACCCCGTGAGCCCTGGACCGGGACCGGCGACCACGGCGAGCGTCACCGCCACCGCGCCGGCCAGGGTGCAGCCGGCCGCGGCGGACCCGGCGGCCCGGCGGGCGATGTCCCCGCCCGTCGTGGGCGCGCTCGGGGCGGCGGACCGACCCGGCTCAGCCACGCCCGTGCGGCGTGCGCCAGCCCGACTCGTCCGGCCCGAGTGGCACGATGCCGCTGGGATTGATCTCCCGGTGCGTGCCGTAGTAGTGCCGCTTGATGTGGTCGAAGTCCACCGTCTCGCCGAAGCCCGGCGTCTGGAACAGGTCCCGGGCGTACGCCCAGAGCACCGGCATCTCGGTCAGCTTGTCGCGGTTGCACTTGAAGTGCCCGTGGTACGCCGCGTCGAAGCGGACCAGCGTGGTGAACAGCCGCACGTCCGCCTCGGTGATCGCGTCGCCCATCAGGTAACGCTGCCCGGCCAGCCGCTCGGAGAGCGCATCCAGCCGGGCGAAGAGCGCCCGGAACGCCTCGTCGTACGCCTCCTGCGAGGTGGCGAACCCGCACCGGTAGACGCCGTTGTTGACGTCGGCGTGGATCTCGACCATCAGCGCGTCCATCTCGGGGCGCAGGTCGACCGGGTACAGATCCGGTGCGTCGGGCCGGTGCAGCCGCCGCCACTCGGTGGAGAAGTCGAGGGTGAGCTGCGGGTAGTCGTTGGTGACCACCCGACCGGTCAGGGTGTCCACCAGGGCCGGCACCGTCACCCGGCCGGTGTAGTCGGGGTCGGTGGCCAGGTACGCCTCGGAGAGGAAGCTCACCCCGAGGACCGGGTCGAAGCCGTCCGGGTCGAGGGCGAACGCCCAGCCCCGCTCGTCCCGGATCGGGTCGACGGTGCCCAGCGAGATCGCGTCGTCCAGCCCGAGCAGGCCGCGCACGATCCTCGCCCGGTGTGCCCAGGGGCAGGCGCGGCACCAGATCAGCCGGTAACGGCCGGCCTCCAGTGGCCAACGGTCCTCCTCGTCCGGGCCGCCGCCGGGTGGGGCTGTCGAGTCGGCGGTGACCCGACCGGTGAACCGGTTCGGCTGGCGGACGAACGCGCCACCGCCGCTGGTCTCTGCGCTGAACTGGGCCCGGGCCATGCCGTCAACCTATCCGCTGCCGGCGCGGATATCCTGGCGGCCGGCAGCCCTCGCGACCCGGTGGGCGTGCCCCACCCCCGCCGTCTGCACCCCCTAAGGACTCGCGATGACCGTGGCATACCTGGTGGCCGGTGTCCGTACCCCGATCGGCCGGTACGCGGGCGCGCTGGCCGGCGTCCGCCCCGACGACCTGGCCGCGCACGTGATCCGTGAACTGGTCGCCCGCCACCCCTCGGTGGACTGGGCGCGGGTCGACGACGTCGTGCTCGGCTGCGCCAACCAGGCCGGCGAGGACAACCGCAACGTGGCCCGGATGGCGGCGCTGCTGGCCGGCCTGCCCGAGGAGGTGCCGGGCGGCACCGTCAACCGGCTCTGCGGCTCGGGGCTGGACGCGCTCGCCACCGCCGCCCGATCCATCGTCGCCGGGGACGCGGAGCTGGTGATCGCCGGCGGGGTGGAGAGCATGAGCCGGGCGCCGTTCGTCATGCCGAAGGCGACGTCGGCGTACTCCCGCTCGGCGGAGGTGTACGACACCACGCTGGGCTGGCGGTTGGTGAACCCGTTGATGCGTGACGGCTGGGGTGTCGACTCGATGCCGGAGACGGCGGAGAACGTGGCCGCCGAGTACGGCGTCAGCCGGGCCGAGCAGGACGCCTTCGCGTACCGCTCGCAGCAGCGCGCGGCCAAGGCACAGGCCGACGGCCGCTTCGCCGAGGAGATCGTGGCGGTGTCCGTGCCGGCCGGTCGTCGGGAGACCCGGCTTGTCGAGGTCGACGAGCACCCCCGGGAGACCACGCTCGCGAAGCTGGCCGCGCTGCCCACCCCGTTCCGCGACGGTGGCACGGTCACCGCCGGCAACTCCTCGGGCGTCAACGACGGCGCGGTCGCGCTGCTGGTGGCCAGCGAGGCGGCGGTTTCCCGGTACGGCCTGACCCCGCTGGCCCGGATCGTCGGTGCCGCGGTGGCCGGTGTGCCGCCGCGGATCATGGGGATCGGCCCGGTGCCGGCCACCCGCAAGCTGCTCGACCGCGTCGGCGTCGGGTTGGACGCCGTGGACGTGGTGGAGCTGAACGAGGCGTTCGCCGCGCAGTCCGTGGCGGTGCTGCGTGAACTGGGGCTGCCGGTGGACGCCGACCACGTCAACCCGAACGGTGGGGCCATCGCGCTGGGGCACCCGCTCGGTGCCAGCGGGGCACGGCTGGCGCTGACCGCCGCCCTGGAGCTGCGCCGTCGCGGCGGCCGACGGGCGCTGGCCACCATGTGCATCGGCGTTGGTCAAGGCATCTCGCTGTTGCTGGAGTCAGCCGCCTAGAGTGGTCCACACCACACGACCCGCGGGTCGGCCGGCGCTCGCGCGTGCCCGTGGCACGCCCGTCCGCCGGTGCCGTCCCGCGCCGCGGCGATGAACTGGGGAGCACACTGATGCCGGACGGACTGCCGACCGAGATCGATCTGACCAGGCCGAGCGCGGCCCGGGTGTATGACTACTTTCTGGGTGGGGCGCACAACTTCGAGATCGACCGGCAGCTGGCCGAACAGATCGCCAGCATGACCCCGAATCTCGCCGCCACCATGCGGTCCGGTCGGGAGTTCCTCCGCCGGGCCGTCCGGGTGCTGCTCGACGCCGGCATCGACCAGTTTCTCGACATCGGCTCCGGGATCCCCACCGTGGGCAACGTGCACGAGGTGGCGCAGGGAGTGAACCCCAAGGCCCGCGTGGTGTACGTCGACATCGACCCGGTGGCCGTCGCGCACAGCCGGGAGCTGCTCGCCGGCAACGAGCTGACCGGGGTGATCCACGCCGACCTGCGGGAGCCGGAGCGGATCCTCGCCGAGACCCGACAGCTCGGGCTGATCGACTTCAGTCGCCCGGTGGGCATCCTGCTGGCCGGGGTGGTGCACTTCATCCCGGACGCCGACCGTCCCGAGGCGATCCTGGCCACCCTGCGGGAGGCCGCCGCGCCGGGCAGCTTCCTGGTCATCTCGCACTCCACCTTCGAGGACCAGCCGCAGGAGATGCTGGACGCCCAGCGGCTCTCCGCCCGTACCGCCACCGAGATCACCCTGCGCTCCCGCGCACAGGTCACCGGTTTCTTCGGCGACTGGACCGTCCTGGAACCGGGTGTCGTGCACATGCCGCTCTGGCGTCCCGACTCACCGTCCGACGTGGACGAGCACCCGGAGCGGTTCGGCGCCTTCGGAGGCGTCGCCCGGTACGACCAGCCCGCCGGCTGACCCCGTGGCCGCCGTCCCGGACCCCGCCGGGGTCGACGCCGGCCGGGACCCCGCCGGGGTCGACGCCGGCCGGGACCCCGCCGGGGTCGACGCCGGCCGGGACCCCGCCGGGGTCGTTGCCGGCTGGGCCGATGCCGTGGGGTACGCCGCCGACTGGGCCCGCGCGGTGCGCCGTCTCGGTTTCGTGCCACTGAGCCTGGCCGAGACCGAGCGGCTGCTGCTGGCGCACACGGTCCGGCTGGCCCAGGCGATACGGGCGGAGCCGTTCAGCGTCGGCCCCGCCGAGGAGGTCGGGCGGGCCCTGGTGGAGGCGCACCTCACCGAGCCGCAGGCGCTGGAGTGGACGCTGCACGCGCTCGGCGCGACCTTCGGGCGGCGAGTTCTCAGCGACGGTGACCGGCCGGCCGACCTCGCCGACCGGATCGCCGCGATGCAGGGCGGCCTGGCCGCCGGGTTCGCCCGCGCGCTGCGCGACCGCACCTTCAGCCAGCAGGAGCGCATCGCCCGGTCGGCGTGGCAGGCGCGTGACGAGGTGGAGCAGGCGCTGCGCGCCAGTGAGGCGCGGTTCCGGGCGGTGTTCACCGGAGCCGCGATCGGGATCGGCATCGCCGGCGTGGACGGCCGGATCATCGACGTCAACCAGGCGTTCGCCGACATGCTCGGCTACTCGATCGAGGAGTTGCGCGAGATCAACGTGGCGGGGCTGTTCCACGCCGACGACGCCGCCGGGATGTGGGAGCTCTACCAGGAACTGATCGAGGGCAAGCACGACGCGGTCCGGGTGGAGAAGCGCTACTACCGCAAGGACGGCAGCGTGGTCTGGACGGATCTGGCCGTCTCACTGATCCGACACGAGGGACGGCCACGATTCACCGTCGCGATGATGGAGGACATCACCGAGCGGTACCAACTCCAGCAGCGCCTGCGTTTCCAGGCGCTGCACGACCCGCTGACCGGGCTGCCCAACCGGACGTTGTTCTTCGAGACGTTGGGACGGGTGCTGGACACCGCGGGTGTCGGGCAGCGGGTCGGGGTGTGCTTCCTCGACCTGGACGGCTTCAAGGCGATCAACGACAGCCTCGGTCACGACCTCGGTGACCGGCTGCTGGTGATGATCGGTCGCAGGCTGGCCGCGTGCGTGGCCGACCACGGTCACCTGGTTGCCCGGATGGGGGGCGACGAGTTCGTGATCCTCGTCGCGGGCGGCGACGACGCCGACGACCCGGTCGCCGTCGCCGAGGCCGCGCTGGCCGCCGTCGCGGCCCCGGTCCACGTCGGTGAGCACCAGTTGGCCGTCTCGGCCAGTGTGGGCATCGTGCAGTGCCCCGCCTCGGAAACCACCGCGTCGGAGCTGATGAAGGCCGCGGACACCACGCTCTACTGGGCCAAGGCGGCGGGCCGGGGCCGGTGGGCGGTCTACGACCCCGAGCGCGGCGCCCGGGACATCGCCCGGTCGGCGCTGGTCGCCGGGTTGCCCGCCGCACTCGACCGGGGCGAGTTCGTGTTGCACTACCAGCCGATCGTGTCGCTGCTGGAGGGCAGCATGCTCGCGGTGGAGGCGCTGGTCCGTTGGGAGCACCCGGAGCTGGGCCTGATCGGGCCGGACCGGTTCATCGGGCTGGCCGAGGAGACCGGCCTGATCGTCCGGCTCGGCGAGTGGGTGCTGCGGCGGGCCTGCGCGGACGCCGAGCGGTGGTGGCGGGAGTTCCCGGACGCCCGGCTGGTGGTCAGCGTCAACCTCGCCGCGCGGCAGGCCGACGAACCCGCCATCGTGGACACTGTGGCCGACGCGTTGCGGACCAGTGGGCTGCCCGCCGAGCTGCTCCAGCTGGAGTTGACCGAGAGCGCCGTGATGGGCAGCGCCGGAGAGCCGCTGCGCAGCCTGCACCGGCTCGCCGCGCTCGGTGTCCGGCTGGCAGTGGACGACTTCGGCACCGGTTACTCCAACCTGGCGTACCTGCGCCGGTTGCCGATCCACTGCCTGAAGCTCGCCGGCCCGTTCGTCGAGGGCATCCGCGCGGACGGGACCGACGAGGCCGCCGACCACCGCGACGAACGGATCGTCGACGCGTTGGTCCGGTTGGCGCACGCCCTGGAGCTGTGGGTCACGGCCGAGGCGGTGGAGACCGGCGTGCAGGCGGAACGGCTGCGGGCGCTGCGCTGCGACACCGGGCAGGGCCGCTTCTTCGGTGCCCCGGCCCCGGCTGACGCGATCACCGCCCGGCTGCGTGGCGACGGAGCACTGCCGTGAGCGGGGGACCGTTGCGGTCTGGTCGGCGGCGACGGAGGGTGGCGGCGTGGACCTGACGGACTCGCAGACGGTGGTGACCGTGGTGGCCGGGCTGGCCATCCTGGCCGGGTTGGCCGGCGTGGTGGTGCCTGGTCTGCCGGCGCTGCCGCTGTGCTGGGGTGGCGTGCTGGTCTGGGCCGTGTTCGGCGGTGCCGGGCTGGGTGGCTGGGCGGTGTTCGCCGCCGCCACACTCGTCGCCGCGACCGGCGCCGTGATCAAGTACGCGTGGCCTGGCCGGAACCTGAAGCGCACCGGTGTGCCGACGTCCACGCTGCTCGCCGGCGGGGTGCTCGGCATCATCGGGTTCTTCGTGGTGCCGTTCGTCGGGTTGGTGCTCGGCTTCGTGGCGGGGGTGTGGGCGGCGGAGCGGCTGCGGCTGGGCAGCAACCAGCTCGCCTGGCCGTCCACCGTGCAGGCCCTCAAGGCCGCCGGCCTGTCGATCCTTGTGGAGTTCCTGGCCGGCCTGCTCATCGCCGCCCTCTGGGTGGCCGGCCTCCTCCTGACCTGACCTGCCCCCCAACCCGGAGGTTGGGGGGCGCGGGGCACTTTTGGGTACGGGCGGCGTGCCCGTGCGTGAGAGAGAGGCGTGCCCCGCGCCACCGGTGTCGGGCGGTCCGAGCGCCCGGGGTGGGGCCCTGATCGGGCCTGGTCACTGGTCCAGGATGCGGGCCGGGGTGGCTGGACGGCAACGCAATTAGCCCACCGGGAGTGAGATTCCCACCGACTACGTATTGACCGCCTTGATCGGCCGGGTCGACACTTTGCCCACTCGCACGCGGAACCACCTCAGGGAGGTGTGCAGTGGCCACGACGCCCGTGCCGACCGCCGAGCAACCGATGGACGACGACGCCCGACGGCTCGCTGAACTCGGCTACAAACAGGAACTACGCCGCAAGTGGAGTGGCTTCTCCAACTTCGCCATCTCCTTCTCGATCATCTCGATCCTGGCCGGTTGCTTCACCACCTTCGGTCAGGCGTGGAACAACGGCGGGCCGGTCGCCATCTCCTGGGGCTGGCCGCTGATCTCGCTGTTCATCCTGATCATCGGCTTCTGCATGGCGGAACTGGTGTCGGCGTACCCGACAGCGGGCGGGATCTACTGGTGGGCGGCCACCATGGGTCGTCCCGTGCACGGCTGGTTCACCGGCTGGCTGAACCTGATCGGTCTGGTGGCGGTCACCGCCTCGGTCGACTACGGCTGCGCGACGTTTCTCAACCTCACCCTGTCGGCGCTCTTCGACGGCTGGGCCGGGACGCTGCGGCAGGCGTTCATGCTCTTCGTGATCATCCTGGTGCTGCACGGGCTGATCAACATCTTCGGGCACCGGATCATCGACGTACTCCAGAACGTCTCGGTCTGGTGGCACGTGGCCGGCGCGGCCGTCGTGGTGGCCATCCTGGTCTTCGTTCCCGACAACCACCAGAGCTTCCAGTTCGTGTTCACCGAGCGGTTCAACAACTCCGGCTTCGGTGACGGCGACATCGGCGGGCTGACGTTCTGGTTCTACGTGCTGCCGCTGGGTTTCCTGCTCACCCAGTACACGATCACCGGCTTCGACGCCTGCGCGCACGTCTCCGAGGAGACCCGGGGCGCCTCGCAGGCCGCGGCCCGTGGCCTCTGGCAGTCGATCTTCTACTCGGCGGTCGGTGGCTGGATCCTGCTGCTGGCGTTCCTCTTCGCGGCCACCGACGTCGAGGCGGTCAACGCCGCGGGCGGCTTCTCCGGCGCCATCTTCGAGTCCGCGTTGACCCCGGTCTTCTTCAAGATCGTCATCATCATCTCCACCATCGGCCAGTTCTTCTGCGGCATGAGCTGCGTGACCTCGATGAGCCGCATGGCGTACGCGTTCAGTCGGGACCGGGCGGTGCCCGGATGGCGGCTCTGGTCGACCGTCGACCGCAACGGCACCCCGGTCAACGCCATCATCGGCGCCACGCTGGCCGGTCTGGTGCTGACCCTGCCGGCGCTCTACGAGAGCTCCGCCGGCATCCCGATCGCCTTCTACGCGGTGGTCTCCGTCGCGGTGCTCGGGCTCTACCTGTCGTTCCTCATCCCGATCGCGCTGCGGCTGCGGATGGGCGACCGGTTCGTCCCCGGGCCGTGGACGCTGGGCCGCAGGTACAAGCTGCTCGGCTGGATCGCGGTGATCGAGATCGCGATCATCGCCGTGTACTTCGTGCTGCCGATCGTGCCCGCCGGGGTGCCCGGCAACGACGGGTTCACCTGGTCGGCGGTGAACTACGCGCCGTTGGCCGTGGGCGGGGTGCTGCTGGTCGTTGCCGTCTGGTGGTACGCCTCGGCCCGCAAGTGGTTCACCGGCCCGGTCCGCACTGTCGACGAACGTCGTGAGTGATCGGTGACCGTCGAGGAGCGGCTCTGAACTCGTCCAACTTCCGGCGGGCGAGAGTTCAAGGGATGTGAGCGCATGATCCGCAACGAAATCACCGCTGAGCTTGAGGCGCCGGACCGGCTGTTCCAGATCACGCACGTCAGTCGGACGCACACCCAGCTGTGGCTCCAGGCAGATGCCAGCTCCACCCACGAGTACCGGCTTGAGGTGCTGTTCCAGGACGTGACGTACCTGTGCACGCCGTTCGTGCTGCGCGGCCTGTCGCTGCGCAGGGCGCATCCCGAGCAGACGCGCCGTCTGACGGGGCTGCACGAACTGGCGGTCGAACCCGGGTGGGGCGTCTATCTGCTGTCCCGCAGCCACGACTGGTTCGTGGTTTCGTCGAGCCCTCTGTGGGCCGAGGCGAAACTGAGCTACTCGGCCGAGCCGGTGTTCTGGTCGTACACCGGCAAGGAGGACATCGTGGTGTCGATGGGGACTGTGAAGTGACGTGAGGGTGGGGCCGGCGTTCGGAGTTCGGACACCGGCCTCGCCGTGTCACCTCGGCGGCGACCGACGGCTCCCGGTCTGCCCGGATGTGCATCGCACCAAGCCCGGGCGCGGCGACGAACGATCGGACGACGCGGACGAACTCGCGGTTTCGTTCCCAGGCGGCACGGGGCATTGACGGTGATCCGGTTTGCCAGTAGACCTTGGTGATGGAGGCCCGCGAATGAGGAAAGCACCGCTCACGCTGGAACAACTGCGGGTCGCCGTCGCCGAGGGTGAGATCGACACCGTGGTGCTGGCCCTCGTCGACATGCAGGGTCGCCTCCAGGGGAAACGGTTTCACGCGCCGTTCTTCCTCGATCAGGTCGCCGAGCACGGCAGCGAGGGGTGCAACTACCTGCTCGCCGTCGACGTGGACATGAACACCGTCGACGGGTACGCGATGTCGAGCTGGGACCGCGGCTACGGCGACTTCGCGATGGTGCCCGACTTCGCGACCCTGCGCCGGATGCCCTGGCAGCCCGGCTCCGCCCTGCTGCTGGCCGACCTGACCTGGCTGGACGGCTCGGGTGACGTGGTCGCCTCGCCCCGGCAGATCCTGCGCCGGCAACTGGACCGGCTGGCCGAGCACGGGCTGACCGCGTACGCCGGCACCGAGCTGGAGTTCGTGCTGTTCCGCGACTCGTACGAGGACGCCTGGCGGCGCGGCTACCGCGACCTGACCCCGGCGAACCAGTACAACGTGGACTATTCCCTGCTCGGCACCGCCCGGGTGGAGCCGCTGCTGCGCCGCATCCGCACCGAGATGGCCGGCGCCGGGCTCACCCCGGAGAGCGCCAAGGGCGAGTGCAACCTGGGCCAGCACGAGATCGCCTTCCGGTACGACGAGGCGGTGGCCTGCGCCGACCACCACGTCATCTACAAGAACGGGGCCAAGGAGATCGCCGCCCAGGAGGGCATGGCGATCACCTTCATGGCCAAGCCGAACGAGCGGGAGGGCAACTCCTGCCACATCCACTTCTCGCTGCGGGACTCGTCGGGTTCGTCGGCGATGCTCGGCGACGGGCCGGCGCACCTGTCGGCGACCGGGCAGCGGGTGCTCGCCGGGCTGTTGGCCACCATGCGGGAGTTCAGCCTGCTCTTCGCCCCGAACATCAACTCCTACAAGCGGTATCAGCCGGGCTCGTTCGCCCCGACCGCGCTGCGCTGGGGCGTCGACAACCGCACCTGCGCGTTGCGGGTGGTCGGGCACGGGCAGGGCATGCGGGTGGAGAACCGGGTGCCCGGCGCCGACGTCAACCCGTACCTGGCGATCGCCGGGCTGGTCGCCGGCGCGTTGCACGGCATCGACGGTGAGTTGGAGTTGGGGCAGGAGTGCACCGGCAACGCGTACGACGACCCGGAGGCGGAGCGTGTCCCCACCACGTTGCGCGACGCCCTGGCCCTGTGGGAGGGCTCGACGGTGGCCCGCGAGGCGTTCGGCGACGAGGTCGTGGCCCACTACGCCAACCAGGCGAGGGTCGAGCTGGCGGCCTTCGACGCCGCGGTGACGGACTGGGAGCTGACCCGTGGCTTCGAACGCCTCTGACCCCCCGAAACCCGCCGCGATCTTGCACTTTGTGTCGCCGGTCTGCGTACAGATAAGGCTTTTGCCCGGGCAGAAACTGCAAGATCGCGTAGGGGAGGGGTGGGTGGGGCGTGACAGTTGTTGTTGACCCGGCCTCGGGGCAGGGGTTTCGGGAGGTTCCTGGGGCCACGGTGGGGGACGTCGACGCCGCGATCTCGCGGGCGGCGGCCGCGTTCGAGGCGTGGCGGGGCGTCGCGCCGGGGGACCGGGCGCGGTTGCTGCGGCGGTTCGCCGCCGTTGTGGACGCGCACGTGGACGAGCTGGCCGGGCTGGAGGTGCGCAACTCCGGGCACACCATCGGCAACGCCCGCTGGGAGGCCGGCAACGTCCGTGACGTGCTCGACTACTACGCCGGAGCCCCGGAGCGGCTGACCGGCCGGCAGATCCCCGTGCCCGGTGGGCTGGACGTCACCTTCCACGAGCCACTCGGTGTGGTCGGCGTGATCGTGCCCTGGAACTTCCCCATGCCGATCGCCGCCTGGGGGTTCGCCCCGGCGCTCGCCGCCGGCAACACAGTGGTGCTCAAACCCGCCGAGTTGACTCCGCTCACCGCGCTGCGCCTGGCCGAGCTGGCCCGTGAGGCGGGCCTGCCCGACGACGTCTTCACAGTGATCCCGGGAGCCGGTGACGTGGTGGGGGAACGGTTCGTCAGCCACCCGGCGGTCCGCAAGATCTGCTTCACCGGCTCCACCGAGGTCGGCACCCGGATCATGGCCGGCTGCGCCGCCCAGGTGAAGCGACTCACCCTGGAGTTGGGCGGCAAGAGCGCGAACATCGTGTTCGCCGACGCCGACCTGGAACGCGCCGCCGCCACCGCGCCGGGCGCGGTCTTCGACAACGCCGGCCAGGACTGCTGCGCACGGTCGCGGATCCTGGTCCAACGTCCGGTGTACGACCGGTTCCTGGAACTGCTCGAACCAGCGGTACGCGCGGTACGCGTCGAGGACCCGTCCCGCGACACCGCCGAGATGGGCCCGCTGATCTCCGCCGCCCAGCGGGACCGGGTCGCCGGTTACCTCACCGGTGCGACAGTCGCCTTCACCGGCTCCTGCCCCGACGGCGGCGGTTTCTGGCACGCGCCCACGGTGCTGCTGGCCGACTCGCCAGCCGACCGGCACTGGCGGGAGGAGATCTTCGGCCCGGTGGTCTCGGTGCTGCCGTTCGACGACGAGGCGGACGCGATCCGGCTCGCCAACGACACCGAGTACGGCCTCTCCGGCTCGATCTGGACCCGGGACGTCGGTCGGGCCCTGCGCCTGGCCCGTGCCGTCGACTCGGGCAACCTCAGCGTCAATTCGCACTCCTCGGTGCGCTACTGGACCCCGTTCGGCGGGATGAAGCGGTCCGGGCTCGGCCGTGAGCTGGGCCCGGACGCGCTGCACTCCTTCACCGACGTCAAGAACGTCTTCATCGCGACAGAGGAGTGAGGCCAGTGCAGGGTCGGTTGCAGGACCGGGTGGCAGTGGTCACCGGAGCGGGCAGCGGCATCGGGTTGGCCACCGTGCGACGGTTCGCCGCCGAGGGGGCCCGGGTGGTCTGCGTGGACATCGATACGGACGCCGGCGCGAAGGCCGCGCAGGAGTGCGGCGGCGAGTTCGTGGCCACCGACGTGGCCGACGAGTCGGCGGTACGCGACCTGTTCGACGGGGTGGCCGACCGGCACGGCCGGGTGGACATCGCGTTCAACAACGCCGGCATCTCACCGCCGGACGACGACTCCATCCTGGACACCGGCCTGGACGCCTGGGAGCGGGTGCTGCGGGTCAACACCACGAGCGTCTACCTGTGCTGCAAGTACGCCATTCCGCACATGCGGCGGCAGGGCAAGGGCTCGATCATCAACACCGCGTCGTTCGTGGCGTTGATGGGCGCGGCGACGTCGCAGATCGCGTACACCGCCAGCAAGGGCGGGGTGCTGGCGATGACCCGGGAGCTGGGGGTCCAGTTCGCCCGGGAGGGCATCCGGGTGAACGCGCTCTGCCCCGGCCCGGTCGCCACCCCGTTGCTGCTGGAGCTCTTCGCCGCCGACCCGGAACGGGCCGCCCGCCGGCTGGTGCACGTGCCGATGGGCCGCTTCGGGCAACCGGAGGAGATCTCCGCCGCGGTGGCGTTCCTGGCCAGTGACGACGCCTCGTTCATGACCGCCGCGCAGTTCGTGGTCGACGGTGGCATCACCGGCGCCTACGTGACCCCCCTGTGAGGAGCGCGGGTGTGCGAGCCCCGCAGTCGCGAACGGTGCCAACTCAGCGGAGGCCGCTGTGGCGCCCTGCACCAGCACCTGCCCGACGTGGTGGGTCACGAGGCGCACCGTCCGGCGCCCGGCGTGTACGGGGCGCACCCGGTGCGGATCGCGCCGGGGAGCCTGGCCGCGTCGGTGCTGGCGGGGGTCGACCAGGTCAACTCGTACCACCACCAGGCAGTGGCCGATCCGGGCCGGCTCACGGTGACCGGGTGGGCGGGGGACGGGGTGGTCGAGGCGGTGGAGGATCCGGCCCGGCCGTTCGTGCTCGGGGTGCAGTGGCATCCGGAGAACGAGCGGGATCCCCGTCCGATCACGGCGTTGGTGCGGGCGGCTGACCAGCGGGTGTGACTGAGATCGCCCCCGCCGGCCGATGGCGCGGATGGGAGGATCGACGGATGGGCAAGGTCTACCCGGAGATCGACGGTCGTCTGCGTGAGTTCATCGCGGCCCAGCCGCTCTTCTTCGTGGCCACCGCGCCGTCGGGTGCCGAGGGGCACGTCAACGTGTCGCCGAAGGGCATGCGGGGCACGTTCGTGATCCTCGGCCCGCACCGGGTGGCCTACCTCGACTATCACGGCAGCGGCGCGGAGACCATCGCCCACCTGCGGGACAACGGCCGGATCACGCTGATGTTCTGTGCCTTCGACGGCCCGCCGAAGATCGTCCGGTTGCACGGTCGGGGCAGCAGCGTCGCGGTGACCGAGGACGGGTTCGCCGATCGGCTCGCCGAGTTTCCGGCACCGCCGGACGTGCACGCCGTCCGGGCTGTCATCAGTGTCGAGGTGGAGCGGGTCAGTGACTCCTGCGGGTACGCGGTGCCACTGATGGACTTCCGGGCCGAACGTGATCTGTTGCTCACCTCACACTCCCGCCGCAGCACCGACGACCTGGTCGTCTACCGGGCCACCAAGAACGCGGCGAGCATCGACGGCCTGCCCGTCTTCTGACCCGTCAGCGCACTGGGGATCACCGCCGTTCGACGCCGTGGTCGTCCGTACTGTCCGGTGCCCGACGGTTCAGGCGTAGCTAACCAGCGTCGCGCGCCCGTGATGCGTTACGTTGCCGGTTCGCTTGGGTACAAGTCGGAGCACGGCGGGGTGAAGATCAACGGCTGAGGGGTACGGCCGGAGCGGGAGGCTGCATGAGCTCGGCCCAGGGGGGCGCGGACATCGGGCATCCCGGCGTGTCCGGTCACGAGATCTCCCCGATGCTGGCTGCCGCCTTCTCGGCCGGTGGCGAGATGGGCGACCGGTTGGCCCGCTTCGACTGGTCCTCCGGCCCGCTGGGTGAGCCCGGTCAGTGGCCCCCGGCGCTCACCACCGCGGTCGGGATGATGCTCGCCTCCAGTTCCCCGATCGTGATGTTCTGGGGCGACGAGCAGTTGGCCTTCTACAACGACGCGTACCGGCCGACCATCGGCGCCAAGCATCCGGACGTGATCGGCCAGCCGGCCCGCGCGTACTGGTCGGAGACGTGGGCGGTGCTCGGTCCGCTGCTCGACGGGGTACGGCGCACCGGGCGCTCCTACCGGGGCGAGGACCATCCCTTTCTGCTGGACCGGCACGGCTTCGTCGAGCAGACGTACTTCAACGTCTCGTACGACCCGATCCGGGGTGACGACGGTTCGGTCAGCGGCGTCTACTGCATCGTCAGCGAGACCACCGGGCGGGTGCTCGGTGAGCGCCGGCTGCGGGCGCTCTCCGAGCTGGGTGCCGAGCTGAGCGACATCGGCAGCGCCGTGGAGCTGGGCCGGACCGCCGCCGGGGTGCTCGGCCGGTACCGGGCCGACGTGCCGTTCGCCCTGATCTATCTGGTTGACGAGAGCGACCAGGTCATCCTGGCCGGCAGCACCGGCACCACCCCGCCCGCCGCTGATGTCACCCAGGTGCTGACCCGGTTGATCGCCGATGGTTCGCCCGCCACTGTCGAGGTGGCCGGTCTGCTCGACGCGTCGCCGGTCGACGCCGCCGACCAAGCCCTCGTGCTGCCGCTCACGGCGACCAACCAGACGGTCGGCGCGCTGATCGTCGGTGTGGCCCGCCAGCTGCCGCTCAGCGACGACTACCGCAACTTCTTCGGCCTGGTCGCCGCCCAGATCTCCAAGGCGCTCGGCACCCAGCGGGCGTACGAGGAGGAGCGGGCCCGGGCAGCCGAGCTGGCCGCGTTGGACCGGGCGAAGACCAACTTCTTCGCCAACGTCAGCCATGAGTTCCGCACCCCACTGACCCTGGTGCTCGGCCCGCTGGAGGACATGCTGGCCGACCCGGAGCTGCCCGCTGCCGAGACCGACCGGCTCACCATGATGCACCGCAACGCGCTGCGCCTGCTCAAGCTGGTCAACACCGTGCTGGACTTCTCCCGGCTGGAGTCGGGTCGGCTCGCCGCCCGCTACCAGCCCACCGATCTCGCCGGTTACACCGCCAGGCTGGCCAGCACCTTCCGCTCGGCCACCGACCGGGCCGGGTTGCGACTGGTGGTGGACTGTCCGCCGCTGCCCACTGCGGTCTTCGTCGACCGGGACATGTGGGAGAAGATCGTCCTCAACCTGGTGTCGAACGCTGTCAAGTTCACCTTCGACGGCGAGATCCGGGTGCGGATCCGGGCCGTGCAGGGCGCGGCCCGGCTGGAGGTGACGGACACCGGCATCGGCATCGTGCCGGAGGAGCTGCCGCACGTCTTCGAACGGTTCCACCGGGTGCCGGGGGTGTGGGCACGCACCCACGAGGGCACCGGCATCGGCCTCGCGCTGGTCCGGGAGCTGGTCGAGATGCACGGCGGTGAGGTCGGACTGACCAGTCAGGTCGACGTGGGCAGCACCTTCACGGTGACCGTTCCGTTCGGCTCGGCGCACCTGCCGGCGGAGCGGGTGGTGGCGTTCGACCCGCTGCCCGTCGGTGAGCCCGAGCAGGCCCGACTCTTCGTGGCGGAGACCGCGCTGTGGGCCGGTGTCGCGCCGGCACCCGAGGTCGACCGTCAGCCGGCGACGGCCCTGCCGGCCGGCCGGATCCTGGTCGTCGACGACAACGCCGACCTTCAGGAGCACGTCAGCCGGCTGCTCTCCCCGACCTGGGAGGTGGTCACCGCCAACGACGGGCTCGACGCCCTGCCGATGGCCCGCGAGGGCGGGTTCGACCTGGTGCTCACCGACGTGATGATGCCTCGGCTGGACGGGTTCGGGCTGGTGAGCGCGCTGCGCGCGGACCCGCGTACCCGGTATGTGCCGATCGTGCTGCTCTCCGCCCGAGCCGGCTCCGCGGAGGCCGTCGCCGGCCTCGCCGTCGGCGCCGACGACTACCTCACCAAGCCGTTCTCCGCCCAGGAGCTGATCGCCCGGGTGCGGGCCAACGTGGAACTGGGCCAGCTGCGCGGGCAGATCATCCGCCGGCTCCGGGCGTTGGCCGACGCGGCGGTGGCGGTGAACACCGCCCGATCCACCGCCGACGTGCTCCAGGTCGCCGCCCGGCACGCGTTGAGCCTCGCCGAGGCCGCCCGGGTGGTGGTCACCGCGGCCGAGGCCCGTTTCGAGGCGGACGGCGGCGGCATCACCGCCGCCGACCCGTCCTTCGTGGCCGAGCTGACCGGCACCGCCGGAAGGAGGCTCGGTGAGCTGCAGGTCTGGCGGGCGGACGGCGATGAGGCGCAGGCCGACGACGCGGCGCTGACCCAGCTGGCCCGGCTCGTCGGGGTGCGACTGGAGAACGCCCAGCTCTACGAAGCCGAACACCGGATCGCCACCACCCTGCAGCACAGCCTGCTGCCCCGATCGCTGCCCCAACTGCCCGGCGCGGTCGTGGCCAGCCGCTACCTGCCCGGCAGCGCCGACGTCGAGGTCGGCGGCGACTGGTACGACGCTGTCGCGTTGAACGGCGACGAACTGGTGCTGGTCATCGGGGACGTGGTCGGTAAGGGCGTTCCGGCCGCCGCGGCGATGGGCCAGCTGCGTAACGCGCTGCGGGCGTACGTGCTGGAGGGCTTCGATCCGGGTGAGTCGCTGACCCGGCTCAACCGGCTGGTCGGCTCCACCGAGGGCCGATCCTTCGCGACGGTGGTCTGTCTGATGTTCAACCCCCGCACCGGTCGACTGCGGTACGCGAGCGCCGGTCATCCGTCCCCACTGCTGATTACCGGAGGCGACGTGGCGTTCCTGCACGACCGGGCGCTCGGTCCACCGGTCGGCGCCCTTCCCGGTGCCACGTACGAGTCGGTCGAGGCCGAGTTGCCGGCCGGCAGTCGGCTGCTGCTCTACACCGACGGGCTGATCGAGGACCGTCAGATCGGCATCGACGCCTCACTGGCCCAGCTCCGCGTCGACGCGGCCGCCCCGAGTGAGCACGTGGTGGACCTGATCGACGCGGTGGTCGAGCGGGTCACCGGGCGGCCGCGCCGCGACGACGTCGCCGTCCTCGCCCTGGAGGCGGCGGAGCTGAACCGTTTCGCGCTGCGGCTGCCGGCGGACCCGACCCGGCTCAGCGTGCTGCGCAAGCGGTTGGAGGACTTCCTGGTCGCGCACTCCGTCGGCGAGACCGACCTGTTCGACCTGACCGTCGCCGTGTCCGAGGCCGCCGCCAACGCCATCGAGCACCCGATCCACCCCGCCGAGGCCATGATCAGTGTGGAGGTGGCCATCGAGGGTCGGACGGTGACGGCCACGGTGCGCGACAGCGGGCAGTGGCGGGAGTCGACCGGCTCCGGCTTCCGGGGCCGCGGCCTTGCCCTGATCAGAGCGCTCGGCGACCTGTCGGTGCAGCGTACCGATGAGGGCACCGAGGTGACGCTGCGCCGGCAGCTGCAGGACTGACCGCGCGCCCGGCGGCGGCCGGGCACAGTGGGCCGGCGGGAGACTGTGACGCCGACCCTAGGCCGGGTCGAGCCAGCTCTGCTCGCCGAGGCCGGAGATCTCCAGCACGCGACGGACCTGCCGGGACGGACGAACGGTGAGCGCGCCCGGAACCTGCTGGGCGAGCCGGACCAGGGCGTGGATGGCGGCCGAGTCGAAGAAGGTGACAGCGCTCAGGTCGAGAGTGATCTTCCCGGCGGGCTCGCGCAGGGCTGTCTGGAGCATCGTGTCCGCGGTCGCCATGTCGACCTCACCGGCTACCACCACGTAGAGGTGGCCATCGTCGAGTTCGGCGCTGGCGGAGAAGACAGGCGGTGCTTCCCCTTGATCCACGCAGACACCTTGACACAGCCGTCCAGACAGGGCAACAACCCCCACCGGGCGGCCGTG
Source organism: Micromonospora sp. SD19 (assembly GCF_054462275.1). NCBI lineage: Bacteria > Bacillati > Actinomycetota > Actinomycetes > Micromonosporales > Micromonosporaceae > Micromonospora > Micromonospora sp. SD19. The sequence goes on from NZ_JBTLMN010000003.1 coordinate 204,549, forward strand.
GCGCGGCTCACCGGCGGTCCCGGCGATAGGCTTGCGACATGACCGTCCGCCCGCCGCTGACACCAGGCACGCTCTCCCCGATGCGACCGGTGCCGTCCCAGATCGCCCGACCGGAGTACGTGGGCAAGACGCGCCCGCAACAGTGGCGTGGCTCGCACGTGCAGACGCCGGAGACCATCGAGAAGATGCGGGTCGCCAGCCGGCTCGCCGCCCAGGCCACCCAGCTCGCCGGCGAGCACTGCAAGCCCGGTGTGACCACCGACGAGATCGACAAGGTGGTGCACGAGTTCCTCTGCGACCACGGCGCGTACCCGTCGACGTTGGGCTACAAGGGCTTCCCGAAGTCCTGCTGCACCAGCCTGAACGAGGTCATCTGCCACGGCATTCCGGACTCCACGGTCCTGCAGGACGGCGACATCATCAACGTCGACGTGACCGCGTACATCGGTGGGGTGCACGGTGACACCGACGCCACCTTCTGCGTCGGAGAGGTCAGCGAAGAGGCCCGGCTGCTGGTCGAGCGGACCCACGAGGCGATGATGCGCGGCATCCGCGCGGTCGCCCCGGGCCGCCAGATCAACGTCGTGGGCCGGGTCATCGAGTCGTACGCCAAGCGGTTCGGCTACGGCGTGGTCCGCGACTTCACCGGCCACGGCATCGGCGAGGCATTCCACAGCGGCCTCTATGTGCCGCACTACGACAGCCCGCGTCCCACGGACATCATGGAGCCGGGCATGACGTTCACCATCGAGCCGATGATCACCCTGGGCACCTACCAGTACGACATGTGGGACGACGGATGGACCGTGGTCACCAAGGACCGGAAGTGGACGGCACAGTTCGAGCACACCATCGTGGTGACCGACGACGGCCACGAGATCCTGACGCTTCCGTGAGCGCGAGGAACGCAGCGCAGCGGAGTCCCGCAGTCGCGAACAGGGCCAGCGCGGTGAGCGCGAGGAACGCAGCGCAGCGGAGTCCCGCAGTCGCGAACAGGGCCAGCGCGGTGAGCGCGAGGAACGCAGCGCAGCGGAGTCCCGCAGTCGCGAACAGGGCCAGCGCGGTGAGCGCGAGGAACGCAGCGCAGCGGAGTCCCGCAGTCGCGAACAGGGCCAGCGCGGTGAGCGCGAGGAACGCAGCGCAGCGGAGTCCCGCAGTCGCGATCGAAGGGCAGGCGCCGTGACCGACACCCCGGCGGCGCTGCGTGAGGCGCACCACGCGGACGTCTCCGGCGGCTGGTTGCGCCCGGCCGTCTTCGGCGCGATGGACGGCCTGGTCACCAACATCGCCCTGATCGCCGGCGTCGGCGGCGGCGGGGTGTCGCCCCGCAGCATCGTGCTCACCGGCACCGCCGGCCTGGTGGCCGGCGCGATCTCGATGGGGCTCGGCGAGTACACCAGCGTGCGCTCCGCCAACGAGCAGGTCGCCGCCGAGGTGGCGAAGGAGCGCCGGGAGTTGGAACGGCACCCCGAGGCGGAGGCCCGGGAGCTGGCCGACGCGTGGGTGGCCCGGGGTCTGCCCCGGGACCTCGCCACCCAGGTCGCCGAGGCGGTGCGGCGCGACCCGGAGGAGGCGCTGCGGGTGCACGTCCGCGAGGAGTTGGGCGTCGACCCCGACGACCAGCCCAGCCCGTGGGCCGCGGCGATCTCGTCGTTCCTGTTCTTCTCGATCGGCGCGCTGGTTCCGCTGTTGCCGTACCTGCTCGGCGCCACCGAACTCTGGCTGACCCTCGCCGTCGGCGGGCTGGGGTTGTTCGTCGCCGGTGCCGTGGTGGCCCGCTTCACCAACCGTCCGTGGTGGACCAGTGGGCTGCGTCAGCTGCTGCTGGGCGCCGCAGCGGCCGGCGCCACCTATCTGATCGGCGCGCTGATCGGTGTGTCGGGCGGGCTGTGACGCGCGTCAGGTGCTGAGCAGCTCGTCGATGGTGCCGTCGACGGCGCGGCCCCGGGCGGCCAGCTCCTCGGCCTGCCGGGCCAGCACCACACCCACCTCGGTCATGTCCGCGCCGGCCAGACCGGTGCGGCGTACCGCGTCCCCCGGATCACGGAAGTAGGTGCGACTCAGCAGGCCGGTCACCGTGGCCGCCGCCAACCGGGCTTCACCGAGCATCAGCAGAGCCTGATCGGTCTCGTACCACTCGGCGAGCCGGGCCGCCCGGGAGTGCGCCGCGCTGCCCCGGTACCACGCCTGCCGGGCCGCGGAGCTGAACTCCGCCGGACGGGCCCGGGCCAGCCGGCCCAGATGTTCGTCGCGCAGCGTCCGCAACCAACCCGTCGGATCGTGCAACGCCTGCGTGGTGACGTACCGGTCGGCGGTCAGCGGCCACAGCGGGGTGAGCACCCGGGCCTGGGCCAGGTAGTCGTCGGCGGCGGCCACGGTCAGGTCGACGAGCACCCCGTCCACCCGCCGGGTCGCCGGTGGCGGGCCGGTCCCAGGTCGGTAGGTGACCACCAGCATGCCCGCCTCGCGGTCCCCACCGCCGTCGTCGTCACCGTGCGCCAGTGGCCCGTGCACCGCGATCGCGAGCACGTCGGCCGGGAACCGCCGCTGGACGGCCTCGGCGACCCGCTCCGCGACCGTCCACCGTCGGTCGTCGAGGCCCCGGTCGACACTGGCCTGTTCACTCACGGGTCCGCCTTTCGCTACCGAACGTCAGCCTAGCCAGCCGACGGCGGACCGTCGGGCGCGCCGCGCCCGGTCGGGGCCAGCCGGAAGATGTGGATCTCCCGGTCGCCGGCCCGCTGCACGTACGTCCGGTACGCGGGCCACTCGGTGACCAGCAGCTGCCACAACCGGTCCCGTTCGGCGCCGGTCGCCCGCTCGGCCCGCACCGCGACCCGCCGGCCCTTCACGTCCACCTCGGCGGCGGGATCGGCGAGCAGGTTCATCGCCCAACCGGGGTGGTGCGTCTGCCCCCAGTTGGAGCCGATCACGACGTACGCGTCGCCGTCGGGCACGTAGACGAGCGGATTGCTGCGCGGCTTGCCGGAGCGGCGGCCGGTCGTGGTGATCACCAGGGACGGGATCAGGCCGAGCGCTACCACCCGGCCCCGGGTGAGGCGACCGACCACCCGATCGGCGGGGACCAACAGCCGTGCGGCCGCGCCGAACCAACGATGATGACCGAGCCGACGGGTGACTCTTCCCAGCACTGACACGCCGATCAGTCTGCCGGCTGCCCGGCCCCGACGGCACCCCTGAGCGGTCCCCTTTCGATCGCCGGCGGATCAGTCAGTCCAGCCGCCGCTCGATCGGCAGTCGGGCCCTGGTGAACAGGCCCGCCCCGAGCATCGCCACCACCGGCACCAGCACCAGGATCCCGAGCGCGGGCCACGGCACCAGGAAGGGGTACGGGTCGGACACCGGCCAGTCGGTGGCGTACTGCCGGTTCACCGAGACCAGCACGATAGCGGCGGTGCCGAGGCCGGCCACGATGCCGAGCACCGACCCGAGACCGGCGATGACCCCGGCCTGGCAGATCGCCAGCAGCCGGCGTACCGCCGGGGCCGCGCCGACGGCCGCGAGGGTGGTCAGCTCGGCGCGCCCCTCGGCGGCGGCGAGCGCGGTGGCGATCCCCGCCGCCCCCACGGTGATCAACCCGGCCGCGGCCGCGAGCAGGAGAAGCAACGGTGAGACGTCGCGTGGCGCGCCGCCGTACTCCACCATCAGCGAGAACGTCCCGAAGGGCCGTATGGCGGCGGTGAACCGTGCCTGTTGCTCCTCGTCGGGCGGGGTCGTGGTGCCGATCACCCAGCCGGTCGGAGACCAGGTCAGGTCGAGTTGCCGGGCGGCGGCGGCGGAGAGCAGCAGACGGGGCTGGCCGGTCGCCCGGGGCAGCGCGTACCCCGGAAGGTCGCGGACCGTGATCGGACGGTTTGGCTCGCCCCCCACGTCGCCGACCCGGACGGTCACCAGTCCGTCGTGCAGGTAGCGCGGGTCGGTCACCACCACGCCACCGGCGCGCAGGACGGCCGTGGCGGCGGCGGTCGTCGCCGGGTCCACGCCGGTGAGCAGGGGGAGCGCGGTCCCGTCGTCGACTCCGGTTTCCACGTAGCCGCCGAAGTAGTCCGCCTCGCGGATCTGGCAGCGGGGGTCGGCGCGGGCCTGCTGGCGCTGCGCCGCGGGGAGTTGGACGCCGGGCTGCCAGGGGCAGGCCCGGGTCAGCGGAAGCACTGGTGTGACATCGCAGTAGCCGGTGGGCCCTGCCCCGCAGGCCGGTGTCTGCACCTGGGCGACCGCGCCGACGCCGAACTGGGTGCGGGCCGCGTCGGTGATCTGGGCCAGCGTGGGCTGCCCGGCCGATCCGATCGGGTTGACCATCACGTGGCCGGTCGGCAGCGCCGGCCGGTAGGCGCGCGCGTCGCGGGCGACGTCGCTGGCGAGGTATCCGCCGAGGGCGACGCTGCTGGCGACGGCGGCCATCACGGCGCAGATGGCAGGTGCCGCGGCGGCCCGGTTGCGGCTGGCGTCGCGCAGCGCGATCCGTGGTGCCAGCGGCAACACCCGGCCCAGGCGGGCGAGCGCCCCGAGCAGCGTGGGCGTGCAGCAGACCAGGCCCAACTCGCCGAGAATCAGCCCGGTGAGAACCACCGCCGGGGACGTCTGGGTGGCCCCGAACGCCGCCAGCCCCGCCCCGCCGACCACCAGCGTCAGTCCGAGAACCAACCACCGGCCCTGGGATTTCGCCGGGGTGCGTCGCCCGGCGAGCCCGGCGCTGACGTCCTGCCGGGCGGCGGTCCAGGCCGGCGCCAGCGCGGCGAGCACCCCGGCCAGCACCGCGACACCACCGAGCAGGACCAGCGCGCTCGGCCAGCAGCGGTAGCCACCGAAACGGGCGCTGAAGACGTACTGCTCCATCAGCGGGCGACCGGCGAACGCCGCGCCGACGCCGACCAGCAGGCCGGCAGCGGCCCCCAGCACGCCCAGCACCACACCGTCGGCCAGGACGACCCGGCGGAGTTGGGCGGCGTCCCCACCCGCCACCGCGACCAGCGCCAGATCCCGCCGGCGGCGACGGACGCCGACGGCGAAGGCCGGCCCGACCAGCAGGACGACCTCCAGCAGCCCGAGGCCGGCGATCAGGACGCCGGTGCTCAGGTCGTTGGGGTCGCTTCCCACGATCGACCCGAACCAGGTCCGGTCCGCTCCGGTCGTCGGGGCGATCCAGTGTCGCGCGGTGACCACCACCCCACGGTCGTTGAGCCGGGACACCAGCGCCGCGTCGACGGTGCCCGGCACGTCCGCCAACCAGACACCGTCCGGCTCCGGACCGGTCGACGGCACGGCCCCCGGATGCAGCGCCACCACCGGCCCGAGGTCGTCGGGGAACTCGACCACCCCCACCACTGTGTACGCCCTGCTCCCGTCGGCGGCGGCCACGGCGCGGCCGAGGCGCAGGTCCAGCCGGCGCAGCGCCACCGGACTGACAGCGACCTCACCGGCCTGCTGCGGCGCCCGGCCGGCCCGGAACCGCACCAGCCCACGGGCTAGCGGATCGGCGAGGTCCAGCACCCGACCGTTCACGACCTCGTCGCGGTGCGGGCCGCGCAGTGTCAGCGGAACGCGCTGACGAACCTCGGTGACCCGGCTGCCCGGCCCGAGCAGCTCGGTCAGCTGGGCCGCGGTCACCTTGGCGGGGAGCTCGCCGTCGCGGGTGTACCAGCCCTCACCCCACTCGTCCTGCCCCACCGGGGCGTTGGCGATCCACTGCAGCTGCGCGTCGGCCACGCCGAGGCGGCGGTCGACGCGTTCCTGTGGAGTCAGCTCGGCCATGTCGTAACTGGCGGCCAGGAAGGCCAGCGCCGCGACCGGCATGGCGATCATCGCGAGCACCAGGATGGTCCGCCGTCGGGACCGGCGTGACTCCCGCCGGGCGATCCGCAGCGCCGCCCGCCAGGAGCCGGTCAGCTCGGCGAACCGCCGTCGGCCGACCGGGGCGGGCGGCGCGACCGGCTGCCGTGACGCGCTGTCGGCCCGACCGGGGGCCCGTGGCAGGCGGCGGATGGTCACCGTTCGCTGCCGGACAGCAACTGCTCGACGCTGCCCAGCGGCGCCGTGGTGTCGACGAGGACGCCGTCGCGGAGGAACACCACCCGGTCGGCCCAGCCGGCGTGCCGCGCCTCGTGGGTGACCAGCACTCCGGCGGCACCCGCGTCGATCCGGCGGCGCAGCAGGTGCAGCACCGCCTCACCGGTCTGCGAGTCCAACGCCCCGGTGGGCTCGTCGGCGAGGACCAGCCGGCGTTCGCCCACCAGCGCGCGGGCGATCGCCACCCGCTGCTGCTGCCCGCCGGAGAGTTGGTCCGGGAAGCGGTCGCCCAACGCGGGCAGGCCCACCTCGGTGAGCGCAGTCATGGCCAGTGCGCGGGCCCGACGCCCGCTGGTTCCGTCGAGTTCCAGCGGGAGCGCCACGTTCTCCAGCGCGCTGAGGCTGCCCAGCAGGTTGAGCTGCTGGAAGATGTAGCCGATCCGGCGGCGACGCAGCTGGGCCAGCCCGCGGCGGTCCAGTGCCCCCAGCGGTTGCCCCTCCACCCGGACCTCGCCGCCGGTCGGGCGGTCCAACCCACCGGCGAGAGCCAGCAGGGTCGACTTGCCGGAGCCGGAGGGGCCCATCACGGCGACCAGCTCGCCGGGCCGAACGACAAGGCTGACGCCGCGCAGCGCGTGCACCGCCGCCGGCCCGGTGCCGTGGGTGCGGTGGACGGCGCGTAGCTCCAGCACCGCGTCGTCCGCCCCGCTCACCGTCGTGCCCCGGTCACCGTCGTGCCTCCTCGCCGGCCCATCGAGCAGCGTCCCGCGCGTCGGCGTCACCGGGCGGGGGAGCGGGAGGCGCCGGGCCGCTGGGCTGGTGCCGGACCAGACTGGTCTCGCAGTGGTCCAGCCAGCGCACCTCGGCCTCGGCCTGGAACACCATCGAGTCCAGTACGAGGCGCCAGGGGAGGTCCTCCGGCCGGTTGCTGCCGTACTTCAACCGGGTCAACTCCTGCAGGGCCCGCATCGTCGCGCTGCGCTGGGCCTGCACCACCGAGCGGACGTCGACCCCGGGCGTGGTCAGCGCCAACGCCAGCTTGATCGCCAGCTCGTCGCGGGGTCGGTCGGTGCGGCTGATCGGGGTGGCGAACCACAGCGCCAGGTCCGCGCGGCCGGCGTCGGTGATCTCGTACGGGCGCTGCCCGGCCTCGCTCTCCGGCAGCGGGCGTACCAGACCGTCCCGCTCCAGCCGGGACAGCGTGGTGTAGACCTGCCCGATGTTCAGCGGCCAGGTCGAGCCGGTCGACTCCTCGAACGCGGCGCGCAGCTGGTAGCCGTACATCTGGCCGCGTTCGAGCAGGGCGAGCAACCCGTGACGGATGGACATGGCAACGGAGTATGCATACCTGGTATGCGTACTGCAACCGGAGCGGACCGGTTCAGGTCGGTCGTCCGGGAAACGGGACAGTCAGCGGGGTCAGCCCGGCCGTCTTCCGCCACCGGGTGGCCCGCACGGCGTACTCGACCAGGGCGGCCAGTGCCTGGTCCCGATCGGCGCCGGTGGTGGACGCCAGGGCGGCCCGCCAGTGCGCGGCGGTGCGCTCCTCCACCTCGGCGGCGAGCCGCAGGGCGCTGGCCCGGTCGGTGACGGGGAACGGCAGCGCGTAACCGGCGCGGTCCGGCGGGACGACGCCACCGGCCGTGGTGAGCTGCACTACCAGCGCGTCGCGTCGGCGGCGGTGCGCCGCCTCCGCCTGGCGTGCCGCGTCCCGCGCCGCTCCGCTGAGCCGGACGCCGATCCGTCCGTAGGCGTAGATGGCCGCGTACTCGGCGGACAGCGCGGAGGCGAGCGCCTCCCCGGCGGACGGCTGCCTCACTTCAGTGCCTCCTGGTGGGTGGCCCGGGCGGCGACGATCGACCCGAGCAGTGCGGCCCGTTCCGCGGGCGCCGCCGCGCAGGCCGCGGTGGCGGACTGCTGGGCGGTCTTCTCCAGCGCCCGCAGGGCGGCCCGCGCGCCGTTCGGGTCGGCCGCCGGGGCGGTGCTCGGGGCGGCGGAGGACGCCGACGGCAGCGTCACGCCGATCACCCGGGCCAGCTCGGTGGCGTGCGCGGTGTGCGTCTCGGCGATCGGGTTGAGCCGGTCGGCCAGCTCGGGATGCGCTGTCGCGCTCGCCCGGTACGCGGCGGCCAGCGCGAGTGACTCGTCCACCATCGGCCGCAGCGGGTCGGGTGGTGGCGTCGGCTCATCGTCACGGTCGAAAAGATCACAGCCGGTCAGCGGCGTCACGGTGCCACCGAGCACCAGCAGCACCCCGGCGCTCAGGAGCTTTCGCCGGGAATGTCCGGATGTTTGGTCGCGCTGTGTCGTTCTGCCGATCCCCACCGGCCAAGTCAACACCATGCGTGCCCGTCCAGGGGGCACCGGCGTCGGTGCGCCGCCCGGTCCGCCGCCGGGCGGGCGCGTTACGCTCTGCGCAACCACCGGCGTGTCCACTCCGGTGGCGTGCCGGCATGGCGGGACTTCCGGTCCCCGTCGACCAGGGAGAGGTGCGGAGATGACGCAGCGTGGCCGTGCCACCAGGCCGACGGGTCGACCCCGCGACACCGCGGGTCCCCGCGGCGGTGACCTCGCCGCGCGGCGGACCCGACTGCGGGCCGTGATCGAACCGGTGGTCAACGACGCCGGCTACGACCTTGAGGACCTGTCGGTCTCCCGGGCCGGCCGCCGACATGTGGTGCGGGTGCTGGTGGACACCGACGGCGGGATCGACCTGGACGCCGTCGCGGACGTCTCCCGCGCGGTCTCGGCCGCGCTGGACGCCGCCGAGGAGACCGGTGGCGACATCGTCTCCGGCGAGTACCAGCTGGAAGTCAGCTCGCCCGGTGTGGACCGGCCGCTCACCCTGCCCCGCCACTGGCGGCGCAACGTGGGCCGACTGGTCAAGGTCACCGTCCGGGACGCGGCCACGCTGCCCGGCCAGCGTGGCGAACAGCCCGCCGGTGACCGTCAGCTGACCGGCCGGGTGGTCGCTGCCGACGACGAGGGCGTGTACCTGGAGACCGACGGCGGCCGTGCCGCCTGGGCGTACGCCCAGCTGGGCCCCGGCCGCGTGCAGGTCGAGTTCACCCGGCTCGCCGAACTCGGCGAGCCGGACGACGAGATCGACGACGCGGACGATTCCGACGAGATCGACGATTCAGACGACATCGACGACGAAGATGATGTGGAGGACGAGGAGAGGTGAACATCGACCTCGCGGCGCTGCGCGCACTCGAGCGCGAGCGGGAGATCCCGTTCGACACGATTCTCGCGGCGATCGAGACCGCGTTGCTGACCGCCTACCGGCACACCGACGGGGCCGAACCGCACGCCCGGGTGGAGATCGACCGCAAGTCGGGCGCCGCCCTGGTGTACGCGCAGGAGATGGACTCCGACGGCAGCCTGGTACGCGAGTGGGACGACACCCCGCACGACTTCGGCCGGATCGCCGCCATGACCGCCAAGCAGGTGATCCTGCAGCGGTTGCGGGAGGCCACCGACGAGGTGCACTTCGGTGAGTACGTGGGCCGCGAGGGTGACCTGGTGACCGGCGTGGTGCAGGCGCACGAGACGCGTACCGAGAAGGGCATCGTCAGCGTCGACCTCGGCAAGCTGGAGGGCGTGCTGCCGCAGTCCGAGCAGGTGCCCGGTGAGCGGTACGCGCACGGCGAGCGGGTCCGCTGCGTCGTGGTGCACGTCGCCAAGGGCATGCGCGGGCCGCAGATCACCTTGTCCCGGTCGCACCCGGCGCTGGTCAAGAAGCTGTTCGCCCTGGAGGTCCCGGAGATCGCCGACGGCACCGTGGAGATCGGCGCGATCGCCCGTGAGGCGGGCCATCGCACGAAGATCGCCGTCCGCTCCACCACCCCTGGCGTGAACGCCAAGGGCGCCTGTATCGGCCCGATGGGTCAGCGGGTGCGGGCCGTGATGAGTGAGCTGCACGGCGAAAAGATCGACATTATCGACTGGTCGGACGACCCGGCCACCTTCGTCGGCAACGCGCTGTCGCCGGCCAAGGCGTTGCGGGTCGAGGTGGTCGACCTGGCCGGTCGGGCCGCCCGGGTGACAGTTCCCGACTTCCAGCTCTCGCTCGCGATCGGTCGGGAGGGGCAGAATGCCCGACTCGCGGCCCGATTGACCGGTTGGCGGATCGACATCCGCTCCGATGCGGAGCAGTCCCCGCCCGCCGCGCGTGGGGTAACTGATCACGTGCGGGAGCCGGGCGGCGCGATCTCGGGTAGCTAGGGGTAGACTTCCTCCAGTGGTACGACGCGCGCAGCCGGAGCGCACCTGTGTGGGTTGCCGGCAACGTGCGCCGGCCAGCGAATTGCTGCGGATCGTCGCGGTCAGGGACGAGGCTGGTCACAGCCTCCGGCCTGATCCGCTCCGCAGGCTGCCGGGTCGGGGAGCGAACATGCACCCGGATCCGGCCTGCTTCGCGCTGGCGGTGCGGCGCCGCGCCTTCGGGCGTGCGCTGCGCAGCACCGAGGTCCTTGACCACGGTGTGCTGGCAGAGCACGTCGATGCGCCAACCACTACGTCCGGTCAGCCCGACCGGGCGAGGGTCGCTAGCAGGGTAGGACGACCGACATGAGCACACGATGAAGTCCCTGAAATGACCAGGCTTCAAGTGCACGAGTGAGGTCGCTGCGGGTGCTGCCCGCACGACCTCGGAGTGAGGAGTGCAGTGGCAGGCAAGGCCCGCGTACACGAGCTTGCAAAAGAGCTCGGGGTCGAGAGTAAGACCGTTCTCGCCAAGTTGAAGGAAATGGGCGAGTTCGTGAAGTCCGCGTCCAGCACCGTCGAGGCGCCCGTCGCCCGGCGGCTGCGTAACGCATTCGTCGCGTCCGCCGGTGCCCCGGCACCGGCCGCCCCGTCGGCGCCCGCGTCGACGCCGGCTTCAGCCCCGACCCCGACGCCAACCCCGACCCCGGGCGCGCCCCGGGTCTCGGCCAAGCCGATGCCGCCTCGGCGGCCGGCCGCGCCGGCACCCGGTCCGAAGCCCAAGGGTCCGGTGCCCGGTGCGCCGCAGTCGGCGACCCCGGTCGCCAAGCCGGCGAGTGCCCACGACATCGAGGTGGCGGCCGCGGAGGCGCGTGCCGCCGCGCTGAAGGCTGAGCAGGAGGCCGCGGTCAAGGCCGCGCAGGCCGCCCGCCAGCAGCAGCGGGAGAACCCGGTTCGCCGGGAGCCCCCGGCGGACGGTGGCAGCGGTAACCGTCCCGGCCCTCGGCCGGGTCCCGCGGCGATGCCGCCCCGTCCCGGTTCGCCGGCAGCTCGTCCGAGCGCGCCGGCTCCCGGTCCGGGTGCCCGGCCGGGCGGTCGCCCGCCGGCGCGCGGTGCCGGTAACAACCCGTTCGGCATCCAGGGTGGCCAGCAGCAGCGGCCCCCGGCCGCCGGTGCGGGTGGCCCTCGGCCCAACAGCCCGGCGGGCATGCCGCCGCGGCCGAGCCCGAACTCCATGCCGCCGCGGCCCAGCCCGGCGTCCATGCCGAGCCAGCGTCCGGCTGCCGGTCGCCCCGGTCCCGGTGGGGCTGGTCGTCCCGGCGGCGGTGCAGGCCGTCCCGGTGGCGGTGGCGGCGGCTTCCGTGGTGGTCCCGGCGGTGGCGCCGGTGGCGGTGGCGGTTACCGCGGCGGCCCTGGTGGCGGCGCGGGTGCCGGCGGTGGCGGTGGCTACCGTGGCGGTCCCGGTGGCGGCGGCGGTGCTCCCGGTGGCGGTTTCCGTCCGGGTGCTCCGGCTGGCGGCGGCGGTCGTCCGGGTGCCGGTGGTCGTGGCCGTGGCGGCGGTGCCGCGGGTGCCTTCGGGCGTCCGGGTGGCCGGCCGACGCGCGGTCGCAAGTCCAAGAAGCAGCGCAGACAGGAGTTCGACAACCTGTCGGCTCCGACCATGAGCTCGGGTGCTCCCCGGGGTCAGGGTCAGGTCGTCCGGCTCTCCCGTGGCGCCTCGCTGTCGGACTTCGCCGACAAGATCAACGCCAACCCGGGTTCGCTGGTCCAGGAGATGTTCAACCTGGGCGAGATGGTCACCGCGACCCAGTCCTGTTCTGACGACACCCTGCAGCTGCTGGGTGAGCACCTGGGCTTCGACATCCAGATCGTCAGCCCGGAGGACGAGGACCGCGAGCTGCTCGCGCAGTTCAACATCGACCTCGACGCGGAGGTGGCCGAGGAGCGTCTGGTCAGCCGTGCGCCGGTGGTGACCGTCATGGGTCACGTCGACCACGGTAAGACCAAGCTGCTCGACGCCATCCGCAAGGCGAACGTCGTGGCCGGTGAGGCGGGTGGCATCACCCAGCACATCGGTGCCTACCAGGTGCACGTTCCGCACGATGGTGTGGACCGCGCGGTGACCTTCATCGACACCCCGGGTCACGAGGCGTTCACCGCCATGCGTGCCCGTGGTGCCCAGGTGACGGACATCGTGATCCTGGTCGTCGCGGCCGACGACGGCGTGATGCCGCAGACCATCGAGGCGTTGAACCACGCCAAGGCGGCCGACGTGCCGATCGTGGTCGCGGTCAACAAGGTCGACAAGCCGGAGGCCAACCCGGACAAGGTCCGCCAGCAGCTGACCGAGTACGGCCTGGTCGCCGAGGAGTACGGCGGCGAGACCATGTTCGTCAACGTGGCCGCCAAGCCCGGCATCGGCATCGAGGAGCTGCTCGAGGCCGTCCTGCTGACCGCCGACGCGTCGCTGGAGCTGACCGCTCCGATCGACGGGCCGGCGCAGGGTGTGGCCATCGAGGCGCACCTGGACAAGGGCCGCGGTGCGGTGGCGACGGTGCTGGTGCAGAAGGGCACCCTGCGGGCGGGCGACTCGATCGTCGCCGGTGGGGCGCACGGCCGGGTCCGGGCCATGCTCGACGAGAACGGCAACCAGCTCTCCGAGGCTGGGCCGGCGCGTCCGGTCATGGTGCTGGGTCTGACCGCGCCGCCCGGTGCGGGTGACACGTTCCTCGCCGCAGCGGACGACCGCACGGTGCGGCAGATCGCCGAGCAGCGACAGGCACGGCGGCGGGCGGCGGCATTCGCCAACTCCCGTGGTCGGGCCACCCTCGAGACGCTCATGGAGCAGCTCAAGGAGGGCGAGAAGACCTCGCTCAACCTCATCCTCAAGGGCGATGTCTCCGGTTCGGTGGAGGCCCTGGAGGACGCGCTGTTCAACCTCGACATCCCCGAGGAGGTCCAGCTCAAGGTCCTCGACCGGGGCGTCGGCGCGATCACCGAGAGCAACGTCATGCTCGCGAGCGCCTCGTCCGAGCCAGTCACGATCATCGGCTTCAACGTGCGGGCCTCGAACAAGGTCCGTGAGATGGCCGACCGCGAGGGCGTGGAGATCCGGTACTACACCGTCATCTACCAGGCCATCGAGGAGATCGAGGCAGCGCTCAAGGGCCTGCTCAAGCCGGAGTACGAGGAGGCCGAGCTGGGCACCGCGGAGATCCGCGATGTCTTCCGCTCGTCCAAGATCGGCAATATCTCCGGTTGCATCGTCCGGTCGGGCGTCATCCGACGCAACGCGAAGGCTCGACTGCTTCGGGACGGGACGGTCGTGGCGGACAACCTCACGATCACCTCGCTCAAGCGGTTCAAGGACGACGCCACCGAGGTCCGCGAGGGCTTCGAGTGCGGTCTGACCCTGGGTGGTTACAACAACGTCCAGGTCGGCGACGTCATCGAGACCTTCGAGATGCGGGAGAAGGTTCGCGCCTGATCCGGCAGTGACACGCTGATCAAGGGGTTTACGCCGACCGGCGTAAACCCCTTGATCATGCGGGGCGGGTTGGCGGTATCGTCCGGGGCGATGTTCACCGGAACCGCGGTCTTCGACCTGCTGCTGCCAGGCGACTCCAGGTCGCTCAAAGCCAAGAGATCATATGTACGGCCGATCGTGGCGGCGCTGCGCCGTTTCGAGGTGTCGGCCGCCGAGGTGGGCGCGCTGGACCTGCATGGTCGAGCGCAGCTCGCGGTGGCCGTGGTGGCCGCCGAGACGACGCACGTCCGTGAGGTGCTGGACTCCTGTGAGCGCCTGGTGGCCGCGCGCCCCGAGGTCGAGTTGCTGTCGGTCCGTCGCCGGCTCTACGGGGCGGACGACGACTGACCATGGTGCCGGCTGTGCCGGGCGACCGGCGCGGCCGCGAAGGTAGTGTTCGAGATGTTGGCCGGTCGGCCGGCGGCCTCCGGGCCGCCGGGTCGACCGGGAGCAGGACGCCGTGGAGGTGGCGAGATGTCTGATCCGGCCAAGGTACGCCGGCACGCGGAACGGGTGCGTGAGCTGGTCGCGTCGGTGGTGCGGAGCCAGATCAAGGACCCGCGGCTCGGGATGATCACCATCACCGACGCCCGGATTACCGCTGACCTGCGCGACGCGACGGTCTTCTACACCGTGCTCGGTGACTCGGTGGCCCAGGCGGACACCGCCGCGGCGCTGGAGAGCGCCAAGGGGATGCTGCGCAGCACTGTCGGCAAGGCGCTCGGGCTGCGCCACTCGCCGACCCTCACCTTCGTCCTCGACGACGTGCAGGACCAGGTCAAGCACATCGACGACCTGCTCGCCGCCGCCCGTAACGCCGATGCCGAGGTGCAGCGGCTCGCCGCCCAGGCGAAGTACGCGGGCGAAGCCCAGCCGTACCGGGTGGACGACGACACGGACGAGGCCGACGAGACGGACGAGGCCGACGAGGCCACCGACGTCAAGGATTCCCCGCGGGGTGGGGAAACGCGGTGACCAGCACCGCCGACGCCCCGCTCGCCGGGGCTACCGGGCTCGGCCCCGCCGAGGCGGACTGGGCCGCGGCCGAGGCGTTGCTGCGGGCTCTCCCGCCGACCGGCCGTACGCTGCTGATCTGCCACGTCAACCCGGACGGCGACGCGCTGGGCAGCATGCTCGGCTTCGGTCTGGGCCTGCGGCAGTTCGGCGTACGCGACGTCCAGGCGACCTTCCCCGGGCCGCCGGAGGTGCCGGAGCCGTTCCGTGGGCTGCCCGGTCTGGATCTGCTGGTCCCGGCGGACGCCGCCGACCCGGCGCCCGATCTGGTGATCTGCTTCGACGCGGCGAGCGTGTCGCGCCTCGGCGACCTGGCCGGGCGGTTGTCGACGGCGGGTGCGGCGCTGGTGCTCGACCACCATGCCTCGAACCCCGGTTTCGGCACGGTCAACCTGGTCGATCCGAGTGCGGCGGCCACGTCGGTCGTGGCCGAGCAGCTGCTGGCCCGGCTCGGGGTGGTGGTCGATCCGGCCATCGCCGAGTGCCTCTACACGGCGCTGACCACTGACACCGGCTCGTTCCGGTTCGAGGCGACCACGCCGGCGGTGCATCAGATGGCTGCCCGGTTGCTGGCGACCGGCATCTCGCCCGGTGACATCTCCCGCCGGGTCTTCGACACCCGGCCCTTCGGCGCGGTTCGCCTCTTCGGCGAGGTGCTCGGTCGGGCCCGGCTGGAGCCGGCCGCCGCTGCCGGCCGGGGGTTGGTCTGGACCTTCGCCACGCTGGACGACCTGGCCCGGCACGACCAGCGGCCGTACGTGCTGGAGGCGTTGATCGACTCGGTGCGGTGCACCGCCGAGGCGGATGTGAGCTGCGTGGTGAAGCAGACCCGGCCCGCCGAGTGGGCGGTGTCGATGCGCAGCAAGGGCGCGGTGGACGTCAGCCGGGTCGCGGTCGCCCTGGGCGGTGGTGGGCACACGTTCGCGGCCGGGTTCACCGGTCGGGGCAGCGTCGAGCAGGTGGTCGAGTCGATCCGTGCTCAGCTGGACGCGGCACTGATCGGCTGAGGCCGAACTTCGACCGTCGTCGATCGGATCCGGAAGATCAGGGTCAGCTCGGGGAGTGTCGGTCTTCCCGCCCTCCATGTGACCGGGAAGAATTGCGGGATGGAGCAGCCGCACGACCTCACCGTGGAGGCCCCCCGCGCCTGGGACCGGCCCGCCGTCTCCGTTCCCGTTCTCGTCTGCCTGTCGCTCGTCGGTGGCCGGTTCGCGTCCTTCTCCACCGAGGCGAATCTGTTCACCCTCGGCACGGGTGGGGTGCTGATCTGGCTCGGTCTGAGCAACCGGGTGCCGCGCCGGCCGGCACCGCGCCAGCTGGGCGCGGGGGCCGTCTGGTGGGCGGTGCCGGTGGTGGTCTTCGGGGTCTTCGAGGGTGTGACCTTCGTGATGGCTGCCGGCGATGACTTTCCCACCTTCTCCCGGCTGGCCGACCCTCTCCTGGAAGATCATCTGACCCGGTCGGCAGCCTGGTTCGCCTGGTTGGCCGCCTTCTGGGGGCTGGTGCGGCGATGATGCGGGCGATCGCGATCGGCGGGTTCCTCACCGCGCTGGTCCTCTTCGCGGTGGTGGAGTGGATGGCCCGCCGGGAGGGGTCCCGCATCCCCACGTTGGGCGAGGTCTGCGCGTACGTGATGCGGTACGAGGTCGGCTCGGTGCCGGTGGGCCGGATCGGTCTGTTCGGGTTCTGGTGGTGGCTGGGCTGGCACTTTCTGGCCCGCTGAGCTGGGTTGTCGGGTGTCCAGATGGCGGGAACCGTAAGCAGTATGTGGACCTGAACGATAACTTGGGAGAGGGCCTGCGCCGCCTGGCGGTGCAGGTCACGGGCGGTGGTGCCACACCCTGTGCCGCCTCCCTCCAGGGTCGACCGACCCGGGCTCACGTTGCCCAGCCGGCTGCTCCGGTAACCCCGGACCGCCGTGGGGCGCTCAGCACGATCGCCCGTGAGGACCGCCGCGTGCCGGCGGCTCCCGCCCTGGAAGAGGAGCGCCACCATGCCGAACAAGCCCAAGCCCGAGACCACCACCGACGACGCCCGCGAGCAGGCCCGCCGCGCGCTGCAGACGTCGATGGACACCCGTCAGTGAGTCGACCGCACCAGTGGTGATCCCCTCTGCCGACACGGCCGGGGAGGATCCGACGCCTCTTGGTGCGCCTTTGGAGCTGAATCGTCTACGACATCGCAGGACCTGCCCTGTCTGCGACGTCACGGCCTGAGTTGTCTGCGACGTGACCACCCGCTTTGTCTGCGACGTCACGACGTGATTCGTCTGCGACATCAGCTCCAAAGCCTCTGACCCCAGTTACTCGCCCCGGCCGGCCCGACCGCACCCGACCGCACCCGGCCGGCCCGACCGCACCCGGCCGGCCCGACCGCAAACCGGCCGCCCGGCGACCGGGTAAGCCCTGGGCGGGATTGCGATCCTTACTGTCGTCGTGCCAGGATCGGCGGCGATGAGTCAGACCGCCCCCACCGCCCACCGACCCGCCTCGCCGCGCCGGATCGCCGCGCTGGCCCTGCCGGCCCTCGTGGTGCTCGCCGCCGAGCCGTTGTACGTGCTGGTCGACACGGCAGTGGTCGGTCACCTCGGCCGGGTGCCGCTCGCCGCGCTCGCCGTCGGTGGCACGGTCATGACGCTGACCGCCTGGGTCGGCACCGTGGTCGCGTACGGCACCACCGGGCGCGCGGCCCGCCGGTTCGGCGCGGGTGACCGGGCGGCCGCCGTCTCCGAAGGCATCCAGTCGTCCTGGCTGGCGTTCGGTGTCGGTCTGCTGATCGCGGTCGGCATGCAGTTCGGCGGTGGCGCGCTCGCGCGTACCCTCGTCGGTGGTGGTGGCGAGGTGGCCGACGCCGCCGCGCAGTGGCTGCGGATCGCGGCCCTCGGCGCCCCCGGCCTGCTGCTCGCCGCCGCCGGCAACGGCTGGCTGCGCGGCGTGCAGGACACTCGCCGCCCGTTGGTCTTCGTGCTCGGCCCCAACCTGCTCTCCGCGTTGCTCTGCCCGCTGCTGGTCTACCCCGGCGGGCTGGGCCTGGTCGGCTCGGCGGTGGCCAACGTCGTCGCGCAGACGCTCTGCGGGGTGCTCTTCGCCGCCGCCCTGGTCGCTGAGCGGGTGTCGCTGCGACCCCGGCCCCGGGTGATCCGCCAGCAGCTGGTGCTCAGCCGCGACCTGCTGATCCGTGGGCTGGCGTTCCAGGCCAGCTTCCTGTCCGCGACCGCCGTCGCCGCCCGGTTCGGCGCCGCCGCCGTCGGCGCCCACCAGATCGCCCTGCAACTCTGGTTCTTCACCGCGCTGGTGCTCGACGCCCTCGCCATCGCCGCACAGTCCCTGGTCGGCGCCGCGCTCGGCGCCGGCGACGACGCGGGGGCGCGGGCGCTCGCCCGCCGGATCGGGCTGCTCGGCGGCGTCTGCGGCGTGGGCTTCGCGCTGCTCATCGCCGCCGGCGCCGGCATCGTGCCGTCGTGGTTCAGCTCCGATCCGGGGGTACGCGAGCAGGCCGCCGTCGCCTGGCCGTGGTTCGTCGTCATGCTGCCGCTGGCCGGGGTGGTGTTCGCCCTCGACGGCGTGCTGATCGGCGCGGGCGACGTGCGTTACCTGCGCAATCTCACCATCGTGGCGGCGCTCGGCGGCTTCCTGCCGGCCATCTGGCTGGCGTACGCGCTCGATCTCGGGCTGGGCGGCATCTGGGCCGGGCTCACGGTGTTCGTGGTGATCCGGCTGGTCGCCCTGCTGCTGCGGCTGCGCAACGGCGGCTGGGCGGTGACCGGCGCGGTCCGCTGAGCACCCCGCCGGTCGTCCGGGTCACCCGGGGGCCCGCCCACGCACTCTCCGACAGCGGTCATCTGGCAGGCTTGGCCGACGTGAGCACCGATGGTCTGATCGTGGTCGACAAGCCCGGCGGCATGACGTCGCACGACGTGGTGGCGCGGATCCGCCGACTGGCCAGGACCCGACGGGTCGGGCACGGCGGCACCCTCGACCCGACGGCCACCGGGGTGCTGGTGATCGGTGTCGGCCGGGCCACCCGGTTGCTGACGTACGTGATCGGCGCGGGCAAGAGCTACACCGGCACCATCCGGCTCGGCCAGACCACCGTCACCGACGACGCCGAGGGCGACGTGACCGCCACCGTGCCGGCCGGCCACGTCACCGACGACGCGATCCGCTCGGCGCTGGCCGGGCTCAGCGGTGAGGTGGACCAGGTGCCGAGCGCGGTCAGCGCCATCAAGATCGACGGGCAGCGGGCGTACAAGCGGGTCCGCGACGGGGAGAGCGTCGAGCTGCCGGCGCGGCGGGTCACCATCTCCCGGCTGGCGGTGCTGGCGATCCGCCGCACCGAGTCGGACGTGGTGGACGTGGACGTGGACGTGACCTGTTCCTCCGGCACGTACATCCGGGCCATCGCCCGGGACGCGGGCCTGACGCTCGGCGTCGGTGGGCACCTCACGGCGTTGCGGCGCACCGCGGTGGGTGGCTTCACCCTCGCCGAGGCGGCCACCCTCGACGAGTTGGAGCAGCGCGCCCCGGACGTGGTGAACCTGCCCCTGGACGCGGCGGCCGACCGGTTCTTCGCGCGCCGGGAGGCCACGCCCGACGAGGCCCGGGTGCTCGCCCACGGTGGGCCACTGGACCCGGCCGGCCTCACCGGGCCGTACGCCGTGTTCGGGCCGGCCGGCGGCTTGATCGCTATCGTCAGCGAGCGGGACGGCCGGGCTCGGGCGGAGATCGTGCTCGCCCCGGCCTGACCGTGGGCGCAGGTCCGTCGGCCGGCAGCCGGCGGTGTCGACCCGCCGGCGGCGGGACAGCAGAGAGGAACGGCATGCAGCGGTGGCGGGGCTACGACGCGGCGCCCGGCGGGTGGGGACGCTCGGTGGTCACCATCGGCGTCTTCGACGGCGTGCACAAGGGGCACCAGGCGACCATCGGGCACACCGTGGCCCGGGCCCGCGAGCTGGGCGTGCAGTCGGTGGTGGTCACCTTCGACCCGCACCCGGCCGAGGTGGTCCGCCCCGGTTCGCACCCGGCGGTGCTCACCGAGCCGGCCCGCAAGGCCGAGCTGATCGAGGCGCTCGGCGTGGACGTGCTCTGCGTGGTGCCGTTCACCCCGGAGTTCTCCCGGGTGCCGGCCGAACAGTTCGTGCACGACGTCCTGGTCGAGCACCTGCACGCGGCGCTGGTGGTGGTCGGCAGCAACTTCCGCTTCGGGCACCGGGCGGCCGGCGACGTCGCGTTGCTGGAGCAGTTGGGTCGGACGTTCGGCTTCGGCGTGGAGGGCGGCCCGCTGGTCGCCGAGGACGGCACCGTCTTCTCCTCCACGTACATCCGGTCCTGCGTCGACGCTGGCGACGTGGGCGCGGCGGCCGCCGCGCTGGGCCGCCCACACCGCCTGGAGGGGGTCGTGGTCCGCGGCGACCAGCGGGGCCGGGAGCTGGGCTTCCCCACCGCCAACCTGCTCTGCCACCGGTACGCGGCGGTGCCCGCCGACGGGGTGTACGCGGCCCGGCTGATCCGGCGCGGTCAGCGTGAACCGCTGCTCGCGGCGGTCTCGGTGGGCACCAACCCCACCTTCTCCGGCCGGGAGCGGCGGGTGGAGGCGTACGCGCTGGACTTCTCCGGCGACCTGTACGGCGAGCGGCTGGCCCTGGACTTCGTGGCGCACCTGCGTGGTCAGGTCCGGTACGACTCGATCGAGCCGTTGATCGCCCAGATGAACCAGGACGTCGAGCGCACCAGGCGCGCGTTGGCCTGACCGTCGTGGCGTGACGGGCCGCCACCGAGGCCCTTCGCCGGGTGTTACCGGCGAGTGCTGGTAGTCTTGCCGGGACGTCGGGTGACCGGCGTGGGGCCTCGCGTGCCTGCTCGACGCCGCGGGTGCGAGGTACCGGTCCGTTCCCGGTCCATCGGGACGACGGACACCCACTTGATCAACCCATCGAAACAGGGAGAACATGGCGCTCGATCAGGAAGCCAAGGCCAGCATCCGCGCGGAGTACGCGACCGCCGAGGGCGACACCGGTTCGCCGGAGGTTCAGGTCGCGGTCCTCACCAAGCGGATCGCGGAGCTGACCGAGCACCTGAAGGTGCACAAGCACGACCACCACAGCCGCCGTGGGCTGCTGCTGCTGGTCGGCCGGCGCCGTCGGTTGCTCAACTACGTCCAGAAGAAGGACATTGCCCGCTACCGGTCGCTCATCGAGCGGCTCGGTCTGCGCCGGTGACGTGACGGGGGAGTGGCCGGACGGCCGCTCCCCCGTGCCGCGTCCCACCTGAAGAAACACGGGCCGCGCGACCACCCGAGAGGGAGCCGGTCAGCGTACCGGTCTCCGGTAGTGGCCCCCGGGAACCCGGCATCATGCCGACCACCCGGGCGCTTCGATCGAAGACCGGCCGGCTGAGCAGCTCCCCGATGTCGTGGGCCCACGACGCGAAGGAGCACGACAGCACATGACCGAGACCAAACTCGGCACCGAATCCCGCACCGCCGTGATCGACAACGGGTCCTTCGGCACCCGTGAGATCACCTTCTCCACCGGTCGGCTGGCTCGCCAGGCCGCCGGTTCCGTCATCGCCCAGCTGGGCGAGACGGTGGTTCTCTCCGCCACGACCGCCGGTAAGCACCCGAAGGAGCAGTTCGACTTCTTCCCGCTGACCGTCGACGTCGAGGAGCGGATGTACGCCGCGGGCCGCATCCCCGGCTCGTTCTTCCGCCGTGAGGGTCGGCCCAGCGAGGACGCCATCCTCACCTGCCGGCTGATCGACCGGCCGCTGCGCCCGTCCTTCGTCAAGGGCCTGCGCAACGAGGTCCAGGTCGTCGAGACCGTCCTCGCGCTCGACCCGCAGCACCCGTACGACGTCGTGGCGATCAACGCCGCCTCGATGTCGACCAAGCTCTCCGGCCTGCCGTTCTCCGGCCCGATCGGGGCGACCCGCGTCGCCCACATCGACGGCCAGTGGGTCGCCTTCCCGACCCTGGAGGAGCTGGCCCGCGCCACCTTCGACATGGTCGTGGCCGGCCGCACGCTCGACGACGGCGACGTCGCGATCATGATGGTCGAGGCCGAGGCCACCCCGAACGCCGTCGCCCTCATCTCGGCCGGTGCCACCGCCCCGACCGAGGAGATCGTCGCCAGCGGCCTGGAGGCCGCCAAGCCGGCGATCCGTGAGCTGTGCCGCGCGCAGAGCGAGCTGGCCGAGGTCGCCGCCAAGCCGGTCACCGAGTTCCCGGTCTTCCTGGACTACCAGGACGACGTGTACGACGCCGTGGCCGAGCTGGCCCGCGCCGACGTGGCCGAGGCGATCACCATCGCCGGCAAGGCCGACCGTGAGGAAGCCCTGGACCGGGTCAAGGCCCGCGTCGCCGAGGAGCTGGGCGCTCGGTTCGAGGGTCGGGAGAAGGAGCTCAGCGCCGCCTTCCGCTCGCTGACCAAGTCCGAGGTGCGCAACCGCGTGCTGCGCGAGCAGGTCCGCATGGACGGGCGTGGCCCGCGCGACATCCGGGCGCTGACCGCCGAGGTCGGGGTGCTGCCCCGGGTGCACGGTTCGGCGCTGTTCGAGCGGGGCGAGACCCAGATCCTGGGTGTCACCACGCTGAACATGCTCCGGATGGAGCAGATGGTGGACACGCTCTCCCCGGAGAACCGCAAGCGCTACATGCACAACTACAACTTCCCGCCGTACTCGACCGGTGAGACCGGCCGGGTCGGCTCGCCGAAGCGTCGGGAGATCGGCCACGGCGCCCTCGCCGAGCGGGCGCTGATCCCGGTGCTGCCGTCGCGCGAGGAGTTCCCGTACGCCATCCGGCAGGTCTCCGAGGCGCTCGGCTCCAACGGCTCCACCTCGATGGGTTCGGTCTGCGCCTCGACGCTGGGTCTGCTCTCCGCCGGTGTCCCGTTGAAGGCGCCGGTCGCCGGCATCGCGATGGGCCTCATCTCCGACGAGGTGGACGGCAAGACCCAGTACGTGACGCTGACCGACATCCTCGGTGCCGAGGACGCGTTCGGTGACATGGACTTCAAGGTCGCCGGCACCCCGGAGTTCGTCACCGCGCTGCAGCTCGACACCAAGCTCAACGGCATCCCGTCGGACGTGCTCGCCGCCGCGCTTCAGCAGGCGAACGAGGCCCGGCAGGTCATCCTCGGGGTCATGAAGGCGGCGATCGAGGCTCCGGCCGAGATGTCTGACTACGCGCCGCGGGTCACCACCGTCAAGATCCCGGTCGACAAGATCGGCATGGTGATCGGCCCGAAGGGGCAGACCATCAACGCGATCCAGGACGAGACCGGCGCCGAGATCTCCATCGAGGACGACGGCACGATCTACGTCGGCGCCACCAACGGCCCGTCGGCCCAGGCGGCCGTCGACCGGATCAACGGCATCGCCAACCCGACGCTCCCGAAGCAGGGCGAGCGGTTCCTCGGCACGGTGGTCAAGACCGCCGCGTTCGGCGCGTTCATCTCGCTCCTGCCGGGCCGCGACGGCCTGCTGCACATCTCCAAGGTGGGCGACGGCAAGCGGGTCGAGCGGGTCGAGGACTTCCTCAACGTCGGTGACCGGGTCGAGGTCGAGATCGCGGACATCGACGCCCGCGGCAAGATCTACCTGGACAAGGTCCGCCCGGAGGGCACCGAGGCTCCGGCCGCCGGTGAGGCCGCCGCTGGCGACCGGCCGGCTGGTCGGGACCGCGGCGACCGGGCTCCGCGTGACCGCGGTGACCGTGAACGCGGCGGCGACCGTGGCGGGCGTGGCCCGGAGCGCGGCGGCGAGGGCGGTAACGGCGGCGAGGGTGGCGAGGGCGGCGAGCGTCCGCGCCGCCGGACCCGGCACAGCTGATCGTCGTACCTCGCATCACCCACCCCTCGTCGAACCGGGAGCACCACGTGAGTCGGGCCTTCAGCGCGCCGTTTCCACCGGATCGACGGGGGGTGGCTGCGTCTCGGGGCACCGGGGCGGGCCGTTCCGGCGGCACCGCCCGCGCGGTGACCCGGACGCTCAGCGACGACCCGCTGGGCGGCACGGTACGACGTACCGTGCTGCCCAGCGGCCTGCGCGTCCTCACCGAGGCGATTCCGGCGATGCGCAGCGTCTCGTTCGGCATCTGGGTGGCGGTCGGCTCGCGCGACGAGACCGGCCCGCAGGCGGGTGCCGCGCACTTCCTGGAGCACCTGCTCTTCAAGGGCACCCACAAGCGCACCGCACTGGAGATCTCCTCGCAGATCGAAGCGGTGGGCGGTGAGACCAACGCCTTCACCACGAAGGAATACACCTGCTACTACGCGCGGGTGCTGGACGAGGACCTGCCGCTGGCGATCGACGTGATGTGCGACCTGGTCGCCGACTCGTTGTTGGAGCCGGCCGACGTCGAGACCGAGCGCGGCGTGATCCTGGAAGAGATCGCCATGCACGACGACGAGCCGGGCGACGAGGTGCACGACCTCTTCGTCCAGGCCGTCTACGGCGACCACCCGCTGGGCCGGCTCATCTCCGGCACCGCGGAGACCGTCACCCCGATGACCCGCCGGCAGATCCAGAACTTCTACCGGGGGCGTTACACAGCGCCGCAGATCGTCATCGCCGCCGCCGGCAATCTCGACCACGCGGCGGTGGTCAAGCTGGTCCGTCAGGCGGTGCGCGGCACCCCGCTGGACAGCGACCCGGCCAGCCCGGCACCGCACCGCGCGGCGACCCCGGCGGTACGCACCAGGCCGGTGACCACGGTGGTGGAGCCGAAGGAGACCGAGCAGGCGCACGTCATCCTCGGCTGCCCCGGCATCGACCGGCTCGACGATCGCCGGTTCGCCCTCGGGGTGCTCAACAACGTGCTCGGTGGCGGCATGTCGAGCCGCCTGTTCCAGGAGATCCGCGAGCAGCGCGGCCTGGCCTACTCGGTCTACTCCTACGCCAGCCAGTACGCCGACAGCGGCCTGTTCGCCGTCTACGCCGGCTGCGCGCCGGGCAAGGTGGACGAGGTGCTGGCCCTGACCCGCGCCGAGTTGGCCCGGGTGGCCGCCGACGGGTTGACCGAGGCCGAGGTGGCCCGGGGCAAGGGGATGAGCAAGGGCTCGTTCGTGCTCGGCCTGGAGGACACCGGTTCCCGGATGAGCCGGCTGGCGAAGGGTGAGCTGCTCTACGGCGACCTGATGCCCGTCGACGAGCTGCTCCGCCGGGTCGACGAGGTCAGCGTGGAGGACGTCAACGTCCTCGCCGCCGAGTTGCTCAGCCGCCCGATGTCGTTGGCAGTGGTGGGCCCGTTCGGCGCCGGCGACTTCGCGGTCTGAGGGCTGTCGCGGCCCGGTCCGGGGCGCGTCCCGGTCGGTGGAGCCGCCCGGATCCGACGACTGGGGCACGTCCCGATTGGGATAGGTTGTGCCCCGTGACTGACGAGCAGGAGAAGATTCGGGTCGGCGTGTTCGGCGCGCGCGGCCGGATGGGCATCGAGGTCTGCAAGGCCGTCGACGCCGCCGACGACCTCACCCTGACGGCGTCGATCGACCAGGGCGACAGTCGTTCGGCCGTCTCCGCCGCCGAGGTGGTCGTCGACTTCACCACGCCGGACGTCGTGATGGACAACCTCCGGTGGTGCGTCGAGCAGGGCATCAGCGCGGTGGTCGGCACGACCGGCTTCACCGAGCAGCGGTTGGAGCAGGTGCGCGGCTGGCTGGCCGACCGGCCCGAGGTGGGTGTGGTCATCGCCCCGAACTTCGGCATCGGCGCGGTGCTGATGATGCAGTTCGCCGCCCGCGCCGCCCGACACTTCGAGTCCGTCGAGATCATCGAGCAGCACCACCCGCGCAAGCTGGACGCCCCGAGCGGCACCGCCACCCACACCGCCCGGCAGATCGCCCGGGCCCGCGCCGAGGCCGGCCTCGGCCCGGTGCCGGACGCCACCAAGGACGAGGTGCCGGGTGCGCGCGGCGCCGAGATCGACGGGGTACGCGTCCACGCGGTGCGCGCCACCGGCCTGGTCGCCCACCAGGAGGTGCTGTTCGGCGGCACCGGCGAGACGCTGACCATCCGACACGACTCGTACGACCGGGTGTCGTTCATGCCGGGCGTGCTGCTGGCCGTCCGCGCGGTGCGTAACCGCCCCGGCCTCACCGTCGGCCTGGACGCCCTGCTCGACTGACCGCAGATCTTGGACAGTTTCCGTTCTCCCGTGACGGAAACTGTCCAAGATCTCTCTGTCCGGGCCGGGTAGCATCCGCCGATGATCGATAACGCACACCTGGATCGGCTCGGTCGGCGGGTCACACTCCGGCCGGTCGACGACGACAACTGGCGGGCGGTGGCCGACGTCGCCCCGCGCGACGACCAGCGCCGGTTCGTGGCCGCGCTGGGTGCCCGCTACCTGCTGCTCAGCATGCGCTCCGACGTGTGGAACTCCCTGGCCGTGTACGCCGACGAGACCGTCGTCGGCCACGTCATGTGGGGGGTGGACGACGACGGCTCGCACTGGATCGGCGGGATGCTGATCGACGCCGCCGAGCAGGGCCGGGGCGTCGGCCGGGCCACCGTGCAAACCCTGGCCCCCTGGCTGGCGGCCCAGGACGGAAACCCCCCGGTCCGCCTCTCGTACCACCCGGACAACACCCCAGCAGCGGCCCTCTACACCTCCCTGGGCTTCCACCCCACCGGCGCCATGGACGACGATGAGCTGGTCGCCGAACAAGCCCGCTGACCCCCACCCCCGCGATCTTGCACTTTCTGCGGTGGCACAAGGGGCATTCCACGCATCCCGACAAGCGAAACCGCAAGATCGCCGGAGCCGCCCGGTCTGACCCTGTGTCGATCATGGAGTTGTGGTGCCTCGCAGAAGGGGCACACATGGAGCTTTCGCCCATCACAACTCCATGATCGACGGGGTCAGGGCGAGGGCCAGGGCGAGGGCGGGGCGGGGGTTATTGGGGGAGGGGTTGGGTGGTGGGGCGGCGTTGGGTGGGGAGAGGTGGGGTCAGGGGGGTGGGCAGGCCGGTGATGGTGGCTTCGCCGGTGCGGTCGACGGTGACGGTCACCGGAGCGCCGCCCACGCGCAGTCCGTCCACATGCAGCGCGCCGAGTTCGGGCCCGGCCAGCGGTGTCAGCCGGACCGTGCCGGCCGGTACGTCCGGGTAGAGCCCCGTGGCCGCCTGTAGCAGCAGCACCGCACCCGCCGCGGCCCAGGCCTGCGGTCGGCACGCGGCCGGGTACGGCACCGGACGGTTCACCAGTGCCCGGTCGTCGCCGCCGTACAGCTCCGGCATCCGGTAGTCGAACGCCTCGGCCGCGCTGAGCAGTCCGTCGGCCAGGCCGAGGGCGGCGTCGCGGTGCCCGGCGCGGGCCAACCCACCGAGCACGATCGCGGTGTCGTGGGTCCAGATCGAGCCACAGTGGTACGACAGCGGGCTGAAGCCGGCATCGTCGCTGGACATGGTGCGCAGTCCGAACCCGGCGGCCATCGTGTCGGTGGTGAGCAGGTGCGCGACCTGCGCCTCCTCGTCGCGGTCGAGCAGGCCGGTGCCGAGCAGGTGGCCGATGTTGCTGGTCAGCGAGTCGACGGGGCGCTTGTCGCGGTCGAGGGCCAGCGCTGGTTGTGGGCCGTGGCGGCCGTCGACCCAGAAGCTCTTCCGGAACCGGTCGACAAGCGCGGCGGCGTGCTCGCGCCAGCGGTCGGCGCCCGGTCGGCCGAAGGCGTCCAGCAGGGCGGCCCCGTTCACGGCGGCCTCGTGCGCGTACCCCTGCACCTCGGCAAGCACGATCGGCGCGGTGGCCAGGGTTCCGTCGTGGAATCGGACGGCGTCTCCGGAGTCCTTCCACCCCTGGTTCGACAACCCGCGACCGGTGGTGTCGACGTACTCGACCAGGCCGTCACCGTCCGGGTCGGCGTGCTCGCCGAGCCAGCGCAGCGCCGCCTCCAGGTGCGGCAGCAGGGGCTCGATCTGCACGGCGGGCATTCCCCACCGCCACGCGTCGTGCAGCAGGTTGACCCAGAGCATGGTGGCGTCGACGGTGCCGTAGTACGCCGGCGGAAGGTGCAGGCCGTTCTCGGGCAGGGCGAACTCGTGGCGCCGCAGCTCGTGCAGGATCTTGCCGGGGGCCTCGCCGGTCGTCGGGTCGATCCGGGTGCCCTGCCGGCGGGCGAGGACGCGCAGGGTGCCGGCGGCCAGGTCGGTGCCGAGCGGCAGCATCATCCGGGCGGCCCAGAGGCTGTCCCGGCCGAACAGGGTGAGGAACCAGGGCACCCCGGCGCCGAGGAACACGTCCCCCGGGGCGCCGGTCTCGGCCAGCCGGAGGCCCCGCAGGTCGTCGAGGCTGCGGTCGAGCAGCCGGACGAGGCGTCGGTCGTCGGCGCTCACCTCGGGTCGGGACCATTCGGGCTCGCCGGCCGGGCCGACGACGACGGCGCGCGGGTCGTCGACGGCCAACTGCCAGCGCAGCACGGTCTCGCCGCCGGGGGGCAGGTCGACCGGCCAGACCAGCCGGGGAGTGGTGGCCCGCTCGCCGTCGGCGAGCACGTCGGCGCCTGGCGCGGTGACGGTGACGGTGATCCCGGTGCCCGTCCAGGTGAGCGTGCCGGGCTGGCCGGTGCTGGCCGCCAGCGCGTCGGTGGCGCGACCGGACTTGACGACCTCGATGGGGGCGAGGTCGCAGCCGAGGTCGACGGAGACAGTGGCCCGTACGCCAACAGTGGCGGTGGAGCGGATGCGCAGCTCCTCGGTGAGACCGTTGCGGGTGGCCCGGCGGGTCCGGTCGACCCGGACGGTGGGGTCGGGTGTGGGGTCACCGAGCCAGCGGGCCAGGCTCACGAAGTGCGCGCCGTGCGGTCCGACGTCGCCCCGGGTCAGCCCTTCGAGCTCCTGGTCGTCGACAAGCAGCTCGGCGCGGGAGAGCACCCGGGCATCGGCGTGGAAGACGCCCTGGACGCCGGTCGGGCGGATCTGCCCGGTCGCGTCCCCCAGCGCGCTGGTGGGGGCGAAGACCACCCCGACCAACTCGTGCAGGAGGGGTTGCAGCTGGCGTTCGATCACGGTGTGGCTCCAGATCCTCGGGGTGCGGGGCGGACGTCTTGACAACGCGGCCCCTGGCGGTGCAAAGTGCGAAACATTCCAGAAACTTGAACGATCCAATCCTGCCTTATCCAAATTGGATCGTTCAAGATGGCGAGAGGGATTAAGTGGCCGAAAAGGTGACCATCGCGACGGTGGCCCGGCACGCCCGAGTCAGCCGGCAGACGGTGTCCAACGTGCTCAACGCCCCGCACATCGTGCGGCAGGAGACCCGTCAGCGGGTCGAGGACGCGATCAACGCGCTCGGCTACCGGGCCAACCAGGCCGCCCGGCAGATGCGCACCGGCCGGTCCCGCCTGATCGCCGCCCGGATCGAGCCGACCCGCGACGGCATCAACGGCTCCGTGCTCGACCGCTTCCTGCACGGCCTCACCGAGACCGCCGACGCGGCCGGCTACCGGGTGCTGCTCTACACCGCCACCGACGACGAACGGGAGATCGCCACGTACGGCGACCTGCTCGGCACCTACGAGTTGGACGCGTTCGTGCTGGTCGGCACCAAGTACGGCGACCCGCGTACCCAATGGCTCGCCGACCGGGACGTGCCGTTCGTGACCTTCGGCCGCCCGTGGGACGCGCTCGACGCACACCCCTGGGTGGACGTGGACGGCGCCGCCGGCACCGCCCAGGCCACCCGGCGGCTGCTGGACGCCGGCCACCGGCGGATCGCGTTCATCGGCTGGCCGGTCGGCTCCGGCGTCGGCGACGACCGGCGGGCCGGCTGGCGCGACACGCTGCACGCGGCCGGCGTCGACCCGACCGGGCTGCACCGGGAGACCGAGGACGGCATCGCCGAGGGTGAACGTCTGATGCGTGACCTGCTCGTCGCCGTGGCGCCGAGCGCGGTGGTCTGCGCCAGCGACTCGCTCGCCCTCGGCGCCCTCCAGGCGATCCGCGGCGTCGACCCGTCCGTGTCGGTGATCGGCTTCGACGACACACCGGTGGCCGCGGCGGTCGGGCTGACCAGCGTCAGCCAGCCGCTCGGCGAGGCCGCCGCCCGCTGCGTGGACCTGCTCACCGGGGTCCTCGACGGCGACCACGAGACCCCCAGCCCCGTGCTGCTCCAGCCCTCATTGGCACTGCGGCACACCGCGTAGCCACACCCCCCCACCAGGAGAAACCATGGCACCTCGAACAATCACCCGGGCAACGGTGGCGGGCCTCGCCGCCGTCGCCCTCCTCGGCTCCGCGGCCTGCGGCAGCGGCTTCGACGACTCCTCCGGCGACACCGCCCAGTCCAGCGGCCCGGCCAGCCTGCAGATCCTCATCGGCTCGTCCGGCGAGGCCGAGACCAAGGCCGTGCAGGACGCCGCCGCGACGTGGGCCAGCAGCTCCGGCAACACCGCGACGGTGACCCCGGCCCAGGACCTCACCCAGCAACTCGGTCAGGCGCTCGCCGGCGGCACCCCACCGGACGTCTTCTACGTGGACGCGGCCCAGTTCGCCAACTACGCCAGCGTCGGCGCCCTCGAGCCGTACGGCGACAAGGTCAGCAACTCCGGTGACTTCTACGAGAGCCTGCGTACCGCCTTCACGTACGACGGCAAGCTCTACTGCGCGCCCAAGGACTTCTCCACGCTGGCCCTGCAGATCAACACGGACCTGTGGACCAAGGCCGGGCTGACCGACGCCGACGTGCCGACGACCTGGGAGCAGCTCACCGCCGCCGCCCAGAAGATCAAGGCCAAGGGGCAGGTCCCGCTGGCCCTCGGCGACACCCGGGACCGGATCGGTGCCTTCATGGTGCAGAACGGCGGCTGGCTGGTCAGCAAGGACGGCAAGCAGCCCACCGCTGACACCCCGGAGAACCTCGCCGCCCTCCAGTACGTCAAGACCATGCTCAGCACCGGGCTGGCCAAGTACCCCAAGCAGCTCGACGCCGGCTGGTCCGGTGAGGCGTTCGGCAAGGGCAAGGCCGTGATGACCATCGAGGGCAACTGGATCAAGGGTGCCCTGCAGAACGACTTCCCCAACGTGAAGTACAAGGTGGTGGCGCTGCCGGCCGGCCCCAAGGGGCAGGGCACGCTCTCCTTCACCCAGTGCTGGGGCATCGCCGCGAAGAGCAAGTACAAGGATCAGGCGATCAAGTTCGTCGAGGCGATGACCAGCAGCGAGCAGCAGATGACCTTCGCGAAGGCGTTCGGTGTCATGCCGTCCCGCCAGTCGGCGCGCGACCAGTACACCGCCGCCTTCCCGGCGGACAAGGTGTTCGTCGACGGTGCCGCGTACGCCCAGGGCCCGGTGAACGCCCCGAAGATGGACAGCGTCCTCAAGGACCTCGACACCGGTCTGCAGGGGCTGGCCAACGGTGACCCCAAGACCGTCCTGCAGAACTTCGACAAGAACGCCAAGGCTGCGCTCGGCGGCAGCTGAGGTGACGGCGGGGGCCCCGGCGATCACCGGGGCCCCCGCCGCACGTCGGCCGGAGAGAGGAAGGGAGGGAAGATGGCAACCGAGACACTGACCGCCACGGCCACCGCGACCGGGTCGAGCCCGCGCCGACGCGGGGGCGGCACCCGACGCGACGAGAACCTCGCCGGCTGGCTCTTCGTCGCCCCGGTGATCGTCATTCTGGGACTGTTCCTGCTGCTGCCCATCCTGATGGCGCTCTGGGTCAGCCTGACCGACTGGAACGGCCAGGGCAGTCCCTTCACCGGCGACGTCCCGTTCGTCGGCGCGCGCAACTACACCCAGTTGTTCACCGAGGACGGGCTGGCCCGGCGCGACTTCATGACCAGCATCCGCAACAACATCTACTACGTGGCGATCGTGGTGCCGGCGCAGACGGTGCTCGCGCTCGGCCTGGCGCTTGTCGTCAACAACCGCATGCTCAAGGGCAAGAGCTTCTTCCGCAGCGCCTTCTACTTCCCCTCGGTGACCAGCTCGGTCGCGATCAGCGTGGTGTTCCTGTTCCTCTTCGCCAACTCCGGCGCGGTGAACGCCCTGCTCGGCTTCGTCGGCATCGACGGGCCCGAGTGGTTCGCCGATTCCCGGGGCGTGCTGCACCTGCTGTTCGGCGTGTTCGGCGTCGACTCGCCACCGGCGGCGCTGGCCGACGGCGGGCCGTTCGGGCTGAGCTGGTGGGACTGGCTGGCAGGCCCGAGCGTGGCGATGATCTCGATCATCACGTTGGTCGTCTGGACCACCTCCGGCACGTTCATGCTGATGTTCCTGGCCGGGCTGCAGAACGTGCCGGTCACGCTCGACGAGGCGAGCACCCTCGACGGTGCGTCCCGGTGGCAGCGCTTCCGGTACGTCACCCTGCCGATGATCAGGCCCACCACCTTCCTGGTGCTCACCCTCGGGATGATCGGCTCCTGGCAGGTCTTCGACCAGGTGTACGTGATGAGCCAGGGCGACCCGGCCAAGACCACGCTCACCCCCGCCTACCTGTCGTACCGGACCGCCTTCCGGGACTTCGACTACGGCTCCGGCGCGGCGATCTCGTTCGTCCTGTTCCTGATCATCATCGTGCTCACGCTGATCCAGCGCCGGGCGCTGGCCGAGCGGGACACCGACCGGCCGCGCCGCGGCTGGCGGCGTCGCCGCGTACCGGAAAGGTCCTGAGATGGCCGTGCTCACCGACCGCCCGGCGGCGGTGCCCGCGCGGCGTCAGCACCGCGCGGCCCGCACCCTGGCCACCCGCTTTCTGGGGTACGCCACGCTGGTCTTCTTCGGGCTGGTGTTCCTCTACCCGTTCGTCATCCAGATCGGCAACGCGCTCAAGACCGAGCCCGACGCGGCGGCGAACCCGCTGTCACCGTTCCCGGACCCGCTCACCCTTGCCGGCTTCGAACGGATCTTCGCCGGCACCAACTTCCCGCTGTGGCTGGGCAACTCGCTGCTGGTGACGGTGCTGGTCACCCTCGGCCGGGTCTTCTTCGACTCGCTCGCCGGGTACGCGCTGGCCCGGCTGCGGTTCCGCGGCCGCAGCGGACTGTTCGCCGCCGTCATCGCGGTGATGGCGGTGCCCGGGGTGGTGCTGCTGATCCCGAAGTTCCTGGTGCTCAACCAGCTCGGCATCTACAACAGCTACGCCGGTCTGGTGGTGCCACTGCTGGCCGACGCGGCCGGCGTGTTCATCATGAAACAGTTCTTCGAGTCGATTCCGGTCAGTGTCGAGGAGGCCGCCCGGATCGACGGGGCGAGCATCTTCCGCACCTTCTGGTCGGTGGTGCTGCCGATGGCGAAGCCGGCCCTGATCACCCTCACCATCCTGTCGTTCCAGGGCTCCTGGAACGAGTTCCCGCACAGCCTGGTGTCCGTGCAGGACCCGGACCTGTTCACCCTGCCGCGCGGGTTGGCCGACCTGGTCAGCGGCTCGCTCGGCAAGGGCACCCAGTACCCGCTCAAGCTCGGCGCCGCGCTGCTGGCCACCATCCCGGTGGCGATCATCTTCGTGGTGTTCCAGCGCTACTTCGTCCGCGACGCCAACGACGGCTCGGACAAGGGCTGACCTGGTTCGGTGTGGCGGCCCCGATCTGGGTCCGCCACACCTGTCACTCGACCTTCTCGGCCGGAACGGCGACGTGCAGGCGCACCTGAGGCACCAGCATGTCGTCCACGTCGAGCGCGCGGGCCGCCCCGTCGGGCTCCCACCCGGTGCTGGTGAGGAACTTCCGGGTGGCCTCGTCGCCCTCGAACGCCCAGGCCACCGCCCGGCTCAGGCCGTCCTCCCGCCACAGGTCGACGGCGGCGGCGAGCAGCCGACTGCCGTGCCCCCGCCGGCCCCAACGCGGCTCCACCAGCAGGTCGGTCACCGCCGCCACGTCCGGGCCGAGCGCCTCGGCCGGCTCACCCGGGGCCAGGGCCTCGCCGTCGGCCGGGCCGGAGGCCGCGAACCCCACCAGATACGATTGCTCGGCCTGTTCGACGGCGACCAGCACCCGGTGCTTGCCCGAGGGCGGCTCCAGCACCGCGGCGCTCCACCGCCGGGCGAGGAACGCCTCGTCCAGGTTGTCGAGCACATGCCGAGGCAGGATCCGGCGGTACGCGACCCGCCAGGTCGCGAGTTGGATGCGTGCGATCTCGCCGGCGTCCTCGGGACGCGCCGGGCGGACGTACCCGAGAGCCATGGGACGGAAGCCTACGCAGGGCGGGGGAGACGACGGTGGCGCAGGGTGCCAACAGGACGACCGCGCAGGTCGTCGGGGTGGTGGTGCTCGCCGCGGCGGTCACCGGGTTCCTCGCCGTGGCTGCCGTCCGGCACGGCTTCTTCGACCTGAAGGTCTACTACGGTGCGTTGACCTGGTGGGTGCACGACGGCGGGGAGATCTACGACTACCTCAAGCCGGGCACCCAGTACGGCTTCACCTATCCGCCGTTCGCCGCACTGGCCATGCTGCCGATGGCGTACCTGCCGTGGACGGCGGCGATCGTGGTGAGCGTGCTCGCCAGCGTGGCCACCACCACGGTGCTGATCTGGTGGCTGGTCGACCCGATCGCCCGCCGCGCCGGCTGGACCCGGTGGTTCGCCCTCGCCGTGGCGCTCTGCCTGGCCGCCGCGTTCGAGCCGATGCGGGAGACTGTCAACTTCGGCCAGGTCAACACGCTGCTGCTCTTCCTGGTGGCGGTGGACCTGCTGCGGCTGCTGCCGGCGGGCAGCCGGTGGACCGGAGCGGGCATCGGCCTCGCCACAGCGATCAAACTGACCCCGGGCGTGTTCATCGTCTACCTGCTGGTGACCGGGCGGTGGCGGGCTGCGCTCACCGCCAGCGGCACGGCGGCCGGGGTGTCGCTGCTGGCCGCCGCGCTCTTCCCGGACGCGTCCCGGGAGTTCTGGACCGAGGCGCTGTGGAACACCGGTCGGGTGGGTGAGCTGGCCTTCGTCTCCAACCAGTCGCTGCGCGGGGTGGTCGCCCGGCTCGACCCGGAACACCCGAGCACGCTGCTGTGGCTGCTGCTGGTGCTCGGCACCCTGGCGCTCTGGGCCTGGCGGTCCCGGGCCGCCGTCGCGGCCGGCGACGAGGCGACCGGCCTGGCGCTGACCGGTGCGGTGATGTGCCTGGTCAGCCCGGTCACCTGGGTGCACCACCTGGTCTGGCTGCTGCCCGCGTTGATCCTCCTGGTGGACAACGCGATGGCCGCGCCGGCCGGCCGCCGACGGCGGGTCCTGCTGGTCGCCGCGACCATCGGGTACGCGCTGCTGATCAGCCGCACCGTCTGGTTCTGGGAGAAGGACTTCACCGGGGTGGACGGCTTCCTGGGCAGCAACGCCTACGTGTGGATCAGTCTGGCGCTGCTGGCCTTCCTGCCGATCCGCCGGTGGTTGACCCCGCACGGGTCAGCGGTCGAGGCGTCCGGCGTACCGCAGCTCGACCAGCCCGACCGGCGGGCCCCCGCCGGCCAGCGGCACCTGATAGGTCGACCGCTCACCGTCCGGTGACAGGCCGGCGCGCTCGCAGAACCGACGGGCCCGCCGGTTGTCCGCCAGCACCCACGCCCGGTACCCCGCCCAGCCGCGCTCGGTGAGCCCGCTCCGGGCCGCGTCCAGCAGCGCGGCGGCGGTCCCGTCACCCCAGCGGGCCGGCTCCACGTAGAGCGCCACCACCTCGCCGACCGTCTGGTCCAGGTCGTCCCGGTCCTGGTTGCGGCGGTACGGCCCGAAGGTGGTGAAGCCCACCACCAACCCGTCCACCTCGCCGAGCAGTGTGGTGAACGGGTGCTCCGGATCGGCGGTGCCGACGTCGCGACGACGCTGCGCCCAGGCCACCACGTTGAGCCGCCCAAGCACCTCGTCCGGCATGAAGCCGGCATAGCCCGCCTGCCAGCCGTGCACGTGCACCCGGGCGACCGCCTCGGCGTCGTCCGGCTCCTCCCGACGGATGGTCAGCATTGCACCGTTCTATGCCTCGTTGGTCGTCACGTCCAGCTTCCCGCACCGGCGTCGTACCGATGAATTAAGGTCGCCGACGATGACCACACCGGAATCACTCTCGCTCGCCCAGGCCCGCCGCGTGGCGCTCGCCGCACAGGGCTTCGCCGACCCGGCGCCGACGGGTGTGCCCACTCGCCGGCACCTGCGTCGGGTGCTGAGCCGGGTCGGGCTGATCCAGATGGACTCGGTCAACGTGCTGCAACGCGCGCACTACCTGCCGCTCTACAGCCGACTCGGGCCGTACCCGACCACACTGCTCGACCAGGCCGCCTACCGGCGCCCGCGGGAGCTGTTCGAGTACTGGGGCCACGAGGCGTCGTTGGTCCCGGTCGAGCTGCACCCGTTGCTGCGCTGGCGGATGGCCCGCGCGCACAGCGAATCCTGGGGCGGCATGCGGCGGATCGCGCAGGAGCAGCCGGAGCTGGTCGCCTGGGTCCGCGACGAGGTGGCCGCCCGGGGGCCGCTGACCGCCGCCGAGATCGAGCACGACGCCCCCCGGGAGACCGGCAACTGGGGGTGGAACTGGTCGGCCGTCAAGCGGGCCCTGGAGTTCCTGTTCTGGGCCGGGGAGGTGGCCGCCGCCGAGCGCAGCACCTCGTTCGCCCGCCGCTACGACCTGCCCGAGCGGGTGCTGCCGGCGGCGGCGCTGGCCGCGCCCACTCCGAGCGACGCCGAGGCGTACCGCACGCTGGTGGCCCTCGCCGCGCGGTCGCTCGGGGTGGCCGCCGAGCCGGAGTTGCGCGACTACTTCCGGTTGCCGTTGGCCGGCGCCCGGCAGGCCGTCGCGGAGCTGGCCGAGGCCGGTGAGCTGGTGCCGGTCACCGTGGCGGGCTGGCGACAGCCGGCGTGGCTGCACGCGTCCGCCCGGCTGCCGCGCTGGGTGCGCGGCAACACACTGGTCAGCCCCTTCGATCCGTTGATCTGGGAACGTGCCCGCACCGAGCGGCTGTTCGACTTCAGCTACCGGATCGAGATCTACGTCCCGGCGCCACAGCGGGTCTACGGCTACTACGTGCTGCCGTTCCTGCAGGGCGACCGGTTCACCGCCCGGGTCGACCTCAAGGCCGACCGCAAGGCCAAGGTGCTGCTGGTCCCGGCCGCCTGGCTCGAGCCCGGCGCCGACCCGGGGGAGACCGCGGTGGCGCTCGCCGCCGAGCTGTACCGGCTGGCCGGCTGGCTCGGCCTGGACGCGGTGGCACCGCCCGCGGCCGGCGACCTGGCCGGTCCGCTCACCGCCGCGTTGGCCGGCGTGTCCGGTGTACCGTGAGCGCGTGACGAGCGTTCCCGGACCGGTCGACAAGCCGCAGCCCGCCCCCGGGGCGGTGCACCAGGCCGCCCTGGCCGACGGCGGTCCCGGAGACGCGGGTCCCGACGGCTCGGGTTCCGGCGGCTTCGGTCCGCACGGTGCGGCTCCCGACGGGCTCGGTCCGCACGGTGCGGGTTCCGGCGGCTTCGGTCCGCACGGCGCGGGTCCCGGCGGGGCGGGTTCGGAGGGTTGGCCGGCGACCCCGCCGGGCGGTTACCCGGCACCCGAGCCGGACCGGCTCACCCGGTTTGTGCTGCGGCTCTACGAACGCTCCCCGCGCTGGGCGGTGCCGCTGGCCGCGGTCGGCTGCGTCGCCGTCGGTATGAGCTACGCGCTGCTCAGCAATCCGACGCACGCCGACCCGGATGCCGCGCCCACCTGTCTGCTCAAGTTGACCACCGGGTTGGACTGCCCGGGCTGTGGTGGCACCCGCGCCCTCTGGTACGTGCTGCACGGGGACCTTCCGGCCGCCGCCCGACACCACTTCGTGTTCATTTTCGCGCTGCCGTTCCTGGCGTACCTCTTCGTGGCCTGGGCAGGAAGTCAGGCGTTCGGGTGGCGAATGCCCGAGCTGCGGATCAGCTCGAAGGTCATCGGCGGCTTCCTGGCCGCATGGCTGGCCTTTTCGGTGCTCCGCAACCTGCCCTGGGCGCCGTTCACCTCGCTCTACGTCTGACCCCGTCGTCGCCCGACGCGCTGGTGCGCCGAGGTGCGCCATCGCCCGACGCGCTGTCCCGGCGTTCCTCGTCACTCATCCGCACACCCTCCGTCGTCTCCGTCCCGTCCGCTGGTGCCCCGATGCTCCAGCGCGTAGATGTAGGGCTGGCATGCGTTGTTCGGCGTCCTTTGGAGCTGATCCGTTTACGACATCACGGGCCTCCTCCGCCGGTCGCCACTTGATCGACTCGGCATTCAGAAAACGGGGCCATCCAGCCGACCCAGACACCCCGACTTACAGAAACGCGAGTCGATCACCAGTAGGCAGCCGGCAACCGCCGTCGCGGCGCACCGCGGCCGACGCATTTCGCCCCGGGATCGTGCTCGATCCTGGATGTAGTGGTGTCAGGCGCGGGGGATGCCACTACATCCAGGACGTTGCGTGATCTTGTGGGTGGAGCGGCTGCCGGGCCGCTCGGGCCGCTCGGGCCGCTCGGGCCGCTCGGGCCGCTCGGGTCGTTCGGGCGCGCTCGTCAGGTTGGGAGCCCGTCCTCGGTAGAGAGACGTGCCTGGTCGAGAGAGCCCGATCCACCGCGCTGATGTCGCAAACGATTCAGCTCCAGAGGACGCCGATGGAACTGCCCGCCCCGACCCCGGGCCCAGCAACGATGACGCCGGACGCCGGACGCCGGACGCCGGACGCCGGACGCCGGACCGGCCCCCTGGATCCCGGCCCGGGCTTCGGCGGCGGCGCCACCACTGCCTGAGTGATCGACATTGCACGGGGCGCGCCTGAGTTGGGCCGACCGGCACCGCACCACTACAGTCCCAGGAATGCCGGACATGGTGCAGCCCCAGGTCAAGTTGATCGCGTGGACCCAATTCGCGGCCCCGGACGACGTGCCGTGGTCGACCGACGCGGAGGGTGGCCAGGCACTCGCGGAGTTCGCCGGTCGGGCCTGCTACCAGTCGTGGAAGAAGCCGAACCCGGCGACTGCCACCAACGCCGGCTACCTGGCGCACATCCTCGAGGTGGGTCACCTCAGCGTGCTGGAGCACGGGTCGGTCACCTTCTACTTCACCGGGGTGTCCCGCTCCTTCACCCACGAGCTGATCCGGCACCGGCACTTCTCGTACTCCCAGCTGTCCCAGCGGTACGTCCCGGAGCGGGACGCGGCCATGGTCGAGCCGGCGGTCATCGCCGACGACCCCGAGCTGCACAAGAAGTTCGTGGAGGCGGCCGAGGCGAGCGTTCGGGCGTACACCGAGTTGCTGGAGGGCCTCGAGCAGCGCTTCTCCGACGAGCCGAACCCGACGCTGCGCCGCAAGCAGGCCCGGCAGGCTGCCCGGGCGGTGCTGCCCAACGCCACCGAGACCCGGATCGTGGTCTCCGGCAACTACCGGGCCTGGCGGCACTTCGTCGCGATGCGGGCCACCGAGCACGCCGATGTGGAGATCCGTGAGCTGGCCGTGGAGTGCCTGCGCCAGCTGCAGGGTGTCGCCCCGAACGTGTTCGCCGACTTCGTGATCTCCACGCTGCCGGACGGCACCGAGGTGGCGGCCAGCCCGCACGAGGCGTCCTGAGCCCTTCCCCGGCAGGGCCCGGCTGGTCGTCCGCTAGGTTGGAGGGTATGACGCACGACCACCTCGACGCCGCGGCCCGACCGGCGTCCCGCCCTTTCGGCCGGCTGCTGACAGCCATGGTGACCCCGTTCACCCCCGACGGTTCCCTCGATCTCGACGGCGCCGCCCGGCTGGCGAGCCACCTGGTCGACGAGCAGGGCAACGACGCGCTGGTGGTCAACGGCACCACCGGTGAGTCGCCGACGACCACCGACGCGGAGAAGGAACACCTGATCCGGGCCGTGGTGGAGGCCGTCGGTGACCGCGCCAAGGTGGTCGCGGGCGTCGGCACCAACGACACCCGGCACACCATCGAGCTGGCCGCCGCCGCCGAGAAGGCGGGTGCGCACGGCCTGCTGGTGGTCACCCCGTACTACAACAAGCCGCCGCAGAGCGGGTTGCTGCGCCACTTCACCGCGGTCGCCGACGCCACCGGCCTGCCGGTGATGCTGTACGACATTCCGCACCGCTCCGGCGTGCCGATCGACACCGAGACGCTGGTCCGGCTCGCCGAACACGGCCGGATCGTCGCGGTCAAGGACGCCAAGGGCGACCTGACCGCGACCAGCTGGGTCACCAGCCGCACCACCCTCGCCTTCTACAGCGGCGAGGACGCGCTCACCCTGCCGGCGCTGGCCGTCGGCAGCGTGGGCGTGGTCGGCACCTCGACGCACTTCACCGGGGCGCTGACCGCACAGATGATCGAGGCGTACGACGCGGGGGACATGCCGACCGCGCTGTCCCTGCACCGGCGGCTGCTGCCGCTGTTCACCGGCATCTTCCGTACCCAGGGCACGATCCTGGTGAAGGCGGGCCTGGCGTCGCTGGGCCTGCCGGCCGGCCCGGTGCGACCCCCGCTCGTGGACGCCACCGACGACGAGATCGCCCAGCTGCGCGCGGACTTCGCGGCAGCGGGCCTGGAGCTGCCCGAATGAACGAACGAAACGATGGACGTCGAGTGACGGCGTCGCAGAACGAGGTGGACGCGTGACCGAGGCGCACATCGGGGCGGAACTACCCCCGCCGTTGCCGGAAGGCGGCCTGCGGATCATTCCGCTCGGCGGGCTCGGCGCCATCGGTCGGAACATGACCGTCTTCGAGTACGACGGCAAGTTGCTGATCGTCGACTGCGGGGTGCTGTTCCCCGACGTCGAGCAGCCGGGTGTGGATCTGATCCTGCCCGACTTCGGCCCGATCCTGGACCGGCTCGCCGACGTCCAGGCGATCGTGCTGACGCACGGCCACGAGGACCACATCGGCGCGGTGCCGTACCTGCTCGCCCACAAACCCGACATCCCGCTGGTCGGCTCCCAGTTCACCCTCGCCCTGGTCGAGGCGAAGTTGGCCGAGCGGCGGATCCAGCCGTACACGCTGACCGTGCGGGAGGGTGGCCGCGAGCGGCTCGGCCCGTTCGAGTGTGAGTTCTTCGCTGTCAACCACTCGATCCCGGACGCTCTCGCGGTGGCCATCCGCACCCCCGCCGGCCTGGTGCTGCACACCGGCGACTTCAAGATGGACCAGCTCCCCCTGGACGGTCGGATCACCGACCTGGCCGGCTTCGCCCGGCTCGGCGCCGAAGGCGTCGACCTGCTGCTGTCCGACTCCACCAACGCGGAGATCCCCGGCTTCGTCACCCCGGAGCGGGAGATCGGGCCGGTGCTCGACTCGATCTTCGCGAAGGCCAAGGGCCGGATCATCGTGGCCTCGTTCGCCTCGCACGTGCACCGCGTGCAGCAGGTCTTCGACTCCGCCGCCGAGCACGGCCGCAAGGTCGCGCTGATCGGCCGGTCCATGGTCCGCAACATGGGCATCGCCCGGGACCTCGGCCTGCTCAACATCCCGGCCGGCCTGGTCATCGGGATCGAGGAGGCGACCACGCTGCCGCCGGAGCAGATCGTGTTGATGTCCACCGGTTCGCAGGGTGAGCCGATGAGCGCGCTGGGCCGGATGGCCAGCGGCGACCACCGGCACATCACCATCGCCCCCGGCGACACGGTCGTGCTGGCCTCGTCACTGGTGCCCGGCAACGAGACCTCGGTCTACCGGGTGATCAACCGGCTGGCCCGGGCCGGCGCGGTGGTCGTGCACAAGGACGTGGCCAAGGTGCACGTCTCCGGGCACGCCCCCGCCGGGGAGCTGCTCTACCTGCTCAACGTGGTCCGCCCCAGCAACCTGATGCCCGTGCACGGCGAGTGGCGTCACCTGCGCGCCCACGCCCGGCTCGGCATCGAGTCCGGGGTCGCGGCCGACCGGGTGGTGCTCTGCGAGGACGGCGACGTGGTCGACCTGGTCGAGGGCCGCGCCAGCCTGGTCGGGCACGTGAAGAGCCGGTACGTCTACGTGGACGGCCTCGCCGTCGGTGACGTCAGCGAGTCGTTGCTCACCGAGCGGCGGATCCTCGGTGACGGCGGTTTCATCGCCACCACCGTCGTGGTCGACTCGGTCACCGGCAAGGTGGTCGCCGGTCCGACGCTCTCCGCGAAGGGCTTCTCCGAGGACCCGGAGGCGTTCAACCCGGTGGTGCCGCTGGTCACCGAGGCGCTCAACCGGGCCGCGGCCGACGGGATCACCGACCCGCACCAGTTGCAGCAGATCGTCCGGCGGACCGTGGGGCGGTGGGTCAACGACAAGTACCGTCGTCGGCCGATGATCGTGCCCACCGTCGTCGAGGTCTGAGCGACGTCCGCTGACGCCGGTCCACCCGAACGGGGTGGGCCGGCGTTCGCCGTGTTCGGGGCGGTCAGGGCAGCGCGGCGACCGCCTCGGCGTACGCGACGCCGGTGGCGATGGCGGCGTCCATGAGGACCCGCAGCTGCGCCGGGGCGACCCCGTGCGCCAGGTCGGTGGCCACGTCGCCGGCAAGCACCAACTCGTCGCCGAGGTCGTGCGCGTACGCCTTGGGCAGCAGCCGGTCGTGGTTCCACGCGTTGCAGAAGGCGTACGCCTCGGCGCGGCGGGCCGCCGGCAGCCGACGGTTGGCCATGGCTCGGGCGTGCAGCACCTCACCGCGCTCACCGGCCCGCCGGAACTGGATCACCGCACCGTCCCAGTGGCCGACCACCGTCCCGCCCTCGTCCAGCACGTACCGGTCGCCGCGCCCGTCCAGGACGGCGGTGATCATGGTGAGGGAGAGCGCGGACACCTCGCGTTCACCCAGCTCGGCCTCGACGTCGCGGCGGTCGGTGTCGGGATCGTCGAGCCCGGCACCGTCGTCGTCGGTGGGCAGCGGAACCAGCGCCGCGAGGGGGCGCTCGGCCAACCAGGCGGCCATCCGTCCGGAGTGGTGCCCGGTCCCGTTGCGCGCGTCGAAGCTGCCGGCCAACTCGCTGGCCACCCCGAGCAGCAGCGCCCCGAGCGAAGCCACGTCCAGCTCGGTGGCGGTCCGCTCGCCGTACGCCGGGCGGGGCATCGTCCGCCCGCCGAGCCCTGCCTCCACGGCCAGCGCACAGACCAGGGCTCCGGCGGCGGCGAACTCCATGGCGGCCAGATCGTCGGTCGGCCGGTCCAACCGGGGCAGCTGCTCGGCCAGAATGGCCAGGCCGCGTTCCAGGTGCCCGCCCAGCGCGCAGAACCGCAGGTGCGCGGCGAGGTGCCCGAATGCCGCCCGCTCGTGCCGGTGCCGGCGGTAGGCCCGCACGTGTGCCGCCGCCGCCCGCGCCGGCTCGCCGGTACGCAGCGCCGGCAGCAGACCGGCGACCAGGTCCCGCTCGGGCTGGTCGGTGCAGGACCGTGGATCGCCGTCGGATGCGTCGAGTTCGGTGAGCGCGGCGCTCCACTCGCCCCAACCGGCCAGCAGCTCGGCACGCCGGGCCGAGGCGCAGCCCGGGCAGCCGCCGGCCGGGCCGGGCCGTTTCCCGGACCACCGCTCGTACCAGTGCCGGGCGGTGGGCTCGTCGCCCAGGTGATCGGCGATCCGGCAGTGCAGCTC
Source organism: Micromonospora sp. SD19 (assembly GCF_054462275.1). Taxonomy (NCBI): domain Bacteria; kingdom Bacillati; phylum Actinomycetota; class Actinomycetes; order Micromonosporales; family Micromonosporaceae; genus Micromonospora; species Micromonospora sp. SD19. The sequence continues at coordinate 247,751 of NZ_JBTLMN010000003.1, forward strand.
CGCGACGGTCGGTGTGTCCGGGCCGTCCGCCCCGACGCGGTGGGCCAGGTCGTGCAGCAGGGACCGGGTCTGGTCCAGCCCGACCCTGGGGGTCCCGAGCAGTGCCTCCACCGCGTACCGCTGGTAACGCAGCAGCAGCCCGTTCTCCGCGTCGGTGAGGAGGTCGGGCCGGTGGTCGGCGGCGGCCCGGCAGCGCCGGACCGGCTCGACCAGCCGCCACCGCTCCCCGTGCAGCAGATACGCCTCGATCAGCGCGAACCGGGCGTCCATCCCGGACCGGACGTCGCCGGCCCCGTCGGCGCGTTCGGCGAGCCGTTCCAGGGCCACCTGCCGGGCCGGGCCGTCGGGGAGGTCCCGGGCGTCGGCGAGCGCGGCCTCCAACGCCGGTACGCGGCCACGGGCGAGGCGGTCACCGGGACCGGTGGGTGGCGTGCCGGTGCGGTTGCCGGTGGACTCGTCCCGGCCGGTCACGACGGCACCGCGCCGGGCAGTCGACGGACCGCCACGGCCAGCTGGCAGCCGGTGGAGATGCCACAGTCGAGCAGTTGGTCGAGCTGGTGGGGGGTCACCCCGCGTTCCAGGTCGGTGATCACCTCGCCGTACACCCGGGCTCGACCGTCGTCGTCGACGTGCACGAACGCCTTCGGCCAGAGCCGGTCGTGGTTCCAGGAGTTGCAGAACGCGTACAGGTCGGGAACCCGTTCGATGCCGAAGGTCGGATCGACCATGGTGCGGATCTGGAGCAGCTCCCCGTCACCGCCGACGCGGAGGAACCAGATCATGTTGTCGTCGAAGAGGCCCACCAGGTCGCCGTCGGGTGTCGGGCCGACGGACCGGCCACGGGCAGCGAGCACCGCGGAGACCAGGTCACCGGTCAGCGGACGCAGTGCGCCAGGGTGGCCGGCCAGTGGATCGTCCGGATCGCCCTCGAGTTCCGGCGACGCCATGGGGCATCCCTTCTGAGGCGGATATCACGACCGGCGGTGGGGTTCGTGTTACGACGCGCGGACACGACCCGGAAAAGCGGGGATCTGCCCGGCCCCACCGTTACCGTGACTCTATGGCGGGCCGTACCTCTCAGGCGAGCCGGCGGCGCGGCGCGTCGCCGCGCGGTGGCACCAACAGTCGTGCCCGTCAACCGGCGAAGAAGACCCGGGCACCGGTCCGACGGCGCACCACGCCGCCCCGACCCGGCCCCGCGGTCTACGTCGGCCGCGCGATCGGTGCACTGTGGATGGGGCTGGCCCACGGGATGGGCTGGGCCGTGCGCGCCGCCGGGCGGCAGGCCGCCTCGGCCCGTGACCTCGACCCGGAGCACCGCCGGGACGGCGCCGGGCTGCTCATGTTCGGGCTCGCCCTGCTCTCCGCCGTGGCGCTCTGGCTGTCCGGAGCGGGGCCGGTGGGCGCGCGACTGGCCGACACGATCCGGCTGTTCCTGGGCGCGATCTCGGTGGTCGTACCGGTGCTGTTGATGATCGGGGCGTGGCGGCTGATGCGTCAGCCGGCGGACCCGGAGCACCGCGGCCGCGGGTTGATCGGTTGGGGTTCGCTGCTGGTGTCGACGGCGGCGTTGCTCCAGATCGGCCAGGACCCGGTGGACACCGTGGAACGTGACTTCGCCGGCGGCCTGATCGGCGCGGGCGTCGGTGGGCTGTTGGAGCGGGCGGTGACCGCCTGGGTGGCGGTGCCGCTGCTCGTCCTGTTGCTGCTCTTCGGCCTGCTCGTGGTGACCGCGACGCCGATCAACAAGATTCCCGAGCGGCTGGGTCTGCTCGCCGGCGGGCTGGTGGGCGCACCGGAGACCGACGAGGAGGTCGACGAGCCGGTCGCGAAGCCGGCCCGCAAGCGACCGGCCAAGCGGATGCCCCCACCACTGGACCCGGACGACTTCGAGGACCTGGACGGCGCTGACCTCCAGGAGACCATGGTGCTGCCGCGCAAGGCTCCGGCGAAGGTGCCGGCGAGCCGCAAGCCGCCGGTCGAGCCGCCGGAGCACTCGCCGGCGCCGACCCGGGCCGAGCAGCTCGCGTTGACCGGGCTGGCCGGGGACTACACCCTGCCGCCGGCCAACATGCTCAGCGCCGGGGCCGCCGCGAAGACCCGCAGCAAGGCCAACGACGAGGTGATCGCCGCGCTGACCGGCGTGTTCGACCAGTTCGATGTGGACGCCGCGGTCACCGGCTTCACCCGTGGTCCGACCGTCACCCGTTACGAGGTGGAGTTGGGCCACGGCGTCAAGGTCGAGCGGATCACCCAGCTGTCCCGCAACATCGCGTACGCGGTGAAGTCGCCGGACGTCCGGATCCTCAGCCCGATCCCGGGCAAGAGCGCCGTCGGTGTGGAGATCCCGAACACCGACCCGGAGAACGTCGCCCTCGGTGACGTGCTGCGCTCGCGGGCGGCGACCAGCGATCACCACCCGATGGTGGTGGCGCTCGGTAAGGACATCGAGGGCGGCTACGTGGTGGCCAACCTCGCCAAGATGCCGCACATCCTGATCGCCGGCGCGACCGGCGCGGGCAAGTCGAGCTGCCTCAACACCCTGCTGGTCTCCATCCTCACGCGGGCCACGCCGGACGAGGTCCGGCTGCTGCTGATCGACCCGAAGCGGGTCGAGATGACCGGCTACGAAGGCATCCCGCACCTGGTCACCCCGATCGTGACCAACGCCAAGAAGGCGGCCGACTCGCTGGACTGGGTGGTCCGCGAGATGGACATGCGCTACGACGACCTCGCCGCCAACGGGGTCCGGCACATCGACGACTTCAACCGCAAGGTCCGCAACGGCGAGATCAAGGCCCCGCCGGGCAGCGAGCGGGAGATGCGGCCGTACCCGTACCTGTTGGTGATCGTGGACGAGCTGGCCGATTTGATGATGGTCGCGCCGCGCGACGTGGAGGACTCGGTCGTCCGGATCACCCAGCTGGCCCGGGCCGCCGGCATCCACCTGGTGCTGGCCACCCAGCGCCCCTCGGTGGACGTGGTGACCGGTCTGATCAAGGCGAACGTGCCGTCCCGACTGGCGTTCGCCACCTCCTCCCTGGCGGATTCCCGGGTCATCCTCGACCAGCCGGGCGCGGAGAAGTTGCTCGGTCGTGGTGACGGGCTCTTCCTGCCGATGGGCGCCTCCAAGCCGGTCCGCATCCAGGGCGCCTGGGTCACCGAGCGCGAGATCGCCGACGTGGTGAAGTTCTGCAAGGACCAGCGGGAGCCGGAGTTCCGGCCGGACGTGCTGGCCCCGGTGCAGGAGAGCAAGAAGAAGATCGACGAGGACATCGGCGACGACCTCGACCTGTTGGTGCAGGCGGTGGAGCTGGTGGTCACCTCGCAGTTCGGCTCGACCTCGATGCTCCAGCGCAAGTTGCGGGTCGGTTTCGCCAAGGCGGGCCGCCTGATGGACCTGATGGAGACCCGGGGGGTGGTCGGGCCGTCCGAGGGGTCGAAGGCGCGCGACGTGCTGGTCAAGCCGGACGAGTTGGACGAGGTCCTGGGCGGCCTGCGCGGCGACGTGGACTGACCGACAGCCGACCCCGGACGCACGACGGGCCCGCCGGTAGCCGGCGGGCCCGTGACGGGGAAGAGGTCAGTTGTTGATCAACGCGCCGATGATCACCAGGCTGATGATCGCGGCGACGACGCTCGCCACGGCGGCGTACCAGCCCAGCGGCTTGTCGCCCAGCACGGCGCCGACGACGCCCGCGATGACGCCGAGTACGCCGAAGATGATCGGGTTGAGCAGCAGGGCCAGGACCGCGAAGACGAAACCCACGATGGTGACGATGCGGGCGGCGTTGCTGCGGGGACGGGCGGTGCTCGGCATGTCGGCCATGTCTTCCTCCGGTTGAGAGCCTGTCGTGACAGATCGATCACTACCCACTGGTGGGGCCGGTCACGCCTGCCGTCGGGACACCTCAGTGGAAGATTTTCAACCCGATCACGCCCGCGACCACCAGCAGCAGGCAGAGGATCCGGGGCAGGCTCGCCGACTCGCCGAGCGTCAGCATCCCGACCAGTGCGGTGCCGACCGCGCCGATGCCGACCCAGACGGCGTAGCCGGTGCCGACGGGAATGTCCCGCAGCGCGTACGACAGCCCGGCCATGCTCAGCAGCAGGGTCACCACGAACACCACGGACGGGATCAGCCGGCTGAAACCGGCGCTGCGGTCCAGGGCGATCGCCCAGGCCGTCTCCAGCAGTCCTGAGATCACCAGCACGAGCCAGGCCATCGTTCACCTCACCGGGAGCGCCCGGGGCTGCCGCGCCGGGACGAGTCGAGTCTGCACGTCACGCGGGGCGTCTTGGCCTGACCGGGTACGCCCACCACTCGTCCGGAGTGACCACGAGCATCCGGCCACCGGGTCCGACGCTAGCACCGCCCCGGCGCCGTGGCGGTGACCACCGCCACGCTCCGTTGACCTCTACCTGACTTCAACATGCACTATCGCCAGCATGACCCTGCTCTACGCCGACCCCGAGGTCGCCGCCACGCTGGACGCCGCCGCCACGGTCGACGCCATGCGCGCCGCGCTCCTGGCCGCGTACGAGGGACGCCTGATCGCACCGCCCCGGGCCGCCGCACCGCTGGACGGCGGGCGGATGGTGCTCACCGCCGGGCACCTGGTCGGCGAGTGGTACGGCTTCCGCTCGTACGACACCTTCGGTCACCCGCAGGGCGAGCAGTTGGTGGTGCTGCACGACGCCCGGACCGGGGCGGTCCGGGCGGTGGCTGTCGGCGAGGAGCTGGGCTCCCGTCGTACCGGCGGGTTGGGTGGTGTCGCTGTCGACGCGCTGGCCCGGTCCGACGCCGCCACCCTCGGTGTGATCGGCTCCGGCCGGCAGGCGTGGACCCAGGTCTGGGCCGCCGCCGCGGTCCGCCCGCTACGCGAGGTGGTGGTGCACAGCCGGTCCGCCGCTCGCCGGGAGACCTTCGCCACCCGGGTCCGTGCCGAACTGGGCGTGCCGGCCCGCGCGGTGGCCGACCCGGGCTCGGCCGTCGCCGGGCGGGACCTGGTGGTGCTGGCGACCACCAGCCCGACCCCGGTGCTGCGCGCCGCCGACCTCAGCCCCGGCACCCACGTCAACGCGGTCGGCTTCAAGCAACGCGACCGCAGCGAGTTCGGCACCGACCTGCTGGACACCGCCGATCTGCTGGTCACCGACTCACCGGTCCAGGCGGTCGACTACCAGCCGCCGATGCTCGCCGCCACGCCCCCGTACCTCGGGCGGTTGCGCGACCTGGGCGGCGTCCTGGCCGGCGCGGTCCCCGGCCGGACCAGCGCGGACCAGGTCTCGGTCTTCTGCTGCACCGGCCTGGCCGGCACCGAGGTGTTCCTGCTCGACGCGCTGACCCGGGTGGCCGCCCCGGCCCGCTGACCGGGCCCGGCCGACATTGTGTCGACCGTCTCCGCAGCCCGCGTGCGTGGGCTCACCGGGCCGGCCCGGTACCCTCGGATGGTGTCTGCCACCTCTCCTTCGCCCGCTGACCACGCCGAGGGCCGTCGCGTCGCCCTGCTGACCCTGGGCTGTGCCCGCAACGAGGTCGACTCGGAGGAGCTGGCCGCCCGCCTGCACGCCGACGGCTGGCAGGTGAGCACCGACGGCGAGGGCGCCGACGTGGTGGTCGTCAACACCTGCGGTTTCGTGGAGAAGGCCAAGCAGGACTCCATCCAGACCCTGCTCGCCGCCGCCGGGACGGGCGCCAAGGTGGTCGCCGCGGGCTGCATGGCCGAGCGGTACGGCAAGGAGCTGGCCGACAGCCTGCCCGAGGCGCAGGCGGTGCTGAGCTTCGACGACTACCCGGACATCGCCGCCCGGCTCAACGCCGTCGTCGCCGGCGAGCAGATCAGCGCGCACACCCCGCGCGACCGGCGGGAGCTGCTGCCGCTGACTCCGGTGCGCCGCCGCGACAGCGGGGTGTCGCTGCCCGGCCACGGCACCGTGACCCGCACTCCCACCGACACCGACGAGCACACGCCGGCGCACCTGCGCCAGGTGCTGCGCCGACGGCTCGACACCGGCCCGGTGGCCTCGCTGAAGTTGGCCAGCGGCTGCGACCGCCGCTGCGCGTTCTGCGCCATCCCGGCCTTCCGGGGGGCGTTCGTCTCGCGTACCCCGGACGAGCTGCTCGCCGAGGCGGAGTGGCTGGCCAAGTCCGGGGTGCGGGAGCTGGTGCTGGTCAGCGAGAACTCCACCTCGTACGGCAAGGACCTGGGTGACCCGCGTGCCCTGGAGAAGCTGCTGCCGCAGCTCGCCGCGGTGACCGGCATCGTCCGGGTGCGGGCCAGCTACCTCCAGCCGGCCGAGACCCGGCCGGGGCTGGTCGAGGCGATCGCCACGACCCCGGGCGTGGCACCGTACTTCGACCTGTCGTTCCAGCACTCCAGCGAGCCGGTGCTGCGCCGGATGCGGCGTTTCGGCTCCACCGACCGGTTCCTGGAGCTGTTGGCCGGTGCCCGTGCGCTGGCCCCGGACGCGGGCGCCCGGAGCAACTTCATCGTCGGTTTCCCCGGCGAGACCCGCGCCGACGTCGACGAGCTGGTCCGGTTCCTGACCGAGGCCCGGCTCGACGCGATCGGCATGTTCGACTACAGCGACGAGGACGGCACCGAGGCCGCCGGCCTGCCCGGCAAGGTCTCCGCCGCGACGATCAAGCGGCGCTACGACCGGCTCAGCGCCCTCGCCGACGAGCTCTGCTCGCAGCGGGCCGAGGACCGGCTCGGCTCGACCGTCGAGGTGCTTGTCGACTCGACCGAGGACGGCGTGGTGGAGGGTCGGGCGGCCCACCAGGCGCCGGAGGTCGACGGCTCCACCACCCTGGTCGCACCGGCCGAGGGCGGGGTCGACCTGGCCGCGCTGCGCCCGGGCGATCTGGTACGCGCGACAGTGACCGGCACCGAAGGGGTGGACCTGCTCGCCGTGCCGGATGAGATGATCTCGGCGGCGCCCGGCGCGGCACGGTGACGGCGGGCCCGAGCGGAGCGGGGGACGCAGGTGGTGCGGTGCCGGGAACGCCACGGCGACCCGAGCGGAGTGCGGCGGTGACCGGGGCGACGGAGTCGACGCCCGGCCGGGTGGTGGCCGTGGTCCCCGTCGTCAACGCCGCCAACGCGCTGACCGCCCTGCGGCTGGTGCTGGTGCCGGTCTTCGCCGCCTCGGTGATCATGTCCGGGACGACCCACGCCGGGTGGCGGATGGCGGCCTGCCTGATCTTCGCCGTGGCCTCGGCGACCGACCTCGTGGACGGCTGGATCGCCCGCCGCTTCGGGCTGGTCACCTCGGTCGGCAAGGTGGCCGACCCGATCGCCGACAAGGCGCTCACCGGTGCGGCGCTGGTGCTGCTCTCCTGGTACGACCAGCTGCCCTGGTGGGTGACCGCGCTGATCCTCGTCCGCGAGCTGGGCATCACCGGGTTGCGGTTCTGGGTGATCCGGCACGGTGTGATCGCCGCCAGCCGAGGCGGCAAGGTCAAGACGGCGCTCCAGATCCTGGCCATCGCCTGGTACCTGTGGCCGATGCCGGCCGCGCTCGCCGCCGTCGGGCCGTGGATCATGGCCGCCGCCGTCCTGGTCACGGTGGCCACCGGCTTCGACTACATAGCCCAGGCCCTCCGCCTGCGCCGCCCCCGGTAACCCACCCCACCCCCGTTGGCCATGAAGTTATTGCCATCCGAGGCGGTGTGTCGTGGCAACAACTTCATGATCGACGCGATGGGGTTGGGGTTGGGGATCGGTGGGTGGGGAAGGACTGGGGGATGCGGCGAGGGGTGAGGGCGGGGTGGCGGTGAACAGCGCTGGGGTGAGTGGTGCCGAGGTGGACGGTGCCGAGGTGGGCAGCGCGGCGGCCGCCGTGGTGCACCGGTTGTCCGAGCGGCACGAGACGCTCGCTACCGTCGAATCCCTCACGGGCGGGTCGCTGGCCGCCTCGATCGTGAACATCGCCGGGGTCAGCGGGGTCTACCAGGGTGGCCTCGTGGTCTACGCCACCGAGTTGAAGGCGACACTGGCTGGCGTCCCCGCCGACCTGCTCGCCGAGCGAGGGCCGGTGGACCCGGAGGTGGCGGCGGCGCTCGCCGAGGGCGGCCGACAGCGGTGCGGTGCGGACTGGGGACTGGCCACCACCGGGGTCGCCGGTCCCGAACCGCAGGACGGCAAGCCGGTGGGCCTGGTCTACGTGGCGGTCGCCGGCCCGAACGGCGGTGAGGTCCGCCAGCTCGACCTGGACGGCGGGCGCGACCACGTCCGGGCGGCGGCGGTGGTCGAGGCGCTGCGGCTGCTCACCGAGCGGCTCGTCGCCGCGACACGGTGAACTTCGCCGCGACACGGTGAACGCCGCCCGGGGCGGGTTCGGACCGCCCCGGCAGGCTCGCCCTGGCGAACCGACGGGCGGGGCGGGATGTCGCCCGGGCCCGCAACGGGTACGGTTGCGGGAAGGCTCCGACGTTCGGGGTCGGCGTGGTCCGCCGCGACCGGCTGCCCAGCGCCGGGCGCGAGGAATCCCTCTGGGGGAGGTGCGATGATCCTGCTACGCCGGGTGATCGGTGACGCACTGCGAGCGCGCCGGCAGGGCCAGCAGCGCACGCTGCGTGAGGTCTCCACCGCCGCCAACGTCAGCCTCGGCTACCTCTCCGAGATCGAACGGGGGCACAAGGAGCCGTCCAGCGAGCTGCTCGCCGCGATCTGTGACGCCCTCGGTGCCCGCCTGTCCGAGCTGCTGCGTGAGGTGAGCGACACCGTGGCGCTCGCCGAGCAGATGCCCGAGGTGCTCGTCTCGATGCCGGACGAGCCGGCCGCCGCCGAGCCCAAGAGCACCAACCGGGGGGTCCGTCGGGTCACCTCCGACGGCAAGGTCGCCGTCTCGGTCCGCCAGGACTCGCCGCTCAAGGCCACCCTGCGCAGCACCCGGGTCCGCCCGACCGAGCGCGACCGGGACGTGGTCTGCGCCGCCTGACCCCGATCCGGCTGACCGTGGGCGAGGTGGCCCCGGCCGCGTAGGGTTGCTCGCAGGAGCCGCCGGTGCTGTCGACCGCCCGGTACGGATGCCTCGTTGGCGTTCTGCTGGGACGATGGAGACCGGCCGGTGACGGTCGGTCGGTTCAGCCGGCCCGGCCGTGGTGGAGCGACGCTACTGAGGGGATACCACGGAGATGGCGAACCCGTTCGTCAAGGGTTGGAACTACCTGATGGCGCTCTTCGGTGCGAAGATCGACGAGCACGCCGATCCCAAGGTGCAGATCCAGCAGGCCATCGAGGATGCCCAGCGGCAGCACCAGGCGCTGGTCCAGCAGGCCGCCGCGGTGATCGGCAACCAGCGGCAGCTGGAGATGAAGCTGTCCCGGCAGATGTCCGAGGTCGAGCGGTTGCAGGGCAACGCCCGGCAGGCCCTGGTGCTGTCCGACCAGGCCCGGGCCAAGGGCGACGAGGCCGAGGCGGTGCGCTTCGAGCAGTCCGCGCAGACGCTGGCCAGCCAGCTCGTCTCCGCCGAGCAGGCCACCGAGGACCTGAAGACCCTGCATGACCAGGCGCTGGGCGCCGCCGCGCAGGCCCGCCGGGCGGTCGAGAACAACTCGATGATCCTCCAGCAGAAGATCGCCGAGCGCACCAAGCTGCTCAGCCAGCTGGAGCAGGCCAAGATGCAGGAGACGGTGGCCCGCTCGCTGGAATCGATGTCGTCGCTGACCGCGCCGGGCACCACCCCGTCGCTGGACGAGGTGCGCGACCGCATCGAGCGGCGGTACGCCAACGCGATGGGCCGCGCCGAACTGGCCGGCAACTCCGTCGAGGGCCGTATGTTGGAGATTCAGAAGGCCACCATCGACTCGGCCGGGTCCGCCCGGCTGGAGCAGATCCGGTCCAGCATGGCGGGGGAGCAGCTCGGCGGCGCGACCCAGCGACCGGCCGTACCGCAGGCCGAGAAGACCGGCCCGGCCAACGACCCGACCGCCGCCGCCCGACTGGACGAACTGCGCGCCAGCATGGCCCGCGAACGGGGCACCGGCGACCCCACCGCCGCCGGCTGAACGACCGGACCGAGGAGGCACTGTGGCAGACGAGCGGACCCGGTACTTCCGCAGGCTGGGTCGGCTTCGCCGGTCGGCCCGACGGTGGAGCGTGCTGGCCGGTGGGCTCGGCGGCGCGGCGGTGGTGCTGACCCCGTACGCCGGGCTTGGTCTGCCCGACGCGGCCTGGGCCGGCGCCGCGGGCAGTGCGGTGGCGCTCGCCGCCTGGCGGTGGATCGACGTGCGCGCCCTGGCCGCCCAGCCGGCACCCCCGGCGCTCGACCCGGCCGAGGCGGCGGCCCGCTCGCGGGCCCGGCTGGTCGCCGCCGTCGAGCGGCTGCCGGTCGGCGCGGGCGTGCTGGCCGAGGTGCGCCGGGTCCGTTCCCGGATCGCACTGCGTGGCACCGGAGCCGGGGAACAGTGGGTCCGCCTGGACCGGGCGGCGCTCACCCTGGCCGGGATGGCCCCCCGGCTCACCGGGCTGGCCGAGCCGGCGGTGCTGGAGGCAGCCGCCGCCGACCGTTCGCTGCGCGACCTGGCCACCCGGGTGGCCAGCGTCGAACGCGCGCTGCGGCTGGCCCCGGCCGACGCCCGGCCGCCGCTGGCCGAGGCGCACGCCGCGCTGACCGCGCAACTGGAGGCCGGGGTGGCGGCGTACGAACGGCTGGTGGTCGCCGCCGCCGGCTATCTGGCCGAGGACGCCCGACCGGAGAGCGCCCACCCGGCCGCCGACCGGCTCACCGAGGCGACCGACCTGCTGCACGGGGTCGCCGGGGCGCTCGCCGAGCTGCGCGCCGTCGGCACCCCGCTGCGCGCGCCGACGCGCTGACCGCACACACCCCCGGAGCGCGGGCCCGTCACGGTGGGGTCGTCACCAGGACCGGCCCGGTGTACGCCGAGGTGCCAACGACGTTGAACGACCGGATCCGGTAGTGGTAGGTCACCCCCCGGGCCAGCCCCGTGTTGGTGAAGCCGCGGCCGGTCACCGTGAAGGTGGCCAGCTCCTGCTCGAAGGTCGGGTCGAGGGCCCGCTGCACGGTGAACCCGGACCCCGGGCCGCCGGGGGTGCTGGCCGCCCACGCCAGGATCACCGTCGCGGTGTCCGGCCCCGGCGCGGTGGCGGTGGCGCTCACCCCGCTCGGGACGCCCGGCGGGGGTGGTGAGGTCACCGTGGCGACCGTCGACCACGCCGAGGCGGCACCCAGATAGGTGGTCCGCACCCGGTAGTAGTACGTGGTGTCCGGTGCCACTGTCGGGTCCAGGTGGTTGTCACCGACCCCGATCGCCGTGGTGCCCGGGCCACTGGTGAACGTCGGGTTGGTGGCCCGTTGCACGTCGATGCCGGTGGCGAACGACCGGTTCGTCCAGCGCAGCGCCACCCGCAGCGGTGCCGCCGGCGGGAGCGTCGCCACCAGGGCGCTCGGCGCGGCCAGGTGCACCGAGGCGGGCACCCCGTTGGACCAGGACGAGTAGCTGACCGCGTTCTCCGCCCGGATCCGGTAGTGGTACGTCACCCCCGGGGTGACCGTCGCGTCGGTGTACCGGGTGGCGGCGGCCGCGACGGTGATCGTGGTGACCTCGCCGCCGAAGGTCGCGTCGGTGGCGCGTTGCAGCAGGTGGCTGGTGGCGGCCGGTCGCCCGCCGTTGCTGGTCCAGGCCAGCGCGATCGCGGGTAGCGCGGTGGCCGACCCGGGCACCGGGGTGGCGGTCAGGCCCGTCGGCGCCTTCGGCGCCACCCGCAGCACCAGCGGTCGGGTCATCCCGCCGTCGCGGTGGCCGGCGAGCTGGCTGTGCCAGCGGTACTCCCAGCCCAGGTTGACCAGTTGGTTGACCACAGTGGCGGGTCGCCCGTCGGCCGGGCTGACCGGCGTCGAACCGGCCCGCGCGCCGGCCGGGCGACAGGGGTCGAGCAGCCGGAGGCTGTCGCCCAGCTTGAACGGCAGCACCGGCGCGACCGGACGCAGCGCCACCACCACGTCCTCCCGGGGGTTGACCCGGACGATCCCCTTCCAACCCAGCTCCGTGTCGTGCGGAAGGCGCAGCGTGCCGTCCCAGCCGACCCGGTTGATCACCTGCAGGTCGCAGCCGTCGACCTGCACCGGCTCGGTCTGCCGGACGTTGCCGCTGATCCGCCAGAGCTGCGTGCCGTCGGTGGGGGCACCCACCGGTACGGCGGTGTCGGTGGCGAACAGCACCTCGGTGACCGGGTCGGTCGCGCCGAGCGGCAGCGTCGTCGGGTGGAGCGGCCCGGCGTGCGGGTGCCCCACGCCGAGCCGACCCGCAAGCCGGCCGTGGTCCGGCTCGAAGATCTGCTGTGCGGCCTTCACCGCGATCGGCACTGTCACCGGGCCGGTGCCCGCCGTCGGCGTGAACGTCACAGTGGTGGCGTGCACCGGCACCGTCGTCCGCGTCGTCGTCCGGGTGCCGAACGGCGGGTCGTACGCCGGTTGCGGGACGATCGGCGGGCGCTGGCTGGCCGCGTACGCCACGGGCAGCCGGTCGCGCAGCCGGTCCAGGTCGTACGGCGGCGCGGGTGTGCCGGTCACCCGGAACTGGAGCAGGGTGCGGGTGTTCGGGCCGTACCCCGGTTCGGTCGGGGGCGGGCCACCCTCGGCGGTGCGGTCCGGGGCGCCGGTGTGCTGGTCGTAGCGGCTGTCGAAGCCGGGCAGTGGGGCCGGAGCGTCGTTGTACAGGATCAGCGTGCTGCCCGGTGGTACGGCGGAGAAGTCGACGAGCACATCGGCCCGCTCACCCGGTGCGAGCAGCAGAGTGTGCCCGTCGACGTTCAGCACTGTCGGGTCGAGCCGGTCGTACCGGTAGCCGATCGGTCGGTTCGGCAGCACCACCGGGGCCGGCAGGAGACCGGCCTCGTTGCCGATCTGGATGAACTCCGGGCCGGTGGCGCGTGGGTCGGGCACACCGCCGTCGCGTCCGTCGGTCGGCCAGCCCGCCGGGTGGTCCGCCGCGCGCGTGGCCGGCACCATCGGCACCTCGCCGGCGTCGGGGTCGGCGAGCGCGCCGTCGGCCGTCCACATCGCCGCGTCGGAGCGGGCGCGGTAGAGCTGGAGGTTGAGGCTGCGGTCCAGGCAGGCGTTGAGGATCCGGAACCGGTACGCGCGCGGCTGCACCTCCAGGTACGGGTAGGCGACGCCGTTGACCAGCGGCGTGTCGCCGTACGCCTCGGGGACGGCCGACGGGTGCGGGACGCCGGGGCTCAGCGGCGGCTCGTCCGGGGCGTCGACCGGGTCGTGGTACGGATTCGGCACCCAGCCGTCGGGGTGGGTGTCGTGGGCTGCGGCGTTGCTCGTCCAGGGGCCGTAGTCCCACCGGCCGGTGCGGTTGCGTCCACCGGATCGGTACGGGTTCTGCCGGGGTTGGTAGACGTGCGGGTGCCAGAGGCTGCCCCGGGCACCCCAGCGTTCCCGGTCCCAGGTCGGGTCCTCGGCGGCGAGTTGGGCGTCGTCCGGGACGAACGTCTTGTCCTCGATCACCAGGGGCACCTGGTCGGCCGGCAGCACCGCGTCGGCGACGAGCTGGTCCTCGGCCGGGTCGGTGAGCAGGTAGAGCGCGAGCTGTCCGCCGTAGACGGTGAGCCGGGCCAGGCCGAGGGTGTTGTCGTGGAACCACAGCAGCCGGCCGCTCTGCTCGTTCGGGAAGTAGAGAGTGGTGGCCCCGGCGCCGGGCGCCGGCATGTCCGGCACGTGGGCCAGCCCGGGTCCGGTCGGGTACGGGGTGATCTCCCCGGCCGGGGTGATCCACTGCCCCGGGTTGCCCGCGCTGGTCCAGCCGGTCTGCGCCCCGGCCAGGTGCAGCACGGCCCGGTTCTGCGGGTACGGCGCCGGGCCGTCCAGCGGGCCGAGGCCGGCCCCCTCGATCGTGTCGTCGACCGGCAGGAACAGCTCGCCGGCCCGGCCGGTGGGGAGTTGGTTGATGAACTTCACCCGGACCGGTCGACCCCGACGGGCGAGGATCATCGGCCCGAGGTGCCACTGTCGCTCCGGTGGCACCACAGTGTTGTGGCCGGCCGGGTCGGTGCCCAGGTTGAGCTGCCGGTAGCCGCGCAGTCGGGTGGCCGGCAGGTCCCGGTGCAGCCGTTGCGCGTACTCCTGGAGGCCGATCTCGTAGTAGTCGCAGCCCGGATAGCTGATCGTGTCGGGCACTGCGACCGGCAGTTGGCTGCCGAGGTCGCCGCCGCCCGGCTGGCCGGGGAGGGGCAGCGGGTCGACGAACTTGCGCAGCCCGGTCCCGGCCGTCACCTGCCCGTCGGGGTCGCGGGTCGGGCGAGGGCTGTGCGCGAAGTTCGGCACGGGGCCGAAGTAGCGGGGCACCACTGCCGGGTCCAGGCTCGGTGTCGCGACGACCTCCTCGGCCGTCCGCGCGGCCGGCACCGCCGCCCCCCGACCGGTGGCGGGGGCGTCGGCGTCGCGGGTGGTCCGCGTGAGGAAGGTGGAGCGGAGTCTGCGGAACATCGCCATGACTCTCCCCGGTTCGGGGCGCGAGGTTCGCCACCCCGACGTGGGGAACCTCGGCACTCTGCTGACGGTCGGTGAGCGCTCAACCGCAGCATGCGACGTCGACGGCCGGTTAGGAATTACCCAATCGTCCGTTTCTACGCTGGGTCTCGATCGGTGGGAGCCTGGTCAGCCGGCAGATGGCGGGGCCGGGCGTTCGGGCTGGCAGACCGGGCACCAGTAGGTGACCCGTTCACCCAGTTCCTCCTTGCGGATCGCGGTGCCGCAGCGGCGGCAGGGCTGGGCGCGGCGGCCGTAGACGTAGCTGGTCTGCCCCCGGTGCAGCGAGCCGGTGCTGCTCTGCGTCCACCGGCCCCGGTTGGCGGCGAGCAGCCGTTGCGCGAGAGCCACCAGGCCCGGCAGATCGGGCACCCCACCGACCGGGGTCCACGGTGACACCCCGCGCAGGAACAGCACCTCGCACTTGTAGAGGTTTCCCACGCCGGCCAGGTTGCGCTGGTCCAGCAGCGCCTCGCCGATGCTCTGCTCCGGGTGCTCGTCGAGCCGACGGACCGCCTCGGCCGGGTCCCAGTCCGGCCCGAGCAGGTCGGGGCCGAGGTGGCCGACCAGGTGGTCCTCGTCGGCGGTCGGCACCAGTGTCAGCTCGTGCAGGTGGTAGCCGACCGCTACCGCGCCGGGGCTGCGCAGCACCACCCGGATCAGGTGCGCGGGCCGGCCGCTCCAGCGTTCCCCGGGGGCGTACGCCCGCCAGGCGCCGTCCATCCGCAGGTGGGAGTGCAGGCTCCAGTGCTCCTCGGTGGGGGTGTCGAGCCGCAGCAGCAGGTGCTTGCCCCGGCTGGCCGACTCGCGGACGGTCCAGCCGGTGAGATCCGTGGTCGCCAGTTGCGGCACCCGGAAGTCACTGCCGGTGATCCGCGCGCCGGCCAGCGCGCGGTGCAGCACGCGCGCGGTGTTCCAGACGGTGTCGCCTTCGGGCACCCTGCCATTCTCCCTCTTCGAGCAAGATTCGCATGTGTCGCTATTTGTACACAGGTTCCTCATGATCTCCTGACATGCGAAGGTCAGGGGGTTCTGAGGAGAATGCCCATGACGCGACCCCGTTGTCGTATCCCATCCGTCGCCCTCATCGCCACCCTCACCCTCCTGCTCACCGCAGCGCTCCTACCCACCACCGGTAACGTCCCGGCCGCCAGCGCACCGATCGCCCTCGTCGCCGCCGCACCCGGCGACGAACTGTGGAGCGCCGACCTCACGATCGTCGACCGCGACGACGTCAACGTCCGACGCACCGCCGCCGGCCTCCGCCTGCGGGAAGCCCGGCCCACCTGGCGCGGCGCCCGCAGCCCGCACAGCGCCATCGCCGAGGGGATGCTGCTGACCACACCCCGCACCCTCGCCCGGCCGGCCACCCGGGTCCGCGCCGAGATCGACGCCGCGGTCCCCGCCGGGGCGACGGTGGAGGCGCAGGTCCGCGGCTGGCGGACCGCCGGCTGGACGGAGTGGCGGGCCGCCGGCACCGTCTTCGACCGGCCCGTCACCCGGGTACAGGCCCGGGTGGTGCTCACCGCCCCCGACAAGGGAGCGACGGCGACGGTACGGGGCATGCGGCTCACCGCCGACGCGAACGCCGCCGTGTCCGCCGCCACACCCGGTCGCACCTACCGGGTGTACGCCACCCGCATCGGGCTGGTCGGTGAGGTGACCGCCAACGGCCGCACCGTGCAACCCCGGGACCACTTCGCGGCACTGCCGTCGCGGCGCGGACTCTCCCCGCTCAACACCGGCGACTACACCGTGCGGGTCTGCACCACCAACGGCGCCCGCTGCGAGTACGCCCCGGTCTGGGACGTCGGGCCGTGGAACACCCGCGACGACTACTGGAACCCGTCATCTGTGCGGGAGAACTGGAAGGACCTGCCGCAGGGGCGACCCGAGGCGCAGGCCGCGTACCAGTCCGGCTACAACGGTGGCCGGGACCAGTTCGGGCGGACCGTGCTCAACCCGGCCGGCATCGACCTGGCCGACGGCACGTTCTGGGACGGGCTGCGGCTGACCACCAACGCCTGGGTGGACGTCGCCTACCTGTGGACCGGCGGCGGCCCGCGCGGCGTGGTCGGCGACGGGCCGCTCAACATCCGCACCGGGGCCAGCACGTCGTACGCGATCCGTGGCCTCGCCGCCCGGCTGGCCCACGTGCCGATCCAGTGCTACGTCACCGGTCAGTCGGTCGCCGGGCCCTACCGCACCACCACCCGCTGGAACCGGCTGACCAGTGGCCAGTACGTCAGCCACGCGTACATCTCGAGTGTGTACGGCGGCAGCGTGCCGGTCTGCTGAGCCACGCTCACCCCGTCGGGCGCCGCCTCAGCGTCCGGGGCGCTCGTCGGGGCGAGCCGTGCGCACCATGTCCTGGTAGCGCGGGTGGCTGGCACCGTAGACGGCGTAGTTGAGACGGGCGTGGGTGAGGCTCAGGTCGCCGTTGGGGCCACCCCGGACGGCGTCGGCGTCGGCGTCGGTCTGGCCGTCGTCGGTCCAGAAACAGACGGGACAGGTCCCCCCGCCGGTCCGCGACGCACAGCAGGGACAGCCCGCAGGAACCACATGCTCACCCACCGGAGAAGCATTCCACAGTCGAACATCAGCCCGATACCCGCAGCAGGTCCCCCGCGGACACCGCGAGGAGGTCCACGGCCCGTCCGCCGTTGACAGCGACCGCGACCAGACCGGCCGAGTCGACGTACGTCACCAGGCCACCGGCCGGGGCGTCGCCGAAGGTGCGCCCGTGCACCGCCGCATGGGCCGGCGCGGTTCCCGGCGGACCCACCCGCAGCGTGGCCGGCAGCGGATCGAGCAGCTCGGCCGGTGCGGCCAGTTGGACGTTGCCGAAGTGGTCCACGGTCAGCACCTCGGCGGTGAATCCCTCGGCGTCCCGGGTCACCGTGGGCGTCGGCAGCCGCACCAGCCCGGCCGGGTCGACAGGCGGGCCTGCCTCGGCGAGCGGCGCACCGAGCGCCAGCCGGGCCGCCACCGGCGCGAAGACGTCCCGCCCGTGGAACGTGCGGGACACCCGGGCGGCCAGCCAGCGCGGCTCGGTCAGCTCGACCGCGTCGGTCACCCCACCGAGCGCGGCGGCGGCGTCCAGCAGCAACCCGTTGTCCGGGCCGACCAGCAGCCCACCCGGGGCGGCCAGCGCGACACCCCGTCGGGCGGTGCCGACACCCGGATCGACCACCGCCACGTGCACTCCCACCGGCAGGTACGGCACTGTCTGCGCCAGCACCGCGGCACCCCGCCGGACATCCCCCGGCGGCACCAGGTGGGTCACGTCGATCACCCGGGCGGTCGGCGCGACGCGGGCGACGACCCCGTGACAGGCGGCCACGAAGCCGTCGGTGAGGCCGTAGTCGGTGGTCAGCGAGATCCAGGGCACTGCGGACATGCCCGCAGGCTAGTGGAACCGGGTGGGCTGACGGATTCGGGACAGCGCAGTGGCCGACCGGCCCCTCCCGCCGCCGGATGACGTTGGGCAGACTGCCCTGGTGACAATTCGGAGCCTGCCCGCCGTCGGAATCCTGCTGGTAGCCGTGGCCGTCACCGCCGGCTGCGGCGGTGGCGACGCCGATCCGTCGAGTGCGGCCCCCACCCCCTCGTCGTCCTCGGCCCCGGCGGCCACCGGTCTGCCGAGCGCCCCGACGCCCTCGGCGGGGCCGCCCAGCGCCAGCGGTGCCGCGTCACCGGCAGCCCCGCCGGTGGCCCCGCCGTCCGTCGCCCCCCAGGGGCCCACGCAGCGCCGGCCGGCCAGCCCACCGCCGGTGGTGCTGCCCAAACGCCCGACGGGTGCGCCCGGTGCCACCCAGGTCGTCAACGCGTTCAAGGCCGCCGGCCTGAAGGTGCCGCACCCGAAGGACCGCTCAGTCGACTGTGGGCCGGACGGTCTCGGCCTGGGCTGTTCCGAGCTGATCGCCACCGACGCCGTCACGGTGTACGTGTTTCCCGACGAGATCAGCGCCAGCGACATCGCCGAGACGTGGGGCGGCCAGTCGTACCGGCGCGGTGCGGTGGTGCTCAACTATCTTGAGGCGAAGACCCCGGCCGCCGACCGGCCCCGCTACGAGAAGGTGCTCAACGGTCTGGGCTGACGCGGGCGCACAGGCCCGGTCAGCCGCGCAGGCGCAGGCCGCGCGGGGTGGCCCGGAAGCCGGCGGCGGTCAACGCGTCACGCAGCGGCGAGGAGTGCACCGCCTCGCCGTCGGCCCGCTCCACCGACATCGCACCCAACGCCCCGGAGTGGACGGCGTCGGCGAGCGCCTTGCCGGCCGCGGCGAGCGTCTCGGTGTCGTCGGTGAAGGAGAGCAGCGTCCGGCCGCCGCGTTCGACGTAGAGGACCAAATCACCGCCGACCTGCACCACCAGGGCCCCCGCCTTGCGGCCGGCCCGGTGCCCGGTCGCCGGTGTGGCCCCGTCACCGGAGTCGACGACCCGTTCCGGCCAGGGCAGCGCCGCGCCGTACGGGTTGGCCGGGTCGGTAGCGGCGAGCACGGTGGCCACCGCGCCCCGCCCCCGGGCGCCGTCGGTCGGTTCGGCCAGCGCGCGCAGCCGGTCCACCGCGCCGGGTACGGCGAACTGCGCCGCGCCGAGCCCTTCGACGAAGTAACCCCGGCGGGCCGCGCCGCGCTCCTCCAGCGCCGACAGCACCGGGTAGACCGCCGAGAACCCGCCGACCACCTGCTCGGCCATGACCGCGCCCCGGGTGACCACCCCGTGCCGCTCCAGCAGCAGGTCGGCGAGCGCGGCGGCCCGCCGGGTCGGGTCGAGGTCCCGGTCCGGAAGGCGGGACCAGCGGCCGGCGACCGTCGGCGGGCCACCACGGGTCGGCAGCGCCACCCGGCCGGGCCGCCGGTAGCGGGTGCGGGGCGCGGACGGCCGGGAGCGGTGGGCGCCGCCGGCGCCGAGCACCGCGCGCAGCGGGGCGAGGGTGTCGTTGCTGAGGTGCCCCGCCCAGACCAGATCCCAGATCACCGCGGTCAGCGCGGCGTCGTCTGTCGAACCGACCCGGTCGGCCAGCGGGCGGAAGAACAACGCCTGCCCGTCGCCGAGCGCGTCGAGCACCGCGTCGTGCAGCGGGGTGCGGGTCAACGCCTCGTCGGGCGGCGGGAGCAGCAGTGGCGCGGTGTCCGCGTACGCCAGGGTGACCCAGCCGTCACCCCCGGAGATCGCCCCCGACCCCGCCCACAGCACCTCCCCGCTCGCGCACAACTCGTCGAGGTGGGCGGGGGAGTAGTCCGCGACCCGGGCGGGCAGCACCAACCGCTCCAGGGCGGACGCCGGCACCGCCGCGCCCTGCAACTGCTCCACAGTGGCCGCGAGCGCCTCGACACCTCGGGCGGACGAGCCGACCTGCTGCCAACGGGGCAGGAACGTCGCCAGCGCCCGGGGCGGCACCGGCTCGATCTCCCGGCGCAGCGCGGCGAGCGAGCGGCGGCGCAGCATCCGTAGCACCTCGGCGTCGCACCACTGGGCGCCGGCCGAGTCCGGGGTGAACTCCCCGGAGACCACCCGGCCGGTGGCGCCGAGCCGGCGCAGCGCCTGCTCGACGACGAACACGCCCAACCCGAAGCGGGCCGCGCAGCTGGCGGCGGCGAACGGCCCGTGGGTGCGGGCGTAACGGGCCACCAGATCACCGAGCGGATCGGCCACCGGGGCGAGGTACGCCTCGGCCACCCCCATCGGCAGTGCCACGCCGAGTGCGTCGCGCAGGCGGGCGGCGTCCTCGACGCCCACCCAGCGCTGTTCGCCGGCGATCCGGACCCGCAGCACCCGGCGGGTGGCCTCCAGCTCGCTGAGCCACGTCTCGGGCACGCCCCGCTCGGTCAGCTCGGCGTCGCTCAGGTCACCGAGCACCCGCAGCAGCTCGACCACGTCCTCGGCGTCGCGGGGGCGGCGCTGCTCGGTCAGCCACCGCAGTTGCCGGTCGGTCTCGGTGAGCACCGCCGGGTCGAGCAGTTCGCGCAGATCGACCCGGCCGAGCAGCTCGCCGAGGAGGGTGGAGTCGAGGGCGAGCGCGGCGGCGCGGCGCTCGGCCAGCGGGGCGTCACCCTCGTAGAGGAACGCGCCGACGTAGCCGAAGAGCAGCGACCGCGCGAACGGGGACGGCGCGCTGGTCTCCACCTCGACCAGCCGCACCTTGCGGGTGGCCAGGTCGCGCATCAGCCCGGCCAGCGCCGGCTGGTCGAAGACGTCCTGGAGGCACTCCCGGGCGGCCTCCAGGGTGACCGGGAAGTCCGCGTACTCGCGGGCCACGTCGAGGAGCTGGGCGGAGCGTTGCCGTTGCTGCCAGAGCGGTTGGCGGCGGCGGGGGTCGCGGCGCGGCAGCAGCAGTGACCGGGCGGCGCACTCCCGGAAACGGGCGGCGAAGAGGGCGGAGGTGCCGACCGACTCCTCCACCAGCTGGGTGATCTCGTCGGGTTCGAAGACCACCACGTCGGCGCCGGGCGGTTCGTCGGCGGTGTCCGGAAGTCGCACCACGATGCCGTCGTCGGAGGGCATCACCTGGGCGTCCACGCCGTACCGCTCGGCCAGCCGGCGGCCCACCGCGAGCGCCCAGGGCCCGTTGACCCGGGCGCCGAGCACGCTGTGCACGGCCAGCCGCCAGTCGCCCAGCTCGTCGCGGAACCGTTCCACGACGACAGTGCGGTCGTCGGGCAGCGAACGGGTGGCCTCCCGCTGATCGCGCAGGTAGGCCATCAGGTTGCCGGCGGCCCAGTCGTCCAGCCCGCCGTCGCGCAGCGCGGCCAGTGCGGCTTCGTCGGTCTGTCGCAGCAGGGTGCGCACCCGGGCGCCGATGGCCCGGCCCAGCTCCACCGGCCGACCCAGCTGGTCGCCCTTCCAGAACGGCATGCGCGCGGCCTGCCCCGGGGCGGGTGAGACGAGCACCCGGTCAGGGGTGATCTCCTCGATGCGCCAGGAGGAGGAGCCGAGCAGGAAGACATCGCCCACCCGGGACTCGTAGACCATCTCCTCGTCCAGCTCACCGACCCGGGCGGCCCGCTCGGCACCGGCCAGGAAGACCCCGAACAGGCCCCGGTCGGGGATGGTGCCGCCGCTGGTCACCGCGAGTCGCTGCGCGCCGGGGCGGCCGGTGAGCAGATCGGTGGCCCGGTCCCAGACCAGTCGGGGGCGCAGCTCGGCGAAGGCGGTGGACGGGTAGCGGCCGGAGAGCATGTCCAGCACGGCGTGCAGCGCCGAGTCGGGCAGCTCGGCGAAGGGTGCGGCCCGGCGGACCAGCACGGCCAGGTCGCCGAGCGCCCACGGCTCCAGCGCCACCATCGCGACGATCTGTTGGGCCAGCACGTCCAGCGGGTTGCGCGGGTAGTGCAGCTCCTCGATCGCGCCGTCGGTCATCCGCTCGGCGACCACCGCGCAGGAGAGCAGGTCGCCACGGTGCTTGGGGAAGACCACTCCACGGGAGACGGCGCCCACCTGGTGCCCGGCCCGGCCGACCCGTTGCAGCCCGGCGGCCACGCTCGGCGGCGCCTCGATCTGCACCACCAGGTCGACAGCGCCCATGTCGATGCCCAGCTCCAGGCTGGAGGTGGCCACCACCGCCGGCAGCTGGCCGGACTTGAGCGCCTCCTCGATGTGCTTGCGTTCCTCCCGGGAGACGCTGCCGTGGTGGGCGCGGGCGATCACCGGTGCCGCGCCGGTGGCGGCGCCGGACTGGGCCATCACCTCGGCCGGTGGCCGGTTGCGCACCGGGCCGGCGGGGCCACCCCACCGCTGCGCGCCGGCCGCCGGGTCGTCGTCGGCCGACAACCCTTCCGGCACGCCGGCCGCGCCCTCGGTCGCCGCTTCGGCGGCCAGCTCGTTGAGCCGGGCGCAGAGGCGCTCGGCGCTGCGGCGGGAGTTGGTGAAGACGATGGTCGAGCGGTGCTGCCCGATGAGGGTGAAGACCCGCTCCTCCACGGCCGGCCAGATCGACGCCCGACGTGGCCCGGGGCCGCCGAGGTCGTCCTCCGGTGGCTGCTCCTGCTCGTCCAGGCGGGTCATGTCCTCCACCGGGACCTGCACGCTGACCTCGATGGTCTTCGGAGTGGCCGGCTGCACCACGTCGACCGGGCGGGCACCGCCGAGGAACTGCGCGCAGGCGTCGATCGGGCGGACGGTGGCCGAGAGGCCGATGCGCTGCGCCGGGGCGGGCAGCAGCTCGTCGAGGCGTTCGAGGGAGAGGGCGAGGTGGGCGCCGCGTTTGCTGCCGGCCACCGCGTGCACCTCGTCGACGATCACCGTCTGGATGCCGCGCAGTGAGTCGCGGGCCGCCGACGTCAGTAGCAGGAACAGCGACTCGGGCGTGGTGATGAGGATGTCGGGCGGGGTGCGGGCGAAGGCCCGTCGCTCGTCGGCGGGCGTGTCGCCGGTGCGCATGCCGACGGTGATGTCGGGCGGTGCCACGCCCAGCCGGGTGGCCGCCTGCCGGATGCCGGCCAGCGGGGCGCGCAGGTTGCGCTCCACGTCGACGGCGAGGGCCTTGAGTGGGCTGACATAGAGCACCCGGCACCGCTGGCGGGCCTCGGTCGGTGCCGGCTCGCGGGCCAGCCGGTCCAGTGACCAGAGGAAGGCAGCGAGCGTCTTGCCGGAGCCGGTGGGCGCCACCACCAGCGCGTTGCGACCGGCGGCGACCGACCGCCACGCACCGATCTGCGCGGCGGTCGGCGCGGCGAAAGCGTTGTCGAACCAGGCGCGGGTGGCCGGGCCGAACCCGGCGAGCACCGCGCCGGTGTCTGCGTCTGCCCCGGTCACCGGTCCATCGTGCCCCTCCGGTCTGACATCCACGAACGGCTCACGACGGAATGGGCGAGCAAAAGGCAAAAAGCGTGGAACGTGCGCTTAATGCGTTAAGTCTCACTTAACTGCTTGCTTCTGAGGAGCAACATAAAGTAACTTCACTCGCAACGCGAACCGGGGTGAGGGGATGTGATGGCCGGCGAGCAGCGCACCGTCGAACCGGGCACCGACGTGCTGATTCGCAAGGTCGACAGTCATCTCGCCGCCCTCCGCGCCGGCCTGCACGGCCCCGAGCTCGAGCTCGCCGAACGTCTCGCCCGCTGCCTGCGCGAGCTGGTCCTCTGCACCGCCCAGGCCAGCGCCGCCGATCGGGGTCAGGTCCGCGTTGCCGTGCACTACTTCGTGCTGCGCCGCGAGAGTCGCGGCCGTCTGCTCGCGGTGCGCTCGCTGACCGCCGCGGAACGCGTCGTCGACCGGGTCGCCCGCCAGCTCGGCCGCCCCGACCTGCTGGCCGAGCTACGCCGCGACCGCCCCGCCCCCGACGACGCCCAACCCCTCAACAACGCCCTCCTCCACTAACCCCACCCCCACCCCCTTTTTCCCGCGTTGATCAAGAGGTTTGCGTCAAAAAAGCGGGCGCGGATGACGCAAACCTCTTGATCAACGGTCGAGCGCTGGGGTGGGCGCCTGGGGTGGGGTGGGTGGGGTGGGTGGGTTTGGGGGTTAATTCCGGCAAAACCGGCCCGGCGGGCTGCGAACTGGCGTCTGATCGCTGCTAGGCGCCACCGCTGCCACTGGCGTCGGCCATGTCGATCGGGAGCGCAGGTGCTGGTACTGCTCATCCTCCATTTCGTGGCGGCCCTCGCCGCGCCCCTGCTCGTTCGCTGGTGGGGTCCGCGCGCGTGCTACCCGCTGGCGCTCGCGCCGGCCGCCGCGTTCTGCTGGGCGGTGGCCCGCACCCCGGCCGTGAGCGGCGGCGGGGCGGTGGTCGAGACGTACCCGTGGATCCGGCAGTTGGGCCTCGACATCGCGTTCCGGCTCACCACGCTGTCCTGGCTGATGACGCTGCTGATCGGCGGCGTCGGCGCGCTGGTGCTGGTCTACAGCGCCCGCTACTTCAGCGCCGGCTCGATCGGTCTGGCGCAGTTCGCCGCGGTCCTGGTCGCCTTCGCGGGCGCGATGCTCGTCCTGGTCTTCGCCGACGACCTGCTGCTGCTCTACGTCGGCTGGGAGCTGACCACTGTCTTTTCGTACCTGCTGATCGGGCACAGCACCGAACGGCGGTCCAGCCGTTGGGCGGCGGCGCAGGCGTTGACAGTCACCACGCTGGGCGGGCTCGCCATGCTGGTCGGTTTCATCATGCTGGGCGAGCACGCCGGCAGCTACCGCTGGTCGGAGATCATCGCCCAGCCGCTGCCCGGCGGCGGGTATCTGGTGGGTGCCGTGCTGCTGATCCTGGCCGGGGCGCTGTCCAAGTCGGCGGTGCTGCCGTTCAGCTCGTGGCTGCCGGTCGTGATGGCGGCACCCACGCCGGTCAGCGCGTACCTGCACGCCGCCGCCATGGTCAAGGCCGGCGTCTACCTGGTCGGGCTGCTCGCGCCGGTGCTCGCCACGGTCGGCCCGTGGCGGCCGGTGGTGCAGGTCGCCGGGGTGGCGACCATGCTGCTCGGCGGTTGGGCGGCGCTGCGCCAGACCGACCTCAAGCTGCTGCTGGCGTACGGGACGGTCAGCCAGCTCGGCCTTCTGGTCGCGGTGACCGGCTCGGGCACGCCGGACGCCGCGCTGGCCGGCACCGCGATGCTGCTGGCGCACGCCCTGTTCAAGGCGGCGCTCTTCCTGGTCGTCGGCATCATCGACCACAGTGCCGGCACCCGTGACCTGCGCGAGTTGTCCGGGCTGCGGCACTGGTCCCGGCCGCTGTTCGTGGTGGCCGTGCTGGCCGCGGCGTCGATGGCCGGGGTGCCGCCGCTGGTCGGCTTCGTGGCGAAGGAGGCGGTGTTCGCCGCGTTCACCGACCAACCGGTGCTCCTCACCGGCCTGGTCGCCGGGACGGTGCTCACCGTCGCGTACAGCGCCCGTTTTCTCTGGGGCGCGTTCGCCGACCGGCCGGGCGTGACGCCCGTCCCGCCGGGGTCGATCGCCGCGTCGCTGCTGGTACCGCCAGCGGTGCTGGCCGGGATCGGTCTGCTCGCCGGCCCGGCCGCGAGCGTCCTGGAGGACGTGCTGCGGCCGTACGCCGATCTGCTCGGCGGGGTCGACGCGCACCTGGCGCTCTGGGCCGGACCGACCCCGGCGCTCGGCCTGTCCGTGTTGGCGCTCGCCGGCGGTGGCCTGCTCTTCGCCGTGCGCGGGCCGCTCGCCCCGGTGCTGGCGCGGCTGCGCGCACCGGTGGGGGGCAACCAGGGGTACGAGTGGGTGGTGGGCCGCTTCGACCGGCTGGCCATCGATGTCACAGGCGCGACCCAGCGCGGCTCCCTGCCGCAGTACCTGGGCGTCATCCTGGTCACCCTGGTGCTGGTGCCCGGCGCGGCGATGCTCTCCGCCAGTCCCTGGCGGGCGCGGATTCCGCTCTGGGACAGCCTGCTGCAACCGGTGGTCGTGCTGGTGATCGCGGTGGCGGCGGTGTTGGCGGTCGGCGCCCGTCGCCGGCTGACCGCGATGTTGCTGGTGGGCATGACCGGCTACGGCACGGCGATGCTGTTCGTGCTGCACGGAGCACCCGACCTGGCGCTCACCCAGTTTCTGGTGGAGACCTCGACGATAGCGGTCTTCGTGCTGGTGCTGCGTCGCCTGCCGGAGCGGTTCTCGGCCCGCCCGATACGGCGTACCCACCTGATCCGTCGGGTGATCGGGGTGGCGGTGGGCGTGGTGGCCGCCGGGCTGGCCCTCGTCGCCGTCGGCGCCCGCCAGGCACCGACCATCTCCGCGGCCTTCCCGGATCTGGCGGTCGCCCAGGGGTACGGCCGCAACGTGGTCAACGTGACCCTGGTCGACATCCGAGCCTGGGACACGATGGGTGAGCTGGCGGTGCTGGTGGTGGCCGCGACCGGGGTGGCCAGCCTGATCTTCGAGCGCTCCCGCACCGGGCCTCGGCCGCGCCGGCCCGAGGCGGACCAGCGGGCGGGTGTGCGGGGCCGGCCGGTGTGGCTGCGCGGTGGTCCCACCCTCTACGAGGAGCGCCGCTCGATCGTGTTGGAGGTGGTCATCCGGCTGATCTTCCACACCGTGGTGCTGTTCTCCCTGTTCCTGCTCTTCTCCGGGCACAACGCTCCGGGCGGCGGGTTCGCCGGAGGGCTGGTGGCGGGTCTCGCCCTGGTGGTCCGCTATCTGGCCGGCGGTCGGTACGAGCTGACCGAGGCGGTGCCGATCGGTGCCGGCCCGATTCTCGGCGCCGGGTTGGCCACGGCGGTGGGCAGCGGCCTGGTGGCGCTGCTGGCCGGCGGGTCGGTGCTGGAGAGCGCGAAGGTCGACCAGCGGCTGCCACTGATCGGCGACACCCACCTGGTGACGTCGCTCTTCTTCGACATCGGCGTGTACCTGGTCGTGATCGGGTTGGTGCTGGACATCCTGCGCAGCCTCGGCGCCGAGGTGGACCGGCACATCGAGGCCACCGGAACGGCCGCCGGCGGTCTGGCCGTCGACAAGGGCGACCGGACATGAGCGCGCGGAGCGAGGTGGCGCCGTGAGCGCGAGGAGTGAGCCGGTGTTGCGAGCCCCGCAGTCGCGAACAGAGGCCACGCCGTGACGGAGAGCGGGGCGGGGCCGACGCTGGTGCTGGTGCTGGCCGTCGCGGTGCTGGTCGGGTGCGGGGTGATCCTGCTGTTGGAGCGCAGCCTGACCCGGGTCCTGCTGGGGATCATCATGCTCGGCAACGGGGTGAACGTGTTGATCCTGTTGGGTGGGCGCCCGGGTGGGGCGCCGATCGTCGGCAGCGGGCCGGTGGAGCGGATGAGTGACCCGTTGCCGCAGGCCATGGTGTTGACCGCCATCGTGATCACCTTCGGGTTCACCGCGTTCCTGCTCGCCGTGGCGTACCGCAGCTGGTATCTCTCCGGCGACGACGAGGTCCCCGACGACCTGGAGGACCGGCAGATCATCAGGCGGGCCGGGCGGAACGAGGCGAGCGCTGCCGACCTCGGTGGGGAGGGCCCGAACGGTGACCCGGAGCAGGTCGATCCCGAACCGGCCCGCCGACGGCTGCGACGTGGGGATGACGGGCAGTGAGCGCGCTGCTGCCGCTGCCGGTGGTGGTGCCGCTGCTCGGTGCGGCGCTGAGCCTGCTGCTGGCCGGGAAGCCCCGACTTCAACGCACGATCAGCGTGCTGTGTCTGAGCGGCACGCTCCTGGTGGCGGTGCTGTTGCTGGTGCAGGCGTACCGGCACGGGCCGGTGGTGGTGGCGGTGGGGGCGTGGCCGCCGCCGGTCGGCATCGTCCTGGTGGCCGATCAACTCGCCGCGCTGATGCTTGTGGTGTCCTCGGCGGTGACCCTGTGCGTGTTGTTGTACTCGGTCGGCCAGGGTCGCAGCGAGACGAGCGAGAGCTCGCCGGTGTCGATCTTCCACCCGACGTACCTGGTGCTCACCGCGGGCGTCACCAACGCGTTCCTGGCCGGTGACCTGTTCAACCTCTTCGTCGGGTTCGAGATCCTGCTGGCCGCCAGCTTCGTGCTGATCACCCTGGGCGGCACCGAGGCTCGGATCCGGACCGGGTCGACGTACGTGGTGGTCAGCATCCTCTCCTCGATGATCTTCCTGACGTCGGTGGGTCTGGTGTACGCGGCCACCGGCACGCTCAACCTCGCCCAGCTCGCCGAGCGCCTGGACGACCTGCCCGGCGGTGTGCGGCTGGCCCTGGAGCTGATGCTGCTGCTGGCGTTCGCGATCAAGGCGGCGGTCTTTCCGCTGTCGGCCTGGTTGCCGGACAGTTACCCCACCGCGCCGGCCCCGGTCACGGCCGTCTTCGCCGGTCTGCTCACCAAGGTGGGCGTCTACGCGATCATCCGCACCGAGACGTTGCTGTTTCCCGGTGGACGCGCCGACAAGCTGCTCATGGTCGTCGCCGGGTTGACCATGGTGGTCGGCATCCTCGGTGCGGTGGCCCAGTCGGATCTGAAGCGACTCTTCTCGTTCACCCTGGTCAGCCACATCGGCTACATGATCTTCGGGGTGGCGTTGAGCACCGCCGCCGGGCTCTCCGGCGCGATCTTCTACGTGGTGCACCACATCACCATCCAGACCACGCTGTTCCTCGTCGCCGGGCTGGTGGAGGAGCGTGCCGGCAGCACCGACCTGCGCCGCATCGGCGGGCTGGCCCGGGCGGCGCCGCTGCTCGGTGTGCTCTTCTTCGTCCCGGCCATGAACCTCGCCGGAGTGCCACCGTTCTCCGGCTTCCTCGGCAAGCTCGGCCTGCTCCAGGCCGGGGTGGCCGCCGGCGGGCCGCTGCCCGGGGTGCTGGTCGCGGCCGGCACGCTGACCAGCCTGCTCACCCTGTACGTGGCGTCCCGGGCGTGGAACATCGCCTTCTGGCGGGCGCCCCGCACGGCCACCAGTGAGCCAGTGGCCCAGCTGCCGAGGCTGATGGTGGGCGCCACAGTGGCCCTGGTCGCGCTGGGGCTGGCGTTGACCGTGCTGGCCGGTCCGCTCTTCGACGTCACCGCTGACGCCGCCGGGGACCTGCTCCTGCGTACCCCGTACGTCAGTGCCGTGTTGCCGGGCGGCGTGCCGTGACCGGCCCAACCGAGCCGGCTCCCGACGCGCCCAGGCCTCGCGTGGTGGGGCGCGGTCGGGTCGGGCGCTGGCGCGACCAGGCGGTGGCGCTCGGCTGGCTGGTGCTGGTCTGGAGCCTGCTCTGGGGCAACCTCACCTGGGCCAACCTGGTCGGTGGCCTGCTGGTGGGCGGGGCCGTGCTGGTGTTCTTCCCGCTGCCGGCGGTCAGCTTCGGTGGCCGGTTGCGACCATGGGCGCTGCTGGTGTTCGTGGCCCGGTTCGTTGTCGAACTGGTCAGCGCGAGCCTGCACATCGCCCGGATCGCGGTGCAGCCCGGCTACCGGCCACGAGGGGCGATCGTCGCGGTCCGGTTGCGGGTGCCCACCGACCTGAACCTGGCGCTCACCGCCGAGGTGGTCTCGCTGGTGCCGGGCACGCTGATCCTCGAGGTGGACCGGAATTCCGGAACGCTCTACCTGCACGTCCTGGACACCCACGGCCCGGCGGACCTGGACGTGGCCCGGGACCGCACGCTCGTCGTGGAGCGGCGAATCGTCCGCGCGGTCGGCTCCAGCGCCGAACTGCGCCACCTCGACGTCACCTCATCCGAGAAGGGAACCCGCCCGTGACCACGTTCCTGGCCGCCGTCCTCACTCCACTGCTGTCGGTCACCGCGTTCCTCGCGCTGGTCCGCCTCTACCGCGGCCCGTCGCTGGTGGACCGGGTGATCGCCGCGGACATGCTGCTCGCCACGATGGTCGCCGCGGTCGGCGCCGAGGCGGCGGTGAACCGGCACGCCACCACCCTGCCCGTGCTGGTGGTGCTCTCCCTGCTCGGCTTCGTGGGATCGGTGTCGCTGGTCCGCTTCGCCGTCCGGGAGCAGCAGTGATCGCCACCGTCGCGGACTGGCTCGGCGCCGCCTGTCTGGTGGCCGGCGCGCTGCTCAGCCTGGCCGCCGGGATCGGTGTGCTGCGCTTTCCGGACGCGCTGTCCCGGATGCACGCGGCCACCAAACCACAGGTGCTCGGGGTGCTCCTGTTGCTGCTGGGCATCGCGTTGCGGCTGCGGTCCCCGGCGGACCTGGGCATGATCCTGCTGGTGGCGGTCTTCCAGTTGTCGACCGCGCCGGTCGCGGCGCAGATGATCGCGCGAGCCGCGTACCGGGCGGGGCGGCTCGACCGGGGCCTGCTCGACGCCGATGAGCTGGCCGATCGCGGAGCGGACGGTGGGTCGGCGGGGCCGGCGTGACGGCCGGCGGCGTCCGCTCAACCGGACGATCCGCTCCTTCGGCCCACCCCCAGCGGAGTCACAGCCAGCGCCGATAAAATGCAGGGATGATCGACTCTTCTGCCCAGGAGGGCAGCAGTAGCCAGCCGGGTCGTGCCCGGCATATCCCCGTACCGACGACCCCGGGAGCCCTGAGCGACCCGTGTTGATCGTCGTTGGTCTCCTACTGATCATCATTCTCACTGCCGCCACCGGCTACTTCGTGGCGCAGGAGTTCGGCTACGTCGCCGTGGACCGGGGCAAGCTGCGCCAGCTCGCCGATGACGGCGATCAGTCCGCCGCCCGGGCCCTGACCGTCACCAGCCGGCTCTCCTTCATGCTCTCCGGCGCCCAACTCGGCATCACCGTCACCGCGCTGCTGGTCGGCTACGTCGCCGAACCGTACCTGGGTGGTGGTCTCGCCGACCTGCTCGGCGTGGCGGGCGTCAGCGAGGCGGTCAGCCTGCCGCTCTCGGTGGCGTTGGCCCTGGTCATCGCCACCATCGTGCAGATGGTCCTCGGCGAGCTGGCCCCGAAGAACCTGGCCATCGCGCGGGCCGAGCAACTGGCCCGGGCGCTGAGCCGCTCCACCCTGATCTACCTGGCCGTCGCCGGGCCGCTGATCCACCTCTTCGACCGGGCATCGGTACGCCTGCTGCGCCGGATCGGCATCGAGCCGATCGAGGAGCTGCCCAGCGGCGCCACCCCGGCCGACCTGGAACAGATCATCGCCGAGTCCCGCGAGGAGGGCAGCCTCGACGCCGAGATGTCCACGCTGCTCGACCGAGGTCTGGACTTCCGCGAACTGACCGCCGGCGAGGCCATGGTGCCCCGCGTGGACGTGCACACCGTCCGGGCGCACGAACCGGTGAGCCGGGTGGTCGAGCTGCTGGACACCGGTCACTCCCGGTTCCCGGTACGCGGTGCGGAGGGCGTCGACGACCTGCTCGGCATCGTCGGCATCGCCGACGTGCTCGGCGTACCCCCGGGGGAGCGGGCCACCACCCCGGTGAGCGCGGTGGCCGGGCCGCCGCTGCTCGTACCGGAGACGTTGCCCCTGCCCACGGTGCTCGACCGCCTACGGTCCGGGCACCGGCAGATGGCCTGCGTGGTCGACGAGTACGGCGGTTTCGCCGGTGTCATCACGCTGGAGGACATCGCCGAGGAACTGGTCGGCCCGATCCGCGACGAGGACGACCCACCGGAGCGGGCACCGGCCCGCCAGGACGACGGGTCCTGGGTGGTGCCGGCCCGTTGGCGGATCGACGAGGTCGCCGACAGCACCGGCATCGCCCTGCCCGAGGCCCCGGAGTACGACACCCTGTCCGGGTTGGTGATGCGGGAGCTGGGCCGGGTGCCGGAGGTCGGTGACCGGCTGGAGATCAGCCTGCAACCCGAGGGGGCGGACGGTGAGGAGAACGAGGCGGAGCCCCGGGCACTGGTCGAGGTGCTGGCGGTGGACCGGCACGTGGCCGACTCGGTGCGGTTGCAGCTCACCAAACCCGAGGTGACCGCATGAGCGCGAGGAGTGAGCTTGCGAGCCCCGCAGTCGCGAATGAAGGACAGCGCCGATGAGCCCCGGAATCGCCCTGTTCAGCTCGGTGATCCTGCTGGCGCTGAACGGGTTCTTCGTGGCCGCCGAGTTCGCCCTGGTGGCCAGCAAGCGCTACCGCCTGGAACAGGCGGCGGCGAACGGTGGGCGGGCGGCCCGAGCCGCGCTCGACGGGGTCCGCGAGCTGTCCCTGATGCTGGCCGGGGCGCAGCTGGGCATCACCCTGTGCACCCTGGGGCTGGGCGCGCTGGCTGAGCCGGCGATCGAGCACCTGATCAGCCCGCTGCTGCACGCGGTGGGGCTGCCCGACGCGGCAAGTCACGTGGTCGCCCTGGTCTTCGCCCTCGGGTTGGTGACCTTCCTGCACCTGGTGGTGGGGGAGATGGCCCCGAAGTCGTGGGCGATCACCGACGCCGAGCGGTCGGCGACGCTGCTCGCGTTGCCGTTCCGCGCCTTCGCCCGGGTCTCCCGGCCGGTGCTCTCCGCGCTGAACGCCCTGGCCAACGCGATCCTGCGGCTGTTCGGCGTCAACCAGCAGGACCAACTCGCCCAGGTGCACGGCCCGGACGAGCTGCGGATCCTGCTGGAGCAGTCCCGTGAGCACGGGCTGCTCGGCGCCGAGCAGCACCAACTGCTGACCAGCATGCTGGAGTTGCAGGGCACCTCGGTGGCGCAGGTGATGGAACCGTTCGCCACCATGGTCACCGTCCGCCGGGACGACCCGGCCGGGCGGATCGAACAGGTCAGCCGGGACAGCGGCCGATCCCGGCTCGCGGTGCTCGACGAGGCGGGCGACGTGTGCGGCCTCGTGCACGTCCGGGAGGCGGTACGGGTGGTCACCACCGGCCGGGCCGCCACCGCCGGGGAGCTGATGACGCCGGCGTTCACCCTGCCCGCGACGTCCACGGTCACCGAGGCCGTGGCGGCGATGCGGGCCCGGCAGTCGCAGCTCGCGCTGGTGCGCAACGGCGGCGGACCGGCCCGGCCGATCGGCTTCGTCGCCCTGGAGGACCTCCTGGAGGAGGTCATCGGGGAGTTCGACGACGAGACCGACACGGTGCCGCGCGGGCGCCGGATGCGGTGAAACCGGATGGGTGGTCACGTTCCGTCGAAGTCGGGTGACCGCGTGTCGGATCCGCGAAAGTCGGGGTGACCGCGCACCGGGTCCGCGACAGTTGAGGTGACCTCGCGAGGGGCGAGGTCACCTCGGCCTGGCGTGGAGGGTGCGGTGCGCTTGACGGGAGTGTCACCGGAGTCCGGTGGGACCGGGCTCTCCGTGCAGACCACTCTCCCCAATCCGAGCACCCGGCCGGGCCTGCGCCTGCCCGGCCGGGTGACTCTCGCCGCCGGTCCGGACGACGTGCTCGTCCGCCACATCCGGCTCGGCCTGGTCACCACCGTCGAACCGGACGACCCGGCGGCGCCGCGGCGGCTCATGCAGTTCCACCAGGTGCCCATCGCCGGCCGGTTCGTCGTACCGGCCGGTCGGCGGCGGGCTGTCGACTTCGCGTTCCCGCTGCCCTGGGAGACGCCGGTGACCATCTTCGGCGGGGTGCCGCTGCTGAGCCTGCGGATGGGCCTGCGGACCGAGGTGTCGCTCGACCCCGACCGCGACCAGGGGGCCATGGTGCCGGTCTTCGTGCACCCGATCCCCACCCAGCAGCACGTGCTGGCGGCGTTGGACACGCTCGGCTTCATGATCC
This sequence comes from Micromonospora sp. SD19, assembly GCF_054462275.1. Lineage (NCBI taxonomy): Bacteria > Bacillati > Actinomycetota > Actinomycetes > Micromonosporales > Micromonosporaceae > Micromonospora > Micromonospora sp. SD19. The sequence goes on from NZ_JBTLMN010000003.1 coordinate 281,224, forward strand.
GCCAGGCCGGGTTGCAGCAGGGCGGGTTGCCGGGGGTGGAGCACACCCTGCCGTTGCACCAGCGCTGGGGCTACTGGGTGGGGCCGCTCTACGCCGGCCCGATCACCGAACTGGAGCTGATCTTCGTGACCAACTCTGCCGGGCTTGAGGTGATCCTCTGGATGGATCGCCGGCTGGCCCTGGCCGGAATCACCCACCAGAGCATCAGCCGGTTCCGGATCTGGCACGAGGGCGCCGACCGGCGGGACTGGGTCGCCACCGTGGACGGCTGGCTCCGCCAGGCGATCAACAGGCACGCCGCCGCTGCCGCGCACGCGGACTGGTCCGCCCAGATCGCGGGGTCAGCCCACGTCAGCCGCCATCCCGACGAGCCGGTCCGACCCGGCTACGGCCTCGGCGGCACCGCCGGCGGCGCCGGAGTGGGCGGCGGCGGCTCCGGCGGCGACGGCACCTGACCGTCAGCCCTCCCGCGATCTTGCAGTTTCTGCGGCGACAAATATCCCTGAAGCGGGCATGTCGACGACCGAAAGCGCAAGATCGCGGGCGGGAGCGTGGGAGGGCGGGTCAGCCGGCGGTGGCGGTGGCCAGCTTGAGGCTGAAGGCCAGGAAGAGGGCGGCCACGGCGGTGGTGCCGCCGGCCGCCAGGCGGCGACGTTGGCGGAACTGGGCGGCCAGGAAGGTGCCCGCGAAGATCAACGCGGTCAGGTAGAGCGCGCTGGTCGCCGTGGCGATCAGGCCGAGGAGCAGGAACGACAGCGCCGGCCAGGCGTAGCCGGGGTCGACGAACTGGATGAAGAACGAGATGAAGAACAGGATCGCCTTCGGGTTCAGCAGGCTGATCACCAGCGCCTTGCGGAACGGGCTGCGCATCGCCGCCGGCTCCGCGGCGTCGATGAGCCGCGGCGTGCTCGGGTCGTTGCGGTCGCGCCAGCGCCGCGCGGCGCCGAGCAGCATGGTCACCCCGACATAACCGAGGTACGCGGCACCGGCGTACTTGATCACCATGAACAGCGGTGGGTACGCCTTGAGCAGCGACGCCACCCCGGCGGCGGAGAGGAACATCAGCACCCCGTCGCCGACGAACACGCCACCGGCGGCCCGGTAGCCGACCGCGACGCCCCGTTTGGCGGCGGTGGAGAGCACGAAGAGTGAGTTCGGACCGGGCAGCAGGATGATGGCCACGGTGCCCAGCACGTACGTCCAGATGTCGGTGATCCCCAGCACGCTCGCCATCATCACGCCACCGGTGCCGTCCGCAGAAGTCTTTCTCGCAGCCTGACCTGTGCGTTCGGCCACTCGTCGACGGTCATCGCGTACTGCACGGTGTCCCGCCAGGAGCCGTCCGGTCGTTGGCGGTGCATCCGCAGCACCCCTTCCCGGGTCGCGCCGAGCCGTTCGATGGCCGCCTGGGAGCGAACGTTGCGGATGTCGGTGTGCCACGCGACCCGTACCGCGCCCAGGTCGTCGAAGGCGCGGCCGAGCAGGAGCAGCTTCGCCTCGGTGTTGATGCCGGTACGCCACCACTGCCGGCCGAGGAAGGTGTGCCCGATCGCCACCGCCCGCCGCTGCGGGTCGATGTCGTAGTAGGAGGTGCTGCCCACCACCGCCCCGGTCGCCGCGCACCGCTGCACCCAGGCCACCCGCTCGCCCCGGTGCTGGGCGGCCAGGGCGGCGCCGATCACCTCCGCGGTCTCGGCGGGGGCGGTGGGTGGCGCGACGGTGAGGTGCCGCCACACCTCGTCGTCGGCGGTGGCGGCGTGCAGGTCGTCGGTGTGCGCCAACTCCAGCGGTTCCAGCAGGACGTGTTCGCCGCGCAGCGGGACCGGCTCGTGCCACGGTGTGCGGGCCGTCCGCAGGTACGCCGGCAGCGGCGCGGTGACCCCGGCGTCCGGCTCCGGTGCCCCGGCGGTCAGTCGCAGCGGCAGCACGCCGGCCCAGTGCGGCAGGTGCAGGTCGTCCTCGTCCTCGCGGACCCCGCCGGTGCGGGCCCGGACGGACACCTCCCGCAGCGGCAGCGCCAGGACGGCGGTCTCGGCCAGCTCGCGACGGCTGGGCGGACGGGTGGCCGCGCTGCGTCCCGCGCCGACCTTCTCCACCAGCGCGGTGAGCATGGCGAGCTTCTCCCGCTCGTCGGTGACGAGTCGGGCGGTGCCGTGCGCGACGACCGAACGGTAGTTGGCGCTGTGGTGGAACTGGGAGCGGGCGTAGACCAGCCCGTCGAGCAGCGTCACCGCGACGCAGACGGGCAGCCCGTCGTCGCCGCGGGCGGCGAGCAGTGGCCGACTGCCGGTGGAGCCGTGCAGGTAGAGCGTGTCGCCGATGCGGACGTGCAGGGTGGGCAGCACCCGGGGTTGGCCGTCGACGGTGAAGCTGAGCGCGCAGTCGTAGGCCTCGTCGAGCACGGCGTGGGCGGCGGCAGTGTCGTAGCTCATCTTGTCGCGGGAACGGTGGGGTGTGGTCCGGGCGGTGGGTGGATACATGCGCGCCCCTTTGTTCTAGTACAATCTCCTATTTGTGTCAGCACACTATCAGCCCACCGGTACGACAGCCGTCGAGATTTCGGCCAGCATCGAGTCGGGCATCCGTGCCGGTGCCCTGCCACCGGGGGCGGCCCTGCCGCCGGTGCGGGCGCTCGCCGAGCAGTTGGGGGTCAGCCCCGCCACCGTCGCCCGCGCCTACCAGGAGCTACGCCAGCGCGGGCTGCTCGCCACCGCCGGTCGGCACGGCACCCGGGTACGCCCCCGCCCGCCGGTGGCCGCCCGTCGCTCCGCGCTGCGCCCCCCACCGTTGCCCGGCGCCCGGGACCTGTCCCGGGGTGAACCCGACCTGCGACTGCTTCCCCCGCTGGGCCCGCACCTGGCGGCGCTCGCCACCGACGGCGGCCCGCCGGTCGGCTACTCCGATGCCGGGGTGCTGCCCGAACTGGCCGAGGCGGCCCGGGCCAGGCTGCGCGCCGACGGCGTACCGGCCGGGGAGTTGACTCTCACCGGCGGGGCGTTGGACGGCATCGAGCGGCTGCTCGGCGCGCACCTGCGCCCCGGCGACGCGGTGGCGGTCGAGGACCCGGGGTGGGCCAACCTGCTCGACCTGGTCGCCGCGCTCGGGTTGCGCCCGATCGGCGTACCGCTGGATGACGAGGGGCCACTGGTCGCCGGGGTGGCCGCGGCGCTCGCCGCCGGAGCGCGGGCGCTGATCGTCACCAGCCGGGCGCAGAATCCCACCGGCGCCGCCGTGTCGGCGGCCCGCGCCGAGGCGCTGCGGGCACTGCTCGCCGGCCGGTCGGACCTGCTGCTGATCGAGGACGATCACGCTGCCGAACTGGCCCGCGTACCCCTGCATCCGCTCGCCGGTGCGACAGCGAGTTGGGCCTTCCTCCGTTCGGTGAGCAAGCCCTTCGGCCCGGACCTGCGGATGGCGGTGCTTGTCGGTGACGAGACGACGGTGGCCAGGGTGAGCGGCCGTACCCGGGTCGGCGCCGGCTGGGTCTCCACAGTGCTGCAACGTCTGGTGCTCGCCCTGTGGCGGGACCCGGCGGTCACCGAGTTGGTGCGGCGGGCGGCGCAGAGCTACGAGCAGCGGCGCGAAGGGCTGCTCGCGGCGCTGGCCGCGCACGGCCTGACCGCGCACGGCCGCAGCGGCATCAACGTCTGGCTGCCGGTCGCGGACGAGACCAGCGCGGTGACCGCGCTCCGCGACGCCGGGTGGGCGGTGGCTCCGGGCGCTCTCTACCGGATCGCCGCCCCGCCCGCCCTGCGCATCACCGTCAGCCCCCTGGACCCCACCGACCTGGCCCCCCTGGCCGCAGCCCTGGCCCAAGCCGTCAACCCACCCCACCCCCCAGGTTTCCCCACCTGACCCCACCCCTTCCGCGATCTTGCAGGTTCTGTTGGTGAAATGCCCGATGTCTTGGCTTTGGTCGGGACAGAAAGTGCGAGATCGCGAGGATTCGGGGCGGCGGGGACGGGTATGCGGGCGCCCGGAGGTGTGGGGATATGGCTTCTGGTGGGGCTCGTAAGGGGATCTGGATCGCCATCGCGGTGGCGATCATCATCATCATCATTGTGCTGATCGCGATCGCGTCCGGCGGCGACGGGGGCGGTAACGGGTACTGACCTGACGCGGCCGGGGTGCGCTGCGGCGTATCCGGCGGCGGGCACCGAACGGGTATATAACAGTCGGCATGGCCGAGCAGACCGGGAACGCTCCGGGCGCCCAGCGGTTCATCCCGCCCGACGCCGACACCATCGACGACCTGCGCACCGCCGCCGGCGGCTGTCGGGGCTGCGAGCTGTACCGGGACGCCTCCCAGACGGTCTTCGGCCGGGGTGACGAGAGCGCCCGCGTGGTGCTGGTCGGCGAGCAGCCCGGCGACATGGAGGACCTGAAAGGGCTGCCCTTCGTCGGCCCGGCCGGACGCCTGTTGCGCCGCGCGGTCGACGACGCCGGGCTGGACCCGGGCCAGCTCTACCTGACCAACGCCGTGAAGCACTTCCGTTTTGAACTGCGCGGCAAGCGGCGGATCCACCAGACCCCGGACCAGGTGCACATCACCGCCTGCCGACCGTGGTTGGTCGCCGAGTTCGCCCGGCTGCGTCCGGAGTTCGTGGTGGTGCTCGGCGCGACCGCCGCCAAGGCGCTGCTCGGCCCGTCCTTCCGGGTCACCCGGCAGCGGGGCGAGCTGCTGCCCTGGCCGGAGTCGGCCCAACACCCAGCGGACTTCGCACAGGTGCCGGTGGACAACGCCGGAAAGCGGGCCGACGCACCGCCCACCCGACTGCTGGCCACCATCCATCCGTCCGCCGTGCTGCGGGCCGACGACCAGGACAAGGCGTACGAGGGTCTGGTCGCCGACCTCACCGTCGTGTCCCGCGCCAGCGCCGGACGGCGGGTCAACCGTTCGTCGTGACGTTGCTGAAGACACCCCCGCGACGGCCGGACGAGTGACGGCCATCCCCTGTCATCGAGTGAGGCTGATACCTACCGGAAACGGCGTCGCGCGATCCACGTAACAGCGTCTCTGCAGACTCATGCGAGTCGATCTTGTAGGGGAGGCCGTTATGAGCGATCAGACGCAGTCGATGGTCAGCCGGCGTGGGTTCCTGCGCTCGGTCGGGATCAGCGGTGGGGCCGGAGCGATGCTCGCCACGATGGGTGCCATGGGGCTGGCCCCCAGCGCGGCGGCGTCGGTCACCCCGGCGTTCCGGCCTCCGGAGCGGTCCGACTTCACCCTCACCGGGCGGTCCGGCGCCAGCGTGGTCGTGCTCGGCGGCGGCATCGCCGGGCTGACCACCGCGTACGAGTTGGGCAAGGCCGGTTACCACTGCACCATCCTGGAGGCGCGGCACCGCGTCGGTGGTCGGAACCTGACCATCCGGGGCGGCGACGTCGAGACCGACCTGGACGGACGCACGCAGCGGGCCGGCTTCTCCGACGGCGTCTACTTCAACGCCGGCCCGGGGCGGATCGCACAGTGGATGGTCACCATGGACTACTGCCGGGAACTGGGCGTACCCGTCGAGGTCTTCACCAACCAGAACGCCGACGCCTGGATCTACAACGAGTCCGCCGGGATGACCGCGCCGGTCCGGTACCGCACCGCCAAGGCCGACGTGTACGGCTACGTCTCGGAGTTGCTGGCGAAGGCCACCGACCAGGGCGCGTTGGACGCCCGACTCAGCACGGAGGACCGCGAGCGGCTGTTGTCGTTCCTGCAGAGCTTCGGCGCGATCGGCGGACGGGGCAGCGACTGGGCGTACACCGGGACGAGCCGTCGGGGCTTCTCCGCGTACCCGGGTGCGGGCAACGACGTGGGGACCCCGCTCGGCACGCCGCCGGCGCTCTCCGACGTGTTCGCCAGCAACATCGGCCGGTACTTCTCCTTCGAGTTCGGCTACGACCAGGCGATGCTGATGTTCCAACCGGTCGGTGGGATGGACCAGATCCCCCGAGCCCTGGCCCGGGCGGTGGGCGCGCACCGGATCCGACTCGACGCCGAGGTGACAGCGGTGACCGACCGGGGCAGCCGGGTCGAGGTGACCTACCGACAGCATGGCCGGCAGTCGCAGATCACCGCCGACTACTGCGTGGCCGCGCTGCCGCCGCACCTGATGGCCCGGGTGCCGCACAATCTCGGCACGGCGGTGACCGCGGCCCTGGCCGACTTCCCGGTCACCGCCTCCGGCAAGATCGGCCTGGAGTACCGCAGCCGCTGGTGGGAGACCGATCAGCGGATCTACGGCGGCATCACCGAGACCGACCTGGACCTGTCGCACATCTGGTACCCGTCGTACGGCTTCCACGGCAAGCGCGGCCTGGTCGTCGGCTACTACAACACCGGGGCGAACGCCAGGGCGTACAGCGGGCTGACCCCGGAGCAGCGCGCCGAGCGCGCGGTCAGCCAGGGTGTGAAGATCCACGGCGACAAGTACCGCAGTGAGCTGGTCACCTCGTACTCCCACGCCTGGGACCGGACCCGCTACATCGAGGGCGCCTGGACCTCACCCCGGTACGGCACGGCCGGCTACAACCTGCTGCTCCAGCCGGCCGGACGGGTCTACTTCGCCGGGGACTGGCTCAGCCACGAGGTGGCCTGGCAGCACGGCGCGTTCGTGGCGGCGCGTTCGGCGGTCTCCGCGCTGCACCAGCGGGTGATGGCGGGCTGACCCGACCGTGCGCCGTCCAGATCGTGGACAGTTTCCGTTCGCACGGAACGGAAGCTGTCCACGGTCGACAGTGTGTCCCGGGTCGTGTGCGCGGGTAACGGATGTCGATGGACGTTGACAACGAGGAGCGTCGCGCCACCGCGGCCGCCGGGCGTCGCGGGAGAGGGAGGCGGTTCTTCGCGCGGGCGACCGGCTTGCAGCTCATGGCCGTGTACTGGGTGCCGATGACGGTGCTCATCGGGCTGCCGATGCGCTGGCTCTTCGACCGACAGGAAGCACTTGACGAAGCCGTGCTGGGCGCCGCCCTGAACGCCGTCTGGATCGGCCCCTCGATCTATCTGGCGCAGCGCGTGGTGGGCGAGGCTCGGCAGGATCCCGAGGGGTACCCGCTGCGCCAGGCAGTGCGCACCGGCGCCGTGCCCGAGGACGACGCGGTGCGGGCCGACCTGCCCGGCTATCTCGCCGGACAGCGGCGGGCCACCTGGGCGGCGCTGCTGTCCGTCCTGGTCACCGCCCTGGGGCTGATCCTGCTCGCTCTGCTCGCCGCCGACAACGAGGGCTTCGCGGTGATCTTCGGCGTGGTCGCCGCCGTCAGTGCGGCCGTCGCCGCGCTCACCCTGACCCGGATCCGTCGGCTGGCATCCCTGCTGCCCGGTCCACCGGAGACACCACGATCGCAGGGGTGAAGGGGGCGTACCGGGAGGGCCGGGCGGGGCGACCGGTTCGGCTGGTGGCAAAACCCACTGCCGCTGGTCGGTGCGGGTGCGCGAGGATGAGTTCACCCCTTCCGACAGGAGCGCCGATGGCGACCGACCTGACCGCACCGCGTACCGGCGTCCGACCCGACGTCGCGTCGATCCAGCGGCGTACCCTGCGGCTGCTCTTCACCACCCAGATCATCGGCGGGATCGGCGTGACCATCGGCATCGCCGTGGGCGCGCTGCTCGCGGCCCGGATCGCCGGGACCGCGGTGGCCGGTGTCGCGCAGAGCGCCGGGGTGGTCGGTGCCGCGCTGCTCGCCGTCCCGGTCACCCGGATCATGGCGCGGCACGGTCGCCGGCCGGGTCTGGCGCTGGCGTACGCGGTCGGCGCCGTCGGCGGCGTGCTGGTGGTGCTGGCCGCTGCCACCCGCTGGGTGCCGCTGCTCTTCCTCGGCATGCTGCTCTTCGGCGGGGGCACCGCCGCGAACCTGCAGGCCCGGTACACGGCCGTGGACCTCGCCGAGCCGGCCCGCCGGGGGCGGCAGCTGTCCCTGATCGTCTGGGCCACCACCATCGGTGCGGTGGCCGCGCCGAACTTCGCCGCGCTGGCCGACCGGGTCACCACCGGCTGGGGGCTGCCCCCGCTGGCCGGCCCGTTCGCGTTCAGCGCGGTCGCCTTCGTGCTGGCTGCCGTCGTACTCCTCGGGTTGCTCCGGCCCGACCCGCTGCTCACCGCGCGCCGGCTCGCGGCGGCCGACGCACCTGCCGCCGATCTGCCGCCGACCGCCGATGCGACGGCGACCGCGGTGGCGGCCGAGGCGCCGGCGGCGGGTGGTGCCGGGCGGCCGGCCGCCGCGCCGGTCGGGGTGCGCGCGCCACGCGCCGCCGGGATGCGGGCGGCCTGGTCGGTGGTACGCGGACAGCCCGCCGCCCGACTCGGCATCGCCGCCGTCGCGGTGGGTCACCTGGTGATGGTGGCGGTGATGGCGATGACGCCGGTCCGGCTCGGTGAGTCGCACGCCGACGCCGACGTGTTGCGGCTGGTCGGCATCGTGCTGAGCCTGCACATCGCCGGCATGTACGCGTTCTCCCCGGTGGTCGGTTGGCTCACCGACCGGCTCGGTCGACGGGCGGTGATCCTCGGTGGGGTCGGGCTGCTGCTGGCCGCCTGCGCGGTCGCCGGCACCGCCGGGCACCACACACCTCGGCTCTCGGTCGGTCTGGTCCTGCTCGGGCTGGGCTGGTCGGGGACGATGGTGGCCGGCTCGACCCTGCTGTCCGAGTCGGTGGCGGCCGAGGTGCGGCCGAGCGTCCAGGGGCTCTCCGACCTGATCATGGGACTGGCCGGGGCCGGCGCGGCCGTGGTCAGCGGGTTTGTCATGCAGTTCGCCGGATATCCCGTGCTCACCCTGCTCGCGGCGGTCGCGGTGGCGCCCCTGGTGGCGCTAGCGTTGCGCCCGGTGCCGACCGGGGCACCGGACGAGGAGGGCTGATAACTGTGCGGCTGACCGACTTCTGGACGCGGCTGGACGAGGCGTTCGGGCCCGGCTACGCGGCCAGCATCGCCCGCGATCAGGTGCTGTCCCAGCTCGGCGGACGGACCATCGAGCAGGCCCTGGCGGCGGGGGAGCAGACGCACGTGGTGTGGCGGGCGGTCTGCGCCGCCTACCCCGACCGGGTGCCCGCTCGACTACGCTGAGCAGCCTTTTCGCCGGTTCCGCGTGTCGCTTGTCGAGTCGTACACCTGTTCGGCTATTGTCCACAGCGGGGTGCTCGTCCACAGCTCGCGGCCCGTCGGCTGGTTTTCTGTCGGACCTAGCGCCTAGCGTGTCCGCGTGACGCGAAGCTCAGCAAAGACGCCGGCGAAGGCAGGGGTGGCAACCATGGCAGCAGGGCCTGACCGGGAGAAGGCACTCGACCTTGCTCTCGCTCAGATTGACAAGCAATTCGGCAAGGGCTCGGTGATGCGGCTGGGGGAGCGGCCGGTCATCCAGACCGCCGTGATCCCGACCGGCTCCATCGCGCTCGACGTGGCGCTCGGCGTGGGTGGTCTGCCGCGTGGCCGGGTGGTCGAGGTCTACGGTCCCGAGTCCAGCGGTAAGACCACCGTGGCACTGCACGCGGTGGCCAACGCCCAGCGCAACGGCGGGATCGCCGCCTTCATCGACGCCGAGCACGCGCTCGACCCGGAGTACGCGAAGGCCCTCGGCGTCGACACCGACGCGATGCTGGTCTCCCAGCCGGACACCGGCGAGCAGGCGCTGGAGATCGCGGACATGCTGATCCGCTCCGGCGCTCTGGACATCATCGTGATCGACTCGGTGGCGGCCCTGGTGCCCCGTGCCGAGATCGAGGGCGAGATGGGCGACAGCCACGTGGGCCTCCAGGCCCGGCTGATGAGCCAGGCGCTCCGGAAGATCACCGGTGTGCTCAGCAACACCGGCACCACGGCGATCTTCATCAACCAGCTGCGGGAAAAGATCGGCGTGATGTTCGGCAGCCCGGAGACCACCACCGGTGGTCGGGCGCTGAAGTTCTACGCCTCGGTCCGGCTCGACGTGCGACGCATCGAGAGCCTCAAGGACGGCACCGACGTGGTCGGTAACCGCACCCGGGTCAAGGTCGTGAAGAACAAGGTCGCCGCGCCGTTCAAGCAGGCCGAGTTCGACATCATGTACGGCAAGGGCATCTCGCGGGAGGGCTCGCTGATCGACGTCGGCGTGGAGCAGGCGATCATCCGCAAGTCCGGAGCGTGGTACACGTACGACGGCGACCAGCTCGGCCAGGGCAAGGAGAAGGCCCGGGAGTTCCTGAAGGAAAACCCGGACGTGGCCGCCGAGATCGAGAAGAAGATCCTGGAGAAGCTCGGCGTCGGGGTCGGCGCGGGTGACGCCGCCGGTGGCCCGGAGCTGCCGCCGGTCGACTTCTGACCGGTCGCTGACCCGTGGCAGGACGACGCGCTCGTACGGGGCGGGGCTGGGATGCCAGTCCGCCTCGTACGGGCGACGCCACCGACCCGCCCCGCCCTCGGCGAGGCCGCCGGGGTGGTTCCGGGGAGGCCGACGCCGTCGAGTCTCCGGCTCCTCCCCGGGACGAGTCCGAGGTGGCCCGTGAGATCTGCCTGCGCCAGCTGGCCGTCCGGCCCCGTACCCGGGCCGAGCTGGCCGGGGCGCTGGCCAAGCGGGGCATCTCCGAGGAGGTCTCGGCAGAGGTCCTCGACCGGTACGACGAGGTCGGCATCATCGATGACGCCGCGTTCGCGAGGGCGTGGGTGTCCAGCCGGCACGCCGGGCGGGGCCTCGCTCGCCGGGCGCTCGCCAACGAGCTGCGCCGCAAGGGTGTGGACGGCGAGGTGGCCACCGAGGCGCTGGGCGAGCTGGACGAGGAGACCGAGGCGGACACCGCCCGCAGTCTCGTGGAGCGCAAGCTGCGCACCGCCCGGGGCGAGCCGGACGCGGTCTTCCGCCGGCTGGTGGGCATGCTGGCCCGCAAGGGCTACCCGCCTGGTGTGGCCATCCGGGCGGTGAAGGACGCGCTCGCCGCGCAGAGCGCCGAGGCGGCCGAGTTCGCCGAGCAGATCGACGCCGACGCGCTAGCCGACGCCGAGGGCGAGTTGGAGCGCGACAACCGGCTGGCCGAGTGAGCGGCCCGCTCGGCGGTCCGCTGCGACTCCCGATGGGGGTGCGGGCCTGATGTTGAAGGCATGTCTGAACGGCGGGCGTGACCGACGGGCCCATCCGGCGGTGCCGCTGACGGCGGCGGAGCTGGCCACCGATGCGACCCGCTGCGCGGCGCTCGGCGTCGCGGCCGTGCACGTCCATCCCCGGGACGAGGCTGGTGCCGAGTCGCTGCGGCCGGCGGTGATCGCCGACGCGCTGACCGCGATCCGTGCCGCCCGGCCGGGGCTGCCGGTCGGGGTGAGCACCGGGGCCTGGATCTCGCCGGATCCGGCTGCGCGGGTGGCCGCCGTCCGGGCCTGGCAGGTGCTGCCCGACTTCGCCTCGGTGAACGCGCACGAGCCCGGCGCCGAGGCGGTCGCGGCCGCCCTGCACGAGCGCGGTGTGCTCGTCGAGGCAGGGCTGTGGACGCTTGACGCGGTCGCGGCGTACCGCAGGTGGCGGGTGCCGGCCGGGCGGTTGCTGGTCGAGTGCATGGCTGAGGACGTGGCGGTCGCGTTGGCCGACGCCGCCCGGATCCTCGCCGCGCTGCCGGCGGACGCGCCGTCGGTGCTGCTGCACGCCGAGGGGCCGGCGACCTGGCCGGTCCTCGCCGAGGCGGTACGCCGGGGCCTGGCCACCCGGATCGGCCTTGAGGACACGGTGTGCCTACCGGACGGCTCACCGGCCGCGGACAACGCGGCCTTGGTCACGGCAGCGGTGGCGGTGGGAGCCAGCTGACGTGTGATGAGACGGATGGGTCACACCTGGCAGGGTCGTCGGCCTTGTCTGAGAGCCGGCTGGACGGCGCTGAGCAGGCCCGACGTGTCCGGCGGGCGGTGCACCTCGCGGAGTTTGTCCTCTCCTGTCCGGCGCGATGTCAGCGCGTGGTGACGGTACGACTTCTCTCCGTTCGGGGGGTTTGATCATGAGTCCTTGACCAGAGCACCCCCGGCGACCTAGCCTCGCCATACAGGCTCACATTGCCCGACCAGCGCAGGCTAAGCGCACAACATAGATCGCGTAACAGAACAGCATCACTTTGGCCGACTCCGCGGCCTTTGGCAGCAGTTCCGGACAGGCCGGTCCGGATCGCTGCGACAACTGCACCCGGTCGCCGACGCTGCCTGCGGGCACCGCCGGCGGAGAAAGCTATCCACGGCCAGCCGCTCCGGTCGGGCGTCCACAGCCGCAGGAGTGTGCCCTCGGCACGGTCGCTGCGGTCTCGACGTTAGGGGAGGCGGCCATGGCGGGGCGGCGGCACAGGTTCATCGGTAGACCCGACGGGGTCCCGGCATGAACGCCTTCGACGTCGTGCTCCTCGCGGCCGTCCTCGTCCTCGCGGTGGTGGTGATCGGGGCCGTGCTGGTCGGCATCCGGACACTGCGCCGGATGGGCGCCGCGCCGGCCCCGGAGGACCCCGCCTTCATCGCCGAGAAGGACCGGCAGGAGCAGTCCCTCGCTGCCCTGCGGACCGCGGCGGACCAGGCGAACAGCACGATCGACGTGGCGAAGTCAGCGGCCGCCGCGGCCCGCACCGAGGCGGCGGCGGCGAAGGCCGAGGCGAAGGCGGCCCGCGCCGAGGCGCGTCGGGTCCTCGACGACGCCCGAGCCGAGGCGGACACCGTTCTGGAGCGCGCCCACAAGCAGGCCGAGGCGGACGCCGAGCAGTTGCGCACAACGGCCCGGCGCAGCGGCGAGCGGGAGGTGGCGGTGCTCGCCGCCACCACCCGGGAGCAGGCCGCCGAGGTGGAACGCCGGGCCGCCCGGATGGACGAGCGGGAGCGGATGCACACCGAAGAGGTGGAGCGGTTCGCCGAGCGGGAGCGGCAGCTCACCGCCGCGAAGGCCGCCCTCGCCGCCCGGGAGGCCGCGCTCGCCCAGCGGGAGGCCGAGCTGGCCGAGTCGGAGGAGCTGCGCCGCCGGGAGTTGGAACGTGTCGCCGGGCTCACCGCCGAATCCGCGCGGCTGGAGCTGATCGACGCCATCGAGACCCAGGCCAAGCGGGAGGCGGCGTTGCTCGTGCGGGACATCGAGTCCGACGCGCGCAACACGGCCGAGCAGCGGGCCCGACACATCGTGGTGGACGCGATCCAGCGGGTCGCCAGCGAGCAGACCGCGGAGAGCGTGGTCAGCGTTCTGCACCTGCCCGGTGACGAGATGAAGGGGCGGATCATCGGCCGGGAGGGGCGCAACATCCGCGCCTTCGAGTCGGTGACCGGCGTCAACCTGATCATCGACGACACCCCCGAGGCGGTGCTGCTCTCCTGCTTCGACCCGGTCCGTCGGGAGGTGGGCCGGGTGACCCTGGAGAAGCTGGTCCTGGACGGGCGCATCCACCCGCACCGGATCGAGGAGGTCTACGACCTGGCCCGGCAGGAGGTGGAGCAGCTCTGCCTGCGTGCCGCCGAGGACGCCCTGGTCGAGGTCGGCATCACCGAGATCCACCCGGAGCTGGTCTCCCTGCTCGGTCGGCTGCGCTACCGCACCTCGTACGGGCAGAACGTGCTCAAGCACCTGGTCGAGACCGCCCACATCGCCGGCATCATGGCCGCCGAACTGCGGTTGGACGTCCCCATCATCAAGCGGTCGGCGTTCCTGCACGACATCGGCAAGGCGCTCACCCACGAGGTGGAGGGCAGCCACGCCATCATCGGCGCTGACCTCGCCCGCAAGTACGGCGAGCACGAGGACGTGGTGCACGCCATCGAGGCGCACCACAACGAGGTGCCGCCGCAGACCATCGAGGCAGTGCTCACCCAGGCCTCCGACGCCTGCTCCGGTGGTCGGCCGGGCGCGCGCCGGGAGAGCCTGGAGGCGTACGTCAAGCGGCTGGAGCGGATCGAGGAGATCGCCGCCGGCAAGCCCGGCGTGGACAAGGTCTTCGCCATGCAGGCCGGCCGGGAGATCCGGGTGATGGTCAAGCCGGACGATGTGGACGACATCGGGGCGGCCGTGCTGGCCCGCGACGTGGCCAAGCAGATCGAGGAGGAGCTGACCTACCCGGGTCAGATCCGGGTAACCGTGGTCCGCGAGTCCCGGGTCACCGAGATCGCCCGCTGACGAGCTAAGCCCGATCCTAGGAATCTGGCTTGGCCTACGGCATTGAACTTAGGCCGGGCTGTGCAGACCCGCCAGAGGCGAGTTCGATGGCTAGACTGACTCGGTGAGCCATTACGTGCCACGATTTTATGACCCCTTGTAGATCATGTGGTGCGGTCGTGTTCTGTATGGAGCGGGACGAGTGCGGCGGGGCCTATCTTGCTGATGCACCACGGGTTAAGATCGATGTTCCCCAGCGCCTCGAATGCCGTCTTGAGCGGGGGTTTTTCGCGTTTATCGCTGGTCCGCGGCCCGTCGTGGGCCTTTGACTGCTGCTGCATGCCAATGAGCTGGCTATTCTTTGGTTTGAACGCCACGGTGATGGTGCTGGACTCGCTTCGTGGACCAGATCGGAAGGCTCGCAGGTCGGCACCGGCCTGTTGTAGGCGGGGCAGGATGGGCGTGCAGTGTAACCGTGCCATGTTCGCGGCCGGGGTGCGGGCGAAATCCAGAAGGCTAGCCGCATTCGAGGCCCACCAGGCATGTCTGGCAGCTGCTGACACCTATCGTTTACTTGCATAGGATGGCTCGGCTGCTCCCCGACTTCTATTGATACCTTGACATGCATCGACACGTTTGCTATGTTGATCTTGCTCACACGGCTGAATCCCCAGCTCGTGGGATTTGTGTAGAAGAGGAGCCGTGAATGGTGTAACGCTGCCTATTCTCTGACGGTCTAGAAATGTTCGAGTCGCTGGTCTTCTGGGGAGTTGATTGCGCGTGCGTATTGGAGCGAGATTCAAGCAGTTCCTTCTTGTGCTTCCGATTGCTTCGGTTGTTGTTTCGGGTATCGCGGTGGTAGGTCAACCGACGCCTGTCCGTGCTGCTGCTGATTGTGAAACCTGGATCTCCGGTGATAGGTACGCCGTTGGAAGATGCAACTTCACAGCTGCGACGCAGTATCGAATCGTTGCTACGTGCGAGGAGAATTCGGGAAGTACCTATCCGGCTTACGGCCGGTGGACTTACAGCGGTACCACCACTGCAACCTGCCATGAAAGCGCGTGGGTAGTTGAGCGTTGGATCCAGTTCAGTTAACTAAGTTCCATTTATTTCGCTTGATCCCGTGCAGTTTTATTGAAGTGTGACCGTGTGCTGGTCCGTAGAATCCAAGAATGATGCGAGGTTGACGTAGAGATGCGGAAGAGCCGAGTTTCCCTCCTTTCGATTTTGGTGCTAACTGCTTCTGGTGCTGCGACCGTGGCGATTTCATCCCCTGCCTCTGCGCAGGACGCAGCCCTTTCCGCTGCGGCAGTTAGCTGCTATAGCCGTGTCGTGGGTTCCAGGGAGGCCAGAGGGTACTGCACGAGTGGGACTTATCGGGTCTACGCGCAATGCGAAGAGAATTCCGGCAACACTTACACTTCGGCCGGCTCTCTAGCATGGGGCGGCGTCGACTCCAGCGCGATGTGCCACGAAGGGGCCTGGGTCGTGGACCGGTGGATGGTCAAAGTCTGAGCTATTCGCCGTTGAGTCGTGGAATGAAGGCGGAACAGAAGGTGCTGCCGACAGACGCCGCCTCTGTCTTTGACTCTCCTGATTCTTAGCGACTTCAACTGCCGGTAGACGCCGGGCCCGCAGGAAGCGGGCTCGGCGTCATGCTGGGTCAAAGGAGTCTCAGGGCTGCGTCTCTGCGGGCGCGAAGTCGAGGATCGTGTCGGGCACGACGGCATTGTTAATATCCGCGGATCCCGATCTTGCGCTCCAGTCAGTTCCTGAGGCTTGTTCCGTAGCGACCTTGTATGCGGATCGACGAAGATCTGACCGCCCCCGGCCAGATCTAAGTCCCCGGGGTCCGCCGTTAGCCCGGATCACCAAGATTGCCCGCTGGCCTACGTTGACACCGCAGGCGGGTGGCTATGACACCCACCCGTCGACATGTCATCGTTGCTTGCCTGGCTCGGTGTCGTGCCGGTTCCCGGTACGAAGCTGATGCGGCCGTCAGCCCTGCGGCTCAACGACAGCGATCCCGCCGGCTGGAGGAACGCCGGTGGCCACCCGCCGCTGTGTGCGGAACCCGCGCCGCTGGCTGCGTCGATCCAGCCAGTTGGCCAGTGCGGTGAGCAGCGAGTTGATCACGATGTAGATCGCGGCCACCACGATTGCCGCGGCGACGATGTTGCCATTGTTCGCAGCGAGGTCGTTGACCCCGCGCTGGAGCAGCTCCGGGTAGGCGACGATGTAGCCGAGCGCGGTGTCCTTGAGCAGCACCACGAGCTGGCTGACGATGACCGGCAGCATGGCTCGAGCGGCCTGCGGGACGAGGATCAGCTGCATGACCTGGCTCTTGCGCATGCCGATCGCGTACGCGGCCTCGGACTGACCACCGGGCAGCGAGCGGATTCCGGCCCGGAACGCCTCCGCGAGCACCGAGCCGTTGTAGAGGGTCAGCCCGACCACCACGGCCCAGAACGCCGACACCGGCCCCTGGATGAGGAAGGGCACACCGTAGAAGATGAAGAAGATCATGATGAGCAGTGGCACGGCTCGGAAGAACTCGACGACGGCGCCGGCCGGGATGCTGATCCAGTGGCGCTCGGAGAGCCGGCCGACAGCGAAGATGATGCCGAACGCCAACGACAGCGTCATGCCGACCGCAGCCGCCCAGAGCGTGGCGCGCAGGCCGGGCCCGATGAACTGGGTCCACGTGGCGGCCTCGGTGAAGGGCTTCCAGAGCCACCCCTCCCACTGTCCGGCCTCGTCGAACTTCGCGTAGACCCACCAGAGCAGCCCGACTAGGGCGACCCCGAAGATGACGGTCAGCACCGCGTTGCGGATCCGCGCTCGCGGGCCTGGGTGGTCGAAGAGGACCGGGTTGCTGCTCATTAGCGCTTCACCGCCAGTCGGTTGGCCAGCCAGCCGAAGAAGTAGCCGGTGGGGATCAGGAACGCGGCGAACGTGCCGGCGAAGACCAGGAAGATCATGATGACCGCGTCGCCGTTGTCGTTGATGAGGTCCTTCATCACGTTGGAGGACTCCATCAACCCGATCGTGCCGACGATCGTGGCGTTCTTGCACAGCGCGATCAGGATGCTGCCCAGCGGCGCGATCACCGAGCGCGTCGCCTGGGGCAGTACCACGATCCGCAGGGTCTGGGCGAAGGTGAGGCCGATGGCTCGGGCTGCCTCGGCCTGCCCGGCGGGCACGGTGTTGACTCCGGACCGCAGCGCCTCACAGACGAAGGCGCCCGTGTACGCGGACAGGCCGACGACCCCGAGCCAGTAGTTGTTCAGGTTCAGGTCGTCGGAGAGGTTCAGGCCGAGGGTTGAGTAGAGGCCGAAGTAGCAGAAGAAGACGACCAGGGTGAGCGGCGTGTTGCGGAAGGTGTTGACCCAGGCCGCCCCGAAGCCGCGCAGCACGGGCACCGGCGAGACCCGCATCGCGGCGAGCAGCACGCCGAGCACCAGCGCGAGTACCGCCGACGCGCCGGTCAGCTTGAGGATCCAGATAAAGCCCGACAGGTAGGCGTCGAAGTTCGTCGGATCAGCGAATACGTGCATGCGTCGGCTCCCGTGGTCAGGTCGTCGGCGTCGTGACGGGCCGAGGGCCGGCACCCTCGATCAGGTGCCGGCCCCCGGGACCGGTCAGACGCTGCCGCAGTTGGTCAGCTTGGTGATGTCCAGCTCGGGCGCGGCCTTGCCGCTCTTGCCCAGCGTGGCGTCCCAGGCGGCCTTGTAGGTGCCGTCGGCGGCGGCGGCCTTCAGGATCTCGTTGACCTTCTCGCAGCCGTCCTTGTCGTCCTTCTTCAGCCCGATGCCGTACGGCTCGCTGGAGAAGGTCTTGCCGACCACCTTGAACTTGCCGGCGTACTGCGACTGGGCGGCGTACCCGGCGAGGATGATGTCGTCGGTGGTGACGGCGTCGACCTGGCCGTTCTCCAGCAGCGGCAGGCACTTCGAGTACGCGTCGAACTGCTGCAGCTTGGCCTTCGGGTAGTCCGACTGGATCCGCTTGGCCGGGGTGGACGCCGAGACCGAGCAGACCTTCTTGCCATCGAGCCCTTCCGGGCCGGTGAGCGTCGAGTCGGCCTTGACCAGCAGGTCCTGACCGGCGACGTAGTACGGGCCGGCGAAGCTGACCTTCTGCTTGCGGTCGTCGTTGATGGTGTAGGTCGCCACCACCAGGTCGACGGTGCCCTGCTGGATGAACGGCTCCCGGTTCGAGGTGACCGTCGTCTTCCACTCGATGTTGGCCGCGTCGACCCCGAGACCCTTGGCGACGATCTTGCCGATCTCGATGTCGAAGCCCTCGTACTGGCTGCCGGTCTGCAGACCCAGGCCCGGCTGGTCGGCCTTGACGCCGATCACGAGCTTCTTCTGGCTCTCCGCCTTGCCGACGATGCCCTTGGCGCCCGAGCTGCTGCTGCCGCTGCCCTCATCGCCGCCGCACGCGGTCATGGTGATGGCCAGAGCGGCGACCGCGGCGACTGCCGCAACGCGCGTGATACGCATACTCTTCTCCTTCTTCAACGGAGCCCACCGAGGTGCGGCGAACTCCACTACGGACGCCTAGTGCGTGAGGATCTTGGAGAGGAAGTCCTTGGCCCGGTCGCTGCGCGGGTTCTCGAAGAACTCGGCCGGGGACGCGTCCTCGACAAGCCTGCCATCGGCCATGAAGATGACCCGGTTCGCCGCGTGCCGCGCGAAGCCCATCTCGTGGGTCACCACGACCATCGTCATGCCGTCGCCAGCCAGTGAGGTCATCACGTCGAGCACCTCGCCGACCATCTCCGGGTCCAGGGCGCTCGTCGGCTCGTCGAAGAGCATCGCCTTGGGCTGCATGGCCAGCGCCCGGGCGATGGCCGCCCGCTGCTGCTGACCGCCGGAGAGTTGGGCCGGGAACTTGTCCGCCTGGTTGGCGATGCCGACCCGGTCGAGCAGGGCCAGGCCCCGCTCGCGCGCGGCGGCCGGCTTCTCCTTGCGGACCTTGATCGGGCCGAGGGTGACGTTCTCCAGGATGGTCTTGTGGGCGAAGAGGTTGAAGGACTGGAACACCATGCCCACCTCGCTGCGCAGCTTCGCGAGGGGCTTGCCCTCGGCCGGCAGCGGCTGACCGTCGAAGGTGATGGTGCCCGAGTTGATCGGTTCCAGTCGGTTGATCGTGCGGCACAGCGTCGACTTGCCGGAGCCGGACGGGCCGATCACCACGACCACCTCGCCGCGACCCACCGACAGCGAGACGTCGTCCAGCACGTGCAGCGGCCCGAACCACTTGTTGACCGCGTCCAGCACGATGAGCGGTTCGCCCGTCGTCACGTCGTTCACCGTCCCTGTCGTCTCCCGGAGCGGGGTCGGTTGACCCCCGGTGCGGCCACTGTAGGCGGCGTGATGTGGCAGAACGCAACCCAGCGGGTCACGGAGCGGTAACACCGGTCACGATCGTTCTCGGGCGTCCGATTTTGGTCACCGGCTGGGTGGTGCCGGTGGCGATCGTGGCGCCTTGTCGAGATCATGGGGGGATGACCGAACCCGTACGGTTGACCATGTACGCCCGCGGCGGTGGCTGCGCCTGCAAGATTCCCCCGGGTGAGCTGGAGATCATGGTGGCCGGTCTCGGTCCGGCGACCGGCACCGCCGAGTTGCTGGTCGGGTTGGACCACGGCGACGACGCGGCGGTGGTGCGCCTGGATGAGCGGACCGGCCTCGTCAGCACCGCCGACTTCTTCACCCCGGTGGTCGACGACGCGTACGACTGGGGTCGGATCGCCGCGGCCAACGCGCTCTCCGACGTGTACGCGATGGGCGGCACCCCGCTGGTCGCGCTCAACCTGCTCTGCTGGCCGCGTGACGTGCTCCCGTTGGAGTTGGCCCGTGAGGTGCTGCGCGGCGGCCAGGACGTGGCGCGGGAGGCCGGCTGTCACCTGGCCGGCGGGCACAGCGTGGACGACGACGGCCCGAAGTACGGTCTCGCGGTCACCGGCACGGTCCGGCCGGAGGAGCTGATCACCCTCGACGCCGGGCGGGCCGGGGTGCCGTTGTCGCTGACCAAGCCGCTCGGGGTGGGTGTGCTGAACACCCGGCACAAGGCGACCGGGGAGAGCTTCCCGGAGGCGGTGGCCACGATGGCCGCGCTCAACCGGGATGCGGCCCGCGCGGCGGTCGCCGCCGGTATCCGCTGCGGCACCGACGTGACCGGGTTCGGGCTGCTCGGGCACGCCTCGAAGCTGGCCCGGGCCAGCCGGCTCACGGTGGCCATCGACACCGCCCGGGTGCCCTATCTGGCCGGTGCGCGCGAGGCGCTGCGCGACGGGTTCGTCAGCGGCGGCAGCCGGCGGAACCTGGACTGGGTGACCCCGTGGACCGACTTCGGTGCGGCGGACGAGGCGGAGCGGCTGCTGCTGGCCGACGCGCAGACCTCGGGTGGCCTGCTGGTCGCCGGTGAGGTGCCCGGCGCTCCCGTGGTGGGTGAGCTGCTGCCCCGGGGGGAGCACCTGGTCGTGCTGCGCTGACCGGGGTGCTGTTGCCCGGCGGGGGACACGCGGCGGCGGTGGTACGGATGGCGCACCATACCCGATAAACTGTCACCTTCCCGCTACTCCGAGCAATGCCGCTCAGGGAAATTTTGCCCGGAATGGTCACAGACCGGTAACTTGCCCCCGGCTGGGGTCAAATGCCCCCCACCATCGTGAGTAAGGCCCGATCCGGAGGCCGGTGGGGACGAACGCAGCGAGGAGGCGGAATGACCGAGCTGTGGAACTGGAGAATCGACGGGGCTCAGCCCGTGGAGGTCTACCCGGCGCTGGCCGAGGCGCTTGGCCGGGTGGTGATGCCGTTGGCGGTGGCCGACCCGGCGCGGTTGCCGACGTACGCGGTGGTGTGTGACGTCTGGCAGGCGCCGGGCGAGTTCGCGACGGTGGTGGACTGCTACGGGGTGCCCGAGCAGCTCTCGGAGCACGCGGGCATCGCCGCGCTGGCCCGACTGCTGGGCCGCAACTGCCTGTTGCGCGACGACACGCTCGACGCGGGCCGGCACCTGCTCGTCGCCCCGGACGGCACGGTCCGTCCGGTGCACTTCGACGTGCGGGACACCGACGACGGTGAGGTGCTCAGCAAGATGCGGCTCTGCTCGCTGGGTGACCCGGGATGCCGGGGCTGGTCGCAGTGTCACCGTTCGCGCTGGGCGCCGGACACCGTCGCCCCGGCACTCGCCGCGGCCTGACCCTGCCCAGGGTCAGGCCCGGCCGGGTGCCGTGCCGGTGGGCGGCGATCAGTTGGCGGCGGGGGCCGACCGGTCGGTGACGCCCGCTCCGGCGCCCCGCACCACGAGTTGGTCGAGCAGGGTGCGCGTCGCCCCGGCCACGGCGGCCACCGCGGCGTCGAACGCGGCGGCGTTGTGCGCGGCGGGCGCCCGGAAGCCAGAGATCTTCCGGACGTACTGCAACGCCGCCGCCTCGACATCCGCGTCGGTCACCTGCGGGGTGAACGGTTCACGCAGCGTCTTGATGCTCCGGCACATGTGAGCTCCTCCTTCGTCCACCGTGGTCTGCCACTCGCCGTGCCGGCGGTGGTACCGACGGTGACACTGGGTCGATATTTGTCTATCCTGGTCACGGACCAGAGCCGTTCGAGCCACAGCCGCCGCTCGCGCTCCCAGCGCCCCGGGCCCCCGGAGACTCATTGTGGACCATGCCCCCGCCCGCCCCACCCGTCCCGACCTAGACGATCTCACCCGTAGCCTGCACACCCCGCTGGAACGGATCACTGTCGAGCACGCCGATCTGGTTGAGGCGGTGCGCCGGCGCGTCGTCACGACCGGTTCCGTGCCGTCCGGTGTCGTCGCCGTCGCCGCCTTCAACTCGTCCATCTGAGTGATGGTCTGCCGGTGCGGTCCACCCGGAGTGGGCGGATCATGCCGGCGGATCAGCCAGTTCGTGCTGAAGGTGCACAGCCGGTGTGACCTCAGCTGCGACCACTGCTACATCTACCAGCACGCCGACCAGACCTGGCGTGGCCGCCCGGCGCGAATGCCGCCGGCCACGGTCCGGCGAGCCGCGCGGCGCATCGCCGAGCACGCCCGCGAGCACGGGGTGCCGGTCGTGCACGTGGTGCTCCACGGGGGTGAGCCGCTGCTGTTGGGCGCCGCCGGGTTGCGGGAGGTGCTGGCCGAGCTGCGCGCGGCCATCACCCCCTGGGCCCGGCTGGACCTGCGCCTGCAGACCAACGGGGTGCTGCTCGACGAGGAGCTGTGCCGGCTCTTCGTCGAGTACGACGTGCGGGTCGGGGTGTCCTTCGACGGTGACCGTGCCGCCAACGACCGGCACCGGGTCTTCGCCCACGGTGGCAGCAGCCACGACCAGGTCCGGCGGGCACTGGCCCTGCTCCGGCGGCCGGAACACCGCGCCAGCTACGCCGGCATCCTCTGCACCGTCGACGTCCGCAACGATCCCGACCGGGTGTACGAGGCGCTGCTGGCCGAGCGCCCGCCCCGTGTCGACCTGCTGCTGCCACACGCCACCTGGGACCACCCCCCGCTTCGCCCCGGGTCCGACCCCACCCCGTACGCGCGGTGGCTGGGGCGGATCCACCGACGGTGGGTGGACGACGGGCGGCCGGTGTCGATCCGCATGTTCGAGGCGCTGCGCCCGGGCGGCGGAGGCACCGAGGCGTTCGGTCTCGCGCCGGCCGACGTGCTGGTCATCGAGACCGACGGCGCCTGGGAGCAGGTCGACTCGCTGAAGACCGCGTACCACGGCGCGGCCGGCACCGGGCTCGACGTGTTCGACCACCCGGTGGACGAGGTCGTGCGGCACCCCGGGGTCGCGGTCCGGCAGGACGGCGTGGACGGGCTCTGCGCGACCTGCCGTGCCTGCCCGGTGGTCGACAGGTGCGGCGGCGGCCTGTACGCCCACCGCTGGCGCACCGGCTCCGGCTTCGACAACCCCTCGGTGTACTGCCCCGACCTGCTCGGCCTGATCGACGCGGTGGACGCCTACCCGCCGCCCACCCCGCCCGCGTCGGGCGAATGGTCCGCCACCGCGCCCGTCGACGAGTTGCTCGACGACCTGGCCACCGGGCACGGGTCGACGTCGACGCTCGCGCTGCTCGCCGCCACCCAGCTCTCCATCACCCGGGCGCTGTTGGCGGCCTGCCGGGACCGGTTCGGCAGCAGTGCCGCCTGGGACCTGCTCGTCCACCTCGACCAGGCGGCCCCGGACGCCGTCCAGGCGGTCCTGGCACACCCCTTCGTCCGGCCCGCGCTCGTGCACCGCCTCGACCCGGCGGCCCTGCCGGGCCTCGGCGCGGCACTCGACCCACTGCCGGCCCTCGCCGTCGCCGCGGCCCTGCGGGCCGGCGTGCCGGCCACGGTGCGCGTCCCGCTGCGGGCCGGCGCGATCACGGTGCCCACGCTCGGTGACCTGGTGCTACCCGGCCCGGGGAAGAGCGCCGAGGTGACCGTCGGGCCCGGCGAGTTCCGGGCCCGGATCGGGTCGGTCGAGCGGACGGTGTCCCTCGATCCGCTGGCGCCGCCGTCGACCGGTTGGCTGCCGACCCGCGACGTGCCGGTGCCCGGCGGCCGGTTGCTCATCGAGGACGGCGACCCGTACCGCGACTGCTACGGCCAGCCGGTGGAACCCCGCCTCGAGGCTCCGGCCGCGCGGGCGTTGGGCCGTACCCTGACCGACGCCTGGCGGGTCGTGCAGCGGGACGTGCCGGCGCACGCGGCGGCGCTCGACGGCGGCCTGCGGGCCGTCGTTCCGTTGGCCCCCGACCCGGCGCGACCACTGCGCAGCGCGACCGCCCGGCACGCGTTCGGCGCGGTCGCCGTCACCCCGCATCCCGACCCGGAGACGATGGCGGTGCTGCTCGTGCACGAGTGGCAGCACGCGAAGCTGGGCGCGGTGCTCGACCTGTACGACCTGGTCGAACCTGGCCAGGGCAACCGGATCCGGGTGCCCTGGCGCCCTGACCCGCGACCACCTGAGGGCGTCCTGCAGGGCGTGTACGCCCACCTCGCCGTCACCCAGGTCTGGCGGTCCCGGGCGGACACCGACGATCCGGACGCGTCGGCGCAGGCGGCCCACTTCCGGGCGTGGACCCGGGACGGCGTCGAGGCGCTGCTGGCCAGCCGGTCGCTCACAGCGGCGGGCGAGCGGTTCGTCGGCCAGCTGCGCCACGCGCTGGAGGAGACCCGTGTCGGGTCCGGATGAGCAGCCACCGCCCCGCCTGGGCCGCTCCCGCCTCGCCGACGACCTGCGGGCGCTGGGCGTACGCCCGGGGGTGTGCCTGCTGGTGCACTGTGGCCTGCGGCGGGTGGGCCCGCTGGAGCACGGCCCCGCGACCCTCGCCGGCGCGCTGCGCGACGTCCTCGGCCCGGCCGGGACCCTGCTGGTGCCCACCCAGACCGACGGCAACTCGACCACCTCCCGCGCCCACCTGGCGGCCACCGCCGGCATGGACCGGGCGCAGCGCGAGCGGTATGAGGCGGCGCTGCCGGGCTGGGACCGGCGCAGCACCCCCTCGCAACGGATGGGTGTGCTCGCCGAGTACGTCCGGTGCACCCCCGGGGCGGTGCGCAGCGACCATCCGCAGACCTCGTTCGCCGCGCTCGGCCCCCGGGCCCGGCAGCTCACCGACGGTCATGACCTCACCTGCCACCTGGGGGAACGCTCACCGGTTGGCGGCCTCTACGCGGCGGACGGGCAGATCCTGCTGCTCGGCCTCGGCTACGAGGCGTGCAGTGCCCTGCACCTGGCCGAGTACCGGCTGCCGGTGCCGCCGCCCGAGCGCGACTACCGCTGTTTCCGGCTCGTCGACGGGCGGCGGGTCCGCCTCGACTTCCGGGCGCTCGACCTGGACGACCGGGACTTCCCGAAGGTGGGTGCCGCGCTCGACGAGACGCCGTTGGTGCGCCACGGTCGGGTGGGACGGGCCGACGCCCGTCTGCTGCCGGCGCGGGCCGCTGTCGACTTCGCGACTGCCTGGTTCGCCGCGAACCGGTTGGCGGCGCGGCGTTGACGCGGGGACTACGCTGATGTTCCGGCCGCGTGGGGAGGGCGGAGGGGCAGCGGTGAGCACAGTGGACGCACCCTCCGGAGCGCGCGCCCCGCTCTTCTTCATCAGCTATTCGCGGGCGCCGGTCGGCCGGGCCACCGGCAAACCCGCCGAATACGTCTCCCGTTTCTTCGAAGACCTCTCCGTCCACGTCAGCGAGCTGGTCGGCCCGGTGACCGGAGTGGACGCCGGCTTCCTGGACACCTCCATCGCCGGTGGCGAACGCTGGAGCCCGGAGCTGCTCCAGGCCGCCGGCACCTGCCAGGTCTTCGTTCCGCTGGTGTCCAGCGCGCTGCTCGGCAGCGAGTGGTGCGGCCGGGAGTGGGACGCGTTCTCCCGCCGGCGGATCACCCCGCGACACAGCTCCGCGTCGGTGCACGAGACGGCGATCGTGCCGGTCACCTGGTCGCCGACCAACGGCACGGCACTGCCTCGGGTGCTCCGCGACATCCAGCGCTTCTCCCCGACCGCGATGCCGGATCCCGACATCGCGGTGCACTACCAGCGGGACGGGGTCTATGGCTTGCTGACCATGCAGTGGGAGAACGCGTACCGGGCGGTGGTCTGGCGGCTCGCGCAGCGGATCGTCGCCATCCACCGGTCCTACCTGGTCGAACCCTGGGTGCCGGCGAGCGTGGACGAGCTGTGCAACCGGTTCGCCGAGGAGCCGTCGTGAGCCCGCCGACGGACCGGCGTCGGTCGGGGGCGCGCGGGACGTACTTCTTCCTGAGCTACGCCCACTCGGCGCCCCCGCCGGGCGCCCGGGCCGACGCCGACGTCTGGGTCGGCCAGTTCTTCGCCGATCTGACCGACGAGGTGCGGCGTCAGGCGCGACCGGTCGCCGGGATGCGGATCGGCTTCTTCGACCAGCACATCCCGTTGGGCGCCGACTGGAAGGCCGCGCTCGCCGACGCGCTCGGTGACGCCGAGGTCTTCGTCCCGCTCTACTCACCCGGCTACTTCAGCCGTCCCTGGGCACTGGGGGAGCAGGAGTCCTTCCGGGCCCGGCTGGCCGCCGCCGGCCCGGCCCGGCTCACCGCCGGGCACCTCACCCCGGTGCTGTGGATCCCGTTCCCCCCGTGGGAGGCCCACCCGGAGCTGGACGGCGCCCTCGACCTGGGCCGCGACGTCCCGGAGTACGCCGCCGACGGCCTGCGCGCGTTCTGCATGCTGGCCTCCTACCGGACCCAGTACGAGCTGCTGCTGAGCCGGCTGGCGAGCCGGATCGTGCACACCGCCGAGCGGCGACCGATGGGCCCGTCCCGAGCGCCCGGCCTGGACGAGGTGGTCCGCCCGGCGCCGACCGACCCGGACTTCGTCGTCGCCGTCCTGGCCCCGACCCGGGACCGGCTGCCGACCGATCGCGACCCCGCCGGCTACGCCGCCAGCGGCCGGCTCTGGCGGCCGTACGGGCGCAGCCAGCAGCTGCCCGCCGCCGAGTACGCGGCCAGCACCGCCGAGCGGCTCGGGCTGTCGGCCCGGACGGAGGACTTCGCGCAGGCCTCGGCGCTGCTCGATCGGCGGCCCGCGGTGCTGCTCGTCGACCCGTGGATCGCGGCGGCCCCGGACGCGGCCAAGGTCCTCGCCCGGATGGTGCGCGGCCTGCGCGAGTGGGTCGTTCCGCTGGTGGTCACCGACGACGACGACACGCAGGACGCCACCCACTGGGCCACCGAGGTGACCCAGCTCCTGCAGGACGCCGGTCTGCCCCAGGTGAAGCGCGCGTGCAGCATGCCGGAGTTCGTCGACCTGATGCCGGCGTTGGTCACCGAGGCGCGCCGGCAGTTCCTCAAGCACGGCCCGGTCGTCCCCTTCGAACCACCGCCGGAGCCGGTGCCGCGTCTGCGTGACGGCCTGCCCGCGGCCGGCTCGATCGTGTCGACCGACTCCGCGTCCCCGCCTGATGATCCGGCCCCACCGCGTCCCCACGGAGAAGACCGATGAACAACGATCGCGAAGGCCAGGTCGTCACCTTCTACTCGTTCAAGGGTGGAACGGGCCGGACGATGGCGCTGGCCAACGTCGCCTGGATCCTGGCGGCCAGCGGCCGGCGGGTGCTCGTCGCCGACTGGGACCTCGAGTCGCCGGGTCTGCACCGCTTCTTCCACCCGTTCCTCGACGCCGAGGCGATCCAGGGCACCAGCGGCGTGATCGACATGATCCGCGACTACGAGTGGGAGACCACCCGGGTCAACGACCGGCCGGACCGCTGGATGGAGCAGTACGCCCGGGTGGGGCGGCACGCCTTCTCGCTGCGGTGGACCTTCCCCGACGGTGGTGGCCTCGACTTCCTCTCCGCCGGCCGGCAGAACAGCGACTACGCCGTGTCAGTGAGCGGCCTGGACTGGGACAACTTCTACAACCGGCTGGGCGGGGCGCAGTTCTTCGAGGCGCTGCGGGCGGACATGAAACGCCAGTACGACTTCACCCTGATCGACAGTCGGACGGGGTTGAGCGACGTCGCCGACATCTGCACCCTGCACCTGCCGGACACCCTTGTCGACTGCTTCACCCTCAGCGACCAGGGCATCGACGGCGCGGCCCGGGTGGCGCACTCGGTCCGGGACCGGTACCGGCGGCGCGACATCCGGGTGCTGCCGGTGCCGATGCGGGTCGACCAGGCGGAGAAGGAGCGGGCCGAGGCGGGTCGCCTGCTGGCCATGCGCCGCTTCGCCGGCCTGCCGGCGGGCATGACCGAGGCGGAACGGCGGCGCTACTGGGCCGCGGTGGAGGTCCCGTACCGACCGTTCTACGCGTACGAGGAGACCCTCGCCACGTTCGGCGATCCGCCGGGCTCACCGACGTCGCTGCTGGCCGCGTTCGAGACGTTGACGGGGATCCTCACCGACGGGGCGGTGACCGCGCTGCCGGTGATGGACGAGTCGGTGCGGGAGCGGGGCAAGGCCCGGTTCCGCCGCCGCACCGAGGCGATCGACGACCAGATCGTGCTCCGGTACGCGCCGGAGGACGCCATCTGGGCCGAGTGGCTGGAGCGGGTGCTCAGCTCGGCGGGGCTGCGGGTGGTGGAGCCCACCGCCGCCGTCGGGTCCGCCGGTACGCCGGCCCCGCGCACGCTGACGGTGGTCTCGCCGGCCTACGTGGCGACGCCGTCGGGCGGTCTGCCCGACCGCGACACGAGCACCGGCTCCACGGCCCTGGCCGTCTACGTCGCTGACCTGCGCCCGCTGGCGGAGTTCCCGTCGCAGAGCTCCACCAACCTGGTCAACGTGAGCGCCGCGACCGCCGTGGAGCGGGTGTTGCGGCTGGTCGGCCGGCCGGTGCCGTCGTCGGCGGACGGGCCGGCCGGTGGGGCGACCCGTTTCCCCGGCACCGAGCCGTTGATCTTCAACGCGCCCAACCGGAACGCCCGGTTCACCGGCCGGGAGGACGACCTGGCGCGGCTGCGCGCGCAGTTGCAGAGCGGGGGCAGCGCGGTGGTGCTGCCGGTCGCCCTGCAGGGCATGGGCGGCGTCGGAAAGACGCAGGTGGCCCTGGAGTACGTGCACCGGTTCAAGGCCGCGTACGACGTGGTGTGGTGGATCGTGGCGGACCCGCCGCAGTTCGTCGACAGCGCTCTCGCCGACCTCGCCGGTCGCCTCGGCATCCTCGTCGGCCCCACCCTGCCCGACACGGTCCGGTCGGTGCTGCAGGTGCTCGGCCGTGGTGAGCCGTACGAGCGGTGGCTTGTCGTGCTGGACAACGCCGAGGAGCTCGACCAGATCGAGCCCTTCCTGCCGCAGGGCCCCGGGCACGTCCTGCTGACCTCCCGCAACCGCGCCTGGGGTGACCGGGCGAACCCGATCCAGGTGGACGTCTTCGACCGCACCGAGAGCGTGGCGCACCTCGCCCAGCGGGTGCCCACGATCAGCGCCGAGGAGGCCGACCGGGTGGCCGAGGCGCTCGGTGACCTGCCGATCGCGGTGGCCGCGGCGGGCGCCTGGCTGGCCGACACCGGCACGTCGGTCGGTGACTACCTGCGGCAGATCGAGCGGCACGGCCCCAGCGCCCTCTCCGTGGAGGCAACCTGGGACCTGTCACTGAACCGGCTGCTCGAACAGGCGCCCGCCGCGTACCGGCTGTTGCAGCTCTGTTCGGTGCTGGCCCCGGAGATCGCCCTCGAACTCATCTACAGCGACGAGATGGCGGCGGCCCTGGTCCCGTTCGACCCGTCGGTGTCGGAGCGGCTCGTGCGCGGCGCCCTGGTCCAGCAGATCAACCGCCTGGCGCTGCTCAAACTCGACGTCCAGGGCGGTCGCGTCCAGGTGCACCGGCTGTTGCAGGCGGTGGTCCGCGACCGGATGACCGAGGACGAGATCACCGCCGCCCGACACCAGGTGCACCTGGTGCTGGCCGCGTCCCGGCCCCGGGGCGACGTGGACGACCCGACCACCTGGGCCCGGTTGCGCATGCTCTGGCCGCACCTGGAGGTCTCCGAGGCGTTGACCTGCCCCGACGAGTCGGTGTGCCAACTGCTGATCGACCGGGTCCGTTACCTGTGGCAGCGCGGCGGCCTGAACCAGGCCGACGGGTTCAGCCAGGAGGTGGACGACACCTGGAGCGCCCGGCTCGGCGACACGCGCGACGAGGTCGAGGCGTCGGCGCTGCACCGACAGTTGCTGCACCTGCGGTTCAACCGGGCGAACATCCTGCGCAGCCTGGGCCGGTTCAACGAGGCCCGGGACCTGGACGAGGCGGTGCTGGCCGAGCAGCGTCGGCTGCTGGGCCCGCTGCACCCGCACAGCCTGATGACGGCCGGCAGCCTCGGTGGTGACCTGCGGGCGCTCGGCCGCTACGCCGAGGCCCTGGAACGGGACCGGTCCACCTACGCGTCGTGGTTGCAGGTGTTCGGCGAGGACCATCCCCGGACGTTGAGCGCGGCCAACAACCTCGCCGTCTCGTACCGGCTGGTCGGTGACTACCGGTCGGCCCGCCGGTGGGACGACGAGGTGCACCAGCGGCGGCGGCTGGTGCTCGGCCCCACCCATCCGTACACCCTCGTCTCCGCCCTGCGGTTGGGCAGTGACCTGCGGGAAGCCGGCGAGTACGAGAGGTCGGCCACGCTGCTGCGCACGGTGTACGACACGTACTGCGAGGTGCTCGGCCCGGATGACGGCCAGAGTCTAGCCGCCCAGGTCAACCTGGCGGTGTCGATGCGCAGCTCCGGTCGGGGCAGCGAGGCGGCACCGATGTTCGAGACGGCCTACCGCGAACTCGACGAACGCTTCGGTCCGGACAACCCGGACACGGTGGCGTGCCGGTCGAGTCGCGCGGCGAACCTGTTGGCGGTGGGTGACGCGGCTCGGGCGCTGGCCGAGATGAACGCCGTGCGCGTGGCGTTCGAGGAGCAGCTCCGGCTCGGCCCGGAGCACCCGCACGTGCTGGCGACCGTGAGCAACATCTCCGCGGCGGAGCGTGCGCTGGGCCGCAGGTCGGACGCGCTCGCCTCGGCGGCCCGGGCGGTCGGCGAGTTGCGCAAGGTGCTCGGCCCGGACCATCCGCACACCCTTGCGGCGGAGGTCAACCAGGCGGTGTGCCTCGCCGAGGAGGGTGACTGGGAGTCGGCGCGGGACCGGTTGCGGGAGGCCGCCGGCCGGCTGGCCACGGTGATCGGTGCGGACCACCCGGACACGCTGCGCTGCCTCGGCGATCTCGCCCTGGTGGCGCGGCGGGCCGGGGACGGCCCGGCCACCGAGGACGTCGGCGTGGTGGCGGACCGGCTGGCCGAGGTGATCGGTGTGGAGCACCCCACCGTGCGGACCCTGCGCGAACGGCGGTTCGTGGTCCGGGTGATCGACCCGCACACCATCTGATCGGGTCGTTCGGCGGGCGGGTCCGATGTCCGGGCCCGCCCGGCCGGGCGTTCAGAGGTGCGGGCTGGTCGCGAGGTCCGGCGTGGCCAGCCAGGCCAGGGTCTGCGGGAGGATTTCCACGGCCCCGAAGTGCGCGGCGCCGGGCTGCACCTGCACCTCGGCGCGTGGGATCCGCGAGGCGAGCCAGTGGGAGTGCTCCACCGGGGAGAAGCGGTCCTGCTCGCCGTGCCAGAGACGGACCTCCGCACGGATGGCGTCCAGGTCGAACCCCCAGCCGCGCCGGATCGCCAGGACGTCGTCGATCCATCCCTCGGGGCCGTGGCGCAGCGCCTCGGAGTACATGTCGGTCAGCAGTCGGCGGATCGCCACGTCGTCGACGACCCGGATGTCCTCGTCGGGCAGTTGGGGGCGGAGGAAGTCCAGTAGCGTCATCGGGTCCCGGCGGGCCTCGTCCGCGCGAACCTTCAGGTTGAGCGTCAGCTCGGCCAGGTCCTCGTCGGCCTGCCCGTAGTCCTCGATGTTCGATTCCGCCATGCCCGCGTACCAGTCGAGGTCGGGTGCGCCGGCCGGGGCGAGCCCCACCAGCACGGCGGCCCTGGTGACCCGGTCCGGCAGCAGCGCGGCGCAGGCCAGGGCATGTGGTCCGCCACCGGATCGGCCCACCACGGCGAACCGGTCGA
Source organism: Micromonospora sp. SD19 (assembly GCF_054462275.1). Taxonomy (NCBI): domain Bacteria; kingdom Bacillati; phylum Actinomycetota; class Actinomycetes; order Micromonosporales; family Micromonosporaceae; genus Micromonospora; species Micromonospora sp. SD19. The sequence continues at coordinate 312,826 of NZ_JBTLMN010000003.1, forward strand.
TGCCGAGGTCGTCGGCGATCGCCGCCACGTCGGCGGCGGCGTCGGCCACCCGTCGACCCTCGTGCCGGTCGGAGTCGCCGTACCCGGGGCGGTCGTAGCAGACGAGGTGCACGCCGAGGCGGTAGACGACGATGCCGCGGGGTCGGGGGCCGCTGCGGCTGCCGGGGGTGCCGTGCAGCAGGAAGACCGCCGGCCCGTCCGGTGCGCCCGAGGTCTCCACCGCGAGGTGCCGGCCGTCCGGGGTCGTGACGGTGCGCTGTGTCGCCTCTTGTCGCGTCACGGTTGGCCTCCCGCGGGTCGTCATGTGCTCCCCCGTGAACGGAGCCGCGCATCGTCGGCGCCGAGTGCAAAGCCCCCGAAATCGCCCAGAACACATCCTTGTTGTGCAGCGTACTGCCCGTCGTGGATGCCCGCTATGGGCCGGCGGGTCAATGCCGGTGGGTTGGGGCACCCGAAGGGGCCGCTACCCTGGTAGCCCGAGGGGAAGGGGCACCAAGAGGGTGGCTAGGACCTACAACGTCGTGACGTACGGCTGCCAGATGAACGTGCACGATTCCGAACGGATCTCCGGCCTGCTGGAACAGGCCGGCTACGTGCGCGCCGTGCCGACCGACGACACCCCGGACATCGTCGTCTTCAACACCTGCGCCGTCCGGGAGAACGCGGACAACCGGCTCTACGGCAACCTCGGTCGGCTGCGCCCGGTGAAGGACAAGCACCCCGGGATGCAGATCGCTGTCGGCGGCTGCCTGGCCCAGAAGGACCGCGGCGACATCGTCCGCAAGGCGCCCTGGGTGGACGTGGTCTTCGGCACCCACAACATCGGCGCGCTGCCGGTGCTGCTGGAGCGGGCCCGGCACAACGCCGCCGCCGAGGTGGAGATCCTCGAGTCCCTCGACGTCTTCCCGTCCACGCTGCCCACCCGCCGCGAGTCCACCTACGCCGGCTGGGTGTCGATCTCGGTGGGCTGCAACAACACCTGCACGTTCTGCATCGTGCCCGCGCTGCGCGGCAAGGAGAAGGACCGGCGCCCCGGCGACATCCTCTCGGAGGTGCGCGCCCTGGTCGACGAGGGCGTGCTGGAGGTGACCCTGCTCGGGCAGAACGTCAACTCCTACGGTGTCGAGTTCGGCGACCGGTACGCGTTCGGCAAACTGCTGCGGGCCTGCGGCGACATCGACGGCCTGGAGCGGGTCCGGTTCACGAGCCCGCACCCGAAGGACTTCACCGACGACGTGATCGCCGCGATGGCCGAGACGCCGAACGTGTGCCACTCGCTGCACATGCCGTTGCAGTCCGGCTCCGACGACGTGCTCAAGGCGATGCGTCGGTCCTACCGCTCCGAGCGCTACCTGGGGATCATCGAGAAGGTCCGGGCGGCGATGCCGGACGCGGCGATCACCACCGACATCATCGTCGGCTTCCCCGGTGAGACCGAGGCCGACTTCCAGCGCACCCTGGACGTGGTCCGCGAGGCACGGTTCTCCTCGGCCTTCACCTTCCAGTACTCGAAGCGGCCCGGCACCCCCGCCGCGACAATGGACGACCAGCTGCCCAAGCAGGTCGTGCAGGAGCGCTACGAGCGGCTGGTCGCCTGCGTCGAGGAGATCACCTGGGCGGAGAACAAGCGCCTCGTCGGGGAGACCGTCGAGGTGCTGGTGGCCGTCGGCGAGGGCCGCAAGGACGAGCGGACCGGCCGGATGTCCGGTCGGGCCCGCGACGGTCGGCTCGTGCACTTCGCCACCGGGACGCCCGGCGGGGAGTCCCTCGCCGGTCAGATCCGGCCGGGCGACATCGTGCACACCACGATCACGTACGCCGCGCCGCATCACCTGAACGCCGACGGCGCGCCGGTGGCGCACCGGCGTACCCGGGCCGGCGACGCGGCCGAGGCGGGCCGCTCCCCGCGTACCCCCGGGGTGCTGCTCGGTCTGCCGACGATCGGCGCACCGCCGGTCGCGCCTGCCCCCGCCGCCGGCTGCGCCACCCACTGACCGCACGGAAGGGCCCCTCGCTGAGGGGCCCTTCCGCGGTCAGACGGTGATCTTGCCGGCGCCGGCGCCCGCCGTCACGATGGACTTGACGTTGCTCGCGGTGTCCAGCTGGTACGAGTACGGGATGCTGGCCACGCTGCCGCCGGCCTGGCCGGTGGGCGAGTTGACGAAGTGGTTGTTGCGGGCGACCAGGCTGCCGGGCCCCGAGTCGCCCTCACCGAGGTGGTACGGGTCGTCGACGTTCTCGAAGTAGTTGCCCTCGACGAGCACGCCGGCGTTCTCGGTGGAGGCCACGCCGTAGCCGCCGTTGGCCCGGTAGTAGTTGTTGTACACGTGCACCGGGTTGCCGAAGCGCACCCGGGGGTTGCGCTGGTTGCTGCCGTCGAACCAGTTGTGGTGGTAGCTGACCCGCAGGTGACCGACGTCCTGGCCGGCGTTGTCGTCGCTGTGGCCGAGCAGCATGGTCTTGTCGTGGCTGAAGACCCGGTTCCACGAGACGGTGACGAAGTCCGAGCCGCGCTTGATGTCGACGGCGCCGTCGTAGCCGTTGCTGAAGCTGTTGTGGTCGATCCAGATGTTGGTGGCCGACTCCTGCACGTTGATCGCGTCGTCGTTCCAGTTGCGGAAGGTCAGGTTGCGGATGATCACGTTGCGGTCACCGCTGATGTTGAATCCGCAGCCGACGATCGTCGCCCCGTAGTTGCCGAGGATGGTCTTGTTGGACCGGACCCGCAGCATGCCGGAGCAGGTGATGGTCCCGGTCACCCGGATCACCGCGGCGCCGGTGGCGTTCAGCGCGCTGGTCAGGCCCGACGCGTTGCTGACGGTGGTGGTGCCGGCGTTGCCGCCGCCGGTGGTGCCGCCGTTCTGGGTGGCCCAGCCGACCAGTGCCGACGGCTGCTGGCCGGGCGGGGGAGTGCTCGATGGTGGCGGGGTGCTCGGCGGTGGGGTGCTGGGCGGCGGCGTGGTCGGTGTGGTGCTGCCGGTGCAGGCGACGTTGTTCACTGTGAAGCTGCTCGGCGCGGGGTTGCTGGAGTTGTTCCAGCTGGCGTTGAAGCCGAACGTGGCGCTGCCGTTGGTCGCCAGGTTGCCGTTGTAGTCGACGTTGGTCGCGGAGACCTGGCTGCCGCTCTGCGTGGCGGTGGCGCCCCACGCCTGGCTGACCTGCTGACCGGCCCCGTACGACCAGCGCAGCGTCCACCCGGAGATCGGGTCGCCGAGGTTGGTGACAGTGACGTTTCCGGTGAATCCGCCCGGCCACTGGCTGGCGACCGAGTACGCCACCTGGCAGCCGGCGGCCGCCTGGGCGGACACGGAGGTCAGCAGCCCGGCGGTGACGAGGGCGGCGGTCGCTGCGGCCGTGGTGGCGATCAGCGTTGTTCGACGGCGTGCTGTGCGCATGCTGCTTCCTTTCGGTGAGGCGGACGGAGGTGTCGCGACGCCCATGCCCGTGGGCGGCGAGTCTCGGCCGGGACCAGTGGTCCTCGGGCCCGCCAGTGCAGGTTCGTGAAGGAAAGCGGCTCCCGCGCTCGCGCCCACCGACGAAGAGGCAAGCGCTTTCCCGATAAAAGCATAGGCGAACCTCGATGTAAATGGCCGGGACGGCCGATGCGGTGCGCACCGGCCGTCCCGGGTGGTTCAGCAGCTGGTGCCGTTGAGTTTCACGGTGCCCGGCGCGCTGGCCGTGCCGTTGGCGGTGAAGCCCACGGTGACCGACCCGCCCGCCGGCAGCGACGGGGCGTGACTCGGGGCGGCGGCGGTGACCGTCGTGCCGGACTGCGTGACTGTGGCGTTCCAGCCACTGCCCAACGTCACCCCGGACGGCCAACTCCAGGTGACCGACCAGGGGTTCACCGCGCCCGAGCCGGTGTTCTTCACCGTCAACTCACCCTGGAAGCCGCCCTGCCAGGCGTTCACCTGCCGGTACGTGGCCGTGCAGGCGCCGGTCGGCGGGTCCGTCGGCCCACCCGTCGGGCCACCGGTCGGCCCACCCGTGCCACCCGACGGCGCGATCAGGTACGGCTGCAGAATCGCCTGCTTGGCGGTGTTGATATTGGTCCAGTCGTCCAACGCGATGCCGCCGGTGTCACCCGAGTTGGGGTTCCACGACCAGTAGGTGAAGGACATCCCGGTCACCCCGGTCCCGGTGTACGCCATCAACTTCTCCAGCCACACCTTGTCCTTCGGGTCGACAAGGGTGCTGCCGAACTCGCCCATCATGATCGGCGCGATGTTCTGCTTGTAGAGGTAACCGAAGTACTTGTCCCAGATGGCCGGCATGTTCGCCGGGTAGTCCGGGGCGTCGAACCAGGTCTGCCGGTACACCGAGGTCGCGTACTCGTGCGGCGAGTAGACCAGCCGGTTCGCCACGTTCAGCCGTACCGGGAACTGCCCCGCCTTCGACAGGTTGCCGCCCCACCAGCCGCAGTCCTCGTCATTGCTCGGGTCGTTGTCCCAGACGTTGGAGAGGCCACCGCTGGGGCAGCTCACCCCCTCGACGAAGATCAACCAGTTGGGCTGGACGCCGAGGATGGCGTTTCCGGCCCGCTCGGCGGCGAGCCGCCAGTCCCGGCTGGTGTCACCGCAGCCCCAGCACGCGCCGGTGGCCGCCGGGTTGGTGCCCTCCGCGTGCGGCTCGTTGTGCAGGTCGGCGCCGATCACCGTCGGGTTGCCCGCGTACCGCTGGGCGAGCATCTTCCAGTCGTTGATCCAGGTCGCCTCGGAGACCGTCGAGGTGTACCAGAGCGGCGACTGCCCGGCCGCCGTCGGCCGGTGCCGGTCCAGGATGATCCGCATGCCCTTGCTGCCGGCGTAGTCGATCACCTTGTCCAGGATCTGCAACGGCGACAGCCCGATCAGGTCCGGGTTGACGAAGTCGTTGATCCCACTGGCCGTCGCGCCCGCCTTCAGCGCGTCGTTCGAGTACGGCACCCGCAGCGTGTTGTAACCCAGCCGGGCCATCGTGTCGAGCTGCCCCTTCCACGGGTTGTTCGACCACAACCCGTGGAAGGTCTTGTTGTCGGTCTCCATGCCGAACCAGTTGATGCCGGTCAACCGGACCGTGGCACCGGTGCTGTCCACGATCTGGTTGCCGCTGGTGTGCAGATAACCGGTACCGGTGCCAGCGGCAACGGCCGGACTGGTGCTGGCGGCGGCGATGAACACGCCGGCCGCGACGGTGACGAGCGCGGTGAGCGCGCCGCCGAGAGCTTTGGGACGGAACATTCGAGCTCCACTTCGGAGGTCCGGCGCCGTCCAGTGACGACGCCGGCGGGCGGCCGTGCGCACGTCACGGTCCCTCAGGGGTACGCGGACAGTGCGCGACGGCCCATGTCACGCGGACGTGTCACTCGCGCAGGCTCACCGGCGACCCTCGACGGCGGTTGCTCCGCCTTCGTCGCCCTCGTGCCGGTGGCCCTACCTGACTCCGTCGCTCATTCTGATCAGCCCAGGTCAATGCGTCAACCTGCGCCCCCGCCCACCCCGCCCTGCCCCGCCCCGCCCCCGCCGTCCCGGCGCCGCCCACCCGTCTCCGCGGTCCCGCCTTTCGGCAAGATCCGCGCAACATCAGGGATGTTGCTGTCTGTCGGTCGCCGGAGGCAGCAACATCCCTGAACTTGCGCGGATCTTGGCCCCCGGCGGCGCGGTGGGGTGTGGGTTGGACACGCGAGAGCCCCCGGTCCCACGAGGGACCGGGGGCTCCGGACGTCGTCAGCTCAGCCGGCCTGCTCGGCGAGTTGCAGGAACTGCCGCTTGGAGGCGAGGGCCTGCTCAGCCTCCTTGATCCGGCGTGCGTCCCCGGCGCTCTGCGCCCGGGCCAGCCGGTCCTCGGCCTCCGCCACCTGCGCCCGCATCTGGGCGAGCAGCGGGTTGTCCTCCTTGGTGGTGCGACGCCACGCCGAGTCCATCACGTCACGGACCTTGTCGTCGATGGCGCGCAGACGCCGCTCCAGCCCGGCGGCCGCCTCGCGGGGCACCCGACCGGCCTCGTGCCACTGGGCCTGGATCTCCCGCAGCTTGGCCTGGGCGCCCTTCGGGTCGGCGTCGATGTCCAACGCCTCGGCCTCGGCGAGCAGGGCCTGCTTGCGCTCCAGGTTGCCGCGCTGCTCGTTGTCGCGGGCAGAGAAGACCTCGCTGCGCCGGCTGAAGAAGGCGTCCTGGGCACCCCGGAACCGTTCCCAGAGCTTCTGCTCGGCCTCCTTGGAGGCGCGCGGAGCGGCCTTCCACTGGGTCATCAGGTCCTTGAGCTGGTTTGCCGTGGCGGCCCAGTCGGTGGAGTCCTGAAGCTTCTCCGCTTCGGCGACCAGCTCCTCCTTGACGGTCTGCGCCTGCTTGCGCTGCGAGTCCAGGGAGGCGAAGTGGGCGCCACGGCGGCGGGTGAAGCCGTCCCGGGCGGCGGCGAACCGCTTCCACAGCTCACCGTCGGCCTTCTTGTCGACCCCACGGATGGTCTTCCACTCGTCGAGGATCTCCTTGAGCCGGTCCCCGGCGGTCTTCCACCCGGTGGACTCGGCGGCCAGCTTCTCGGCCTCCTCGACCAGGGCGGTCTTGCGGGCCAGGGCCTCGACGCGCGCGGCGTCCCGGGCGGCGCGCGCCTCGCCGGCCTTCTCCTCGGCGAACGTCGCCAGCTTGTCCAGGCGTGCGGCGAGCGCGTCGATGTCGCCGACCACGTTGGCCTCGGGCAGCGTGGCGCGGATCCGCCGGATCGTGCTCAACGAGTGCCCGGCATCAGCCGCACCCGACTTGAGCCGTGCCTCGGTCAGGTCCACCTCGGTGACCAGATCGGCGAAGCGGCGCGCGAAGTGTGCCAGACCTTCCTCCGGCGCACCCGCCTGCCAGGATCCGACCACCCGCTCGCCCTCGGTGGTCTTGACGTACACGGTGCCGTCCGCGTCCACCCGTCCGAAGGCAGTCCAGTCGCTCATGTGCCCATCCTCGTTCTCCCGGCGTCGAGGGAACGAACCCCCGTCGCCGCCACGGCGCAGCCAAGTTACTTCCGGCATTGTCACAGGTCTCACCCGGTCCGCGTCGAGCGCCTATCGCCGACCGTGACCATACGGTGTCCTAGGGGCCGAATGACCGGATCGGCGCGGAGACGCACCGGGGATTCCCGCTACGGTGACAGGGTGCCACTGGTCGCCGCCGCCGTCTGCCCGCATCCGCCCCTGCTCGTGCCCGAGGTGGCCGGGTCAGCGGCCCCCGAGCTGGACGATCTGCGGGCGGCCTGTGACACCGCCGTACGCCGGCTGTTGGCCACCGATCCGGACATCGTGGTGCTGCTGGGCACCGGCCCGGTGACCGGCCCGATCCGCACCCCGGCGACCGGGTCCCTCCAGCCCTGGGGCGTCGACCTGGACGTGCCGCTGGTGCCCGGCCAGCCCGACCGGGGCGCGGTGCTGCCGTTGAGCCTGACCATCGGCGCGTGGCTGCTGAGTCGCCACAACCCTCGGGTCCCGGTGACCGCCGTGCAGGTGGCCACCGACGCCGGCCCGGCCGAGCTGGCCGCGCTCGCCGAGCAGGTCGACGCCGCGGGTGACCGGGTGGCGGCGCTGGTGCTGGGGGACGGGTCGGCCTGCCGGGGAGAGAAGGCACCCGGGTACGACGACGCGCGTGCCCTCCCGTACGACCAGGGGGTTGCCGCGGCGCTGGCCGCCGCGGACCTGGACGCCCTGCTCGACCTCGACCCGGTGGTGTCGGCGGAGCTGAAGGCCGCCGGTCGCGCCCCCTGGCAGGTGCTGGCCGGCGCGGCCCGCGCGGCCGGCTCACCGTGGCGCGGCGAGTTGCTGCACGACTCCGTCCCCTACGGTGTGGCCTACTTCGTGGCGTCCTGGGAGCGGGCGTGACCAGCGGCACGGTCGTCGCGGTGGTCGGCCCGACGGCGGCCGGCAAGTCGGCGCTGAGCATCGCGTTGGCGCACGCCCTGGACGGGGAGGTGGTCAACGCCGACTCGATGCAGCTCTACCGGGGCATGGACATCGGCACCGCCAAGCTGACAGTCGCCGAGCGGGACGGTGTGCCGCATCACCTGCTGGACATCTGGGAGGTCACCGAGCCGGCGAGCGTCGCGGAGTACCAGCGGCTGGCGCGCGCGGCGGTGGACGACATCCTGTCCCGGGGGCGGGTGCCGCTGCTCGTCGGTGGCTCCGGGCTGTACGTGCGGGCGGTGCTGGAGCGCTTCGAGTTCCCGGGCACCGACGCGGCGTTGCGGGAGCGGCTGGAACGGGAGTTGGCAGAGGTCGGCCCGGCCCCGCTGTACGCGCGGCTGCGCGCCGCCGACCCGGCCGCCGCCGAGAGCATCCTGCCGGGTAACGGGCGTCGGATCGTGCGGGCCCTGGAGGTGATCGAGTTGACCGGCGCGCCGTTCGCCGCGTCGCTGCCGCAGCCCACGCCGTACTACCCGTCGGTGCAGCTCGGCGTCGACCTGGACACCGGGCTGCTGGACGAGCGGATCGCGCTGCGGGTGGACCGGATGTGGGCCGACGGCCTGGTGTCCGAGACCCGTGAGCTGGTCGGGCACGGGCTGCCCGAGGGGCGCACGGCGAGTCGGGCGCTCGGCTACCAGCAGGTGCTGCGCATGCTGGCCGGCGAGTTGACCGAGGCGCAGGCGCACGACGAGACGGTCCGGGCCACCCGGCGCTTCGTCCGCCGGCAGCGGTCCTGGTTCCGGCGCGACCCGCGCATCCACTGGCTGGACTCGACGACCCCGGACCTGATCGGGGCCGCCCTGCGCCTGGTGCCGGCCGTTGCGCGATGATGGGGGAGTGGAGTTCACCAAGGGCCACGGCACCGGCAACGACTTCGTCCTCCTCCCCGACCCGGACGGTCAGCTCGACCTGACCCCGGAGCTGGTCGCGGCGCTCTGCGACCGGCGGCGGGGCATCGGCGCGGACGGCGTACTACGGGTGGTCCGCGCGGCCAAGCATCCGGACGGCGCAGGTCAGGCCGGCGAAGCCGAGTGGTTCATGGACTACTGGAACGCCGACGGCTCGTTCGCCGAGATGTGCGGCAACGGCGCCCGGGTCTTCGTGCGCTACCTGCTCGACACCGGGCTGGCCACGCCCGCCGGCGCGGCGCTGCCGGTGGCCACCCGGGCCGGCGTCGTGCGCGCGCTCGTCGAGGGCGACGCCGTCTCCGTCGAGATGCGCCGACCCCGGGTGTACGACGAGTCGGCCGCCACCCTCGGCGGGCTGACCCTGACCGGCGCGGTGGTGGACGTCGGCAACCCGCACCTGGTCTGCGTCCTGCCGGCCGGCGTGGAGCTGTCGGCGCTGGACCTCACCAGGGCCCCCGGGTACGACCCGGCGGTCTTCCCGAGCGGGGTGAACGTGGAGTTCATCGTGGCGGGCGACCCGGTCGACGGCACCGACGGGCACACGCTGATGCGGGTGTACGAGCGCGGCAGCGCCGAGACGCTGTCCTGCGGCACGGGTGCCTGCGCGGTGGGCGCGGTGGCCCTGCGCGACCTCGGCCGGGACACCGGAGTGGTAGCTGTCGACGTGCCCGGCGGCCGCCTCACGGTGACCGTCACCGAGAACTCGTGCTGGCTCTCCGGCCCGGCCGTGCTGGTAGCCACCGGCGACATCAACCCCACCGCCCTGCACCCCTAACGCCAACACGCCTCACCTGACGCCGGCCCTGCCCCACCACTGTTGATCAAGAGGTTTGCGTCGGATTTCGCGTCGTTCCTTACGCAAATCTCTTGATCACCAGCGTGGGTGGGGGTGGGTGCGGGGTTAGGGGGTGGCGCTGGCGTTGGCGGCGATCTCGGGGAGGTCGGCGGGGCCGGGGTCGGCGGCGGGGAGTGGGCTGGGGTTGTGCGCGGCGGCGCGGACGGCGGCGGCGACCGCCGGGGCGACCCGGGAGTCGAAGACGCTCGGCACGATCACCGTCGGGTTGATCTTGTCTTCGCCGACCACGTCCGCGATGGCCTGGGCCGCCGCGATGGCCATCTCCTCGGTGAACTCCTCGGCGTGCGCGTCCAGCATGCCGCGGAACACCCCGGGGAACGCGAGCACGTTGTTGATCTGGTTCGGCTGGTCCGAGCGGCCGGTGGCGACCACTGCGGCGTGCTTGCGCGCCTCCCGGGGGTCGACCTCCGGGTCCGGGTTCGCGAGGGCGAAGACGATCGAGTCCTTCGCCATCTGGGCGATGTCGTCGCCGGTGAGCAGGTTCGGCGCGCTGACTCCGATGAACACGTCGGCGCCCCGGATCGCGCCGGGCAGGTCGCCGGAGTAGTTCTCCTTGTTGGTGTTGTCCGCCAGCCACTGCCACGCCGAGTTGAGCCCGGTCAGCCCACGGTGCAGGGCGCCCTCCCGGTCGTACGCGATGATGTCGCCGACGCCCTGGCGCAGCAGCAGCTTCATGATCGCGGTGCCGGCCGCGCCGGCCCCGGAGACGACCACCCGGACGTCCTGGAGCTGCTTGCCCACCACCCGCAGGGCGTTGGTGAGCGCGGCCAGCACGCAGATCGCGGTGCCGTGCTGGTCGTCGTGGAAGACCGGGATGTCCAGCGCCTCGCGCAGCCGGGCCTCGATCTCGAAGCAGCGCGGCGCGGCGATGTCCTCCAGGTTGATACCGCCGTACGCCGGCGCGATCGCCTTGACGATCTGCACGATCTCGTCGGTGTCCTGGGTGTCCAGCACCACCGGCCAGGCGTCCACCCCGCCGAAGCGCTTGAACAGCGCCGCCTTGCCCTCCATCACCGGCAGCGACGCGGCCGGGCCGAGGTTGCCCAGGCCGAGCACCGCCGAGCCGTCGCTGACCACCGCGACGGTGTTGCGCTTGATGGTCAGTCGCCGGGCGTCGGCCGGGTTCTCGGCGATCGCCATGCAGACCCGGGCCACCCCCGGCGTGTACGCGCGGGACAACTCGTCGCGGTTGCGCAGCGCGACCTTCGAGGTCACCTCGATCTTGCCGCCCAGGTGCAGCAGGAACGTCCGGTCCGACACCTTGCGCACGTCCACGCCGTCCAGCGCGGTCAGCGCGTCGACCACCTGGTCGGCGTGACCGGCGTCGGCGGTGTCGCAGGTCAGGTCGACGATCACGTTGGTCGGGTCCGAGTCCACCACGTCCAGCGCCGTGACGATCGCCCCGGCCTCGCCGACGGAGGTGGTGAGCCGGCCGATCGAGGACGCGTCCGCGGTCACGGCGATCCGGATGGTGATCGAAAATCCGGCGCTGGGCAGTCGGGTGATGGCCACGGGATCCCTCCGTAACGGCTGTGCGGCCGATCGGCCGCCGCCCGCATTTCTACCGGGTTGTCGGTGCCGACCAGCATTCGCCCCCACTTTTGGCGACCTTCACCATGGGCATATAGCAGGTGCGTCAGGCGTTGTGTCATGTCAGGATTACGTTCTACTTATCAAAACGGACAGGAGAACCGCTTGCGAGACCAGGAGAGCTTTGTCCCCGTCGAGGACGAGCTCGACGACGTCACCACCGGCGAGATGGAGCTGTCGGAGCGGCAGTCCCTCCGACGCGTCCCGGGCCTGTCAACCGAGCTCACCGACGTCACCGAGGTGGAATACCGCCAGCTGCGGTTGGAGCGGGTCGTCCTGGTGGGCGTCTGGACCGAAGGCACAGTCACCGACGCGGAGAATTCCCTGACCGAGCTGGCCGCGCTGGCCGAGACCGCCGGTTCGCAGGTGCTCGAAGGGCTCATCCAGCGGCGGACCCGACCCGACCCGGCCACGTACATCGGCCGCGGCAAGGTCGACGACCTGGGCGCTGTGGTGCTCTCCACCGGCGCCGACACCGTCATCTGTGACGGTGAGTTGTCCCCGTCGCAGCTGCGCAACCTGGAGCAGCGCACCAAGGTCAAGGTTGTCGACCGGACGGCGCTGATTCTGGACATCTTCGCCCAGCACGCCAAGAGCAAGGAAGGTAAGGCGCAGGTCGAGCTGGCCCAGCTCGAATACCTGCTGCCCCGACTTCGCGGTTGGGGTGAGACGCTCTCCCGCCAGACCGGTGGTTCCGGCCGGGGCGGCGGCGCCGGCGGCGGTGTGGGTGTTCGTGGTCCCGGTGAGACCAAGCTGGAGACCGACCGGCGGCGCATCCGTCACCGCATCTCCCGGCTGCGTCGCGAGATCAAGAGCATGAAGACGGTACGCGTGACCAAGCGCGCCCGGCGTTCCCGCAACGCCGTTCCCGCGGTCGCCATCGCCGGCTACACCAACGCCGGCAAGTCCAGCCTGCTCAACCGCCTGACCGGCGCGGGCGTCCTGGTGGAGAACGCGCTGTTCGCCACGCTGGACCCGACGACCCGAAAGGCCACCGCCTCGGACGGTCGGCTCTACACGCTCTCCGACACTGTCGGCTTCGTCCGGCACCTGCCGCACCAGATCGTCGAGGCGTTCCGCTCGACGCTGGAGGAGGTCGCCGAGGCGGATCTGGTGGTGCACGTCGTCGACGGCACCCACCCGGATCCGGAGGAGCAGGTCCGGGCGGTGCACGAGGTGCTCGCCGAGGTGGGCGCGGACCGGCTGCCCGAGCTGTTGGTGGTCAACAAGACCGACGCCGCCGACGAGGACACGCTGCTGCGGCTCAAGCGGCTGTGGCCGGACGCGATCTTCGTGTCCGCGTACTCCGGTCGGGGCATGGACGAGCTGCGCGCGGCGATCGAGGAGCGGCTGCCGAGCCCGGCCGTGGAGGTCCGGGCCGTGCTGCCGTACGACCGGGGTGACCTGGTGGCTCGGGCGCACCGCACGGGTGAGGTGCTCAGCACTGCGCACCTGCCGGAGGGCACCCTGCTGCATGTGCGCGTCGGCGCGGAGTTGGCGGCGGAGCTGGCGGCGTTCGACGTGGAACGGCAGGAGCAGGTGGCCGGCAGCCGGTCCTGACCGGCCACGGCGTCATCCACCGGAAACGCGCGGCATGCGACACTGGCCGAATGCGCCGCGTTGTTTCCTCGGTCACGGTTGCCCTCGGCCTGCTCGGGGCAACCGTGGCGCTTGCCGGAGTCGCCGCGGCGGCTCCCGCCCCCGGGGCGTCCGGGCCGCCCGCCGCAAACCCTGGCCAGAAGCGATGCACGATCACCGACGAGCGCCTTCGGGAGCTGTCCGGGCTGGTCGCCACCAAGACCGGCTTCATCGTCATCAACGACGGCACCGAGGTCGCGGCACGCAAGCGGATCTTCTTCCTCGACAGCAAGTGCAAGATCGCGAAGGAGCCGGTCCGCTACTCGGGGCAGGGTCCGTTCGACACCGAGGATCTCGCCCTGTCCAAGGACGGCAAGACCCTCTGGATCGCCGACACCGGTGACAATCCCGACTCGAAGGAGCGCCGCAGCCGCGTCGCGCTCTGGTCGATGCCGGTCGCGGGTTCCAGGCTGCCGACGCTGCACCGGCTCTCCTACCCCGAGTCGAAGCCGCACGACGCCGAGGCGCTGCTCATCGGCGACGACGGAAAGCCGCTGATCATCACCAAGGTGACCAGCGGCAAGGCCGAGATCTACACGCCGTCGGCGGCCCTGAAGAGCGGGGACACCGACCCGGTGCCGCTGCAGAAGGCCGGCGAGTTCACGCTGCCGAAGACCCAGACGGAAAACCCCCTCAACACGTTCGGCCGGATCGCCATCACCGGCGCGTCCCGGACCGCTGACGGTTCCCGGGTGGTCCTGCGCACCTACGCGGACGCCTTCGAGTTCGACGTGACCGATGGTGACATCGTTGCCGCGCTCACCACCGGCAAGCCGCGGGTGACGCCGCTGGCCGACCCGTTCGGTGAGGCCATCAGTTACACCTCGGACGGGAAGTCGTTCCTCACCGTCTCCGATGCGGCCCGGTTCACCGAGGACGAGCCGCTCGACATCCTCAGCTACACCCCGTCCACCTCCACCGCGGTGCCACTGGCTCCGGAGGAGGGTGGCAAGCCGGCCGCCTCGAAGTCCTGGACGGACGGGCTGAGCCTCGACGACATCACGTACATGGTCGGCGCGGTCGGGCTGATCGGCCTGCTGTTGGTCGCCGCCGGCATCTTCGGCATCGTTCGCGCGCGGCGTCGTCCGCCGACCGCCGACCCGTCCGACACCTCGGATCCCGATGACGACCCGTTCGGCCCGCGTGGCGGCCGTGCTGACGACGACCGCAGGGGCGGTGTCTACGGTGGCGGCGCGCCGGCCGGCGGCGCGGTCTACGGCGGGGGCGCGGGTCGCGGCGGCCCGGCCCCGGCCGGTGGCGCCGTGTACGGCGGTGGCCCTCGGCCGGCCCCGGCCGATGGTGGCTACGGTGCGCCGGCACCGGGCGCCGCCGGCGTGTACGGCGGCGGACGTCCCCCGGCCGGTGGCGGCGGTCGGCCCCCTGTCAGTGGTGGCGCTCGCCCACCGGCTGGTGGCGGTCGGCCTCCGGCTGGCGGTGGTCGCCCGCACGGTGGCGGTGGTCGCCCACAGGGCGCGGGCGGTGGTCGTCCCGGCGGTGGCGTGTACGGCGGCGGCGGCGACGGCGGTCAACCCGGTCGCGCGGAGCCGCCCCGACGTGGTGGGCAGGAGCCCGACTACCGGGGTCAGCGGCCCGCTCGCCGACGCGACGACGACGCGCCCAACGACCCGTACGGGCAGTATCCCGGTGGCGGTCGCGGTCACCGGGGCGACCGCTACTGATCAGCGTTGAGGCGCTCACCCGCCCGTGACGAGCGGTGCGGGTGAGCGCCGTCGGCACCCACCCGCCGATCGGTCAGATCCGGCGGAGCACCGCCACGACCCGGCCCATGATGGTGGCGTCATCGCCGGGGATGGGGTCGAAGGCAGGGTTCTGGGGCATCAGCCAGACGTGCCCGTCGCGCCGCCGGTAGGTCTTGACGGTCGCCTCGCCGTCGAGCATCGCGGCCACGATCTCGCCGGAGTCGGCGGTCGGCTGCTGCCGGACGACCACCCAGTCGCCGTCGCAGATCGCCGCGTCGAGCATCGAGTCGCCCTTGACCTGGAGCATGAAGACCTCGCCCTCACCCACCAGCTCGCGGGGGAGCGGGAAGATGTCCTCGACGGCCTGCTCGGCGAGGATCGGCCCACCGGCGGCGATCCGACCGAGCATCGGCACGTACGCCGGAGTGGGTCGTTGTGCCCTCGACAGCTCGTCGTCGATCGCCTCACTGGGGGCGCGGACGTCCACCGCGCGTGGCCGGTTCGGGTCGCGCCGCAGGAAGCCCTTCTTTTCCAGCTCCTTGAGCTGGTAGGCGACGCTGGACGGCGACACCAGGCCGACCGCCTCGCCGATCTCGCGGACGCTCGGCGGGTAGCCGTGTCGTTCCACCCAGGTGCGGATGAACTCTAGGATGCGGCGCTGGCGGGCGGTCAGGTCGACCGTCGCCGGGTCGGGGAAGGCGCTGACCACCGGGGTGACCTGGCGCACGGCGGGCTGGCCCGTCCGGCTGCGCGCGGCGCTGCGGCGTCGGGTGGCCGGCGGGCCCGCCTCGGTGATCTGCTGCGGGCTCTTCGGCCGGCTGGCCCGGTCCTCGGTCACGTCCGTCCTCCCTGGTCGGCGCTGGGTGCCTCGTCGGCTCGTGGTGCATGCGGTGGTGCCGTTGTTCATGACCGTATAGGTGAGATCAGTCATTTTCAAACATCTGTACGACCTCTCACCGGCGTGTCGGGGTGAAAAAGCGCTCCGCTCGTACGGATGTTCTGATAAATGGTACGTCAGGTAGAACTGGTGTTCGATCGTCGGCTGTTTTCCGGCCCGGTTCTGACTCCCTGGCCGATAACCGGGGAGGGGTCGGGGCGTTGGGTCTTCGGGCGCGTTGCTGGGCGTGGATGGGCGGATGGTCCGTGACGCGCCGGACACGCCGGCCAACTTGACCCGGCTTCCTCGGCGACATACGGTCGACCCCTAGATGTAGTAGTGACACGGGCGTAAGTTGCCTACAGGTTGGGTCTGACTACCGACCGCACTCCCGTAACGTCGATCACGGCGGACGTCATCCGAGGATGGCACCGTCGCGGTGAGTCGTGCCCGGAAGTGTCCGGTGTGCTCGCAGTTGATCATTTTTTAGGAGGTGGGCGATGCGGTGTCCGTACTGCCGGCATGCTGACTCCCGGGTGGTCGACTCGCGGGAGGCCGACGACGGCCAGCTCATCCGACGGCGGCGGTCCTGCCCGGAGTGCGGCAAGCGGTTCACCACCGTCGAGGAGGCGGTCCTCGCGGTCGTCAAGCGCAGCGGGGTGACCGAGCCGTTCAGTCGCACGAAGATCATCGGCGGGGTGCGTAAGGCGTGCCAGGGCCGGCCGGTGGACGACGACTCCCTCGCGCTGCTCGCGCAGCGGGTGGAGGAGACGGTCCGGGCCAAGGGAGCCGCCGAGATCCCCAGTCACGAGGTGGGCCTGGCGATCCTGGGTCCGCTGCGCGACCTGGACGAGATCGCCTACCTGCGGTTCGCCAGCGTCTACCGCTCGTTCGACTCGCTCGCCGACTTCGAGCGCGAGATCGAGACGTTGCGGGCCGCGGCGCGAGCCCGGGAGCAGGGCCGGGCCGATGCGGTTGAGGCCGCCGGCCGTACCAGCTGAGTCTTCACGGTTTTTCGAGAGATTGGGACGCGCGGTGGGGCACCGCGCAGACGAGGGGGGCAACGGCGTGACAACTAGCCGTTCACGAAGCAAGGCAGGCACGGGGCTGAAGATCGACCGGGTGTGGACGACGGAGGGGGTCCACCCGTACGACGAGGTCTCCTGGGAGCGCCGTGACGTCGTGATGACGAACTGGCGGGACGGCTCGATCAACTTCGAGCAGCGGGGGGTCGAGTTCCCGGAGTCGTGGAGCGTCAACGCGGCGAACATCGTCACCACCAAGTACTTCCGGGGCGCGGTGGGGACCCCGGAGCGGGAGTGGTCGCTGCGGCAGCTGATCGACCGGGTGGTCAACACCTACCGCACCGCCGGTGAGGAGTACGGCTACTTCGCCAGCCCGGCCGACGCCGAGGTCTTCGCGCACGAGCTGACCTGGATGCTGCTGCACCAGGTGTTCAGCTTCAACTCGCCGGTCTGGTTCAACGTCGGCACGCCGTCGCCGCAGCAGGTCAGCGCCTGCTTCATCCTGGCCGTCGACGACTCGATGGACTCGATCCTCGACTGGTACAAGGAGGAGGGGCTGATCTTCAAGGGCGGCTCCGGCTCCGGGGTCAACCTGTCGCGCATCCGTTCGTCCCGTGAGCTGCTCTCCTCGGGCGGCAACGCCTCCGGCCCGGTCAGCTTCATGCGCGGCGCGGACGCCTCGGCCGGCACCATCAAGTCCGGTGGCGCGACCCGCCGGGCGGCCAAGATGGTCATCCTCGACGTCGACCACCCGGACATTCAGGAGTTCGTGGTCACCAAGGCGCGCGAGGAGGACAAGATCCGCGCGCTGCGCGACGCCGGGTTCGACATGGACCTCGGCGGCTCCGACATCGTCAGCGTGCAGTACCAGAACGCCAACAACTCGGTCCGCGTCTCGGACGAGTTCATGACGGCGGTGGAGAACGACGGCGGTTTCGACCTGCGGGGTCGGCTCGACGGCTCGACCATCGAGACGATCGAGGCGAAGAAGCTGTTCCGTTCCATCGCCCAGGCCGCCTGGGAGTGCGCCGACCCGGGCCTGCAGTACGACGACACGATCAACGACTGGCACACCTGCCCGGAGACCGGCCGGATCACCGCGTCGAACCCGTGCTCGGAGTACCTGCACCTGGACAACTCCTCGTGCAACCTCGCCTCGCTCAACCTGATGAAGTTCCTCCGCGCCGACGGTGGCTTCGAGGTGGAGAAGTTCGTCAAGTCCGTCGAGTTCGTCATCACCGCGATGGACATCTCGATCTGCTTCGCGGACTTCCCGACCGACAAGATCGGTGAGACGTCCCGCGCCTACCGGCAGCTCGGCATCGGCTACGCCAACCTCGGCGCCCTGCTGATGGCCACCGGCCTGCCGTACGACTCGGACCAGGGCCGCTCGGTCGCCGCGGCGATCACCTCGCTGATGACCGGCACCGCCTACCGCCGCTCGGCCGAGCTGGCCGGCGTCGTGGGCCCGTACGACGGCTACGCCCGTAACGCCGAGCCGCACAAGCGGGTCATGCGCAAGCACGCGGCGGCCAACGACGAGATCAAGCCGACCAGCCCGGTGGCCACCGCGATCGTCCGCGAGGCGACGAAGCAGTGGACCCAGGGCAACAAGATCGGTGACAAGAATGGTTGGCGCAACGCGCAGGCGAGCGTCCTGGCCCCGACCGGCACCATCGGCTTCATGATGGACTGCGACACGACCGGCGTGGAGCCGGACCTGGCGCTGGTCAAGTTCAAGAAGCTGGTCGGCGGCGGCTCGATGCAGATCGTCAACCAGACGGTGCCGCGCGCCCTGCGCAGCCTCGGTTACCCCGAGGAGCAGGTCGAGGCGATCGTCGAGCACATCGCCGACCACGGCCACGTGGTGGACGCCCCCGGCCTCAAGCCGGAGCACTACGCGGTCTTCGACTGCGCGATGGGCGAGCGGACGATCGCCCCGATGGGTCACGTGCGGATGATGGCGGCCATCCAGCCGTTCGTCTCCGGCGCGATCTCCAAGACGGTCAACATGCCGGAGGCGGCCACCGTCGAGGACGTCGAGAAGATCTACTTCGAGGGCTGGAAGCTCGGCCTGAAGGCGCTGGCGATCTACCGCGACAACTGCAAGGTCGGCCAGCCGCTCTCGGTGGCGAAGAACAACAAGGCCACCGAGCCGGCCGCCGTCGAGACCGCAGCCGCCGCGCCGGCCGCGGTCGAGAAGGTCATCGAGTACCGGCCGGTGCGTAAGCGCCTGCCGAAGAAGCGCCCGTCCGAGACGGTCAGCTTCTCCGTCGGTGGCGCCGAGGGTTACCTGACCGCGTCGTCCTACCCGGACGACGGCCTCGGTGAGGTCTTCCTCAAGATGTCCAAGCAGGGCTCCACCCTGGCCGGCGTGATGGACGCCTTCTCGGTGGCCATCAGCATCGGCCTGCAGTACGGCGTGCCGCTGGAGACGTTCGTCAGCAAGTTCACCAACATGCGCTTTGAGCCGGCCGGCATGACCGACGACCCGGACGTGCGGATGGCCGCCTCGGTGATGGACTACATCTTCCGTCGCCTGGCGTTGGACTTCCTGCCCTACGAGCGTCGCGCCGAGCTGGGCATCTTCACCGCCAGCGAGCGGGCCGCCCAGTTGCGGGCCGAAGCCGACGCGGAGGCCGCCGGGGTCACCGGCGCCGAGCTCACCGCGATGGCGTCGTCCGCGCCGGTCGAGGCTCCGGCCAAGACTGAGGCGGTCGCCCAGCCGGCCCAGGAGATGGCCGACGTGGCCGCCGCCAAGCCGGCTCCGACAGTGGGTTCCAGCACCGAGCTGCTGGAGGCCGTGATCGGCAAGGCCGCCGACGCGCCGCTCTGCTTCACCTGCGGTACGAAGATGCGCCCGGCCGGTAGCTGCTACGTCTGCGAGGGCTGCGGCTCCACCAGCGGCTGCAGCTGACGTACGCAATAAGCGCTGCCCCGGCTGCCCTTCTGGGAGGCCGGGGCAGCGCCGTTTCCAGGCTCTTCCATCCCGGGAGCGTGCAGAGGTAAGCGCCCAGCCAGCGGCTAAGAGCGTGCATTCTCACCGAGTCTCGAGTGTCGGTGCTTGGGCGTAGGTTCAGCGTCCTTGGTGAGGAGCGCGGTTCCGTCCGTGCTGGTCGATGGCACGAGCTCGTATCCCTCGCTGTGGTAAAGGTTGATGTTCCGCTGGCTATTGGAACCTGTGAACAGGACGATGCGGCGGATACTCGGGTCGGCGGCGGCTTCGGCGGTGCGCAGGAGCCACCGGCCGAGCCCGTGACCGCGTAGGTCCGGTACGACGGCGAGGCGTCCCACGTGCCAGTCGGTGCCCGCGCGGCGGGTACGCACCATGCCCAGGAGTCGACCGTCCAGCCAGACGCCCGTGGTGTGCTGGTCCGCCAGCCACTCGCGGACCTGCTCCAGCGACTCGTGCAGGGCAGGTATGGCCAAGGTGTCGTTGACGACGGCTTCCTCTACCCAGCAGCACCGCTGCAGCACGGTGACCTCGGGCGCGTCGTCGGGGGTCAGCCGCCGCGCATACGAGCCCGGCACGGGGCCAGCGACCGTCCCGGCGCCTGCCCGTTCGCGCATCGGCCGGAGGGCGTGGGAGACCCGGACCAGTTCGTTCAGGAGGCCTAGGCTCGCCGCATCGCGCGCGGCGTCGGGGCGCAGCCGTCCGTCGTCCAACGCGTCACCGATGCGGATCGCGACCGTGGCGCCCAACGGGACCAGTCGCAGCGTAGTCACGACCTGCTTGGCATGCTGGACCGACCGCGTGCCGGCCGACGTGTTGCCGTAGCTGACGAAGCCGATCGGCTTCCACGCCCACTCGCGGCCGAGGTAGTCCAGCGCGTTCTTCAGGGTCGCCGGCATCCCGTAGTTGTACTCCGGTGTCACCACGATGAAACCGTCCGCCGTGTCCACGATCGAACTCCACCGACGGGTGTGTTCCTGCCGGTAGATGCCCGACGACGGATGTTCCTCCTCGTCGAGGAACGGCAGATCCAGGTCGGCGAGGGCCACTGGCACCAACTCGACGCCAAGCTCGGCGGCGCAGGGCGTGATCGCGTCGATCAACCACTGCCCGATCACCGGGCCGAGGGCCCCTGGGCGCGTGCTGCATACCAGGACGAGGAGGCGGAGCGGTTTCGTTGACATGGAAACGAAATATAGGGGTAGGTTGTTTACATGTCAACGAGACCTGAGGTAGCGCAGGTGCACTGGTTGAACCCGGACGAGGAGCGGGCGTGGCGCGCGTTTCTGCGGGTGATGGTGACCGTCCAGGCCGGCACCTCGGGTGACCTGGCGGCGATCGGGCTCTCAGAGCCCGACTACGAGGTGCTGAGCACGCTGTCGGAAAGACCCGACCACACCAGCACCCTGCACGCGCAGGCCGACAAGATGGGCTGGTCCCGCAGCCGGCTGTCCCGGCACGCCAGCCGGATGGAGGAGCGCGGCCTACTCCGGCGCACTCCCGACCCGGCCGACGGTCGAGGTTGCCTCCTCGTGCTTACCGAAGAGGGCCTGGGCGCCCTCACCACGGCCGCACCCGCCCACGTCGAGTCGGTACGACGCCATTTCATCGACCGGCTCACGCCAGAGGACCTCACCGCCATCGAACAGATCGCCCGGCGCCTGGAGGCCCCCCAACCGGACAGCGGCCGGTAGGCACACCCGGCGGGCATCGCCATCCGCTGGACAGCCCGGAACAGGCCTCCACTGCTAGGGGCCGGACGAGGGCACGGCATGCCTGCTGCTCTGGGTATTGCGGCCGGGAGCTACCGGATGCTGCGCATAACCCCGTCCAGGCGCCTCTCGTGAAGCGAAGGGTCGACCCGTTGGGGTCCTTGCTGTCGCGCACCGCGATGCTCGTATGCAGTTCGGCGACCTCGACACAAGCGCCGCCGTTGTTGTCGCTGTGGCTCGACTTGCGCCAGACCAGGCGATCCGAAGTCTCCATGCCCGATCGGATCAGCTCCTGATTTGCGGGATTAGCGGTCTTCGTCGCCCTCAGTTGGGCGTGGTGGGCGGTTGTGCTTGGCCCACTCGTCCACCTCGTCCGCGTCCCAGATGGTCGTCCCGATGAGGCGGGCCACCGGCTCGGGGAAGCCGGGTCGGCGGGTGATCTGGAGTACCCGCTGGCGCGACACGTTGAACAGGGCGGCCAACTCGCCAGGCCCGTACAAGCGCGGTCGCTTCACGACCTGAACGTAGGCGCGACTTTCAGTTGACTATTGTCACTTGCAGATTGACAAGACACGGCTGAGTGGTGTGTGGTGAAGTGGTCACGCCAGGCGACGGCGCGACAACTCGCGCGGAGGTCGGGTGCCCAAACACGTGCCGTACGACGACTACCTGCTGGCGGTGGCGCTGACGTTGGCTCGGCGCCATCGGCCGGTCTGGTCGTGGCAGCGGTGGCGGCGGATCTGCCGATGTGGCGCCGACCTGCCGTGCCGAGCCCGGCACCGCATCCCGATCCGCCGAGGCCACTGGCCAGGGGAGGAGCAGGAGTGACCGAGGATCAGGTCGGACGAATCTTGTCCGTGCACCTGCCCGGCGTTGACGGGCTCTGCGCCGGCTGTCGCTGGTGGTGGGCGCGGCTGTCCCCGTACCCCTGTTATCAGGCGGAATGGGCGGTCCGCTGGCACGCCCGGTCGGCCATCCGGCGCTTCCTGGATGGTCGGCCGTGACCACCCACGGCCCGGTCCTTCCGGTGTGGACCTGCGGCGGCTGCGCTGCACCGTGGCCCTGCCGGACCCGGCGCACGGAGCTGGTTGCAGAGTTCGAGGGCACACCTGTGTCGTTGGCCCTCTACATGGGGTCCTACCTGGTCTGGGCGGCCGAGGATCTGACCTGGGTGCCCGCCGGGCTGCTGCACCGGCGTTTCCTGGGCTGGGTCCGGTGAGTCTGATCCGGCGGGGCGATGAGCGGTTCCACTACAGCGACAACTCGCACAAGTGGATCCCGCCGGACCCGGACTACGACCAGGAGGCCTGGGACGAGATGGTCCGGCAGCACCAGCTCCAGCACCTGGAGGAGATATCCAACCGTAGAAAGCCGGTTGGATCACCTGATGCCGAGTAGCTGTGGACGACCGGGCTGCTCAGCATCAGGCGATCTCGGCGACCGGGTTACTGGCTGGCGCGTTCGGCGGCACGTACCGCGTTGCGGAACAGCATCGCGACGGTGGTCGGGCCGACCCCGCCGACCCGGGGCGTGATGGCGCCGGCGACCTCGGCGCACGCTTCGTCCACATCGGGCAGGAGCCGCCGACCGTCGTAGCGGACGCCGGCGCCGATGACGACCGCGCCGGGCTTGACGTGCTCAGGCCGCACGATGCCGGGTACGCCGGCGGCGGCGACGAGGATGTCGGCGCGGCGGGTGTAGCGGTCCCAGTCGGGCACGCCGGTGTGCACGACGGTGACGGCGGCGTTGGCGGTCGGGCGCTTCTGGGCGAGCAGCATGGCCAGGGGGCGGCCCAGGGTGGCGCCCCGGCCGAGGATGACGACCTCGCGACCGGCGACGGGGATCTCGTGGTACGCCAGGAGGGCTTCGATGCCGGCGGGGGTGCACGGCAGCGGGCCGGGCAGCCCGACGGCGAGGCGTCCCATGTTGAGCGGGTGCATGCCGTCGACGTCCTTGTCCGGGTCGATGGTCTGCAGCGCCGCGTCGTAGTCCAGGTGCCCCGGAACGGGGTACTGCACGAGCAGTCCGTGCACGGCCGGGTCGTTGTTGAACCGGGCGATGGCCTGGTGCAGCTCCGCCTGGGTGGCGGTGGCCGGCAGGTGCGTGTGCGGGGAGTCGAACCCGAGCGCGGCGGCCTGACGCTGCTTGATGGCGATGTAACCGGCGCTGGCGTCGTCGTCGCCGACGAGGATGGTGGCGAGGCTCGGTGTGATGCCGCGCTCGCGCAGACGGGTGGCGGCAGCTGCGGTTTCGGCCAGGACGGCTGCGGCGACTGGTGCGCCCGCCAGGAGTCGGGCCGTGCCCGACGGGTTGTGGTTGTCGACGGATGGGCTGGTCGTGGTCACGATGGTCCCTCGACGCAGGCGCCCAGGCGGTCGACGCCCGCGAGAGGCTCCCCGATGGTTTCACCATCCCCGTGCCGCCAGTCGCCGGTGCTTCGATGATGCCGCATCACCAGGGCGGTTGCCCAACTGGACCGGCAGCGCCGCGTTCCGCGCCGGGCGGGAAGCGGCATTACGGCGTAACACCCGCGCTCCGCCGTACGAAGAAGGGGTGTGAAGGCGCGAGAGAGGACGGCCCGTGAGTGAGCCCGACCGAGCCGATGACGACATTTCCGGCATCGGCACCGATCCGGTGGCCTTCGAGGTCTTCTACCGGCGGCACCTGGAGGCGGTGGGCCGGTTCGTGGCGCGGCGGGTCGACGATCCACACCTCGCCGCCGACCTCACCGCCGACGTGTTCCTGGCGGTGATCGAGTCGGCGGCCGGCTACCGGCCGGACCGGGGTAGCCAGATCGGCTGGCTGTACGGGGTGGCCCGCAACGTCATCGGCGACGAGCGGCGTCGGGCGGCCCAACGGCTGCGGGTCGCCGGTCGTCTGGCCGGACGGCGGGACCTGGGCCCCGATGACATCGCCCGGATCGAGGAGCGGATCGACGCCGAGGAGGCCGCCCGCCGCACGTATCGGGCGCTGGGCGACCTCCCCGAGGGCACCCGGACGCTTGTCGAACTCGTCGCCGTGGACGGCCTCACCGTCGCGGAGGCGGCGACAGTGCTCGGGATGTCGCCGGTCGCCGCCCGGGTCCGCCTGCATCGCGCCCGTCGGCTCGTCCGCGCCGTGCTCGCCCGCCCTGCCACCACCCTCGCCTGAGGAGACGGAGATGACGATGAACGAGACCGAACGGTCGCCGCAGGGTTTCGAGGAGCAACTTCTCAGGGATCTGACCGCACACGTGGCCCATCGGGGCGAGGCGGCGTCGGAGGCCCGTCCCACCGGTCGCCGTACCCGGTTTCTCAGCGGTTGGCGCCTCGCCGGAGCGTTCGGGCTGGCGGTGACGTTGACCGCCGGTGCGCTGGTGGTCCAGACGATCAAACTGGGTGATCAGCCGCCGCCGACGGCCAGCGCGTCGGAGATCTTCCACCTGGCGGCCGACGCCGCCCGGCAACAACCGGAGCTCACCGCCCGTCCCGACCAGTACGTCTTCACGGAGATCCTGGCGACGACCCGGGAGTTGCCGGACAGCGGCCCGTACCTGACGATCCGGAACCAACTGTGGCAGTCGGCCGGCGGAGTCGCGTACACCCAGGGGCGGTACCGACCCGAGGCCGATCCGAACGGGTGGAGCGGGCTGAGGGAGCTCCGTATGAACGATGCCGGCGATCCCGAGAAGAAGCTTGACGCGTTCCAGCCGCCCGCGTACCACGGCGGCCTGCCCACCGACCCGGACGCGCTGCTGCGATACCTCCGGAAGCACCCGGTCGACCTGCACCTTCCCGAAGGCGCCGACGAGGAGGCCGTGTACGGGGACGAGAGCATGGCGTACACCACAGCGCGGTCGATGCTTCGCGGCTACGTGCCACCCCGAGCGCTGGCGGCGCTGTACGAGGTGCTGGCACGGGAGCCCGGGGCGGTCGTCATCTCCGGCGACGTGGTGGACGCCGCCGGCCGGCACGGGGTGGCGATTCGGATGCCCGGTGTGATCGGTGGCAACGTGGACCTCATCTTCGATAGGGACTCCCACGTCTACCTCGGCACCCGCAACTCGGTGATACGCAACGGCAAGGAGTCACTGGAGTCGGCCGCCGCCGTCCTGCGGGTCGCCATCGTCGACCGGCCGGGCCAGGTGCCGTGAGCAGCGCCGGTCAGGGCTGGGCGAACAGCGGCCCGTAGTTCGAGCGGAACATCTGCTCGCCGAGGCGGCGCATCACCAGGTCGCGTAGCGCGGGCGGGAGCCCGGTGGCCTTGTCGCGGCGGTGCGTCTGGCTGAGCACCCAGTTCGTCCGTGGGCGGCGCCGCGCCTCGAAAGCGCGCAGCGCGTCGGCGACGGAATCGGCGGCGGCCAACGACGAGGCGAGCACGACAGCGTCCTCCAGCGCCATCGCCGCACCCTGGGCCATGTTCGGCGAGGTGGCGTGGGCGGCGTCGCCGACCAGCAGCACCGGCCCCCGGGCCCAGGAGTCGAGCACCACCTCCTGGTTCGGCCCGGCGTGCAGGGTGCTGTCGTCGTAGTCCAGGGCCTTGAGCATGGTGGCCACCGGCTCGCTGTACGTCGCAGCCAGGTCGTCGCGCCAGCCCTGCCGCTCGGCCACCGGGCCGTCGTTGTAGTAGCAGTACGTCTGCTCGGCGCCGATCGGGATCGTCAGGAACTGCCTCCCGCGCCCCAACTGCACCGACCAGACCGGGTCGTCGTCGATCCGCGGAGCGACCCACCGGTACGCGTACTGCCCGAGGTCGCGGGCGGCCTGGCCGTCGAAGGCGAGCCGGCGGACGGTCGAGTGCACCCCGTCCGCGCCGATCACCAGGTCGTACCGGTCGGTGCTGGTGTCGTCGAACTCGACGGCGACCTGGCCGCCCTCCTGCAACAGCGCGACCGGCTGGCGGCCCCAGCGGATCGGGGCGTCGCCGACGCCGTCGAGCAGCGCCCGGTGCAGCTGCGCCCGGGGCAATGACACGCACGGCCCGACGCCCCGCCAGAGCGCTGCCACGTCGATGTCGAAGAGGCGACGCCCGCGCTGGTTGGCGCTGCGCTGCCGGGTGATCTCCACGGCGACGTCGGCGACCGGCTCGCGCAGACCGAGGACGTCAAGCATCCGCGTCGCGTTGCCGGTGAGGTAGATCCCGGTGCCGGAGCCGGTCGGCCCGGACGCCCGCTCGACCACGTCGATCGTCGCGCCCCACTCGCGCAGCGCGGCCACCGTCGCCAGTCCGGCGACACCTCCGCCGACGATCAGTACCCGGACACCCGCACCCCGCACGACCCGTTCCTCCCGTTGCCCCTGCCCGCTGAGCTGCTGATCAACGGTCCGGCCGCCGCAGAACTCTACGGTGCCGGCGGGCCGGTGCGGGCCAGGGGGCGGGCTCAGGACGTGACGGCCGGGAAGCTTTCCACCAGCGCGGTCACGGTGTGCTGGATGCGTGCGTGCGCCACCTCGTCGGTCGCGTCGATGAGGGCGACGTGGTGCAGCACGCCCACCACGGCCAGCGCCAGCGCCTCGGTGTCGACGCCCGCTGGTAGCCGTCCGCGCTGTCGTTCGGCGTTCAGGTAGTCGACGACGGCGCGTTCGAGGCTCTGCAGCACGGTGCTGCCGGTGCCCAGTACCGCCTCGACCTGTGCGGCCAACACCGGCCGGCAGGCCATCAGCCGGGTGACACCGCGCAGGACGATCAGCGGGGTCGCGAGGATCGTCGCGCTGAGGTTCGCGGCGATCGTGCCGGTGCCGGCGCGGGCGGGAAGGCCGGCCGCGGTGCCGGCGATCTGGAAGCTGCGGTCGACGGCGTAACCCACCAGGAAGTCGTCGAAGTTCGCGAAGTGGGCGAAGAGCAGCCCGGTGGCGACGCCGGCCTCGCCGGTGACGGCTCGGCTGGTGAGCTGGCCGGGACCTGCGGCGGCGATCAGGCGCTCGGCGGCGGCGAAGAGGTGCTGCCGGGGCTCAGCGATGGGAACTCCGCGTGGCATTCCCTGAGTCTAGGCGGGTTGTGCGGGGATGAGCATCTGCTCATAATGTTTGAGCAGATGCTCATTCTGGTCTTGGGGAGTGCTGATGAAACGAGCGGTGATCGTCGGGGCCGGCATAGCTGGTCTCGCGACGGCCCTACGTCTGGCGCAGGACGGGTGGCATCCGCTCGTCGTCGAGCGATCTCCGACCCGGCGCAGCAGTGGCTACCTGGTCAACCTGCTCGGCGCCGGCTACGACGCGGCCGAGCGGCTCGGGCTGGTTCCGGCGCTGTCCGCCCACGCGTTGGGCCCGTTCACCACAGTGCTGGTCCGGGCGGACGGTCGCCCGAAGCTCACGGTGCCCGCCGCGGTCGCCGAGGCGGCGCTGGGTCCCCGAACCATGACGGTGTTCCGCGGCGACCTCGAAACCGCACTGTACGAGGCGGTACGCGACCAGGTGGAGATCCGCTTCGGCACCACCGTGTCCACAATCGACGCCACCGCCGACCGGGTGCGGATCAGCCTCAGCGACGGCACCACGTACGACGCCGACCTGCTCGTCGGTGCCGACGGCGTGCACTCCACGACCCGGGCGACGATCCTCGGCCCGGACCATCGGGTCGACCTGCCGTACGTCGTGGCGGCCTTCCCGCTGGCGCACCCGGTGCCGGATGTGCCCGAGTCGTCGGCGACGACCTTCATCGGCCCCGGGCGCACCGCGGCGATCGTCAACCTCGGGCCCGGCCGCTCGTCGGCCTTCTTCACCTACCGGTGCGCCGACCCCGCTCGCGAGTTGGCACGCGGACCGGTGGACGCGATCCGCGCGACGTTCGGAGACCTGGCCGGGGGAGTGCCCGAGGCGATCGGTCACCTCCAGACCGACCCGGCCGGGGCGTACTTCGACCGGGTCAGCCAGGTGGACAGCCCACGGTGGAGCACCGGCCGCGCCGTCGTGCTCGGCGACGCGGCCTGGTGCGTCACCCTCTTCGCCGGGCACGGCGCGGGACTGGCGCTCGCCGGCGCCGACCAACTCGGTGCCGCCCTGCGCCGGCACGGCGACGACATCCCGTCCGCCCTGGCCGGCTGGGAGACCGGCCTGCGCCCCGAGGTGACCAGGCGGCAGGCGCTCGCCCGCCGGGGCATGTACCAGTACGCGCCACCGAGCCGGCTGCACGTCTGGATGAACGACCTCACGATCCGAGCGGTCACCCTCCCCGGCATCCGCGGACTCGTCCGACGCGGCATCGAACGGCAGAACCGCTGACCAGCGCCGCGAACCGGGTGCTGGCCGTCATCCCGGGTGCGGTCGCCGCAGCAGCGGACGGTCCGGCCATCGGGCAGGTGCCATCATCGGGCCATGACGATCAGCGAGCAGTACGTCGACTTCGCCGTCCGGGAGGCGCGCGGGGTGTCGCCCACGTACGAGCGCCTGTCGCAGGCAGTCGCCCACGACGAGGACCTGCTGGCCCTGCTCGACGGGCTACCGCCGGCCAAACGGCAGCCGAACCTGCTGTTCGGCGTCGTCCGCTGGCTCGGCGGCCCGGTCGACGACCCGGTCACCTTCCACGACTACGTGCTGACGCACTGGCCGGCCATCGAGGCGCAGATGCTCACCCGGGCCACCCAGACGAACGAGGCGGGCCGGTGCGCGGTCCTGCTGCCGCTGCTCGCCGCGTTGCCACAGCCAGTGGCCCTGCTGGAGGTCGGCGCGTCGGCCGGGCTCTGCCTCTACCCCGACCGGTACGGGTACCGCTACGGCGATCACCAGGTCGGCTCCGGTGAGCCGATCCTCGACTGCGCTGCCGACGGGTTGGTGCCGCCGGCACGCGTACCCCAGGTGGTGTGGCGGGCCGGCCTGGACCTCAACCCGCTCGACGTGACCGACCCTGACGACGTGTCCTGGTTGGACGCCCTGATCTGGCCGGAACACGCCCACCGGCGGGTCCGGCTGCGCGCCGCGGCGGCGATCGCCGCGGCCGACCCGCCGCTGCTGGTCCGCGGCGACCTGGTGGACGACCTGCCGGCGCTGGCCGCGCGGGCACCGGCCGACGCGACGCTCGTGGTCTTCCACACGTCAGTGCTCTACCAGGTGCCGCCCCCGCGCCGGGAGGCGTTCGTCCGGTTGGTCCGCGAACTGCCGGGGCACTGGGTGGCGGCCGAGGGGCCGGAGGTGCTCCGGTACGACGCGTTGCCCGCGCCGCCGAACGACGCGCTGCACAACGTTCTCGCGCTCGACGGGAAGCCGCTGGCCTGGGCCAGAGGCCACGGCCAGGCGATGACCTGGTTCGGCTGACGGGCGGGTCAACGAGCCGGCTCGGGCATCCGGGCGCGCAGGGCCCGGATGAACCAGTCCACCGCCGGCGCTGTCGCCGTGCCGGTCGACCAGCCGTTGAGCACCGCCAACAGGTCGAGGTAGCGGTCCCGGCGGGGGTCGTTGGCCGGAACGAGCCGGTCGAGCAACAGCTGGCGCAGGTCGGCGTCGTCCGGGTGACAGCGCAGGCGCGCATACCGGCCGGTGACGGCGGCGACCACCGGGTCGGCGTCCGGGCTGGTCGGGTCGAGACCGGCCGTCAAGGCGGTGGCCACCGCGTCCCGGACCACCGCGACGGCGTCCGGGCGGGGCAGTCCCGGGACGTCATGATCGGCGGCGTGCTGCCGTACCAGCAGCCGCATCCGCTCCCGGAACCCGGGGTCCCGGCACAGCTCGACCAGCTCCAGCCACGCCTCGATCTGCGCGCTGGTGGGGTCGTCGGGCAGCTCCGGTGTCATCGAGACGATCACCCCCGGGGACGCGGGCCAATCGCCGAGGTCGGCGAAGACGCCGCCCAGGAAGTCCGCCACCAGCTGCCCGCGCTCGTGCCTGGTGAGCTGGGCCAGCCGATGCAGCTCGTCCACCTCGGCCGCGCTGGACCCGCGCCGCGCCGCCACGGTGAGCACCCCCTGGCGCAGCCGCAGCACCCGGATCTGCACCGCCAACGCCTCGGCGTGCGCGGCGGCCACCTCGGGCAGCGGCACCTCCTTGTTCACCACCCGCCGGATGGTGGCCAGGTCCACGCCCAGCTCCCGCAACGTGCGGACCAGCTCCAGTCGGGCCACGGCCGCCGGGCCGAACCGTCGGTAGCCGGCCGGGCTCCGGTCCGTCGGCGGCACGATCCCGCTGTCGGCGTAGTACCTGATGGTCTTGACGCTCAGGCCCGTCCGTCGCGCCAGCTCGCCGATCGTGTGCCGTGTCTCCCCGCTCATGCCCTCACCCTCGCGTCTCCCCCCGCTGGAGACTCAAGCACCGTCCGAGCCGGCGAGGAACGCCGCGACCGTCGCGGTGAACGCCTCGGCGTCGTCGAGCCACGGATAGTGCCCGGCGTCCGGCTGGACGACCAGCGTGGCGCGGGGAATCAGTTCGGCGAACCGGGCCACCAGGCCCGGCGGCGCGGCCAGGTCGACGGCACCGGCGAGCAGCAGCACCGGGCCCGCGTGCGCGGCGAGTGCCCGACGGGTGACCGGTGGGTCGAACGCGCCGTCCGAGCTGAAGATCGCCGCCAGCTCCTCGTTGTGCTGGCCGGCCTCAGCGGCCTGGTGGGCCTGCGCCGCAGCGTCCCACCGGCCGTAGAGGAAGGGTGCGATCTCCTGCTTGGCGTCGGGCCCGGCCCGACCGGAGAGGACGGCCTCCATCGCCGCGGCCGCCACCGGAAACCACTGCTCGCCGGACCGGGCCTCGGTGACCTCCCGGCGCTGCGCGGCGGTCACCTTCAGCCCGACCGCGCGGACGCTCGGGGCGACCAGCGCCAGCCGGCCCACCCGATCGGGGTGCCCGGTCAGGTATCGCAGGGCCAGGTTGGCGCCGGCGGAGTGCCCGAGCAGATCCAGCCGGTCGAGGCCCAGGTGTCCGCGCAGCGCCTCCACATCGTCGACCATCCGGTCGCAGCGGCAGGTCGAGGCGTCCGCCGGGACCGCCGAGCGGCCGGTGCCTCGCGGATCGAGGACGAGCAGCGACCGGTGCGCGCCCAGACCGCCGAGGTCACCGAGGTACGCGGAGTCACGCATCGGCCCGCCCGGCAGGCAGACCAGCGGGTCGCCCACCCCGACCGTCCGGTACGCGAGGGTGGTCCCGTCGGTCGCGGCGAAGGTGGTGATCATCGGTCAGCGGGCCCGCTCGTGACGGAGGAGGACCACGCCGTTGCCGAAGACCCGGCTCTCCACCAGTCGCAGCGCGGCCGGAGTCTCGGCGTCGGGGAAGAGCCGGCGGCCCCGACCCACCAGCACCGGGTTGACGTAGATCCGGTACTCGTCGATCAGGTCGTGCCGGGCGAACGTCGCGGCCAGGTCGGCCCCGCCGATGGCCAGGTCGCCGCCCGGCTCGGCCTTGAGCTTGCGGACCTGCTCGACGTCGACCTCGCGCACCACCGTCGCGTTCCAGTCGGCGTGGTCGAGCGTGCGCGAGTAGACGATCTTCGGCATGTCCCGCCAGATCCGGGCGAACTCGCGTTCCGGGCCGCTGGCGCTCGGGTCCTGATCGGCGGTCGGCCAGTAGGCGGCCATCAACTCGTGGCTGACCCGGCCACTGAGGAACCCGCCCATCGGGGCGATCACATCGTTGAAGTG
The DNA here is from genome assembly GCF_054462275.1 of Micromonospora sp. SD19. Taxonomy (NCBI): domain Bacteria; kingdom Bacillati; phylum Actinomycetota; class Actinomycetes; order Micromonosporales; family Micromonosporaceae; genus Micromonospora; species Micromonospora sp. SD19. The sequence continues at coordinate 344,537 of NZ_JBTLMN010000003.1, forward strand.
CTGGTGCAACTCCTCATCGACCTGGTGCCAGCCGATGTCACCCCCCGGGCCCTCGAAGAACCCGTCCAACGACAGGCTCATCTGCACAACGATCTTCCGCATCGCGTCCCCTCCGTATGCGTCGACGGGCGTCGAACCGATCGTCCCCGGACCGTACGACGAAACCACAGCGCACCGCGACGACACCGGGCATGTCGCGCATCCAGCTCGGAGGCCGGGCGGTAGCCGTCCCTAGACTGCTGCGGTGACCGGAGAGCGACGACCCCTGGCCGACCGGCCGCTCACCGAGCCGCACCCGTCCCGGCTGCCGCCGGAGCACCCCGACCGGGCCCGGGTCCTCGCCGCGCACGCCGCCGCGCTGGCCGCCGGGGAGGCCGGTTACCTCGACCCGGCGAGCGGATTGTTCGTGCTGAGCGCCGACTTCCTGGCCCGCCGTGGCACGTGTTGCGGGCGCGGCTGCCGGCACTGCCCGTACGTGGACGACACGCCGTCCGGGTAGTCGTCCGCGGGGGCTTCCGCGCGACACCGACACCCCGTACGGTGTCCGACGGACAACCGGCGGGCGCCTTCCGCCGTCGGTCGGCGAGAGGGTGGAATGTGCGCGGGCGGATCGTGGTCGCCGGGTTGGCCGGGCTGCTGGTGAGTGGCTGCGCCGACGAGGCGCAACCGGTGACGGCACCGCCGCCGGTGCCGACCGCTGTGGACGTGGCGGCGGCCTCCTCGGGCGGCGCCTGCCGACTGCTCGACTTCACGGTGATCGAGCAGGTGGTGAAGACGCGCTTCGACGTGGCGGCGTCCAGCGAACAGGGCGACACCCACACCTGTGTGGTCCGGGCCGCCGGTGCGACCCTGCCGGAACTGACCCTCAGCGTGACCGAGACCACGATCGACAAGACCAGCTTCGGCGCGGACGTGGTGCCGGACAAGGCGGCGAAGATCACCGGGCTGGGTCAGCAGGCGTACAAGCGGACCACCGCCGCGGCCAGCGGGCGGGGACCCGTCGCCGAGGTGGGCTGGCTGGCCGGCGACGGACGGCTCGCCACGGTGAGCTGGACCGCGGCCCGTGGCAGTGAGCGCTCGGCGGTGGAGAAGCTCACCGGCGACCTTGTCGCACTGGCCAAGAAGGTGGACACCCGGGCGCTTTGACGCCCGGGCCCACGCCCGATCAGCTGGCGGCGACGAAGACCCGGGAGGCGACCTCGCGGGGCAGCCGCACCCGGTCACCGGAGCGGTCGATCGACACCCCGTCGCGCTCCTGGGCCACCGTGACCGTGGCGCCCGGGTCGACACCGGCGGCGTGCAGTTGGCGCAGCACGTCGGCGTCCTTCTGCACGCTCTCGCAGATCCGGCGCACCACGACCGGACCGGAGAGGCCCGGGAAGGCCAGGTTGCGCTCGCCCTCGGCGGCCTCGGTGGTCTCCGCCGCCGGCGAACCCAGCTCCTGAAGCCCCGGGATCGGGTTGCCGTACGGGGAACGGGTCGGCCGGTTGAGCAGGTCGTACACCCGCTTCTCCACCGCGTCGCTCATCACGTGCTCCCAGCGGCAGGCCTCCTCGTGGGCCTCCTCGTAGGGCATCCCGATGACGTTGACCAGCAGCAGCTCGGCGAGGCGGTGCTTGCGCATCACCGACACCGCGCTGCCGCGCCCCTGGGGGGTGAGCGTCAGGTGCCGGTCTCCCTCGACGGTGAGCAGGCCGTCACGCTCCATCCGGGCGACGGTCTGGCTCACGGTGGGGCCACTCTGCTGCAGCCTTTCGGCGATCCTGGCACGCAGCGGTGGCACCCCCTCCTCTTCCAGTTCAAGGATGGTGCGCAGGTACATTTCGGTCGTGTCGACCAGGTCGTGAGACTTCATAAGGTCAGCGGCCCTCCGGTGCACGATGCTACCTCGGTGGCGGGCCGGCGACCGCCGCCGAACCGCGTGCCGTCTCCGCGAATGGTGTTGGATGGTCGCCATGTCCGGTACCCAGCAGCCGTTGGTCGAGGTCGACACCCTCGTCGCCGAGCTCGACCAGGCCGATCCGCCCACCCTGCTCGACGTGCGCTGGCGGCTCGTCGGCCCGCCCGGCCGCGACGACTACCTCGCCGGCCACCTGCCCGGGGCGGTCTTCGTCGACCTGGACACCGCGCTCTGCGGGCCCCCCGGCGCCGGCGGTCGGCACCCGCTGCCCGACCCGGCCGCGTTGCAGGCGGCGCTGCGGGCCGCCGGCGTCCGCGCCGGTCACCCCGTGGTGGTGTACGACGGCGGCGACGGCCTGGCGGCCGCGCGGGCCTGGTGGACGCTGCGCTGGGCGGGGCACCGTTCGGTGCGCCTGCTGCACGGCGGCTACCCGGCCTGGGTCGCCGCCGGCCGGCCCGTCTCCACCGACGCGCCCGCCGCACGCCCCGGTGACGTCGTGGTGCGCCCCGGTGAGCTCCCGGTGCTGGACGCCGGACAGGCCGCCGCGCTGGCCGCCGCTGACGACGCCGTGCTGCTCGACGTACGGGCGGCGCCGCGTTACCGGGGCGAGGTCGAACCGATCGACCCGGTGGCCGGGCACGTGCCGGGGGCGGCGAACCTGCCCGCCGGGGAGTACGTCGGGCCGGACGGCCGCTTCCCGGCCGCCGAGGTGTTGAGCGAGCGGTTCGCCGAAGCCGGGGTGACCGGGGGGCGGGCCGTCGGGGCGTACTGCGGCTCGGGGGTGACCGCCGCGCAGGCGGTGCTCGCGTTGCACCTGGCCGGTCGCACGGACGCCGCGCTCTACGTTGGATCGTGGAGCAACTGGGTGGCCGACCCGGCCCGGCCGGTCGCCTCCGGGTCGACACCAGGCCACTGACCAGCGCGTGCGGTGGGCCGGCGCCCGTCCTCGTGCGACGATGGGCTCATGTCCGACGACACGGTGGTGGTGTGGGACGAGTCGCTGCTCGCCTACGACATGGGTGACCATCCGCTCGACCCGGTCCGGGTGGAACTGACCTTCGCGCTCGCCCGCGAGCTGGGCATCCTGAATCGGCCAGGGGTGCGGGTGGTCAAGCCGGAGCCCGCCGACGACGCACTGCTCACCCGGGTGCACGAGCCGGCCTACCTCGCCGCGGTACGCAACGCGCCGCGTGACCCGCTCTTCGCCGGTTACGGGCTGGGCACCTCCGACAACCCGGTCTTCGAGGGGATGCACGAGTCCAGCGCGCTCATCGCCGGCGCGACGGTGGCCGCCGCCGAGGCGGTCTGGCGCGGCGACGCCCGCCGGGCGGTGAACGTGGCCGGCGGGCTGCACCACGCGATGCGCGCCCGCGCCGCCGGCTTCTGCGTCTACAACGACCCGGCGGTGGCCATCGCCCGGCTGCTCGACCTGGGCGCCGAGCGGGTCGCGTACGTGGACGTCGACGTGCACCACGGCGACGGGGTGCAGGACATCTTCTGGAACGACCCGCGGGTGCTGACGGTCAGCGTGCACGAGACCCCGCTGGCGCTCTTCCCGGGCACGGGTTTCCCGGACGAGACGGGTGGGCCGGGCGCGCAGGGCACCGCTGTCAACATGCCGTTGCCGCCGGGTGTCGACGACAGCGGCTGGCAGCGCGCGTTCCACGCGATCGTGCCGTCGGTGCTGCGCGCGTTCCGCCCGCAGGTGCTGGTCAGTCAGTGCGGCGCCGACGGGCACCGACTGGATCCGCTCGCCGACCTGAACCTGACTGTCGACGGGCAGCGGGCCACCTACCTGGCGATGCGGGCGCTGGCCGACGAGTTGTGTGACGGCCGGTGGGTGGCCACCGGCGGCGGCGGGTACGCCCTCGTCGAGGTGGTGCCCCGGGCCTGGACCCACCTGTTGGCGGTGGCCACCGGTGATCCGATCGACCCGGCCACCCTCACCCCACCCGCGTGGCGGGACCTGGTCGCCTCCCGGCAGCTGGGCCGGGAGGTGCCGCTGCGGATGACCGACGACGCCGACCCGTCGTACGAGCCGTGGCAGCCGACCGGCGAGCCGAACGCGGTGGACCGGGCGATCGCGGCCACCCGCAAGACGGTCTTCCCGTTGCTCGGGCTCGACCCGCACGATCCGCGGGACTGAGCCGGGCCGGGGGAGGGCTGTTCCGGTGACGACCGTGGGCCATCCGGTCGACGTGCTGCTCAGCGACGGCAGCACCGTCCAGTTGCGACCGATCGAGCCAGCTGACGCGCCCGGCATCGTGGCGATGCACAGCCGGTTCTCCGAGCGCACCCGCTACCTGCGGTACTTCTCGCCGTACCCGCGCATCCCGGAGCGGGATCTGATCCGTTTCGTCACCGTCGACCACCACGACCGGGAGGCGTTCGTGGTGCTGGCCGCCGACCAGATCGTCGCTGTGGGCCGGTACGAGCGCCTCGGCCCGCAGGCTCCCGAGGCGGAGGTGGCCTTCGTGGTGGAGGACGCCTACCAGGGTCGCGGCATCGGCTCGGTGCTGATGGAGCACCTGGCTGACGCGGCCCGCCGCAACGGCATCATGAGCTTCGTCGCGGAGGTGCTGCCGGCCAACGGGACGATGCTGCGGGTCTTCGCCGACTTCGGCTACCAGGTCCAGCGCGAGTACGCCGACGGCGTGGTCCACCTGAGCTTCCCCATCGCGCCCACCGAGGCCAGCCTGGAGGTGCAGCGCGGCCGGGAACACCGCACCGAGGCCCGCTCGATCGCCCGACTGCTCGCCCCGCGCGGCATCGTCGTCTACGGGGCCAGCGCCACCGGTCAGGGCGTCGGCGCGGCGGTGCTCGGGCACCTGCGCGACGGCGGGTTCACCGGTGCGGTGGTGCCGGTGCATCCGAGCGCGTCGACAGTGGCGGGCCTTCCCGCGTACCCCTCAGCGGTGGACGCGGGCGTCCCGGTGGACCTGGCGGTGGTGGCGGTCCCGCCGGAGGCGGCGACAGCGGTGGTCGCCGACGCCGCCGCCGCAGGGGTGCACGGCCTGGTGGTCATCTCGGCCGGCTTCGCCGAGGCCGGCCCGGAGGGCGCGGCCACGCAGCGCGCGCTGGTCCGCGCGGCGCACGCCGCCGGCATGCGGGTCGTCGGCCCGAACTGTCTCGGCGTGGCCAACACCGACCCGACGGTACGCCTCAACGCCACTCTCGCCCCGGCGTTGCCGCCGGCCGGTCGGGTCGGCATCTTCAGTCAGTCCGGTGCGTTCGGGGTGGCGTTGCTCGCCGAGGCGGACCGGCGCGGCCTCGGGCTGTCCAGCTTCGTCTCGGCCGGCAACCGGGCCGACGTCTCCGGCAACGACCTCCTGCAGTACTGGCAGGACGACACCGGCACCGACGTGATCATGCTCTACCTGGAGACCTTCGGAAACCCCCGCAAGTTCGCCCGGCTGGCCCGACGGATCGGCCGCGCCAAACCGGTCGTCGCGCTCGCCTCGCCGGCCCGCCCGCCCGGGGTCGGCGACGCCGCCGGGCCGGACGAGGTGGCGGTGGCAGCGCTCTTCGCCCAGTCCGGGGTGATCCGGGTGGACACCGTGCCGGAGCTGCTCGACGTGGGTGTGCTGCTCGCCAACCAGCCGTTGCCGGCCGGCGGCCGGGTCGGTGTGGTCGGCAACTCCTCCGCCCTCACCGGGCTGGCCGCGACCGCCTGTGTCGGGCAGGGCCTCACCGTCGCCGACGGCTACCCCCGCGACGTGGGGCCGAGCGCGGGTGCCGCCGAGTTCGCCGCCGCGCTCGCCGAGACGGCCGCCGACGACCGGGTGGACGCCCTGGTGGTGGTCTTCGCCCCGCCGCTTCCCGGCCAGCTCACCGCTGTGGACGCCGACGTGACAGCCGCACTGCCGGACGCCCTCGCGCTCGGCAAGCCGACAGTGGCGACGTTCCTGGTCGGGCGGCTGCCGCCGGGGGTGCCGGCGTACGGCGGCGTGGAGGAGGCGGTCCGCGCGCTCGCCCGCGCGCACCGGTACGCCGAGTGGCTTCGTCGCCCGCCCGGGGTGACGCCGGAGCTGCCCGGTCTCGACCGCGCCGCCGCGCAGGCCGCTCTGCGGGCCGACGCCGCCGACGCGGGTGCGCTGCTGGCCGCGTACGGCATCGACGTGGTGGCCTCGGTGTCCGTCGACTCGGTCGACGCGGCGGTCGACGCGGCGGCGCGGCTGGGCTTCCCGGTGGCGCTCAAGGCGGCCGCCCCCGGGCTGCGGCACCGGCTGGACCTCGGCGCGGTCCGGCTCGACCTGCCCGACGAGCCGACCCTCCGTCGCGCGTACGCCGACCTGGCGGCGACCTTCGGCGCGGACGCGCTGGTCCAGCCGATGGTCGCGCCCGGGGTGGCCTGCGTGGTGGAGGTGGTGGAAGATCCGGCGTTCGGGCCGGTGGTCGGGTTCGGCCTCGGTGGGGTCGCCACCGAACTGCTCGGCGATCGAGCCTGGCGGGCGGTGCCGCTGACCGACCGGGACGCGGCCGAGCTGGTCGACGAACCCCGGGCCGCGCCGCTGCTGCGCGGGCACCGGGGGGCCGCGCCGGTCGACCGGGCGGCCCTGGTCGACCTGCTGCTGCGGGTGGGTCAGCTCGCCGACGAGCAGCCCCGGGTGCGGTCGCTGACCCTCAACCCGGTGCTCGCCCGCCCGGACGGCCTCTCGGTCCTGCACGCCCAGCTGGGGGTGGGTGGCGTGGTCGCCCGCCCGGACACCGGCCCCCGCCGCCTGTGAGCGTGCCCGCTCAGGCGCGGCTGGAGATCTGCTGGACGCCCCAGGTGTTGCCGTCCGGGTCGGCGAAGAAGACGAAGCCGACATTGTCCAGTGGGTCCGGGACCGGCCGGGGGTTCTGACCGACCACCTGGATGTCGCTGACCTCCACACCTCGCCCGAGCAGTTCCTCGTGGGCCCGCCGCAGGTCGGGCACCACCAGTTGCAGGCCCTTGAGTGAGCCGGGCGGCATCTCCGGGACGACACCCTTACCGATCACGATCGAGCAGCCGGAGCCGGGCGGGGTCAACTGGACGATGCGCGCCTCGTCGCTGATCACCGTGTCGTGGTCCACCGTGAAGCCGAGCTGGTCGGCGTAGAACTTCTTCGCCCGGTCCACATCGGAGACCGGCACGATCACCACTTCAAGCGTCCAGTTCATCGTTGCTCTCCTCGCCTCGTCGGTCGCGGATCGGTGTCCCAGTCAAACACCCCGACAGCACGAAAGGCCCCGGCGAACCGCCGGGGCCTTTCGTGGGAACCGGGTGCGTCAGCAGGCGTACGCCTCCAGGCGCTGAGCCCGCTCCGGGGCGCGCAGCTTCAACAGCGTGACCTTCTCGATCTGGCGGATCCGCTCCCGGGACAGGCCGAACTCGCGGCCCACCTCGTCCAGGGTGCGCTGCCGGCCGTCGTCCAGGCCGAACCGGAGGCGGATGACCGCCTGCTCCCGCTGGGACAGGGTGGAGAGCACGATGCTGACCTCGTTGCGCAGCTCACCCTGGGCGGCGGCGTCGCCCGGCTCGGTGCGCGGGTCCACCGAGGCCACGAAGTCGCCGAGGGCGCTCTCACCGTCGTCGCCGACGGCCTGGTCCAGGCTGACCGGCTCCCGGTCGTAGGAGATCAGCTCGATGACCTGGATCTCGGGGATCTCCAGCGCCCGGGCGACCTCGGCGACCGTCGGTTCGCGGCCCAGCGTCACCGCCAGTTCGCGGCGGGCCCGGACCATCCGGTTGACCTGCTCGACCATGTGCACCGGGATGCGGATGGTGCGGGCCTGGTCGGCCATTGCTCGGGTGATGGCCTGTCGGATCCACCAGGTGGCGTACGTGGAGAACTTGTAGCCCTTGGCGTAGTCGAACTTCTCGACCGCCCGGATCAGGCCGAGGTTGCCCTCCTGGATCAGGTCGAGAAACGCCATGCCCCGGCCGGTGTAGCGCTTGGCGATGCTGACCACCAGCCGCAGGTTCGCCTCCAACAGGTGGTCCTTGGCCGCCCGACCCTCCGCGACGATCAGCTCCAGGTCGGCTCGCAGCTCCGCGGAGACGGGGATGCAGGTGGCGAGCTTCTCGTCGGCGAACAGGCCGGCCTCGATGCGCCGGGCCAGGTCGACCTCCTGCGCGGCGGTCAGCAGCTTGGTCCGGCCGATCCCGTTGAGGTAGGCCCGGACCAGGTCGGTGGAGATGCCGCGCTCGTCGGTGGCGTCCAGGTCGGCAAGGGTCTCGGGGGCCCCGTCAGTGTCGATCGTGGTGGTCGGGCGCGTCCGGTGTTCCGTCATCTGCAGGACCATCTCTGTCTCCCCGTTTCCACATCTGTGCCGTGTGCCCGGCCCAGTGGTGCCGGTGTGACAACAGCTTGGCGGGCGGGGCGTAAAACGGGAGTGAGGCGATCGGGCACCCGACAGGAATTGGGTCGGATCGCTGGTGCGGTGTGTCGTCCCGCTGTGTGGTTGCCCGGCCCGGCTACGTTGCGGACGGCCGGCCACCGCTGGTCGGCCGAGAACGACAGAGGAGGACGGTGTGGTCTTCAAGCGGCTCATGAAGGCGATGGGCGTCGGCGGTCCGTCGGTGGAGACGGTGCTGGCCAACCCGAACTGCCGCCCCGGCGGCCAGCTGGAGGGCCGCATCCAGGTGCTCGGCGGTGACCATCAGGTCGACATCGACCACGTCACCCTCGGCCTGGTCACCCGGGTCGAGGTCGAGAGCGGCGACAACGACTACGACACCAGTCAGGAGTTCCACCGCCAGCAGGTCACCGGCGCGTTCCGGCTGGAGCCGGGGCAGCGCTACGACATCCCGTTCCGGTTCGACGTGCCGTGGGAGACACCGGTCACCGAGCTGTACGGACAGCACCTGCACGGGATGACGATGGGCCTGCGTACGGAGCTGGAGGTCGCCCGCGCGGTCGACAAGGGTGACCTGGACGCCGTGGTGGTGCACCCGCTGCCGGCACAGGAGCGACTGCTGGACGCGCTGCTGCGACTGGGCTTCCGGTTCGCCCGCGCCGATGTGGAGCGTGGTCACATCTACGGCGTACGCCAGACGTTGCCGTTCTACCAGGAGATCGAGTTCAATCCTGCGCCGCAGTACGCCCGCTCGATCAACCAGTTGGAGGTCACCTTCATCGCCGACGCGCAGCAGATGCAGGTGGTGCTGGAGGTCGACAAGCGCGGCGGTGTCTTCACCGAGGGCCGCGACGCGTTCGGCCGGTTCACTGTCGACCACGCCACCGCCGACCGCACCGACTGGACCGCCGAGCTCGACAACTGGCTCCGCCAGTCCCTGACCCGCCGAGGCCTCTTCTCCTAACCCCAACCCACCCCCTCCCGGCCGCTTCTCTGCGGTGATCAAGAGGTTTGCGTCAGATTTTGCCCGTGGTTTGACGCAAACCTCTTGATCACCGGGCTCGGCGGGCTGAGGGTGGGGTGCGGGTCAGAGGTCCAGGAGGAGGGTTTGGGGGCCTATGTTGGTGCTCTCGACCAGCATGTGGGTGCGGAAGCGGCCGGTCTCCACCTTGGCGCCGCGTTGCCGTAACGCCTCCACGACCGCCGTGACCAGCGGTTCGGCCACCTCGGCGGGGGCGGCGGCGGTCCAGCTCGGGCGGCGGCCCTTGCGGACGTCGCCGTAGAGGGTGAACTGGCTGACCACCAGGATCGGCGCGCCGGTGTCGGCGGCGGACCGTTCACCGTCCAGGATGCGCACCTCGTGCACCTTGCGGGCCATCGTCTGGGCGGTCTGCTCGGTGTCGGTGTGGGTCACCCCGAGCAGCACCAGCAGACCGTTCTCGATCGCGCCGACCACCTCGCCGTCCACCGTCACGCTGGCCTGCCCGACGGTCTGCACCACCGCGCGCATCAGGCGCTCACCGGCTCAATGAAGCCCCGCTCCACCAGGTGCGCCACGATCGGGCCGGCGGCCTCGGCCATCTCGTCGGGCTCCACGTCGTGTGCGGCGGCGAGCAGGGCGAGCTGGTCACGCAGCGGCAGTCGGCCGTCCGCGCCACCCACCAGCGCCAGCACCAGCGGGTCGATCTCCTCGGTCCAGCGCAGGCCGTGCGGCATCGCCAGGACCTGCCGGTCCACCCCCCAACCCTCGTCGCCCATGGTGGCCTCCTGTCGCAGCTGGAGGCCCTCGGCGGCCCGGTAGCGCTCGGCGAGCAACGCCTCGGTGTCGCGTACCCGGAGAAAGTCCTGGCGGTCGAACCAGGCGGCGACCTGGTCGCCCAGCGGTGGCTGCACCCGCTGGCGCAGGTCCTCCACCCGGACCACCGGGTCGGCGTGTCCGCCCCGGCGCACTGACACGATGCCGAAGCCGATTCCCTCCACCTTGTGCGCGTCGAACCAGTCCAGCCAGGCGGCCATCCGCTGCGGGTCGGCGGTCTCGCCGACGTCGGTGAGCCACAGGTCGACGTACGCCATCGGGTCGGCCACCTCGCGCTGGATCACCCAGGCGTCCAGGCCGGTCCCGACGAACCAGCCGGCCACCCGCTCGTCCCACGCCTCGCCGGCGACGTGCACCCAGTTCGCCAGGTACTGCATGGTGCCGCCCTCGGTGAGCAGGCCCGGGGCGGCGGCGGCCAGTTCGGCGCCGATCGCGTCACCGACCCGCCCGGAGTCGCGGTAGACGTGCGTGGTGGTGCCCGGGCCGACCACGAACGGTGGGTTGCTCACCACCAGGTCGAACCGTCGGCCGGCCACCGGGGCGACCAGGTCGCCGCGGAGCAACTCCCAGTCCTGACCGTTGAGGGCGGCGGTGGTCGCGGCGAAGCGCAGCGCCCGCTCCGAGAGGTCGGTGGCGGTCACCGACCTGGCGTGGGTGGCCAGGTGCAGGGCCTGGACGCCGGAGCCGGTGCCCAGGTCCAGTGCGGTGTCGACCGGCCGGCGCACGGTCGCGCCGATCAGGGTGTGGGTGGCCCCGCCGATGCCGAGGACGTGCTCGGCGTGCAGCGGGCGACCCGGGCGGGCGCTGGCCGGGACGTCGGCGAGCACCCACCAGTCCTCCCCGTACGGCTCCAGGTCGACGCCGGCGCGCAGGCCGGCGCCGTACCGCTCGACCAGCCCGCCGGCCAGGGCCTCGGCCACGCTCAGCGGTGCGAGCGCGGTGGCCACCGCCGCCTCCGGCTCGGTCTGGTCGCAGATGAACACCCGGATCAGGGTGTCCAGCGGGTCGCCGTCCTCGGTGGCGCGCAGCGCGGCCCGGTAGTCGTTGCGGGAGACCGCGGCGGTCGCCTGCGCGCCGAGCCGCTCGGCGATGCCGTGGCTGGTGAAACCGGTCCGGGTCAGCGCGGTCCGCAGCGCGTCGACGCCGGCGGGGGAGAGCAGCATGTCGTGTTCGTCCACCCCGACATCCTGCCTCCCGGTGCGTCCCGGGTCAGCGTCACCCGCCGGTAGCTGTCGGAGCGTCGGTGTCCACCCGGATCGGTGCGCCGGGCAGGATGGTCCGCATGACGCTCGTACTGCCCATCGACCCGGAGGCCAACCGGCTGCTGGAGCGCAGCCCGCTGGCCCTGCTGGTCGGCATGGTCCTTGATCAACAAGTCTCGATGGAGAAGGCGTTCTCCTCGCCGTACGTGCTGGCGCAGCGGCTCGGTCACGACCTGGACGCGGCGGAGCTGGCCGGGTACGACCCGGAGGCGCTGGTCGCGCTCTTCGCCCAGCCGCCCGCGCTGCACCGGTTCCCGAAGGCCATGGCGGCTCGGGTGCAGGAGGTCTGCCAGGTGCTGGTGGAGCGCTACGACGGTGACGCGGCGCTGCTCTGGGCGGAGGTCGCGGACGGGCCGGAACTGCTGCGCCGGGTCGCCGCGCTGCCCGGCTTCGGCAAGCAGAAGGCGCAGATCTTCGTGGCCCTGCTCGGCAAGCGGTTCGGGGTGACCCCGCAGGACTGGCGGAAGGCGGCCGGGGACTACGGCGACCCGGGCGCGTACCGGTCGGTGGCCGACGTCACCGACGCCGACTCGCTGCGCCGGGTGCGGGAGTTCAAGCAGCAGATGAAGGCGGCGGCCAAGGCTGCGGGGGGATGACCCTCAGGCTGCGGTGGGGTGCGCCAGCGAGGCCAGCGCGCGCCGGACGTCGGCCAGCGAGACGGTCGCCGAGTCGTCCAGGTCGGCCAGGCCGGCCTCGATCCACTGGCGCATCAGCGTGGTGACCCCGATGCCCCGGGCGTCGGCGGCGGCGCGGACCCGCTCGTAGGTGTCCAGCGGCAGCCGCACCGAGCGGCTCACCATCGGCACGTCGGTGTCGGGGGTGGGCAGGTCCACCGCCGGGCTCTCGTCGATCAGGTCGGCGATCCGGTCGTCGCCGCCGTGGAACTGCTTGGTCGCGTCGTTACGGTGCATCGTCACGGCCCCCCTCATCGGCGGTCTCTCCGTACGGCTTCGTCGTAGCGCTTGGACTCGACGTCGCTCAGCTCGCGGGCGGAGAGGATGTCCCAGTCGTTGTCGGTGCCATCGGCTTCGGCGAGCAGCACGGCCAGTCGGCGGCCCCGGCGGGCGGCGGCGTAGACCACCATCACGTCGTCACCCAGATGGCGGATGACCCGTCGGGCGCTGTGCAGCGCCTCCCAGACTTCCCCGGGTGTGACGTCGTAGACCCTCAGGTTGGCCAACGCCTCGTCGGTGAAGCTGAACCTGCTGCCCACGCCGGGAGCGTACCACGCACGTAACACGCGACGGGATGACTCGAAGTTCGCTGATCACGGGCCTGCGGTGACAGGATGAGGCGTAACCCCCTCGAGGAGGTCCATGGTGAAGCGTCAGGCGTACCAGCCGATTCTGATCACCGACGCCTCGCGCAGCCAGGACGATCAGCTCAACAGTCGCCAGCGCCGCTATGTCCTCATGATGGGCATCCGGGTGCTGTGCATCATCGTCGGCGCGATCCTGGTCGGTGCGAACGCCCCACTGCTCTGGCTCTGGCTGCCGCTGTGCGGCCTCGGCATGGTGCTCATCCCCTGGCTGGCCGTGCTGCTGGCCAACGACCGGCCGCCGAAGGAAGAGCATCGGCTGGCCAACCGGTTCCACCCCCGCCAGCAGGACGACACCCCGCCGATGAGCCTCACCTCCGAGGAGCGCCCGCACAAGGTCATCGACGTCGAACCCTGACCCGCGAGCGGGCCAGGGTTCGCCCGGTCCGGGCCGTACCACGCCGGTGGCCGCGCGCCGGCCGTTAGGCCTGTGGCCGGGCGCCGGCTGTGGAGACGGCCAGCGCGCCCAGATCGGTGGCACGGCTCAACGCCGCGGCCGGGGTGGCGCCCGCGAGCCACGCGGTGAGCAGACCGGCCGCGAAGGCGTCGCCCGCGCCCGTGACGTCCACCACCGCCACCCGACGGGCCGGCGCCACACAGACCGGCGTGGTGCGGTCGACCCAGACCGCGCCGGCCGCGCCGCCCTTCACCACCACCCGCCGAGCCGTCGCCGACAGCACCCGCCCCTGCGCCGCCGGTTCCAGCCCGCCGGCCAGCACGGTGGCCTCGTCCGCGTTGACCAGGAGCAGGTCGATGTCGCGTACCCAACTCAGGAACGCCGCCGCACCGACCCGCCGTAACGGCGCCGCGGAGGCCGCGTCGACGCTGATGGTGAGCCCGCGCTCGCGGGCGGCGGCCAACGCCCGCAGTCCGGCACCGCGCGACTCGGCGTCCAGCAGGGTGTACGCGGACAGGTGCAGATGCCCCGCGTCGGGCGCCGCCGCGAGGGCCCGCTCGACGTGCGCGGCGCTCAACCGCAGGTTCGCGCCCCGCTGGCTGACCATGGTGCGCTCGTCGTCGGCGGCCAACACGATGACCGTGCCGGTCGGAACCCCTTCGACCCGCTCGATCGCGCAGTCGACGCCCGCCCGGTCGAGCTCGGCCACCCGGTCCCGCCCGGCGTCGTCGTCGCCGACAGCGCCGACGAGCGTGACGTCCACCCGCTGCGCGGCGACCCAGGCGGCGGTGTTGGCCGCCTGCCCGCCACCGCCGAGACTGATCTCGGCCCCGGTGTCCGAACCGGCGGCGAGCGGCCCGGACAGCACGGCGACCACATCGGTGATCACGTCCCCGACGACGAGCACCCGGGCCGGTCGGGTCATGCCGGGACGGCGGTGCTGCGGGCCGCCGAGGCGACCGCGATCCGCGCGGCCAGGTCGGCGTTGCGCAGGATGATCCGCACGTTCACCGCCAGGCTCGCGCCCTCGGTCGACGAGTGGAAGTGCGCGAGCAGGTACGGCGTGACGGCCTTGCCGGTGATCCCGTCGCGCTCCAGCAGGGCCAGACCCTCGGTGAGCGTCCGGTCGTGCAGCTCCGGGTCGAGCTGCTCATCGACCGGCAGCGGGTTGGCGATGAGCAGCCCGCCGGTGTGCACGGCGTGCCCGTCGCGGGCGGCGAGCACGGCGGCGACCTGCTCCGGCGAGTCCACCGACCAGTCCAGGTCGAAGCCGGCGTCGGTGAGGTAGAAGCCGGGGAACCGGCGGGTGCGGTAACCGACCACCGCTACCCCAAGGGTCTCCAGGCGCTCCAGCGTCGCGCCCACGTCGAGGATCGACTTGACCCCGGCGCAGACCACGGCGATCGGGGTCTGCGCCAGGGTGACCAGGTCCGCCGACTCGTCGAAGGTGTGCGCGGCCTCCCGGTGCACCCCACCCAGCCCGCCGGTGGCGAACACGCCGATGCCGGCGGCGGCGGCCACCGCGCTGGTCGCGGCCACCGTTGTCGCGCCGTCAGCACCGGTCGCGGCGGCCACCGCGAGGTCGCGGACGGAGAGCTTGGTCACGCCGTCGACAGTGGCCAGCCGGGTCAGCTGCGCGTCGTCCAGGCCGACCACCAGCTCGCCGGCGATCATCCCGATGGTGGCCGGAACGGCCCCGGCGTCCCGAACGGTCCGCTCGATCTCCCGGGCCACCCGCAGATTCTCCGGCCGGGGCAGACCGTGCGAGACGATGGTGCTCTCCAGGGCGACGACGGGCCGGCCGTCGCGCAGGGCTTCGGCGACGGGGGTGCCGTAGCTGATGCGAAAGTCAGTCACACGGGCACCGTACGGGGTGGTGCCTCGACCGGCCTCAAGTGGACCCGGCCGTGATGACCTGCCAAACTTGACGGTCGGAGGTGCAGACGTGAGCACAGAGGTTCTCGAGCGTCCAGAGCTGAAGGACGCCGACACCGGTCCCGAGATGTTCCACTACGTCCGCAAGGAGAAGATCGCCGAGAGCGCCGTCATGGGCACTTTCGTCGTCGCTCTGTGCGGCGAGACCTTCCCGGTCACCAAGGCGGCCAAGCCCGGTTCCCCGGTCTGCCCGAAGTGCAAGGAGATCTACGACTCGTACCGCGAGTGAACCTCGGCCGGCGCTCCGGCCGGCGACGTAGCCTGCGGCGGTGACCACCTCCACCGCCCTGCTCGTCGCCGACCTGACCGGGGTGGCGGTGTTCGCCGCCTCCGGGGCCTCGGCGGCGGTGGCCAAGCGACTGGACCTGTTCGGCATCGCGTTCGTCGGCTTCGTGGCCGCCCTCGGCGGTGGAATCCTGCGGGACCTGGTCATCGACGAGGTGCCACCGCTGGCCTTCGCCGACTGGCGGTACGCGGCCACCGCCGCGATCACCGCGCTCGCCGTCTTCTGGCTGCACCCCCAGCTGACCCGACTGCGGACGACAGTGCTGGTGCTGGACGCGGCCGGTCTGGCGCTGTTCACCGTCACCGGCACGCTCAAGGCGCTCGACGCCCGGGTGCCGGCGGTCGGAGCCTGCCTGATCGGCATGCTCGCCGCTATCGGCGGCGGGCTCGGCCGGGACCTGCTCACCGCCGAGATCCCGGTCGTGCTGCGCCGCGAGATCTACGCGCTGGCCGCGCTGGCCGGCGCGATCCTGGTGGTGCTGCTGTACGCCACCGGGCAGACCGGACCCGCACCGCTCACCGCCGCCGCCGTCCTGGTCTTCGGGCTGCGCCTGATCGCGCTGCGTCGACGCTGGTCCGCGCCGGTGGCCCGGCTGCGCCCGCCGCGCGCCGACGGGGCGGATCCGCGCACCGACCGGGAGTGGTGAGGCGGTCGAGAGATGTGACCAGCGTGGCGTCGCCTGGGCCGCACCGCCCGCGCTGGTTATGCTGAGTCGGCCTTCGCGGCAGCTTCTGCGCGGAGGCGTTTTCATGGGCGGCGGATACTCGTGGCCCTCGCCCGGGGTCCGCCGTCGTGCGGTCGGAGAGGAGCTTCGCGTGGCAGCCCGGACGCCGGTGCTTGAGACGTTCCCGGCACTTCGCGCCTGGCAGCGCAAGGCCCTGGTGGAGTACCTGCGGCGGCGCAGCGAGGATTTCACGGCGGTCGCCACGCCGGGCGCCGGCAAGACCACCTTCGCCCTGCGGATCGCTGCGGAACTGCTCGGCGACGGCACCGTCGAGGCGGTCACCGTGGTCGCGCCCACCGAGCACCTGAAGAACCAGTGGTCCGAGGCCGCGGCGCGGGTGGGCATCCAGCTCGACGCCGCCTTCCGCAACGCCGACCTGCACTCCGCCGCCGACTTCCACGGCGCGGTGGTCACCTACGCCCAGGTGGGCATGGCGCCGCAGGTGCACCGGCGGCGCACCATGACCCGGCGCACCCTGGTCATCCTCGACGAGATCCACCACGCCGGCGACTCCCGGTCCTGGGGCGACGGGGTGAAGGCCGCCTTCGAACCCGCCGTACGCCGGTTGATGCTCACCGGGACGCCGTTCCGCTCCGACGACAACCCGATCCCGTTCGTCAGCTACGAGCGGGGCGGGGACGGGCTCCTGCGTTCCCGCGCCGACTCGGTGTACGGCTACTCCGACGCCCTGCGCGACGGCGTGGTCCGGCCGGTGCTCTTCCTGGCGTACTCCGGGGAGACCCGCTGGCGTACCAACGCGGGGGAGGAGCTGGCGGCGCGCCTGGGTGAGCCGATGACCCAGGACCTGGTGGCGCAGGCGTGGCGTACCGCCCTGGACCCGGCCGGTGACTGGATGCCGCAGGTGCTGCGGGCCGCCGACGCCCGACTCACCGTGCTGCGCAACGCCGGCATGGCCGACGCCGGTGGTCTGATCATCGCCACCGACCAGCAGACCGCCCGCTCGTACGCCAAGCTGATCGAGCAGGTGACCGGCGAGAAGGCCGCCGTGGTGCTCTCCGACGACCAGGGCGCGTCCGCCCGGATCGCGACGTTCGCGGCGTCCGAGCAGCGCTGGCTGGTCGCGGTGCGGATGGTGTCCGAAGGGGTCGACATCCCGCGACTGGCGGTCGGGGTCTACGCCACGAGCGCCAGTACGCCGCTCTACTTCGCCCAGGCGATCGGCCGGTTCGTGCGGGCCCGCCGGCCGGGGGAGACCGCGTCGGTCTTCCTGCCCAGCGTGCCGCACCTGCTCGGGTTGGCCAGCGAGATGGAGACCGAGCGCGACCACGTCCTCGGCAAACCCAAGGAAGCCGACGGTTTCGACGACGACCTGCTGGAACGTGCGCAGCGCGACGACCAGGCCAGCGGGGAGTTGGAGAAGCGGTTCGCGGCGCTCTCGGCCACCGCCGAGCTGGACCAGGTGATCTTCGACGGCGCGTCGTTCGGTACCGCTGCCCAGGCCGGCACCCCCGAGGAGGAGGAGTACCTCGGCCTGCCCGGCCTGCTCACCGCCGACCAGGTGTCGCTGCTGCTGACCAAGCGGCAGGCCGCACAGCTGGCCGCCCAACGCCGTCGTACGGCCGACAGGGCCGCTGAGCCGGCCGCTGCGCCCACCGCGGCGCCACCGGCACCCATGAGCGCCGCCCAGCGTCGGGTGGCGCTCCGGCGTCAACTGAACGCCCTCGTGGCCGCCCGACACCACCGCACCGGCCAGCCGCACGGCAAGATCCATGCCGAACTGCGTCGGCTCTGCGGCGGCCCGCCGAGCGCCCAGGCCACCATCGAGCAGCTTGAGGAACGCATCGCCACCGTGCAGACCCTCTAGCGCGCCGGCCGCCGGGCAGGCGCCGGGCCGGGCTGGGGCTGGCTGGGGCCGGGCTGGCTGGCGCCGGGCCGGGCTGGCTGCTTGATCAACTCGGTTCCCTGAAAAACGTGGTGTCCGCGCGAGGTGGACAGCGCGACTTCCGTGAAACCGAGTGGATCACCGTGCCCTGCCGCCGCTGAGGGTCGCCTGCCCGAGGCGGCGCGGATGCCCGACGCACGTTTGGACCGAAAAGCCGGCCGGAGGCACCCTCTGGGTGCCTCCGGCCGGCTATGTCGGTTTGCGGATTTAGTTCGCCATCAGATCGGCGCCACGCCAGCTGAAATCGGGCTCCGTTGCGAACCGCTCGGTGATCTTCACGAGATCCTCCGCGTACTTGTTCGCGTGGTGCCCGCAGAACACCAGCTCGCTCCCACCCGCCAGAGTGATCCGGAGCTTCCCGGCAGCATTGCAGCGGTCGCACCGTTCATCGGCGGCTGGGGGCGCCACCGTCTCGGGCGGCGGCGTGAGGGTCGGGGTCATCGCCTTCCTCCTCTGGTCGTCACCGATGAACAATCTCTTCGGTCGTTGCTCACCTATCGTGCAACACCCTTACTAGGCACTGCCTTCCCTGTGTGCCCGCGGGGGACCGAGGTCACACCTGGAAGGGACAGTGTGCCGTGCACCCAGGGTGCCACGTCAACGATCACATTCGTGCATCCGGACGATCACCATCTGGTGTTGCACACCAGGTGATCAAAACGACACGTTGGGTTGACGAAACCCGCTCAGTCCAGGTAATCCCTGAGGACCTGCGACCGGGACGGGTGACGCAGCTTCGACATCGTCTTGGACTCGATCTGCCGGATCCGCTCCCGGGTCACCCCGTAGACCTGGCCGATCTCGTCGAGCGTCCGAGGCTGGCCGTCGGTCAGGCCGAAGCGCAGACGTACCACACCCGCCTCACGCTCGGAGAGCGTCTGCAGCACCTGCTGGAGCTGGTCCTGCAGGAGCGAGAAGGAAACCGCGTCGACCGCAACCACGGCCTCGGAATCCTCGATGAAGTCGCCGAGCTGGCTGTCGCCCTCGTCGCCGATGGTCTGGTCCAGTGAAATGGGCTCCCGAGCGTACTGCTGGATCTCCAGCACCTTCTCGGGTGTGATGTCCATCTCCTTGGCCAGCTCCTCCGGGGTGGGCTCGCGGCCCAGATCCTGGAGCAGCTCACGCTGTATGCGGCCGAGCTTGTTGATGACCTCGACCATGTGCACCGGGATGCGGATGGTGCGGGCCTGGTCGGCCATTGCTCGGGTGATGGCCTGTCGGATCCACCAGGTGGCGTACGTGGAGAACTTGTAGCCCTTGGTGTAGTCGAACTTCTCGACCGCCCGGATCAGGCCGAGGTTGCCCTCCTGGATCAGGTCGAGGAAGGCCATGCCACGGCCGGTGTAGCGCTTGGCCAGCGACACCACCAGTCGGAGGTTCGCCTCCAGGAGGTGGTTCTTGGCCCGCTCGCCGTCCCGGGAGATCCAGCCCAGGTCACGGACCATCTCCCGGACGAGCTTCTCCTCGCCCTCGTCGGCGGCCCGCAGCCGCTCGGCGGCGTAGAGCCCGGCCTCGATCCGCTTGGCCAGCTCCACCTCCTGCTCGGCGTTGAGCAGCGGAACCTTGCCGATCTGCTTCAGGTACGCCCGCACGGAGTCGGCGGAGGCGGTCAGCTCGGCGTCACGTCGCGCCTGCTTGAGGGCCTCGGACTCCTCGTCGTCCCACTCGAAGTCGTTGTCGGTCGCCGAGGCGGCGGCGTCGGTCTCGGCGGCCTGGGCCAGCTCGGCCGGCTCCTCGACCACCACATCCTCGATCGCGGCGGCCAGCTCCTCCGGGTCGATCTCGCCCTCGGCGCCCTCGCCCTTGGCCTTGCCGGCGGCCTTGGTCGGCTTGGCTCCGGCAGCCGCTGCCACCGTCGCCTTGGTGGCTCGGGTCGACCGGGTCGCCTTCGCTGGCGTCGCCGCGGCGGCCTCGGCGGCGGTGCCGGTCGCCTTGCGGGCGGCCACCTTGCGCGGGCCCGGCGTCGACGGGGCGTCGTCGGCGGCGGGCGCCTGCTTCGGGGCCGGCGCGGCTGCCTTCTTGGTGGTCTTGGCGGTGGTGGCCCGGGACGCCGGCGTGGTCGAGCGGGCCGCGGCGACGCGGCGACGGGTGCTCGCCGAGCCGTCCACCACGACGGTCACTCCCGCCTCGGAGAGCGCCCGCAGGATCTTCTTGGCCTGGGCCGGAGTCACCTCGGCGGACTCGACGGTGCGCGCGAGCTGGGCCGACGTGAGCTGGCCACCGGCGCTCTGCGCGTGGGCGATCAGGGTGTCGGTGAGCGAGCGAACGTCGGCGCCGGGCTGGCGGGGTTCTGTCACGAATGACCTTCCGGAGGCGAAGAGCGGGCACGGCGTGTTCGTCCAGCGCAGCGAGGGTTACCGTGCCGGGCGATGTGGTTGAGGGACCCCCGTGTCACGGTCCGGCCGGTGATCGGCGGTCCGTGCCGCGTGGGCAGGGGTGAATTGTAACGCCGTCTGCGGCGATCATCCTGCTCCGCACCGCGTACCGCCGGTGGGGACCGTCAGCGCGGCGGAGATGTTGGCTTCGCGGTAATGATAGCCGCGTGGCCGGCGAAGGGCGCCCGTCGTCGAGCCCGGCGGTGCGCAGATCGTGTCCGAACCGCCGCCTGAGCAGCGGGTACGCGGTCGGTGCGGTGGTGGCGAGGGTGCCGGCGGGGATCACCGGGACCACCGGCGGTCTGGCCGGTGGTGGCCCCACCAGGTCGCGGTTGGGCAACGGTTGCGAGCTGAGCACGGACGGGGCGGTAGGCACTTAAGCGACATTACCAACCTAAAGGGGCATATTTGCTGAGGTTGGCCCGGTCAATCCGCGCCTGTGGGCCAGGTGGCCCCGCAGGGGGATGCCCTGCGCAAACATCCCGGTCTGGTGCCGTCGCACCGCGTGGGGAACGATGATCTTCGGAAGCCGGGTCGCCAGTTCCACCCACCTGCACCCGGCGTGCGGAAAGAGGCGAATCATGACCAACTCGGCTACGCCGCCGTCGGAGCTGCTGGCCATCGCGCTGGAGGTCGCCCGGGACGCGGCGGACACCGCGTACCGGATGCGCGCCGAGGGGGTCGTCGTGGCCGCCACCAAGAGCACCGTCACCGACGTGGTCACCGCCGCCGACCGGGCGGTGGAGCGGCAGATCCTCGACGCGCTGGCCGCGCTCCGCCCGGACGACTCGGTGCTCGGCGAGGAGTACGGCGAGGGGACCTCCGACGCGGGGCGCAGCGGGGTGCGCTGGATCGTCGACCCGATCGACGGCACCGTGAACTACCTGTACGGGCTGCCGCACTCGGCGGTCTCGCTGGCCGCCGAGGTGGACGGGGTGGTGGTCGCCGGCGTCGTGCGCAACGTGAGCACCGGCGAGGAGTGGACCGCCACGGCCGGCGGCGGTGCCTGGCGCGACGGCGTCCGGCTGCGCTGCTCCGCCGAGGTCGACCTGGGGCAGGCGCTGGTCGGCACCGGCTTCGGCTACGACGCCGCCCGCCGGGCGCACCAGGCGCGGGTGGTCGCCGGGCTGATCGCACACGTGCGGGACATCCGTCGGCTCGGCGCCGCCGCGCTGGACCTCTGCCTGGTCGCCGAGGGGCGCCTCGACGCGTACTTCGAGAAGGGTCTTGCGGCCTGGGACCTGGCGGCGGGCGGGCTGGTGGCCGCCGAGGCGGGGGTTCGGGTCGCCGGCCTGGCCGGTCGACCGCCCGGGCCGGACCTGGTGGTCGCGGCCCCGCCCGCGCTCTTCGCGCCGCTGCACGATCGGCTGGCCGCCCTGGACGCGTCCGGCGGTCCCTGACGCCGGGGCGGTTACGCCGTCACTTGGCGGGTGGGGACGGGCAGGAGCCCTTGGGCGCCACCGGCGGGCCCGAGTCGCCGAGGGACTGGTTGACCTCGGTCGTGGTGGCGAGCTGCTGGAAGCGGTTGCCCAGCACCACGTCCACGGTGTCGTCGGTGCGCTTCGGGTCGTAGCCCGGCACGGCGTTGTTGAGGAAGTACGCCTGGAGCAGGTGCGCGGAACCGACGCCCTTCGGGCCGAACCGCAGCACCGCGACGCTGTCGACCTTCTTTTCGTTCCCGGTCTTCTTGACCTGGAACTGTCGGTTGCTGAACTCGTCGGCGACGGTGTGGGCGAGGCCGGGCTGGTCTGTGGCGTTGAATACGTTGATCTTGACGTCCTTGCGCTCGCGCAGGGTCAGATCCGCCAGTGGCCAACCCTCGGGGCAACCCGCCGCGGTGCCCGCGTTGCCCTGGCTGTCGCGGACCACGGCGACGACGACGAAGACCAGGGCGATGACCGCCAACAGGCCGACGACGACGAGTGCTCGCACGCGCGCAAAACTCATCAGGGCACTCCCCGAACCTCAGGTGGGTGGTGACGGCCAGGAACGATCGCTCAGGCCGCCGGCCGTCGAATACGCCGCTGAGGTTAACGGTTGTCCGGCCGTCGCGTGGAAACAGCCCGACATGCCGGCGCGGCGACCGCGAACCGGGTACTACTACCCCTATCTTCGTGTCGCCTGAATCACATTGGGAACAACTTCGCGTGCGGGGGCGTACATCTCAGCCGCAAGGGCGGTATACATGCCTCGCCCAAGGGGGGGTAAGGTTCCGCGCTCGCAGGGGAGTCGCCCCAGCGAGCTCGACCCGTTCGGTCCTCGGGTCGGGTGCCCGACACAAGTGGTGGCCGGCCAGCGGAACCGAAACAGCGTCGTCCGGCGTTACAACCGGAAGCGACAACATCGATATGGGAGAGTGAAACCGATGGCCACCGACTACGACGCCCCGCGTCGCGACGAGGTCGACCTCGGCGAGGACAGCCTGGAAGAGCTCAAGGCACGGCGCGTCGACTCACAGTCGGGCGCGGTGGATGTCGACGAGGCCGAGGTGGCCGAGAGCTTCGAGCTGCCCGGTGCCGATCTGGCCGACGAGGAGCTCACGGTCAAGGTGCTTCCGATGCAGCAGGACGAGTTCAGGTGCGCCCGCTGCTTCCTGGTCCACCACCGTAGCCAGCTGGCGGTCGAGCGCAACGGCGAGCTGATCTGCCGCGAGTGCGTCTGACAACCACGACACGGCGGCGGCCTCCGGAACGGGGCCGCCGCTGCCGGTGTAGGCATGCGTCAGCGGTGGGTACCTGCTTGACTCGTAGCGGGTAGCCACAGCACCGGGAGGTCCGATGAGCGATCGAGGCGGCACCACCGATGGCGGCACGGACGGCCTCGGCGCCACCGGTGGCGCGAGTGACGTCAGGGCCCCTGGTGGCGCGGATGATCCTGGCGCCGACGGCGGTGCGAGCGACCTCGGTACTGACGGCGGTGCGAGCGACCTCGGTGCCACCGTCGCGGCGCTGACAGCTGACGACATCGAGCCGGCCCGTCGCCGCCAACTGCTGACCCGGATGGTCGGGCAGGCCCGCGCACGGGGCATCTCCGACCTGTTCAAGCCGCGTGCCGCAGTGCGGTGGATGGTCGACACAGTCGCCGAGATCGCCCCGCACGTCCCGGTACGGGACCTGGACACCCTGCGTCGGCATTTTCCCGGTCTGGACGATGGTGCCATCGCCGACCGGCTCGTCCGCAACGCGTCCCGGACCACTGCCGCGATCGGCGCGGCCGGAGGGGGCGTCGCCGCCGTCGAGTGGACGGTCGCACCGACCCTGCTCTCCGCCCCGGTGCTGCTCGCCGCCGAGACCGTCGCCGTGGTGGCGGTGGAGCTGAAACTGGTCGGCGAGCTGCACGAGCTGCACGGTGTGGCGCTGCCGGACGCCGGCACCCAACGGGCGGTCGCCCTGGTGCACTCCTGGGCCACCCAGCGCGGCGTCAACCCGATGGTGCCCGGCGTGGGAGTGGGCGCGGTGCTCGGCACCGCGGCCCGCAAGGAGCTGCGGGAGATGCTGCTGCGGCGGTTCGGTCGCAACCTCACCACGCTCGGACCGTTCCTGACCGGTGCGGCGGTGGCCAGCTTCCTCAACCGGCGGGCCACCCAGCAGATGGCCGAGCAGCTCCAGCTGGACCTGCGACGGCGGGGCATCGCCCGGCCCGCGCCGCCGGCTGCCCTGCCGGGTCCGCCGACCGGCACCTGAGCGGGCCTTGGCCGTCCAGGCCGGCAGCTGAGCGGGCCTTGGCCGTCCGGCTGAACGGGCCTTCCGGCCGTCGGATCAGCCCGGCTCGCGCGCCGTCGGACCGGGGAGCGCCAGCGCGTCCCGCGCGGCCAGCACCGCCTCGGCCAGCTCGACCGGGTGGCGGGTGCTGACCACCCAGAACGGGGTCGGGTCCGCCGGATCGTTGAGGATCACCTGCACGGCGCCACCGATCCATGGTCGCTGCACCACGAAGGCGAGCGGGTCCGCGCCGACGCCGAGCACCTCACGTCGGCCGGCCACGTCCAGCGGCACCACGTCGGCCACGAAACGTACCGGCAGGCGGGCGTCGTCCACCCGCAGCTCGCCATCGGCCACCCCGACCCGGATCCGGCCCAGCCACCACAGCCCGGCCGCGGTGAGCGGCACCAGCACGACGAACGGCAGCCAGGCGCGGACGCCGGAGGCGCCCATCCAGATCTCGACGGCCAGCAACGCGGCGGCCACCAGCCCGGCCAGCCACAGCCACCAGGGCAGATCCAGCCGCTCGGCGTACGCCGCACGGGCGGCGACGGGCGGCTGATCGGCGGACGGGGAGGACGACATGCTCACTCCTGCGAGGGTACGGCGCACGGCGGCGCGACGAACCGGCAGGATGGCAGGGTCACCCCGCGAACCGGACGGAAGAGGGGACCCGTGACCGACGTCGTACCCGTGCCCGTGCAGCTGCTCGACAGCGAGCTGCCGCTGCCCACGTACGCCCATCCCGGCGACGCCGGGGCCGACCTGGTGGCGGCCGCGGACGTGGAGCTGCCGCCCGGTGGTCGTGCTCTGGTGCCCACCGGGGTGGCCATCGCGCTGCCCGAGGGGTACGTGGGCCTGGTCCATCCGCGCTCCGGTCTGGCGGCCAGGCTCGGCGTGACGGTGCTCAACGCGCCCGGTACGGTCGACGCCGGCTACCGGGGTGAGATCCTGGTCAACCTGATCAATCATGATCGGGATGTGCCGGCGAAGATCTCCCGCGGCGACCGGATCGCGCAGCTCGTGGTCCAGCAGGTCGCACGGGCGCGGTTCGAGCCGGTGGTCGAGCTGCCCGCGTCCCGGCGTGGGACCGGTGGGCACGGGTCCACCGGTGGGCACGCCGGGCTGGTGCCGTCGCCGACGGGTCAGGACCGGGTCGAGCGGCGGCCGAGCGAGCCGGGCCGCGGGCAGACGGAAGAGGTGGCAGGGTGAGTGTGAACAGCGGAGGGCAGGCGCAGTGATCTTCTCCCGAAAGCGGGCCGACGCCGAGCGGCAGACCCGTGACGAGCGGGTTACCCAGGTCCCGGACCAGGGCGATGCGGCGCCGACGCTGGAGCGCGGCCCGTACGACATCTCCGAGAGCTACGACGACGTGCAGCGCCTCGACCTCGGCAGCCTGCACATCCCGGCGATCGCCGACGTCGAGGTGCGGGTGCAGGCCGACCCGCAGGGTGTGATCCAGCAGGTGGTGCTGGTGCACGGCGACAACGCGCTCCAGCTGGGCGTCTTCGCCGCCCCCCGGTCCGAGGGGATCTGGGACGAGGTGCGCGAGGAGATCCGGCAGTCGCTGCTCCGCGACGGCGCGAGCGCGCAGGAGGTCGCCGGCGAGTACGGCCCGGAGCTGCACGCCCAGGTGCGTACCCCGGACGGCACCACGAACCTGCGGTTCGTCGGAATCGACGGGCCGCGCTGGATGGTCCGTGGCGTGTTCCAGGGCCCGGTGGCCACCGACCCGGCCCTGGGCGGGCCGCTCGTCGAGTGCCTGGACGGCCTGGTGGTCGACCGTGGGCAGGAGGCGAAGCCGGTCCGCGAGCCGCTGCCGCTGCGGTTGCCTCGGGAGGTCGCCGACCAGGCCGCGGCCGAGGCGGACGACGCCGCCGCCGCACCGCGTCAGGTCTGACCCGCGCGCACCGGCCCGCCGGAACAAGCCCCGTCGGCGTACGCTGGCGGGACGGTTCCGGCGCCGCCGGGGCCGGCCGGGAACGGCGAGCGTGGAGAGGGTGACGCGGAGGTCATGACGGCCGACGAGAGCCGGGTGTCGCTGCGGCGCATCCTGCAGAGGTTCACCGCCAGCGAGGCCGAGATCGAGGCGCAGGAGCTGCGTCGGGAGAGCGCCGAGTGTGGCGGGATCCCCGCCCAGCAGTGCTCCCGGGGGCAGATGGTCTCGGTCGCCGGTCGGTTGCGCACCGTGGTCTACACCCCGCGCACCAACCTGCCCACCCTTGAGGCCGACCTGTACGACGGCAGTGACGTGGTCACTCTCGTCTGGCTGGGTCGGCGGCACATCGCCGGGATCGAGCCGGGCCGGCACCTGACCGCCCGTGGCCGGGTGGCGGTGCGCGACGACCGCAAGGTCATCTACAACCCCTACTACGAGCTGGACTCGCCCAAGTGACGACACTGCGGACGAAAGGCCGGCGATGACGACGGGACAGGACCGGGCGGCACAGCCCGAGACGGGCCCTCAGGACGAGGAGCGGCTGCCGACGATCGCCGAGCAGATGGCCGACCAGCTCGGCGGCTGGCGCGGGTTGGTCGAGTCGAGCATCCCGGTCGTCGTCTTCGTCCTCGCCAACATCATCGGCGAGCTGCGGCCGGCGGTGATCGCCTCGGTCTCCGTCGCGGTGCTGATCGCCGGGGTGCGGTTGGCCCAACGCCGGCCCGTCCGGCACGCCGTCAACGGGCTCTTCGGTGTCGGTGTCGGCGCGGCCATCGCGTGGCGCACCGGCAACGAACGTGACTTCTACCTCCCCGGCATCCTCTACGGCATCGGGTACGGCGTGGCCCTGCTGATCTCGGCCGCGATCCGGCAGCCGCTGGTGGGCTGGATCTGGTCGGTGCTGGTCGCCAAGGGCCGTTCGGAGTGGCGCAGCGACCCGAAGCTGGTCCGCGCCTTCACCCAGCTGACAGTGCTCTGGGGTGTGGTCTGGCTGGCCAAGGTGGGCGTGCAGGCCGGGCTCTACCTGGCCCACCAGGACACCGCGCTGGGTGTGGCCCGGCTGGCGCTGGGCTACCCGCCGTACGCGCTGCTGCTGCTGATCACGGTCTGGACGGTTCGCCGGGTCACCCGGGAGTCGTCGCCGGCCCCGCTGCCCAGCGCCTGAGCGAGGCCGGGCCACCCGGCCGCTCACTGCGGCCCTGCGGTCAGCGGGAGCCGCGGGTCCGTTCGACGCTGTCCGCCCCGAGGATCACCGCGCGGACGTCGTCCTCCACCTCGGCGGTGCAGACGAAGATCAGCTCGTCGCCGGCCTCGATCGGGTCGTCCGGGCTCGGCACCAGGACCCGCTTGCCGCGCAGGATCGCCACCAGCGCGGAGTCACGGGGCAGCGGCACCGCGTGGATCGGTTGACCCACGTACGGGGCGGTCGGCGGCAGGGTGATCTCGACCAGGTTCGCCTCACCCTGCCGGAAGGTCATCAGCCGGACCAGGTCGCCGACGGTGACCGCCTCCTCGACCAGTGCGGCCATCACCCGCGGCTTGCTCACCGCGACGTCCACGCCCCACTGCTCGGTGAACAGCCACTCGTTCTCGGCCCGGTTGACCCGGGCGACCACCCGGGGCACCGCGAACTCGGTCTTGGCCAACAGCGACAGCACCAGGTTGGTCTTGTCGTCGCCGGTCGCCGCGACCACGACGTCGCACCCGGCGACGTCGGCCTCCTCCAGGCTGGTCAGCTCGCACGCGTCGGCCAGCACCCACTCGGCGTCCGGCACCCGGTCCGGGCGCAGCATCTTGGGCTGGCGCTCGATCAGCATCACCTGGTGGCCGTTGTCGATCAACTCCTGGGCGATCGAGCGGCCCACGTTGCCCGCGCCAGCGATGGCGACTCGCATGGTCAGTGCCCTCCTTCCGGCGCCGTCGCCGCCACCGACGTGACCGTCGCCACGATGTCGTCGCTGACCAGCATGAACACCTGGTCACCCTCTTGCAGGACGGTGGAGCCGGTGGGCAGCGTGCCGATGCCGAAGCGGATCAGGTAGGCCACCCGCGCTCCGGCCGCCTCCTCCAGGGTCCGCACCGGTCGACCGATCCAGTCCTTGTGCACCGGCACCTCGACGATCGACACGGTGCTCGTGGGGTCGCGGAAGATCTCCACGTTGCCCTCCGGCACCAGGTGTCGCAGCATCCGGTCCGCCGTCCACCGCACCGTCGCCACGGTGGGGATGCCCAGCCGCTCGTAGACCTGTGCCCGGCGCTGGTCGTAGATGCGGGCGGCGACCCGGGACACGCCGAACGTCTCGCGGGCCAGCCGGGCCGAGATGATGTTGGAGTTGTCGCCGCTCGACACCGCCGCGAAGGCGTCAGCGCGTTCGATGCCGGCCTGCCGGAGCACCTCGCCGTCGAAACCGGCACCGGTCACCGTGATCCCGGCGAAGTCGGGGCCGAGCCGGCGGAAGGCGTCGGCGTCCTGGTCGATCACCGACACCGAGTGCCCTCGGGACTCCAGGCTGTGGGCGAGGGTCGACCCGACCCGACCACACCCCATGATCACGACGTGCACGCTGTCCCTCCCAAGGTGCGCACCACTCCCGCTGCCGGTGGCCTTCCGAGTGCGAGCCTGCCACGTCCCGGTCGCGAGCGGGGACCGACCGTACCCCGCCGTGCTGAGCGGCCGTGATCGCCCACCCCCGCGCCCCCGCCGTGGTGGTCGTACCCTTGGCGTTCGTGGCCAGTCCCACCTCGCTGCTGAAGCGGCTTCTGCTCGGTCGACCGTTCCGGTCCGACCGGCTGCAGCACACCCTCCTGCCGAAGCGCATCGCGCTTCCCGTCTTCGCCTCCGACGCGCTGTCCAGCGTCGCGTACGCGCCCGACGAGATCCTGTTGACCCTGTCCATCGCCGGTGCCTCCGCGTACGTCTTCTCGCCGTGGATCGCCCTGGCCGTGGTCGTGGTCATGCTCACCGTGGTGGCCAGCTACCGGCAGAACGTGCACGCCTACCCGTCCGGTGGTGGTGACTACGAGGTGGCCACCGTCAACCTGGGTCCGAAGTTCGGCGTCGGGGTGGCCAGCGCGTTGCTCGTCGACTACGTGCTCACGGTGGCGGTGTCGGTCTCCTCCGGGGTGGCCAACCTGGGCTCGGTCGTGCCGTTCGTGGCCACCCACAAGGTCCTGATCGCGGTGAGCGCGGTGGTCCTGCTGAGCGCGGTCAACCTGCGCGGTCTGCGCGAGTCGGGCACCGCGTTCGCCATCCCCACCTACGGCTTCGTCATCGTGATGGGCGGGATGCTGCTCACCGGGCTGTTCCGGGTCTTCGTGCTGGGTGACGAGCTCCGCGCGCCGAGCGCCGACCTGGTCATCCAGGCCGAGCACAGTGTGACCGGTTTCGCGCTCATCTTCCTGCTGCTGCGGACGTTCAGCTCGGGCGCCGCCGCGCTCACCGGCGTGGAGGCGATCTCCAACGGGGTGCCCGCGTTCAAGGCGCCGAAGAGCCGCAACGCCGCCACCACCCTGCTGCTGCTCGGCAGCATCTCGGTGAGCATGCTGGTCGGCATCATCTGGCTGGCCCGTCTGACCCACCTGCAGTTCGTCGAGGATCCGGGCCTGCAGATCGTCGCCGGCCCCGAGGGGTACGTGCAGAAGACGGTCACCACCCAGCTCGGCGAGACGGTCTTCGGGTCCGGGTCGATCCTGCTCTACGTGGTGGCCGGGATGACCGCCCTCATCCTGTTCCTGGCCGCCAACACCGCGTTCAACGGGTTCCCGGTGCTCGGCTCGATCCTCGCCCAGGACCGCTACCTGCCCCGGCAGTTCCACACCCGGGGTGACCGGCTGGCGTTCTCCAACGGCATCGTCTTCCTGGCCCTCTTCGCGATCGTGCTGATCGTCGGCTTCCAGGCCGAGGTGACCCGACTCATCCAGCTCTACATCGTCGGGGTGTTCGTCTCGTTCACCGTCTCCCAGGCCGGCATGATCCGGCACTGGAACCGGCACCTGCGTACCGAGCGGGACCCGGAGGCGCGCCGCCGGATGCACCGGTCGCGGGCCATCAACACGTTCGGCGCGGGCCTGACCGGCGCGGTGTTGGTGATCGTCCTGATCACCAAGTTCCTGCTCGGCGCGTGGATCGCGATCGCCGCGATGGCGGTGATCTACGTGTTGATGCTGGCCATCCGCCGGCACTACGACCGGATCGCCGTGGAGCTGACGCCGCCGGATGAGGGCCGCGCCGTGCTGCCCGCCCGCAACCACGCGATCGTGCTGGTCAGCAAGCTGCACCAGCCGACGCTGCGGGCCATCGCCTATGCCCGCGCCACCCGACCGGACACGCTGACCGCGGTGACCGTCAACGTCGACGAGTCGGACACCCGGGACCTGCAGGCCGACTGGGAGCGCCGGGAGATGGCGATCCCGCTCACCGTTGTCGACTCGCCGTACCGGGAGATCACCCGGCCGATCCTGGACTTCGTCGCCTCCACCCGCCGCAAGTCGCCCCGCGACGTGGTCACCGTGTTCATTCCGGAGTACGTGGTCGGCCGGTGGTGGGAGAACCTGCTGCACAACCAGAGCGCGCTGCGCCTCAAGGGCCGGCTGCTCTTCGAACCGGGGGTGATGGTGGTCAGCGTGCCGTGGCAGCTCGCGTCGACGGCGAGCAAGAACCTGGACCGGCTGGACGCCACGCTGTCCCGGACCCCGGCGCGCGGGCCGCGCAGCGCCGTCCCGCCGCCGGTCGCCGTGCCGCCGGTGGTCGCCGCGCCGTCCGGCGAGGGTGAGCAGCGCGGAGGTAGTGCGACGAGGGGGAACACCAGTGACTGAGCCGGGCAGTCGGACCGCGACACCTCGGACGCCGTCGGCGTCGGGTTCCTCGGCCCTGGAGCGGGGCCTGGCCGAGGCGGACCGGGTCGAGCTGACCGTCGACGCGGTCGCCCCGGGCGGGCACTGTGTGGCCCGGGTGGACGGGCAGGTGGTCTTCGTCCGGCACGCGCTGCCGGGTGAGCGGGTCATCGCCGAGGTCACCGAGGTGCACAAGGGGTTCGTCCGGGCCGACGCGGTGACAGTGCTGGACCCCTCACCGGACCGGGTCGAGCCACCCTGCCCGTACGCGAAGCCGGGCGCCTGCGGTGGCTGCGACCTGCAACACGTCGCCCCGGCCGCACAGTTGGCCTGGAAGACGGCCGTGGTGCGCGAACAGCTGGTCCGCCTCGGCGGGCTGACCGACGTCGAACTGGACCGGCTCGGCGTCCGGGTCGAGGCGCTGCCCGGCGGGCTGCTGGGTTGGCGCTCCCGGGTCCGTTACGCGGTCGACGGCGCGGACCGGGCCGGACTGCTCAAGCACCGCTCGCACGAGGTGGTGCCGATCGACAGGTGCCGGATCGCCCACCCGGCCATCCAGGAGCTGCCGGTGCTCACCCCCACCGGCGCGCGCTGGCCGGCCGCCGAGGCGGTGGAGACCGTCGCCAGCACCGGAGGGGACGTGACAGTCAGCGAGCTGCGCGACGGGGTGCCCACCCCGGTCAGTGGCCCGACCGAGGTCCGCGAGGTCGCCGCCGGACGGGACTGGACGCTGCCCGCGTCCGCGTTCTGGCAGGTGCACCCGGCTGCGGCGGACACCCTCGCCACCGCGGTGCTGGAGATGCTGGACCCGCAGCCGGGCGAGACCGCCTGGGACCTCTACGGCGGTGCGGGGCTGTTCGCCGCCGGGTTGGCCGCACGGGTCGGCGCGACCGGGCGGGTGACGCTTGTCGAAGCGGCGGCGCAGGGTGTCACCGCCGCCCGGGAGAACCTCGCCGACCTGCCCACCGTCGAGGTGGTCGCGGCCCGGGTGGAGACCGCGCTGGCCCGCCGACGGATAACCGGCCCGGTCGACGTGGTGGTGCTCGACCC
The DNA here is from genome assembly GCF_054462275.1 of Micromonospora sp. SD19. Taxonomy (NCBI): domain Bacteria; kingdom Bacillati; phylum Actinomycetota; class Actinomycetes; order Micromonosporales; family Micromonosporaceae; genus Micromonospora; species Micromonospora sp. SD19. The sequence goes on from NZ_JBTLMN010000003.1 coordinate 376,300, forward strand.
GCCGCGCTCCGGCGCCGGCGCCCCGGTCGTCCGCGCGTTGGCCGCCGCCGGCCCCCGGGCTGTCGCGTACGTGGCCTGCGACCCGGCGGCGTTCGCCCGGGACGTGCGCACCTTCGCCGACCTCGGGTGGCGGCTGGCGGCGCTGCGGGGCTTCGACCTCTTCCCGATGACCCAGCACGTCGAGCAGGTCGGGCTGCTGCTCCCGCCGGCCTGAGCGGGAGTGTCGCCGGCCACCCGAGGATCGCCGGCCGGCGCCTGACCGGTTGCTCAGCCGCCAACTCCCCGCCCGGCCGGGGTGGCCGGGGCTCGGGCCGAGCTGCGGAGTACCGGGCGGCCGATAGACTCTCCGGTCATGAGTGTTGAAGAGGACACGGCCAACCACGGCCGGCTGCTGGGGACGGTTCGCGGTCCGCAGGACGTCAAGCGGATGTCCGGCGAGGAGCTGGACGTCCTCGCCGCCGAGATCCGGGACTTCCTGATCACCAAGGTGTCCCGTACCGGCGGGCACGTCGGGCCCAACCTCGGTGTGGTCGAGCTGACGCTCGCCATGCATCGCGTCTTCGACTCCCCCCGGGACCGGCTCCTGTTCGACACCGGCCACCAGGCGTACGTACACAAGATCATTACCGGGCGTCAGGCCGGCTTCGACAAGCTCCGCCAGCGCGGTGGCCTCTCCGGCTACCCCAGCCAGGCCGAGAGCGAGCACGACCTCATCGAGAACTCGCACGCCTCCACCGCGCTCTCCTACGCCGACGGCCTGGCCAAGGCGTACGCCCTGCGGGGCGAGGCGCGCAGCGTGGTGGCGGTGGTCGGCGACGGCGCCCTGACCGGCGGCATGTGCTGGGAGGCGCTGAACAACATCGCCACCGCCGGCAACTCGCTGGTCATCGTGGTCAACGACAACGGCCGGTCGTACTCGCCGACCATCGGCGGCCTGGCCGACCACCTCTCCTCACTGCGCCTCAACCCCGGCTACGAGAAGGTCCTCGACACCGTCAAGGACGCCCTCGGCTCCACCCCGCTCGTCGGCAAGCCGATGTACGAGGTGCTGCACGCCGTCAAGAAGGGCATCAAGGACGCGGTCGCCCCGCAGGCCATGTTCGAGGACCTCGGCATCAAGTACGTGGGCCCGGTGGACGGGCACGACGTGGCGGCGGTCGAGGCGGCGCTGCGCGCGGCCAAGAACTTCGGCGGCCCGGTGATCGTGCACGCCGTCACCCGCAAGGGGTACGGCTACCGCCCGGCCGAGGAGGACGAGGCGGACTGCCTGCACGGCCCCGGCGGCGCCTTCGACGTGGAGACCGGCGCGCTGCTGGCCGCCCCGGCGGTGAAGTGGACGCACGTCTTCGCCGACGAGCTGCTCGCCGTCGCCGACGAGCGTCCGGACGTGGTGGGCATCACCGCCGCGATGGCCGAGCCGACCGGCATCGCCAAGCTGGCCCGCAAGTACCCCGAGCGGGTGTACGACGTGGGCATCGCCGAGCAGCACGCCGCCACCTCGGCGGCCGGGTTGGCGCTCGGCGGGCTGCACCCGGTGGTCGCTGTCTACGCCACCTTCCTCAACCGCGCCTTCGACCAGGTCCTGCTGGACGTGGCGATGCACAAGCTGCCGGTGACCTTCGTGCTGGACCGGGCGGGCATCACCGGCCCGGACGGCCCCAGCCACTACGGCATCTGGGACATGTCGGTCTTCGGTGTGGTGCCGGGGCTGCGGATCGCCGCACCCCGCGACGCCGCCACCCTGCGCGAGGAGCTGCGCGAGGCGCTGGCCGTCGACGACGGCCCGACAGTGGTGCGGTTCCCGACCGGCACCGTCGCCGCGGACCTGCCGGCGCTGCGCCGGGTCGGCCCGGTCGACGTGCTGGCCGAGTCCGCCCGTACCGACGTGCTGCTCGTCGCCGTCGGCTCCTTCGGCCAACTGGGCATGGAGGTGGCCGCCCGGGTCGCCGAGCAGGGCTACGGGGTCACCGTCGTCGACCCGCGCTGGGTGCGTCCGGTCCCGGCGGAGCTGGTCGACCTGGCCGCCCGCCACCGGCTCGTGGTCAGCGTCGAGGACGGTGTCCGGGTCGGCGGTGTGGGTGACGCGCTCGCCCAGGCGATGCGGGACGCCGACGTCCGGGTGCCGCTCAAGGACCTGGGTGTGCCGGCCGAGTGGCACCCGCACGGCACCCGCGCGCAGATCCTCGCCGACCTGGGCCTGACCGCCCAGGACGTGGCCCGCGACGTCACCGGCTGGATCTCCAGCCTGGACGCCACCCCGGACCGCCTCACCGCCAGCGACGCGGCCGCACAGAACTGACCCGCACACGACGACGGGCGCCGCCGCACGGGGCGCCCGCCGTCGCGTCTACCCACCCTCGTCCTGCTCGCCCTCGTCCTGCTCGTCGATCTTGCACTTTCGGTTGACGTAATGCCCCTTGAGCCCCGATTTGTCGCCGCAGAAAGTGCAAGATCGCGGGGCGGGAGAGGGGGCGAGGGGGTGGGGGGGGTAAGGGAGGCGGGGTGGGGTGGGGTGGGGTGGGGTGGGGTTAGCGGGGGGAGATTGAGCGGTAGTGGGTTTTGTCGTTGTTGGCGAGGCTGTAGGTCTGGGAGCGCGACGGGGTCGGGATGACCGCCAGGCCGGGGCGCTCGACCAGCAGGGGAGTGCCCGGCGGGACGGACAGCGAGCTGTCCCGGGTGGGCCGCCAGCTCAACACCACCAGCGGCTGGCCGGGCACCGGCAGTTGGTAGGCCTGCAACGGGGTGGCCCGGTCGGCGGGTGAGACGACCGCTGCGCTCCCGTCGGCCGGTCGGTAGATCACCGCCGTCATCGCGCCGGCGTCAGTGTCCCAGCTGAGCTGCTGCAACTCGGCCGCCTCGCCGCCGCCGAGCGCGATTTCGCCGAGCGAGCGCACGGTGAGCTTCGCCATCGGCCAGGAGGTCGGCACCGAGCGTGGGGCGTCCCGGTCGCCGATCCGGCGCGGGATGCTGCCGAACGGGCCCCGGTCGCCGGCCAGCGCGCAGGTGTCCAGACCGGTGAGCGCACGCCGGCCGGTGCCGGACTCGTCGCGGACCAGCGGGTAACGGGGATCGGCGGTGCCGGTGCCCAGGTCGAGCAGCCGGTCGGCGGCCCGCCCACGGGGCAGCGACTCCGTGGTGCGCAGGGTCGCGGTCACGCCGACGGCAGTGCAGGACGGCACATCGACCGGTGCGCTGAGGCCGTCCGCGATGGTCAGCGCCCGGTCCTGCGGCCCGAGGAGGGTCTGCACCCGCGCCGACACCAGGTAGCGCCGGCCGCCGGTCGTCTGCACGGGCAGCACGTCGGAGTAGACGAGGTAACCGGGGTCGGTGTACTCGGCGGCCCGGGTGACCTCGTACCGGTCACCTTCGCGAGTCAGTTGCAGCAGCCAGGAGGCGCTTTCGCCGGGCACGTCGGCGGCCACCAGCGCCACCGGGGCGCCGTCGACGCGACCCGAGAAGAGGATGCCGGACGAGGGCAGGTGCGCGCGGTCGTCGGCCGGCGACCGCCAGTCCCGCACGGCGGCGGTGACCGCCGCGGTCGCCGCGGCGTCGCCGGAGAGGTCGCCGCGGGGCGGCCACACCGTCAGCGCGCCGTCCAGGCTGTCGTACCCGACCCGCAGGTCCTGCGGCTTCCGCTCGGCCACCGGACCGCAGGCCGTGCTTGCCAGCAGCGCGCTCAGCAGGACGGGAAGCGTCCTGCCGTACCGACGGCCTGGAGTCACCTGGCCCGCCCCCGATCGCCTCGCCGTCGCTGTCGGAAAGCGCCATAGTACGAGATGTCCGGTGCGGTGCCTCAGGTGGCCGTCACCCGATCCGCCACAATGGACACCACCGGGGCTTTAGGGCGTTTTGGTTGCTCCGGTAGACTCCGCCGACTGTGACGCCTGCCGAGTCCCGCGCCCTGCCCGCGCCGCACACGGAGGCGGCAGCCGACTCCGCCGACCTGGTGAGTTACCGCACACCTGTCGGCCGTTTGACCGGCCCGCCCGCGCTGACCGCCCCCACCACGGACCCGGCGCAGACCCCGGCAGCGCCCGAAACACCGGCAAAGCCCGACGCGCCGGCAGCGCCCGAAGCGCCGGCACAGTCCGAGGCGCCGGCAGAGCCTGGAACACCGGCAGCGCCCGAAGTTCCGGCCGAGCCCGAAGCGCCGGCCGGGGGCGCGGTGTCGACAGGGGTGCGGTGGACCCGGCGGCGGCAGCACCTGGCGGTGGGCGGGCTGTTTCTGCTGGCCGCGCTCTGGGTGACCAGCCGGATCTGGCTGGACCCGTCCGGCCGGGTGGCCTCGCTCTACACCGGTGACCCGGCTCAGGTGCAGTTCTTCCTCGCCCACTCGGTACGCGTGGTGCTGCACGGCGAGTACCCGTTCTACACCGAGCAGTTCAACTACCCCGACGGCGTCAACCTGATGGCCAACACGGCGGTGCTGGCGCTGGGCATCCCGATGGTCCCGGTGACGTTGCTCTTCGGACCGGCGGTCTCCTTCGTGGTGCTGGTCACGCTCGGCCTCGCCGGCACCGCCATGGCCTGGTACCTCATGCTCTCCCGCCACCTGGTGCGCACCCCGCTGGCGGCGGCGGTCGGCGGCTGGTTCTGCGGGTTCTCGCCGGCGATGCTCTCGCACGCCAGCTGGCATCCGAACATCATCAGTCAGTTCCTGCTGCCGTTCATCGTGTGGCGGGTGCTGGTGCTCACCCGCTCCGGTAGGCCGGTTCGCGACGGGGCGCTGCTCGCCGTGCTGGTCACCATCCAGGCGTTCATCAACGAGGAGATCCTGCTCTTCACGGCTCTGGCCTGCGGTGTCTTCCTGCTGGCGGTGCTCGCCCAGGAGCCGGCCCGGTGGCGGGCGGCGTGGCGGCCGCTGGGCGCCGGCGTGCTGACCTGCGCGCTGCTGGCCGGGGCGCTGCTGGCGTACCCGCTCTACGTGCAGTTCGCCGGGCCGATGGCCTACCACGGGCTCAGCGACGCGGTGCAGGACTACGGCAACGACATCGCCGCCTTCTTCGCCCCCGGTTCTCCTACCCTCGGCGGCAACCAGCGAGCCAACGCCAACCTGGCGCCGAACTACTCCGAGGAGAACGCCTTCTTCGGCTGGAGCCTGTCGATGCTCGCCATCGGCATCGTGGTCTGGCTGCGCCGGGAGCTGATTGTCAGGGCGCTCGCGGTGACCGGCCTGTTCTTCGCCGTGCTCTCCCTCGGAGAGCGGGTCTCCTGGTGGGACCGGGAGCTGATCACGGGGCCGTGGGAGTGGTTGGTCCATCTGCCGCTGCTCGACGCGGTGGTGCCGACCCGGTTCGGTCTGATCACCAGCGTGGTGATCGGTCTGCTGCTCGCTCTCGCCGTCGAGCGGGCCTGGGCGCTGCGCCCGGCCGACCGCCGTACCGTCCGCGTGCTCACCGCCGCGGGCCTGGCCTTCGCGCTGCTGCCGATCGCACCGATGCCGCTGCGGATGGTCTCCCGGCCCCCGGTGCCGGACTTCATCACCGCCGATCGTTGGCGGGCGTACGTCGGGCCGGATCAGACGCTGGTGCCGATCCCGGTGCCCAGCATGGGCAACACGCACGGCATGCGCTGGGCGGCGGCCACCAACCTCGACTTCAAGATCCCCGGCGGTTACTTCCTCGCGCCCCGCAACGGCAACACCGGTGACCCGGGCCGGTTCGGCGGTCGCCCCAGCGGGGTGGGCCAGATGCTGGAGGAGGTGGCGACCACCGGGCGTACGCCCAAGCTCGACGACCGGCAGCGTCGGCGCTTCACCGACGAGTTGCGGCACTGGCGGGCGGCGATCCTGGTGCTGCCGGTGCGGCAGCAGAACGCCGAGCCGCTGCGGCGGACGGTCGAGGAGCTGGTCGGCCCGGGCCGCCAGGAGCTGGATGTCTGGGTCTGGGACGTCCGGGCGCTCAGCGACCGTTCGGTCTGATGACCGCCGGGACGACGTCCCCGAACCCCCTGTCGCCGGCGACGGTCGGCACGTCCCGTCCGGCCTGGCTTCGGGACGCGCTGGTGGTGGCCGGCTATCTGGGCCTCGCGGTGGTGGTGACGAGCGGGCAGTGGGGTCACCCGTGGCGGTTGTTCCACCAGGCGGGTGACCAGATCCTCTTCGAGTGGATGTTGGCCCACGCGGCCCATGCGGTGGTCGCGGGGGAGAACCCGCTCTTCAGTACGGGGTTGAACGCGCCCGACGGGGTGAACCTGATGGCGAACACCTCGGTGCTCGGCCTGGGCGTCCCGCTCACCCCGGTCACACTGCTCCTCGGCTCGCAGGTGGCGTTCTGCGTGGCGGTCGTCTGCTGCCTCGCGGGGACGGCCGTCGCCTGGTACGTGCTGCTGCGCCGTCGGCTGGTCGGCACCCGGGCCGCGGCTGCGGTGGGTGGGCTGATCTGCGGCTTCGCCCCGGGCATGGTCGCTCAGGCGGGCGCCCACCTGCACATCGCCGCGCAGTTCCTGGTGCCGGCGATCCTCGCCCTGGTGTTCCGGCCCGCCTCGGGCGTCGCACGGGACGACGTGTGGCGGCCCGGCGTCGGCCTCGGGTTGCTGCTCGTCTGGCAGGTCTTCATCGGCGAGGAGGTGCTGGTCTTCCTGGTGCTCGCGGCCGGGGTCTTCGCGCTGGCGTACGCGCTCGCCGACCGGGTTGCCGCGCGGCGGCACGCGCCGGCCCTCTTCGGTCGGCTCGCGGTGGCGGCCGGCGTGGCGGCGGTTCCGCTGGCGTACCCGTTGTGGTTCCAGTTCCACGGTCCGCAGCACTACACCGGGATGGCGTTCGCCACGCAGGGCTTCCAGCTGGACGTCGCCTCGTTCACCGCGTCGGCCCGGCAGACCGTGCTGGGCGACGACTGGCTGCCGGGGCTGCTCTCGCCGAACCCGACCGAGGAGAACTCGTTCTTCGGCCCGGGTCTGCTGGTGCTCGCCGTGGTGATCGTGATCTGGTTGTGGCGACGGGCACTGGTCCGGGCGTTGGCCGGCTGCGCCGTGGTCTTCGCCCTGCTCTCGCTCGGGACGACGGTGCGGTTGAACGGCAACGCCACCGGCCTTCCGGGGCCGTACCGACTGGTCGCGGAGCTGCCTTTGCTCGACCTCGCGGTGCCGGCCCGGTTCGCGCTGGTCTGCGTACCGGTGCTGGGTGTGCTGGTGGCGCTCTCGGTGGACCGGGTCCGCGCCGCGCACCCGGCGCCCGCGCCGGGGTTGCCGGTACGGCTGCTGTGGGCCGGGGCGGTGGCCGCCGCGCTGCTGCCCCTGGCGCCGACGCCGATCCGGGTGGTGCCGGTCGCGCCGGTGCCGGCGTTCGTCGCCGACGGCGACTGGCGTGCGCTGGTGCCGCCCGGCCGGACGGTGGTCGCGGTGCCACCGGTCACCGGTGCCGGGCGCAGCCCGGTGATGCTCTGGTCGGCCCGTACCGGTCTGGCGTTCCCCGCGCCTGGTGGCTACTTCATCGGCCCCAGTGGCCCGGACGACCCGACGGCCCGCTGGGGCGCGCCGGACCGGCCCACCTCGGTGCTGCTGCGCCGGGTGGCCGAGACCGGCGCGGTGCCACCGCTCAGCGACGCCGACCGTCGACAGGCCATCGAGGACCTGCGGCACTGGCGGGCGGCAGTGGTCGTCCTCGGTCAGCTGGAGCACGGCGACCCGGTCCGCCGGACTGTCGACGACCTGCTCGGCCCGGGTCGGCCGGTCGACGGCGGGTGGGTGTGGGACGTGCGGGAGCGCGTTTAACCCACCAGCGGGCGGACGTCCCAGACCCAGACGTCGTCGACCCGCTGCGGCGGCCCGATCAGGCCGGTGACCAGCTCGCGGAGCACCGCCTCGCGCGGGTGTGCCCCGAGCACCACCACCGACGCCCGCCAGAACCGCAGGTCCTCGATGGCCTGGCGGCGGTTCTCGTCGGTCAGCTCCGGAACCGCGCCCTTGTCCATGGTGGAGTAGATGAGCGAGCTGGTCGGTCGGTTCGGCGCGCCGAAGACCCCCTCGCCCAGCTCGTTCGGGCCGATGAAGTAGCCGCCCGGGACAGGGAACTCCTGCCCGGTCAGCGCGCTCCAGCGCAGCGTCGGCAGGCCGTGCACGTTGCTGGGGATCGGCACCGGCACCAGGGTCCGGCCCGCCGGCACGTACGGCCGCCAGCCGCCCGCGCTGATGAAGTGCGGCGGCGGGTCGATCTGCTGGGCGGGCAGCGGCCGGGGGAAGAGCGGCAGCACGGCGAGGGCGACCGCCGCGTACCCCACCGGGCGCAGCCACCGACGGCGCGCGGCGACCGGCGCGGCCGGCTCGTCGGCGGACGCCGCCGGGGCCGCGTCGCCCGCGCGCTGGGCCGGCACCCTCGGCCGGTCGGCCACCGGGCGTCCCTGCCGGTACGCGGCGTCCCAGGTCAACGCGAGCAGGACGCCCACCGCGGCGGCGACCACCAGCGTCAACCGGGTCGGCATCATCATCTCGACCAGCGGCAGGTCGTCCGACACGTACGACCACGGGCCGCGAATGTCGGTCTCCACACCGTTGAAACGCACCCACGGCCCGATCGCGGCCACGCTGAACACCACGATGAGCACCGCGACGATCCGCGCGGCCAGCGACCGGCGCACCAGCAGCACCAGAGCCACCAGCGAGAGCAGCACCAGCGGCCAACCGAACCAGGTGTTCTGCTCGGTCAGGCCGATGGTCTTCTCCACCTCCGGGTTACCGGCCCAGGTGTCCCGGGCGAAGGTGACGAAGGCGACCAGGTCCTCGCCCCAGTTGTGGAACACGCCGCCCTGCAGGCCCCGGTAGGACTGCGGGCCGTTGAACTGGAACCAGATCGGATACGCGGTGAGCACCAGGGCCAGCCCACCGGCCACGCCGAGCCCGGCCAGGAACGTGCCGGCAGCGGCCCGGGTGGCCCGCGGCCGCTGCACGGCGTACGCGAGCACGATGACCAGGCAGGCCAGCGCGGTGAGCAGCAACATCTCCTCGTTGATGAAGATCTGGTACGCCACCAGCGCCCCGAGCACCAGCCCGTTGCGCCGCCACCGGCCCGGCTCGGCCAGGGTGAGCACCCGCACCACGATCAGCGGGAGCAGGAAATTGGACACGAAGTTCGGTTGGCCGTTGGCGTGGTGGATGATTCCCGGCGCGAAGCCGAGGAACGCGCCGCCGACGAACGCCGCCGCCCGGGAGCGCACCAGGTGGCGGGAGAGCATCCAGTACCCGGTGCCGGCGGTGGCCGCCAGCGCCGCACCCAGATAGAGCGCGTACATCACCTGGGGACCGAGCAGCATGGTCAGCGGGGCCAGCGGCAGTGTCACCCCGAGCAGCGAGGTGTTGGCCATCATGTTCACCCCGTCCGGGGCGTTCTGCCGGGCCGTGAAGAGCGGGTTCTCCAGGTGGCGCACCGAGTACGCGCCGTGCGCGAACAACCACTCGAACCAGCTGTGATCGGTGGGCAGGTGCGAGGAGACCCGGCCGTTGACGTCACCCCAGTAGTTGAGGCAGACGAAGACGCCCAGCAGCACATAGGCTCCGAGGGCCAACAGGTCGGTTCGGGCCGGACGGCGCCGAGGCCGCCGTGTCGGCTCCACCTCGGCCGGGTCGGCGTCGGTCAGGGGATTCAGCGAAGGGTCTACCACCGGCACAGCCACGACGCGCCATCGTACAGGCGGGGTTCCGTCGCTTTTGCCGGGCCGGTGCGCTGACGGTCGGTTTGCCGGACGGTGACCCGTCGGCCAGCCTTACCTGGTGACGGAAGGACGGTCGTTGTCGATCATCGAGCTGGGTGAGATTCGGGACGAGCCCCCGTCGGCGCCGTCGATCCGCGGCCCGCGTGCCGCCGCTCGCCCGCTGCAGGGCGCGACGGTGCTGCTGCTCAGCCTGGTGGTGCTGGCCGCCGCCGCCCCGTGGGCGCAGCGCACGGTGAGTGTGGTGCCGGCGTCCCGGACGGCCACGGCGTACCTGGCCGCGGAGAGCGTCTTCGTGGTCGATCCGCCGATACCCGACGGTGACCGGTACCTGAGCGCGTACGCCCAGCCGGCACCGGCCGGCGCCGCCGTGCGACGGCGGTGGCAGGCGCCGCTGGCCCGCACCGGTGACTACCTCGACGTCCGCATCGAGCGGGGGTTGGTGTTGGCCACGGCGGTCAGCGCCCCGAACCGGGTGTTCCAGACCACCGCCTTCGACGCCGTGACCGGCCGGCAACGCTGGCAGCATCCGGGGTCGCTGCAACCGACAGCGGACGGTGGGCTGCTGCTGACCGACGGTCGGGAGGACGGGTCGGGCGCGGTGAGCGGGGTCGCGCCCGACACCGGCCGGGTGCTCTGGTCGGTGCCGATTCCGCCGGCCGCCAACCCCACCTACCACCACGACCCGGCGGGCCAGGTCGACCGCTTCGTGCTCCTGCAACCGACCGGCGAGGTGCAGGTGCACGACGCCGGCAGCGGCCACCTGCTGCGCAGCATCGACACGCTGCCCGGTGACCGTTCGGCGTACCAGCGGGTGCAGGTCGTCAACGAGCTGCTGCTGCTCGTCCCGCCCGGCAGCACCCGGCTGGTGAGCTTCGCGCTGGCCGACCTGGCACCATTGTGGACGGCCGAGGTGACGCTGGTGTCGCACGTGCTCGACTGCGGCGGTCTGCTCTGCGCGGTCCCGCAGACCGGCGGCCTCCAGGTGCTCGATCCGGCCACCGGCGCGGTGCGCTGGTCGGAACCGGGCCAGGACGTGCTGGCCGACGTCCGGTCCGGCCGGCTGCTGATGGCAGTGCCCGGCCGGGGGTACGCGGTGCGGGACGCGGCGACCGGGCAGGTACGGACCGAGCTGGGCGGGTGGAGCCTGATGCCCGTGCTCGACGCCGACGACCCGCTGGTCGGCGTACGGCGGGGCGACGACGGTCGGATGGTCGTCGCCGAACTCGACCTGGTGGCCGGCCGAGCGCGGATCGTCGACGTGCTGCCCGGCATCGCCGGCAGCTGCCAGGCGTCCCTGCCGGTGCTGCTCTGCCAGCGCCTGGACGGCACGACCGCCCTGTGGAGGTTGACGCGGTGAGCGACTCGGTGATCGACCTCGGCGAGCTGCGGCACGGCCCGGACCCGGACCCGCTGCCCCGCCCGCCCCGCGCCCACGGTCGCACGTTGCGCTGCGCGCTGGTCGTGCTGCTCGCCCTGGTCACGCTCGCCGCCGGCGCGGTGACGCCGTCGCGCCCGGCCCCGGTGACGCTGCCGGCCAGGCCCGGATCCGACGTCATGATCGATGGAGACCTACTGCTGGTGATGGAGCCGACGAGCCCGAGGCGGCAGGGGCGGCTGGCCGCGTACCGGCTGCCCGACGGCGAGCCGGTCTGGCAGGTGCCGCTGTCGGCGGAGGCCCGGTACTGGGGTATGACGTCGCTGAACGGGATGCTGCTGACCACCGGGTACGAGATCGGCCCGGAGGGTCGGGAGACCCGCACCATCGCCCTGGACCGGGCGACCGGGGCGTACCGCTGGCAGCAGCCGGGCACCGTCACCAAGCTGACCGACGGCAACCTGCTGCTGCGCAGCGGCGGCGAGACCGAACCGTCCAGTGTGCGCGCGATCGATCCGTGCTGCGGCACGGTGCGCTGGCAGCTGTCGGGCGTCACCGCCGACGTGACAGTGCGGGGCGACGAGCGCGGAGTGGACCGGGTGGTGCTCAACCAGTTGGACGGGCCGGTCGAGGTACGCGACGCGATCACCGGGGCGGTGCTGGCCCGTGCCGACCTGCGCCCGCCCGACCGTGGTCCGATCGGACTGGACCTGATAGACGACCTGCTGCTGGCCGTCGACAGGGGCTCGGGCGCGGTCACCGCGTACGGACTGGACCGGCTCGACCGACGCTGGACCCGCACCCGGGTCAACGTCGACTTCACGCTGGACTGTGGCCCCGTCCTGTGCCTGCGCACCGGCAACAACGAGCTGCAGGCGCTCGACCCGGCGACCGGCGAGGTGCGCTGGCGCAGCAGCCGGTGGGGGTGGGCCTGGCCGACCGACGGCCGGCTGATGGCCAACATCAGCGGCATCGGGCCGCTGGAGCAGTACATCGTGCTCGACGCGCTGACCGGCCGGCAGCTGGCCGACCTGGGCCGGTGGGAGCTGTACCAACTCGGTGTCGGCCGGCTGGTCGGCATCCGCCGGCATCCCGACGGTGGGGTGCTCGTCGGCGAGTTGGACGTCGGCGCCGCGAAGACGCGGGTCGTGGACGTGCTGCCCCGTGCCACCGGGGACTGTCAGGCGGTCACCGGTTACCTGGTGTGCAGTGTCGCCGCGCCCGGCTCGTACCAGCTCTGGAAACTGACCGACTGATCACCAGTTGGCCTGGGCCGGCGACGGGGGCAGGGGCACCGACGCGGGTCGCACCACGTACGCCACCCCGCCGCTGCCGCGTTGCCAGACCGCCTCGAACCCCTGCCGAGGCACGGTACGGCGGACCGCGTCGTCGTCCGGGGCGTACGGGTCGTTGAGCACCGGATCACCGTCGGCGGTGAAGCCGACCAGCACCATCAGGTGCCCTCCGGTGTCGTACCCGAGCCCCGGCACCTCGCCGGCCCGGAACGCGGCGGAGACGATCAGGGGGATGCCGGCGGCGATGAACGCCTCCGCCTCGACCAGCGACCGCAGCCGGGTGACGAACGCGTCCACCCCGTGCAGGCCGGCGTACGCGGTGTTGAACGGCCAGTTCCCGGCCCCGGCGTACGCGTGGTCGTAGCAGTGTCGGGCGGCGTGCACCACCACCGGTCGGGGACCGGACGGCCGCACCCAGGCGTAGTGGTCCGGTGTCGGCTCCGCGCCCCAGTAGGCGAGCACCATCGAGGTGCAGGTGGGGCTGCACCAGGAGTCGCCGCCACCACCCCACTGCGGGTACTGGCCGGCGTGCAGCCGCTGCGAGTAGCGGGGCACGTCCAGCACGATCCCACGCGCGGCGGTCGAGGCGGGTTCCCGCTCGTGCCGCTGGTCGGTCGAGGTCGGCCCGGTGGCGACCGCGCCGACGCTGCGCAGCACCGGGCCGGTCGGGCTGCCGGCGGGCCGGCACAAGGTCACCCGCGCCTGCCAACCGGTGACCGTCGCCCCGGTGACGATCAGGGTGTCGGTGTCGACCCGGGCGACGCTGTCACGCTGGCCGGGCACCGACGTGCGCCGTACCGTGTGGTCGCCGGCGGCCCAGCGGGCCAGCCGGTACCAGTCGGTGCTGGGCGCGTCGGCGTGCCAACCGCGCAGGTCGACCTCGATCCAACAGCCGTCCGGGGTGTCCGCCGTCCAGGACGGCACCACCTCGGCGACGGCGAAGCCGACCGGCACCGGCGGCGACGTCCAGGTGCCCCGCTGGTCACCGCCGTCGAGGGTGAGGCCCCGATCACCGGCGCGCAGGCCGTCGCCGCTGCCGGTGGCCGTGTCGGCCGGCAGGTGGAAACCCCGGTAGGCGATGTCCCGCCGGATGGTCGGTGCCGCAGTGGTCATGCCAGGTCCGTCCGTCGCTCGGTGCCGCCGGCCAGCATCGCGTACGCGGCGGAGGCCCGCAACGCCGACCGGTGCCCGCGGCGGGGGACGATGGTTGCCGGGCGGCACTAGGTTGTCGGTGGTCAGCAGCGAGGAGGCCGGGATGCGGGTACTGGTGGTCGAGGACGAGCGCAACCTCGCCGACGCGATCGCGCGCGGGTTGCGCAAGCGGGGGATGGCCGTCGACGTGGCGTACGACGGCGACGCCGGCCACGAGGCCGCTTTCGTCACCCGGTACGACGTGGTGGTGCTCGACCGCGACCTGCCCGGCGTGCACGGCGATCAGATCTGCGCGGACCTGGCGGCCTCCGGTGCGCTGACCCGGGTGTTGATGCTCACCGCGAGCGGCACGGTGGCCGACCGGGTGGAGGGGTTGCAGCTCGGCGCGGACGACTACCTGCCCAAGCCGTTCGCCTTCGACGAGTTGGTCGCCCGGGTGCAGGCGCTGGGCCGGCGGGCGACCCCGGCGGCGCCGCCGGTGCTCGAACTGGCCGACCTGGTGCTCGACCCGGCCCGCCGGGTGGCCACCCGCGCCGGAGTGCCGGTGGACCTCACCAACAAGGAGTTCGGGGTGCTCAGTGAGCTGCTCAAGGCGCGCGGCGCGGTGGTCTCCAGTGAGGAGTTGCTGGAACGGGTCTGGGACGCCAACACCGACCCGTTCACCACCATCGTCCGGGTCACCGTGATGACCCTGCGCAAGAAGCTCGGCGACCCGCCGCTGATCGAGACGGTGGTCGGCGCTGGCTACCGCACCGCCGAGGTAAATCTGTGAGCGCGAGGAGTGAGCCGGGTGTGCGAGCCCCGCAGTCGCGAACCGAGGTGGCACGGTGAGTCGCCGGTTGCGGCCCACCCTGCGGTTGCGGTTGACAGTGCTCAACGGGGTGCTGCTGATCGGCGCCGGAGCGATCCTGGTGCTGTTGGCGTGGCTGCTGGTCCGCGACGCGCTGCGCCCCACCGACGAGTTGGTGCCCGGCACGACAGTGCTGCTCTCCGACGGCCGGGAGTTGGACGCCGGCGAGTGGCAGCGGCAGTTGGTCGACGCCGCCTCGGGGGAGCTGCTGGCCAAGGGCCTGGTGGCGCTGTTGGCGATCAGCGTGGTCGGGGTGGCCGGGGCGTACGCGGTGGCGGGTCGGGCGCTGCGCCCCCTGCACCAGGTCACCGCGACCGCGCAGCGGCTCGGTGAGGCGACCCTGGACCAGCGGATCGGCTACTCGGGCGCCGACGACGAGGTGGCCGAGCTGGCGAAGACGTTCGACGACATGCTGGACCGGATCGCGTCCGCGTTCGAGGCGCAGAAACGTTTCGTGGCGAACGCCTCGCACGAGCTGCGTACCCCGCTCGCCGTGATGCGCACCGAGATCGACGTGACGCTCAGTGACGACGAGGCGGACGCCGCCGAGTACCGGCGGATGGCGACTGTGGTCCGGGACGCCTCCGAGCGGGCCAACAGCCTGGTGGACGCGCTGCTGGTGCTGGCGCGCAGCGAGGCACAGGCCGGTCGGCGGCTGGGTCGGCGGACGGAGTGCGACCTCGCCGCCGGCACCGCCAACGCCCTGTCGGCGATGCGCCGCGAGGTGGAACGGATCGGCCTGCGGGTGCAGACGTCGCTGAAGCCGGCGCCGGTCGTCGGCGACCCCGGCCTGCTGGACCGGTTGGCCGGCAACCTCATCGAGAACGCGGTCCGCTACAACCACCTGCACGGCCGGCTGTGGGTGCGCACCGGCACCGACGGCGAACGGTCCTGGCTGGTGGTGGGCAACACCGGCTTCGAGGTGGACCAGGCCGACGTTCCGGGGCTGTTCGAGCCGTTCCGGCGCGGTGGCCGGGAACGCACCGGCGCTCGCGGGTCCGGTCTGGGGCTGTCCATCGTCCGGGCGGTCTGCGACGCGCACGGCGGCACCGTACGGGTGGTCGCGCAGCCCGGCGGTGGTCTGGAGGTGACGGTGACGTTGCCGTCGGCGGACACCCCGGCGGTGCCCGCCGCCGGCTGAACGGGGTTGCGCGCGACGCTCACCCGCTGGCAAGATCACCGAGTCAGCTCAGAGAGTGAAGGGGGGTGCGTCGATGTCCACCAGTCAAGGCTCCGCACCCCTGGTCTTCGCAGGCTGACTCCGGGCGGCGGAGCGTCCTCATCCGAACATGGAGGACCACCCGTGTATCCACGGATCCGCAACATCAGTTTCGATTGTCACGACACGTACGCCCTGGCCGGCTTCTGGTCGGCGGTGCTCGGTTACGCCCGGCACGACGAGGACGCCCCCGGTGATCCGGAGGCGGCAGTGGTGCCGCCGGGCGGCACCACCCCCCACCTGTTCTTCCAGGAGGTGCCGGAGGAGAAGGTGACCAAGAACCGGGTCCACATCTGCCTGGAACCGGTCGACCGGACCCGGGACGAGGAAGTCGAGCGGGTGCTCGGCCTCGGGGCCACGATGGTCGCCGACCGACGGCTTGCCGACGGAACGGGCTGGGCGGTGCTCGCCGACCCGGAGGGGAACGAGTTCTGCGTGCTCCGCAGCGCCGGCGAACGTGTCGCCATCACCACCGTGGAGGACCACCAGTGAGCTCGACGATCCACAACATCAGCATCGACTGTTCCGACACGTACGCGCTGGCCGGCTTCTGGGCGCAGGTGTTCGACTGCCCCCGGCAGCCCGACGACTTCCCCGGTGACCCGGAGGCGATGCTCCTGCCGCCGGGCGGCCCGGAGGTGCTGTTCATCGCCGTGCCCGAGGGCAAGACGGTGAAGAACCGGCTGCACCTTGACCTGCAACCCGCCGACCGGACCCGCGCCGAGGAGGTCGAGCGACTGCTCGGCATCGGCGCGACGCTCGTCGCCGACCGGGTCAGCCCGACCGGCGGTGGCTGGGTGGTGCTCGCCGACCCGGAGGGCAACGAGTTCTGTGTGCTCGGCAACGCGGCCGAGCGGGCGGCGGCGGCAGCGGCGCGGGCCGCGGCGGCAGCGCTGGCCGCGTCGGAGGTCGCCGAACCGGCCTGACAGTCGACGTACGGCGTGGGCCCCGGTCACCGCAGGGGTGGCCGGGGCCCACTGTCTCGTACGGCTCAGGACTGTTGCTCGACCTGGCCCCGGATCGCGGTGAACTCGGCCTTGGCCTGGTCGGCGGACTTGAAGTACATCACCATCAGGCCCAGGCTGCCCCGGTCGGCCCAGACGCAGATGCCCAACGGCACGGTCTCGGCGTTCCCGTCGCCGCAGCGCGCCTCACCGCCGAGCGGGCCGGCGTCGACGGCCGTCATCTCGTTGACGGTCAGCTGCTTGGACAGCCCGTCGACGTAGGCGTCGAGTTCCTTCTTCGGGTCCGCCACCAGCCCGGACATGCCCGCGATCATCACGAGGTCCTGCTTCGTCGGGTCGCCGTAGAAGGCCGCGACAGTGCTCGTCTCGTTCCCCGCCGCCGTCTTCATCCCGCTGACCGCCTGCTCGGCGGCCGCCTCCAGCTCCGGGTTGGTGAGCTTCGGCCGGCCGGCGAGCGTGGCCGGCGCGACCACCCGGGTCTTGCTGGCGTCGAGCACGTCGTTCACCGGCCCCTTGGCGACGAACCAGATGATCGCCGCGCCGCCCAGGCAGAGCACCAGCACCACGGCCAGCACGATCAGCACGATCTTGCCGACGTTGGACTTTTTCGCCGGGGGCGGGCCGCCGGCCAGGTTCGGGTCACCGTACGGCTGGCCCGGCTGCGCGGGCGGGAAACCGGGCTGTGCGGGCGGGAAGCCGCCCGGCTGTGCGGGCGGGAACCCACCGGGCTGCGCGGGCGGGAACCCACCGGGCTGCTGCGGCTGTCCCTGCTGCTGCGGCGGCGGCCAACCGCCAGACTGCTGGCCCGGCTGCTGCGACGGGTCGGGGGAATCGTGCGGCGGGCCGTAGGGATTGGCCGGCGGCTGAGACATCAGTCAGCTCCAAGATGGGGGTGCAAAACGCGTGATCTTAACCCGCTGCGGAGCCCGCCGTTGACCCTGCGCAGACCCCCGTCCGACGGTCCGCTGATCACAAACGGTCGCGGTGGCCGGCCCGTCCACGAGGGACGGTCCGACCACCGCGATGGTGGTACTGCGATCGGTCAGGCCGGCAGGCTCGCCGCGCCGCGCGGCAGGAACCGCTGCCCGGTGACCCGCTCGGAGGTGCCGGTCCGGTCCAGGTACGGCGTGACGCCGCCCAGGTGGAACGGCCAACCGGCGCCCAGGATCATGCACAGGTCGATGTCCTGCGCCTCGGCGACCACACCCTCGTCCAGCATCAGCCGGATCTCCTGCGCGAGCGCGTCGAGCGCGTTCTGCCGTACCTGCTCTGCGGTCAGCGGCTGGTCACCGACCACGAGCAGCTTGGCGACGTCCTCGTTGACCTGGTCGTCGACGACGATCGGCTGACCCGAGTCGGCGATCCGCTTGAGGTTCTCGCTGACCCCGAACCGGTCCGGGTACGCGGCGTGCAGGGTGCCGCCCACGTGGTACGCGACGGCCGGCCCGACCAGCTGGAGCAGGGCGAGCGGGCGCATCGGCAGGCCCAGCGGGTCGAGTGCGCTGTTCGCCACGTCCAGCGGGGTGCCGGCGTCCACGGCGGCGAAGACGGTGCCCAGGAAGCGGGTGAGCAGCCGGTTGACCACGAACGCCGGGGCGTCCTTGACCAGCACGCTGGACTTCTTCAGCTGCTTGCCGACCGCGAACGCGGTGGCGAGGGTGGCGTCGTCGGTGCGCTCACCCCGGACGATCTCCAGCAGCGGCAGCACCGCCACCGGGTTGAAGAAGTGGAAGCCGACCACCCGTTCCGGGTGCTCCAGCTCGGCGGCCATCTCGGTGATCGACAGCGAGCTGGTGTTGGTGGCGAGCACCGCCTCCGGAGAGACGATCTTCTCCAGCTCGGCCCAGACCTGCTTCTTGACGCCCAGGTCCTCGAAGACCGCCTCGATGACGAAGTCGGCGTCCGCGAAGGCGCTCTTGTCGACAGTGCCGCTGACCAGGCCGTACAGCTTGGCGGCGGTGTTCTTGTCCATCCGGCCCTTGGTGACGGCCTTCTCGATCTGCGTGTGCACGTAGCCGACGCCCTTGTCCACCCGGGACTGGTCGAGGTCGGTCATCACCACCGGCACCTGGAGGCGGCGGGCGAACAGCAACGCCAGCTGGCTGGCCATCAGGCCGGCACCGACGATGCCGACCTTGGTGACCGTGCGGGCCAGGCCCTTGTCCGGTGCACCGGCCGGGCGCTTGGCCCGCCGCTGCACCAGGTCGAAGGCGTACAGGCCGCTGCGCAGCTCCTCGGAGAAGACCAGGTCCGCGAGGGCCTCGTCCTCGGCGGCGGTGCCGGCGGCGAAGTCGCCGTCCTTCGCCGTCTCCAGCAGGTCCAGCGCCTTGTACGCGGCCGGAACCGCGCCGTGCAGCCGCTGGTTCAGCGTCTCCCGGGCGAAGTAGAGCACGCCCGCCCACATGTCCTTGTCGACCTCGGGCCGGGTCACCGTGACCTGGCCGCGCACCACACCGGAGGCCCATTCGAGGGACCGCTCCAGGAAGTCGGCCGGCTCCAGCAGCACGTCCGCGATGCCCAGCTCGGCAGCCTGCTTCGGCTTGAGCATCTTGTTCTGCATCAGCGGGTTCTGGATGATCACCTGGGTGGCGGCGGGGATGCCGATCAGGTTCGGCAGCAGCTGGGTGCCGCCCCAGCCGGGCACCAGGCCGAGGGAGACCTCGGGCAGGGCCAGGGCCGCCGCCCCACCGGAGAGCGTCCGGTAATGGCAGTGCAACGCCAGCTCCAGGCCGCCGCCCATCGCCGCGCCGTTGACGAACGCGAACGTGGGCACCGTGCTGTCCTTGAGCCGGGCGAAGACCCGGTGGCCGAGCCGGCCGATCTCCAGCGCCTGCGCGCGGTCGGCGAGCTGCGGCAGGCCGACGATGTCCGCGCCCACGCAGAAGATGTACGGCTTGCCGGTGACCGCGATGAACGCCGGGTCGGCGGCGAGCGCGGCGGTGATCGCCTCGTCCAGGCTGGCCAGCCCACCCGGCCCGAAGGTGTTCGGCTTGGTGTGGTCGAAGCCGTTGTCGAGCGTGATCAGGGCGGCCGGCCGGTCCAGCCCCGGTACGTTCACCTGGCGCAGCAGCGCCCGGGTGACGACCTCGTTCGATGCGGCGAGCGTGCTCACTTGTTGCCCTCCGTCCAGTGCGGGTTCTCCCAGATGACAGTGCCGCCCATGCCGATGCCGATGCACATCGCGGTGAGGCCGTAGCGGACCTCGGGGTGCTCGGCGAACTGGCGGGCCAGCTGCGTCATCAGCCGCACGCCGGAGGAGGCGAGGGGGTGGCCGATGGCGATCGCGCCGCCCCACTGGTTGACCCGCGCGTCGTCGTCGGCGATGCCGAAGTGGTCGAGGAAGGCGAGCACCTGCACGGCGAACGCCTCGTTCAGCTCGAACAGGCCGATGTCGTCGATGCTGAGCCCGGCCAGGCGCAGCGCCTTCTCCGTCGACGGGATCGGGCCGACGCCCATCACCTCGGGCTCGACGCCGACGAACCCGAACGACACCAGCCGCATGGCGACCGGCAGCCCCAGCTCGCGGGCGGTGGCCTCGTCGGCCAGCAGACTCGCGGTGGCGCCGTCGTTGAGGCCGGCCGCGTTGCCCGCGGTGACCTTGCCGTGCGGGCGGAACGGGGTCTTCAGGGTGCCCAGCTTCTCCAGCGAGGTGTCCCGGGGCGCCTCGTCAACGGTGGCCAGACCCCAGCCGCCCTCGGCGTCGCGGATCGACATCGGGACCAGGTCGTCCTGGAGCTTGCCGTTGGCGTACGCCTTGGCGGTCTTCTGCTGCGAGGCGAGCGCGAACGCGTCGGTGCGTGCCTTGGTGATGTGCGGGACCAGGTCGTGCAGGTTCTCCGCGGTGGCACCCATGACGAGCGCGGACGGGTCGACGAGCTTCTCCGCGACGATGCGCGGGTTGGGGTCGACGCCCTCACCCATCGGGTGGCGGCCCATGTGCTCCACGCCACCGGCGATGGCGACGTCGTACGCGCCCATGGCGATGCCGCTGGCCACGGTCGTGACGGCGGTCATCGCGCCGGCGCACATCCGGTCGATGGCGAAGCCGGGGACGGTCTTGGGCAGCCCGGCCAGCAGGGCGGCGGTGCGGCCGATGGTGAGGCCCTGGTCGCCGATCTGGGTGGTGGCCGCGATGGCGACCTCCTCGACCCGCTCCGGGGGCAGCTGCGGGTTGCGACGCAGCAGTTCCCGGATGCAGCGGATCACCAGGTCGTCGGCGCGGGTGTTGGCGTACATGCCACCCGCCTTGCCGAACGGGGTACGGACGCCGTCGACGAAGACGACATCGCGAACTTCACGGGGCACTTGAGCCTCCTAATCGACCATGATCCGGCCGTCGCGCCGGGAGGGCGCGCCGGACCGAACAAGGGTCGCCGACACGGGCACGTTTCCCTCGAATGCTACTCGCCAGTAACCAACCCGTCGCCACCCCCACCTGTGGCCCACCCCACATCCCTCACCCCTGAACCCCCCAACCCCCCACCCCACCCCCGCCCGTCCAGCCTCCGGCGATCATGAGCTTGACGGGGCTGTGGATCTCCCAAAGGCCCGTCAACCTCATGATCACCCGGGCTCGGGGGGTGGGTGTGGGGGTGGGGTTAGGGGGTGGGGGTCAGGGCTTCGGTCAGGTCGGGGGTGAGGAGGTTGATCTGCCACTCTCGGGCGTTGAGGCCGCGCAGGGTCTCCGCCACCGACTCCGGGGTGATCTCCTCCGGTGGGGTCCAGGCCAACCGGCGGATCGAGTCCGGAGTGATCAGGTTCTCCGGCGGCAGGTTGTGCTCACCGGCGATGCGGATCACGACCTCCCGGCAACGGGCCAGCCGACCCGCCGCCACCGGGTCCCGTTCGGCCCACCGGTGCGGCGGAGGCGGGCCCTCCACCGCCGGCGAGACCGGCAGGGAATCCTCCGGCAGCTGCCGGGCGTCGTCGAGCGCGGCCAGCCAGGTGCGGGCCAGCCGACGGACCGACCGACCACCGAAGCCGGGCAGGGTCAGCAGGGCCTTCTCGTCCTTCGGGTCCAGCTCCGCCGCGGCGATGATCGCCGAGTCGGGCAACACCCGCCCGGGAGCGGCGTCCCGCCGGGCCGCGATCTGGTCCCGGGCGTACCACATCGAGCGGACCCGGGCCTGGGCCCGCGCCCCCCGCAGCCGGTGGATGCCCGAGGTGCGCCGCCACGGCTCCGCGCGCACCCGGGGCGGGCGGGCCCCGGTGCGGACCAGCGCGGCGAACTCCTCCGCGGCCCAGGCCGACTTGCCCTGCCGGGTCAACTCCGCGTCGAGCGCGTCCCGCAGGTCGGTGAGCAGCTCCACGTCGAGGGCGGCGTACGTCAGCCACGACTCGGGCAGCGGTCGGCTCGACCAGTCGGCCGCCGAGTGGTGCTTCTCCAGGGTGAACCCGAGCAGCTGCTCGGTGAGCGCGGCCAGCCCGACGCGTTCGAAACCGGCCAGCCGGGCCGCCAGTTCGGTGTCGAACAGTCGGCGCGGGCGCAGCCCCACCTCGGCCAGGCAGGGAAGATCCTGGCTGGCCGCGTGCAGAACCCACTCGGCCTCACCGATCACCGCGTCCAGCGCGCTGAGGTCGGGCAGCGGCAGCGGGTCGATCAGCGCCGTGCCCGAACCGGCCCGGCGCAGCTGCACCAGGTACGCGCGTTGGCTGTAGCGGTAGCCGGAAGCGCGTTCGGCGTCCAGGGCGACCGGGCCGGTGCCCGCCGCGAAGCGGGCCACGACCTCGGCGAGCTGGGCCGGGGCGGCCACCGGATCGGGGGTGCCGTCACGCGGGGCGGTCAGCGGAACTGGCCCACCGTCGGCCGGGTCAGCCCCCTCGCCCGCCGGCTGCGGCTGGGCCGACGGCGGGTGCTGGGGCGCGTTTCCCGGAAGTTCCTCGGTGGGCCGACGGCGCAGGGGTGGTTCGTCGGTCACCTGACAACCCTAGTGCGCGCGGAGATCCGGTGGGTGCAGCCGGTCCGGCGTGTGTCGGCCAGGTGTCCGCAAAGTTGCCAGCCGCATGCCGACCATCAGGCCGCGCCGGCCGGACGCCGGTCGGAGAGGGCGGTGACACCGGGCGGGGGGAGGCCGGCGGTGGAGGCGAGCAGCGCGCACCAGCCGAGCAGATGCGGGGTCAGGTCGTCGTCGACCGGCGTCCAGGACGCGCGGATCTCGATGTCACCGATGGTCGGTGGCCCGGCAAGATCGCCGAACCGGGTCGACATGGTCTGCGTCACCGTCCCGCCGATCGCGCGGTGGCCGGCGTCCTGGGCGTCCAACGCGTCGGTCAGCCACGTCCAGCCGACCCCGGGCAGCAGCGGGTCGGCGGCCAGGTCGACCTCCAACTCGGCGGTCACGTAGGTGACCAGCCGCAGGGTGCCCTGCCACGCCTCGTGCCCGGCCGGGTTGTGCAGCAGGATCAGCCGACCGGTCGCCACCTCGTCGTCGTCGCGCAGCACCGTCGCGGAGAGCGCGAACGCGTACGGGGCCAGCCGCTGGGGAGCGCCGACCTCCTCCAGGGTGATCTCCGGCCGGGGGGCGGCCGACCGCAGCCCGGCGACCGCGCGGGCGAACGTCTCCGGGAGCGCGATCGGGGGGGCCATGGTGGCAGCCTATGCCGACGTCCGCCCGCCGCTTCGACGGCGCGCCGACGCTCACCGAGGGCCCCCACGCCGGTTCGGGGGTAAGGAACGGTGCCCTTCCTCTCACCCCCACCCGGTTGGGGCTGGTGGGCGTGGCACGATTGCGGCGATGAGCACGGACACCACGGGCACTGTCGCCCGAGACGGAGACCCACGCCCCGGCGGACCAGCCGACTCGCCCTTCATCCGGGCCTGTCGTCGCCGCCCCGGCCCGCACACGCCCGTCTGGTTCATGCGCCAGGCCGGCCGCTCCCTCCCGGAGTACCGGGAGATCCGGGCGAGCGTGCCGATGCTGGAGTCCTGCCGCCGGCCGGAGCTGGTCACCGAGATCACCCTCCAGCCGGTGCGCCGGCACGGGGTGGACGCGGCCATCCTGTTCAGCGACATCGTGGTGCCCGTCGCCGCGGCCGGGATCGACCTGGACATCGTGCCGGGCACCGGCCCGGTCGTCGCCGAGCCGATCCGCACCGCCGCCGACGTGGAGCGGATCCGCCCGATCACCCGCGACGACGTCCCGTACGTGGACGAGGCCGTCCGGCAGTTGGTGGTCGAGCTGGGCGACACCCCGCTGATCGGGTTCGCCGGTGCGCCGTTCACGCTGGCCAGCTACCTGGTCGAGGGCGGGCCGTCGCGCACCCACGCGAAAACCAAGGCTCTGATGTACGGCGACCCCGAGCTGTGGCACGCGCTCTGCGCCCGGCTGGCCGAGGTGACGCTGGCGTTCCTGCGGGTGCAGATCGAGGCCGGGGTGTCCGCCGTGCAGCTGTTCGACTCGTGGGCCGGCGCGCTCTCCGAGGCCGACTACCGCCGTTTCGTGTTGCCGCACTCGACAGCCGTGCTGAGCGGGTTGGCGTCCGCCGGGGTGCCGCGGATCCACTTCGGGGTGGGCACCGCCGAGCTGCTCGGCGCGATGGGCGAGGCCGGCGCGGACGTGGTCGGCGTCGACTGGCGGACGCCGCTGGACGTGGCCACCGGCCGCATCGGCCCGGACAAGGCGGTGCAGGGCAACCTGGACCCGTGCGTGCTGCTCGCGCCGTGGCCGGTCGTGGAGGCCGAGGTGCGCCGCATCCTGGAGCAGGGCCGGGCGGCCCCCGGGCACGTCTTCAACCTCGGCCACGGGGTGCTGCCGGAGACCGATCCGGAGGTGCTGACCCGGGTGGTCGCGCTGGTGCACGAACTGTCCAGCCGCCGAGCCGACCAGGGCTGAGAAACGTGACGCGGCAGCCCTGGCGGGTGGCGGTGGTCGGCGGCGGGATCGCCGGGCTGGCCGCCGCGGTCCGCTTGCGCGACCGCGCACCGGCCGGCACCGAGATCACCGTGTACGAGCAGTCCGGCGCGCTGGGCGGCAAGCTGCGTACCGGGGAACTGGCCGGTCAGCCGGTGGAGTTCGGCGCGGAGTCGTTCCTGATGCGCGACCCGACGGGCGCCGAGAGCGCGGCGGTGGCGTTGGCCCGCCGGCTCGGGCTGGCCGAGAGGATCGTGCACCCCACGGTGGGGCAGGCCGCGCTGGTCGTCGACGGAGGGCTGCGCCCCATCCCGGGCGGCACCCTGGTGGGCGTACCCGGGGATCTGGATCGGGTGGCCACCGTCGCCCGCCCGGCCGCGGACGCCGACACCGACGGTGGCCGGCCGCTGGTCGGGCCGGACGAGGACGTCTCGGTCGGTGCGCTGGTCCGGTCCCGCTTCGGGGACGAGGTGGTCGATCGGCTGGTCGACCCGATGCTGGGCGGCGTGTACGCGGGCCGCGCCGACGATCTGTCCCTGGTCACCACGATGCCGGCGCTGGCCCGGACGGCCCGGGTGGAGCACACCCTGGTCGGCGCGGTCCGGGCCGCGCAGGCCGCCGCGCCGCGGGTGCCCGGCGCCCCGGTCTTCGGCACCCTGGTCGGCGGGCTGAGCACCCTGGTCGAGGCAGCGGTGACGGCCAGCGGCGCGACGGTACGGCGCGACGCCGCAGTGCGTGAACTGACAGCGACCGGCACCGGTTGGCGGCTCACCGTCGGCCCGACCCGGGACCCGGAGCTGGTGGACGTGGACGCCGTGGTGCTGGCGGTGCCGGCGCGACCGGCCGCCCGGCTGCTCGCCGGCGCGGCGCCGGCGGTGGCGGCGGGCGTCGGCGCGTTGGACTACGCGAGCGTCGCGCTGGTCACCATGGCGTTGCCGCAGCCGCGCCTGCCCGAGCTGTCCGGCTTCCTGGTGCCGAGCACCGAGGGGTTGCTGATCAAGGCGGCGACGTTCTTCACCACCAAGTGGGGGCACCTGCGCCGGCCGGACGGGTTGGCGGTGGTGCGCGCCTCGGTGGGCCGGTACGGCGAGGAGTCGCAGCTTCAGCGCCCGGACGCGGACCTGGCGGCCACCGTGCACCGCGAGCTGTCGGCGGTGCTCGGCACCCCGCTACCCGCCCCGGTCGACGGGCACGTGCAGCGGTGGGGCGGGGCCCTGCCGCAGTACGCGCCGGGGCACGCCGACCGGCTCGCCGCCGCGCGGACGGCGTTGCGGGCCGCGCACCCCACAGTGGCCCTCGCCGGCGCCGGCTACGACGGCGTCGGTATCCCGGTCTGCGTCCGCTCCGGCGAGACGGCGGCCGAGGAGATCATCACAGCACTGGGAGGATCGGCGAGATGACCGAGCAGACCAACGCGGCCCGGTTGCGGGAGCTGAACGACAGCATCCGCTACACCATGTGGTCCGTGTTCCGGGCCAGCGCCCCGCTGCCGTCGCTGCGGGACAACGTCACCGGCGAGGTCGAGTCCCTCTTCGAGGAGTTGGCCGGCAAGGACGTGGTGGTCCGGGGCGTGTACGACGTCTCCGGGCTGCGCGCCGACGCGGACGTGATGATCTGGTGGCACTCCGCGTCCAGTGACGCGTTGCAGGACGCGTACCTGCGGTTGCGTCGCACCACGCTGGGGCGGGCGCTGACGCCGGTGTGGTCGCAGATGGCACTGCACCGGCCGGCGGAGTTCAACAAGAGCCACATCCCGGCGTTCCTGGCCGGCGAGGAGGCCCGCGCCTACATCTGTGTGTACCCGTTCGTCCGCTCGTACGAGTGGTACCTGCTGCCCGACGCCGAGCGGCGCGAGATGCTGGCCGAGCACGGGAAGATGGCCCGCGGCTACCCGGACGTGCGGGCCAACACTGTCGCCTCGTTCGCGCTCGGTGACTACGAGTGGATGCTCGCCTTCGAGGCCGACGAACTGCACCGGATCGTCGACCTGATGCGGGACCTGCGCGCCTCCGGCGCCCGCCGGCACGTCCGCGAAGAGGTCCCGTTCTACACCGGCCGCCGCCGCTCGGTGGCCGAGATCGTCAACTGCCTGGTCTGACGCCCGCCGGCCGGCGCCGCACCCCCGCCCGGGTGCGGCGCCGGACGGGGGTCAACTGGTCGTCGTACAGGAGACCAGCGGAACCGGGTTGCTGCCGTTCCACGAGCCGAGGAATCCGAACGTGGTGCTCGCTCCGGCGGCGAGGGTGCCGTTGTGCGCGGCGTTGCGCGCGGTGACCTGCGTGCCGCTGCTGCTGACCGTCGCGTTCCACGAAGACGTGACCTGCTGGCCGTTGGCGTAGTTCCAGGTGACCGACCAGCCCCGGGTGGGTGAACCGCCAGCGGTCACCTTCACGTCGGCCTGGAAGCCACCGGACCACTGACCGGTGACCTGGTACGTCGCCGTGCAGGCACCGGCCGGCGGCGGGGTCGTCGGCGGGGGTGTCGTCGGCGGCGGGGTGGTGGGCGGCGGGGTCGTCGGCGGGGGAGTGGTCGTCGGCGGGGTGGTCGAGCCGCCGCCGAAGTCGACGTCGCTGCACAGGTAGTACGACTGGTCGAAGTGGCTGGCCTGCCAGACGGTGTAGACGATGTGCCGCCCGGTGCGTCCGGGCGCGCTGACCGGGATCTGGATCGAGACGCCACCGGTGTCCGGGTCCCACTGCGAGGCCGGGGTGTTGCCGATCTGGCCCGCCAACTCCAGGTTGCCCCAGCCCAGCGGTTGGGTGGCGGAGTTGAAGCCCTGCTTGGTCACGTACACCCGGATGTAGTCGGCTCCGTGACTGGCCTGGTCGAAGAAGCGCAGCCGGAAGTTGTTCGACACCGCCGTGGTCTTCCAGGCGCCGACGGTGTCCAGCGCGTTGTAGCGGGGGCTCTGGGTGCGTCCGCCGCTGCACAGCTGGCCGTCGGGGACGGCGGCCTGGTGGTTGCCCCCCACGCCCTCGCGGAACAGGCCGTTCCAGTTCCACATGGCGGCCGGGTCGGCCTGCCAGGCCTGCCAGCACATCGGGTCCTCGGTGGCCATCCGAGGGTTCTGGAAGTCGCCGCCCCACCGCTGCCAGCAGCTGTAGTTGCGCGAGGCCGGGTCGACGACCGAACCGTGCGCCGAGGCGGGCTTGGTCAGCACGGTGGTCAGTGCGGTCGTCAACAGGAGCGTGGTGGTCGCCACGATGGCGAACAGCCAGAGCACGCGTCGTGATCGGGTGAGAGTGGACATGGAGCCCCCGGGGGGATGAGGTCGGACGTCGACACCCGGATCGCCGGGAGTTGCCCACTCCCAGGCCTCATCGCTGGCTCCCGCGACGGCGCTACCCGGCACGATGCCAGTTTGATCGTCACACGTCAATGGGTTCGCGTCGCATCGGCGTGTGCGGGATGCCGTCCTCGACGTACTCGGGGCCGCTGACCGCGAAGCCGTGCCGGGCGTAGAACCCAACCAGGTGCGACTGGGCCTCCAGCACGCACCGCCGGTTGCCCACCACCTCCAGCGCCGCGCTCATCAGCCGGCCGGCGTGTCCGCCGCCGCGCGCCGCCGGGGCCACCACCACCCGACCGATCCGGGCGGTGCCGTCCGGGTCGGCCAGAATCCGCAGGTACGCCAGGGGCGCGCCGCCGTCGGTGAGCCAGAGGTGGCGGGTGCCCGGCTCGACGTCGCGCCCGTCGAGCTCCGGGTACGGGCAGTTCTGCTCCACCACGAACACGTCGATGCGCAGCTTGAGCAGGTCGTGGAAGGTGCGGGTGTTCAGGTCGGCGAAGGAGGCCGTCCGGACCTCGGTGGTCTGCTGGGGCATCCACCGATCGTAGGTCGGGCGGTTTCACCTGCTGTCCGCCCGGTCGGGCGCGAGGTAGGTGGCGGCCACGGCGGTAAGCAGCAGGACGCCGCCGACGATCACCGGCAGGGGAAGCGGTTCGCGCAGCAGCGCCACCGCGAGCGCCGCGGCGGTGAGCGGTTCGAGCAGCGTCAGCACGGCCGCGACGCTGCCCGGGGTGGTGCGCAGTCCGGCGTAGAACAACGCGTACGCGACCGCCGTGGTGACCACGCCGAGGTGCAGCAGCAGCGCCACGGTGTCCAGGCGTACCGGCAGGCCGACCCCGGCGACCAAGGCGAACGGCGCCAGGGTCAGCGCGCCGACCACCGTGGAGATGGTGGTCAGGGTCATCGGCGCGGTGCGCTGCGACACCTGGCGGCTGATCAGGGTGGTCACCGCGTACCCGAGGCCCGAGCCGGCCGCCGCGAGCAGGCCGAGCAGCGGGGCGGGCGCCGCCGCGCCGGGCTGCCCGGTGGCGCCGGTGATCAGGACGAGGCCGGCCACCGCCGCGACCAGCGTGCCGAGGCGCAGCGGGCCGGGGAGCCGGCGGGCCTGCACCGACTCCCAGGCGGCGGCGAGCACCGGGGCCAGGCCCAGGCTGACGATGGTGGCCACGCTGACGCCGGCCCAGGCCACGGCGGCGAAGTAGAGCGCCTGGTAGAGGCCGAGGCCGACGCCGGTGAGCAGCAGCGGTACGGGTGCGGCGCGCAGCGTGGACACGATCGTGCGGAGCCGGCCGGCGGTGCAGGCCAGCAGCACGAGCGCGGCGATGGCGAGGCGGTGGAAGCCGATGCTCACCGGGCTGAGCCCGGTGCCCTCGCGCAGGAGTTGCACCGCCACGCCGGTGGTGCCCCACAGCACGCCGGTGACGGTGATCTGGATCAGGCCGCTGCGGGCGGCGTGGCGGGCGGCCGAGGCGGCCGGCAACGGGGTACGGGTGATGGACACGGGAGCGCTCCGAAGGGTCAGCCGTTGACGGGGACGACGTCGACGGAGCGCGTACGACAGGATGGCCGAGCGGGGTCAGGTCACCCGGTCGGCGAGAGGCGCGGCGCTCCGCTCAGGAGCGCGGCGGGGGCAGGACGCCCAGAAACGGTCGCATGGCGACGACCGTACCCCAGTCTGGTGGCCCGGCTGACCCGCGGCCGGTTTGGCGCGGTCAGGCCGGGCGGGCGCCGACGGCGTCGCGGACCTCCGCGCCCACCGCGCCCTCGACGGCGCGGGCGCAGTGCGCGCAGCAGAAGAAGCGGCCGTTGACCTCGACACCGTGCCCGACGATCTTGACCTGGCAGTGCTCGCAGATGGGTGCCATCCGGTGGATCGCGCATTCGAACGAGTCGAAGGTGTGCACGTCGCCGCTGACGGTGTGCACCTCGAACGCCATCCAGTAGTCGTTGCCGCAGACCTCGCAGGTTGCCACCGAAAAACCTCCGTTACGTGGACAAGTGCCTACAGAATCCCCCAGGGCTGTCGGGGCGCGCGGCGGAACGTCGACGCCTGACCCGGGTGGCGGCGTGTCGGCGTCGGCGTGTTGCCCGTTGTGCCTGGTGAACCGCCGCGACCCCCGGAGGATCACCGTGATCAAGCGCAACAGGCTCTTCGGCAACCAGACCCGGGTCACCTTCTGCCTGCCCCGTGACGTCCCGCCCGGCCCGGTGAGCGTCGTCGGCTCCTTCAACGGCTGGGAGCCGGGTCGACACGAGTTGGTGGCCCGCCGCGACGGCACCAGGACGGTGACGGTGAAACTGCCGCCGGGGGAGCACCGGTTCCGGTACCTCGGCACCGGCGGCGTCTGGTTGGACGACGAGTCCGCCGATCAGGTCGACGACCGGGGCAGCCTGCTGCGGCTCTGAGAAGAAAACCGTCACCATCGATGTATTTATCGATGAGAGTCTTTACTGTTAACAATGTTTAAATTACGTTGAGGGGCACCTCACCGCACCTGGAGAAGGAGCTGCCCCGATGCGTCGAAGAATCACTGTTCCGCTGGTGGCGGCGGGCGCCGTCGCCGCCACCCTGACCGTCGCCGCCCCCGCGCAGGCGCACGGTTACGTCTCCGCCCCACCGAGCCGGCAGGCGCTCTGCGCGCAGGGCCGGGTGCCCGACTGCGGGCAGATCAAGTACGAGCCGCAGAGCGTCGAAGGGCCCAAGGGTCTGCGCAGCTGCAACGCCGGAATCGCCCAGTTCGCCGTCCTCAACGACGACAGTCGGGGCTGGCCGGCCACCTCGGTGGGCAGCTCGCTGACCTTCACCTGGGTGAACACCGCCCGGCACGCCACCAGCAACTGGGAGTACTGGATCGGCAACACCCGCGTCGGCGTGGTCAACGGCAACGGTCAGCAGCCCGGCGCCACCGTCTCGCACAACGTCAACCTCGGCGGCTTCACCGGCCGGCAGAAGATCCTCGCGGTGTGGAACATCTCCGACACGGCGAACGCCTTCTACTCCTGCATCGACGTGCAGATCGGCGGCGGCGGGACGAACCCCACCCCCACCCCCACTCCCACACCCACCCCCACGGCGACCCCACGGCCCACCCCGACCCCCACGCCGACCACTCCACCCGCGCAGGGCGGCACCTGGGCGGCCGGTCGGGCGTACCAGGTCGGCGACCAGGTCACCTACGGCGGAGCGACGTACCGCTGCCGGCAGGCGCACACCGCGATCGCGGGCTGGGAGCCGCCGAACGTACCGGCGCTCTGGCTCCAGGTCTGACCGCACGGGTGCGGCCGGTCGGTCGCACCCGTGTCGCCACCCTCGCGTGAACGGAGCATCGGCATGCCCCGCCGTACCCCACTGGCGTCCCTCGTCGCCGCTCTGCTGCTCAGCGGAGCGTGCGCCGGATCACCCACGTCGAGTCCGTCGGCAGTGCCGCAGCCGGCCCCCGCGTCCCCGGCCAGCTCAGCGCCGGCCGGGTCCGCGGGCGTCGGATCGTCGACCGACGGGGCCGCGATGAGCGGGATCGACGTGGTGTTCCTCAGCACCATGGTCGGGCACAGCGAACGCACCCTGCAGATCGTCCGGCTGGCCCGGGACCGGCTGCGCGACGATGCGCTGCGCACCCTGGCCGCCGCCATCGAGGCGACCGAGGCCGACGAGCTGACCACGATGCGCGGCTGGCTGGCCACGGCCGGGCCGGGCGCCAGCGCGGCGGCACACCACCACGACGGGCACGGCGACGACGCCGCGCTCGACCGGCTGCGGACCGCGCCGGACGCGGACGTCGACCGGGTGTTGCGCGAGGTGCTCGCCGACCACCAACGATCGGCTGCCGACCTGGCCCGATCCCACGTCGACGTCGGCCGCGACGACCGGGTCCGCGACCTGGCCCGGCGCGTCGAACAGTCCCGGACCGCCGAGATCGAGCTGCTCAGGGGTACGCAGTGAGTGGCTCCGTGGTCAGCGGGGTTCCAGCTTGATGGAGACCGAGTTGACGCAGTGCCGGGTGTCCTTCGGGGTGAAACCCTCGCCGTGGAAGACGTGCCCGAGGTGGCTGTCGCAGCGGGCGCAGCGGATCTCCGTGCGGGCCATGCCGAGGCTGCGGTCCTCGATCTCCTTGACCCGGCCCGGGATGGCGTCGTCGAAGCTCGGCCAGCCACAGTGCGAGTCGAACTTGGTGTCGCTGGAGAACAGCTCCAGCCCGCAGGCGCGGCAGTGGTAGACCCCCTGGGTCTTCGTGTCCACGTACTCGCCTGTCCACGGGCGTTCGGTGCCGGCCTCCCGCAGGACGTGGAACTCCTCGGGGGTCAGCCGGACCCGCCACTCTTCGTCGGTACGGGGCAGCTCGTTGTCGTCAAGACTCACCCGTCAACGGTACGTCGAACGTCGGGGGCGTGGCATAAGGTCGCGGGATGGGTGGCACCAAGGCCACGGCCGCCGAGATCGAGGTGGCCGGGCACACCGTCCGACTGAGCAGTCCGGATCGGGTGATCTTCCCGCAGCGGGGGTTCACCAAGGCGGACGTCTTCCACTACTACCTCGCGGTCGGCGACGGGATCATGCGCGCCCTGCGGAACCGGCCGACCACCCTGCAACGCTTCCCCGAGGGCGTCGAGGGCGAGGCGTTCTTCCAGAAGCGGGTGCCCACCCGAGGGGTTCCGCCGTGGGTGACGACCGCCCAGATCACCTTCCCGAGCGGCCGGAGCGCGGCGGAGCTGTGCCCGGTCGACCTCGCGCACGTGGCCTGGGCGGCGCAGATGGGCACCATCGTCTTCCACCCGTGGCCGGTGCGGGCCGCCGACGTCGACCGTCCCGACGAGCTGCGCATCGACCTGGATCCGCAGCCCGGCACCGACTTCGCCGACGCGGCCCGGGCCGCCGGGGAGGTCCGTGCGCTCCTCGACGAGCTGGGCGCGATTGGTTGGCCGAAGACCTCCGGTGGCCGGGGCGTGCACGTCTACCTGCGCATCCAACCCCGCTGGACGTTCACCGAGGTGCGCCGGGCCACCATCGCGCTGGCCCGGGAGGTGGAGCGCCGCAACCCCGACCTGGTCACCACCGCCTGGTGGAAGGAGGAGCGCGGCACCCGGGTGTTCGTCGACTTCAACCAGATGGCGCGGGACCGGACGATCGCCTGCGCGTACTCGCTGCGGGCCAACGCGCGGGCCACCGTCTCGACCCCGGTCACCTGGGACGAGCTGCCCGACGTCGACCCGGACGACTTCGACCTGCGCACCGTCCCGGCGCGGCTCGCCGAGCGCAGTGACCCGCACGCCGGCATCGACGACACACCATGGGACATCACCCCGCTGCTGGAGTGGGCCGAGCGCGACGCCGCCGCCGGCCAGGGCGACCTGCCGTACCCGCCGGACCACCCGAAGATGCCCGGCGAACCCAAGCGGGTGCAGCCCAGCCGCGCCAAGCGCACCCCCGACGGTCCCTGACGGGTCTCCCGGGTGGGGCCAGCGGGCCGGCCTTGCGCCGCCCCGGCCTTGCGCCGCCCCGGCCTTGCGCCGCCCCGGCCTTGCGCCGCCCCGGCCTTGCGCCGCCCCGCCTTGCGCCGCGCCCTCCGCGCCGCCTTGCACCGCGTCGCGCCAAGGTTCGAGCAACTTTCCCGATGTTGCTGCCTCCGGTGGGTGGGAGACAGCAACATCGCTGATGTTGTGCGGATCTTGGCGACAGGCATTCCGTGCGGCGCCTGCGCCGGTGGTTCCGCACGTCTGTGACGGCCGAATTTTTGTCGTACACCTGTTCTAGAGTTTGTATGTGATCGATGAGTTGGTGCGGGCCGAGGCGGCAGTGGTGAGCTGTGCCGACGCTGCCGCCTGGGCCCTCTCCGAGCGCGATCTCATCGCGGCGCTCGACGCCACGCACCGGTTGCAGCAGCGGCTGGCGGCGGTGCAGTTGGCGGTCGTCCGGGAGTTGGACGGGCGCGGCGTCGCGCTGGCGCAGGGCGCGTCCTCCACAGCGGTGTGGTTGCGCGAGCGGCTACGTCTCGATGTCTCGGCCGCGCGTCGGCTGGTCGGCCTCGCGGCTTCGATCGACGTTGCGCCACCCGCGGTGCGTGACGCCCTGGCGAGCGGGGCGGTCAGCGTGGAGCAGGCCCGGGTCATCGCCGAGACGGCCGCCACGGTGACGGCGTCGGCGGGCTCCGAGGTGGCCGACAAGGCCGTCGGTGTGCTGGTCGAGTGGGCCAGGCAGTTCGACCCCACCCTGCTCCGCAAACTCGGCACCCGCATCCTCGACCACGTCGCTCCCGACCTCGCCGACGCTGCCGCCGCAGCGGCCCTGGCCGCCGAGGCCGCCCGGGCCACCCGCGACCGACACGTCACCATCTCCGAGCAGGCCGGCGGGCGGCTACGGCTCAGCGGCACCCTCGACGCGGAGGCCGCAGCACTGTTGCGTGCCGTCATCGACCCACTCAGCGCGCCCGCCGGCCCCGACGACACCCGCTGTGCCGGGCAGCGCCGCCACGACGCCCTCGCGGACGTGTGTCGGCTGGCGCTGCGCACCGGCGAGCTGCCCGAGAACGGCGGCGACCCCGCCCAACTCGTCGTCACCATCGACTACGACGGGCTGGCACGGCAGGTGGGTGGCGGGACCCTCGACGTCGGCCTGCGGCTCACCCCCGACACGGTGCGCCAACTCGCATGCGACGCGGCCATCCTGCCCGCCGTGCTCGGCGGCGCCGGGCAGGTGCTCGACGTGGGCCGACAGCGTCGCCTTGTCACCGGCCCCCTGCGCCGGGCCCTGGTGCTTCGCGATGGCGGCTGCGCCTTCCCCGGCTGCGACCGGCCACCCCGCTGGTGCGCCGCCCACCACATCCGGCACTGGGCCGACGGGGGCCCGACCAGCCTCGACAACGCGGTGCTGCTCTGCGGCCACCACCACCGGCACATCCACCAGACCGACTGGTTGGTCCGGCTGGGCGGCAACGGACACCCCGAGTTCGTGCCGCCGGCCTGGCTCGATCCAGACCAGATTCCGCGCCGCAACCACTACCACCAACGAACATAGGCCGACCGACTGCCACCGCCGAACGGAGGCCGACCGGCTGCCATCGCCGAACGGCGGCCGACCGGCATCCACCATCGAACATAGGCCGACCGACTGCCACCATCGAACGGAACCCGACCCGGTGCCGCCAGTCGGCACGGCGGTCGGGAGGTGGGGCGTCTTCGGTGGGCTGCCACTCGGCGACGGCCCGCCGTCGGGCCACGTAGCTCTCGTCGTACCAATGTGGATCTTGTCGACTAGCCTGTGTCGCATGGCCATGCGACCGGATGAGTTCTACGACCACGCGGTTGCCGCCGCGGACGACGAGCGCCGCCTTCCCCTGGCGCGCATGACCGGGTGGGAGATCAGTCCGTTCGAGCCGGACGGACTTCGCGTGGCGCCGCTGCGGCCGCCGGTGCTCCCCGAGCCGCCGCGCCACGGCGAGGATCCGTCAGACTGCGACGCCTGCCGCAAGCGGGACGAAGGGATCTGGTTCAACGAGCGGTGGCGGCTGACCCGGATCGAGGGTGTGGGTGTCCCGCTGGTGCTCATGCTGTTGCCGCGCGAGCACTACGACATGGCGGACCTGCCCGACGAGTTGGCCGCCGAGCTGGGGTTGTTGAGCACCCGCATCGTCCGCCACGTGCAGGCGCTGCCGCACATCTCACGCGCCCACGTCTACCGCTTCGGCGACGGCGGCGCCCACCTGCACATCTGGTTCTTCGCTCGGCCGGAGGGGCAGGCCCAGTTGTTCGGGTCGTGGCTGGTCGCCTGGGACGACCTGCTGCCGGAGTACCCGGCGCAGGTGGCCGACGCCGACGCCGACGTGGTGGCGGACGCGTTGGTCGAGTCCCACGGCGGGCACCGACTGTCAGACCCGGGGGTTAGCCTGCCGGCATGACGAGCGCTGAGCTGGACGAGCTGATCGTCGCTGACGCCGACGCGCTGCGCGCCTGGTTGTCGGCGAACCACGCCTCGTCGCCCGGTGTCTGGCTCGCGCTGACCAAAAAGGGCGGCACGGTCACGACGGTGACCTGGCAGCAGGCGGTCGACGAGGGCCTGTGCTTCGGCTGGATCGACGGGCAGGCCCGTAAGCGGGACGAGGGGTCCTCGTGGATCCGGTTCACCCCGCGCCGGTCCCGCAGCTCGTGGTCGCAACGCAACGTGGCGAACGTTGCCCGGCTGGAGGAACAGGGACGGATGCTGCCACCGGGTCGGGCCGCGGTGGATGCGGCGAAGGCGGACGGTCGGTGGGCGGCGGCGTACGCCCCGCCGTCGGAGGCGGAGGTGCCGGCCGACCTCCTCGCCGCGATCGCCGCCGAACCCGCTGCGCAGGCCATGTTCGACGTGCTCACCAAGGCCAACCGGTTCGCCCTCATTCACCGCCTCAACGCGGTCAAGCGGGCGGAGACCCGCGAGCGGAAGATCGTCGACTTCGTCGCCATGTTGGCCCGGCACGAGGCGTTCTACCCGCAGAAGGCCAGACCGTCCTCGGCGGCCGACGCGCCCGGCGCAACAGGCGGCAACTGACGAACCGATTGACTTTCGATAGGTAGCGAGCGAAACTCGATGCATGGTTACTGAGCATCGAGCGGTTGCCGCTCTCAGAGTCTTTCTCGTGGTGCTGTTCGGGGTGCTGGTCGTGTTCCAGACCCTCTCGCTGCCCGGCCAGTTCGCGTACATGGCTGAGCAGTCGCCGCAGGACGCCCACCTGCGCTGGCCGGCGACCGCCGTGACGGTGTTCTGGGTGCTCTGCGTCCAGGTGGTCATCGTCGCGACGTGGCAGTTGCTCAGCCTGGTCAAGAGCGACCGCATCTTCACCGAGGCGTCGCTCAAGTGGGTGGACGCCATCGTGTGGGCCATCGCCGCCGCCTGGGTGGTGCTGGTGGGCGTCTTCCTCTGGGTCGGCTTCAACGCGGACGACCCGGGACTACCCCTCCTGCTCTTCCTCCTGACGGTGGGCGTCACCGTGCTGGGGCTCCTCATGGTGGTGATGCGTGCGCTGCTGCGGCAGGCCACCACGCTGCGCAGCGACATGGAAGCGGTGATCTGATGCCCATCGTCGTCCGCATCGACGTCGAGTTGGCCAAGCGCAAGATGAGCGTCGGTGAGTTCGCCGAGCGCGTCGGGCTCACGCCGGCCAACGTGGCGGTGCTCAAGAACGGCCGCGCCAAGGCCGTCCGGTTCAGCACCCTGGAAGCGATGTGCCGGGTGCTCGACTGCCAGCCCGGAGACCTGCTCGAGTGGGTGGAGGAGGAAACCCCATGAGGTACGCCCTGATCGCTGCCGCGGTCCTCGGGGTGGCGCTCGGCGTCGCCGCCGTCGTCCTCGGCGGGGCCGATGACTCCCCGGGCCTGCAGGGCATCGGCGTCCTGCTGGTGATCGGCGCGGTGGTGTTCGGCATCCGCAACGTTCGACGCGGCAGCTAGCCGCCCGGCTTCGGCCGACCCTCCCGTAATAACGATCAAGTAACGGGCGCGAACCTTTCCCGGTAGGTGGCCTGTCTTGATGGTCGTCGGCCCGCCAGGGCCAGGGGAGGCGTCGGATGAAGCTGGTGTGGAGGCGGGCCCGGGAGGCGCGCGGGTTGCTGATGGCGGCGGTGATCGCTGCCCTCGTCGCCGTCGCGTTGGTCACGGGACTGTCCGACTACAACCGTCGGGCCGTCGACGCCGGGCAGCGGGCTCTCGTCGCCGCCTCGCCCGCCGAGGAGCGCGGCCTACTGGTCAGTGGCTCGGGCGGGCGGGACGCGGCGGAGTTCGCAACCCGGGACAAGGCGGTCCGCGCCGAGTTCGCCACCGGGCTCGGCGGCGTCCCGGTCGCTGTCACCGCCGCCCGGTACGGCACCGGCCGGGAGCTGACCGGCGACCTCGGGCAGATTCCGCGTACCGCCGACGAACCGGTCTTCGCGAGCCTGGCCACGCTCGACGACCTCGCCAGCCACGCCGAGCTGACCAGCGGTGCCTGGCCCCGCCCCGGAGCCAATCCCATCCAGGTGAGCCTGCCCGAGCGGGTCGCCGGCACCCTCGGCCTGACCGTCGGCGAACGCGTCCCGGTGCGGGACCGGGCCACCGAACGACGGGGAGAGTTGGTGCTCGCCGGCACCTGGCGGCCCCGCGACCCGACCGACGCGTACTGGCTGCTGGCCCCCGGCGTGGGAGCGGGCAGCGCCGGTTCCGGAACCTCGTACGGCCCGTTCACGCTCGACCCGGCGGACTTCGCGGCCACCTTCCCGGGCTCCGTGTCGGCGTCCTGGCTCGCCCAACCGGACCTCGGCGGCGTCGACACCGCCGACCTGCCCGCCGTTCGGAAAGCCCTCACCGAGGCGTTGTCGGCAGTGCCCGAGGCTGCCCAACTGGGCAGCTCCGGGCAGGCGGTGACGAAGATGGCGCAGCTGCTGGACCGGATCTCCCGCGCCGACCTGGTGGGTCGCTCGTCGCTGGCCACCCCGCTGCTGCTCATCCTGGTGCTCGGCGGGTACGCGCTGGTGCTCGTCGCCGCGCTGCTGCACGAGGACCGTCGCCCACAGACCGCGCTGCTACGCGCCCGTGGCGCCGCCCGTCGGCAGTTGGCCGGCCTGGCCGCCCGGGAGGCGACCCTGGTGGTCGCCCCGGCGGCCGTGCTCGGTCCGCTGATCGCCGGTGAGGCGCTGCGGTACATCCGGCCCGGCGGGTCGAGTGACCTCTCCACCGCCGGCGGCAACACCACACTGATCTGGGCGGCGGCAGCGGCCACCGCGGCCGGTTGCCTCGTCGCCATGGTCCTGCCGACGCTGCGCGGCGCCGGGACGTACGTCGCGGACATGGCGGCCCGATCCCGCCCGAACCGGGCCGCGAGCGTCCAACGCGCCAGCGTCGACCTGGTGCTGGTGGCGCTGGCCGTGCTCGCCTGGGTGCAGCTACGCCGCTACGCCTCGCCGCTGGCCGGCTCGGGCGGTCGGCTCGGCCTCGACCCGCTGCTGGTCGCCGCCCCCACACTCGGCGTGCTGGCCGGTGCCGTGCTGGCGCTGCGGGTGCTCCCACCGCTCACCCGGTTCGCGGAGCGGTTCGTCGACCGTCGTCCGTGGACCGCCACCATGTTCGGCATGTGGCAGGCCGGTCGGCGTCCGCACGCCGGCCCGGTCCTGCTGCTCGCCCTCGCCGTCGGCGGCAGCACCCTGGCCTGGTCCCTGATCAGCACCGGCGAGCGGTCCCAGGTCGAGCAGGCCGGCTACACGGTCGGCGCCGACATCCGCGTCACCGAACGGGCCGGGGGAGCCCCGCCGACCCGGACCGGTCAGCTCGCCGCGCTGCCGAGCGTGGACCGGGTGCTGCCGGTGTGGCGGGACGAGATCCGGGTCGGCCGGCAGAACCTGCCGGCGACGGTGATCGGCGTCGACCCGACCAGCGCCCCGGGCGTCGTCCGCCTCGCCGACCGCCTCGCCGACGGGTCGGCCTCCGAGCAGTACCAGCGCATGATCGATGAGCGTGCGGCACCAGCGGGTATCGAACTGCCCGCCGGGGCGCGCGCCGTCACCGGCACCGTCCGTACCCCGGTGAGCAACGCCGCCCGGCAGGTCCGGGTCGCGGTGACGCTGCTGGTCACCAGCCCCGACGGGCTCGCGGTACGGTTGCCGGCGACCAACGCCGACGGCGACGGTCGGGCTACCCGGTTCACCGTGCAGCTGCCCGACCTGGGTGGGGCGCGGCTGCGGTTGGCCGGATTCGAGGCCGACGGCGGGCTGGCGGCCGGCAACGCCTACCGACTCGAGCTGGACGATCTGAGCGTGGTCATGGCCGACGGCGCAACCCAGCCCGCCGACCTTGGCGGCGACTGGGTGCTGGCCGCCCCCGGCGAGGCATCCACGCCGGTGCGGACCAACGGCGCCGGGTTCGCCGCCGTCCACGACGTGGAGGTGATTCCCGGCGGGCAGTTCGCGTACCAGCCGCCGACACGGTTCTCCGTCGTGCCGGGCGGGGACAACAAGCCCGTACCGGTGCTGATGACCCCGCAGGTAAGCGAGGCGCTGAGCATGAACGTCGGCGACACCGTCGACCTCACCCTCTCCGGGGCGACGTTGCCGGTGCGACTGGTCGGTGAGCTCAGCGCCGTGCCGACCACCACCGCGGCCGGCGTGCTGCTGGACCTGCCCGCGGCGGTCGACGCGCTGATCCGTAGCGACGGGATGGTGCGACCCGTACCGGAATGGTGGATCCGCACCGCCGACGCGAACGCCGCAGCCCAGGCGGCCAGCGAACTCCCGGGCGTCACAGTGCTCAACCGGGAGGCGGCCATCGAGGCGGCCGCCGACGACCCGTACTGGCGCGGCTCCCGTACCGGAATGCTCGCCGCCGCGCTCGGCGCGGTGCTGCTCGCCATCGTCGGCCTGATGGTGGACGTGTGGGCGACCGCCCGGCGACGGCTCGGCGAGTTCGCGGTCCTGCACACCCTCGGCGCCACGCCCCGGCTGATGGCCAGGGCGCTGCTGGCCGAAC
This sequence comes from Micromonospora sp. SD19, assembly GCF_054462275.1. Lineage (NCBI taxonomy): Bacteria > Bacillati > Actinomycetota > Actinomycetes > Micromonosporales > Micromonosporaceae > Micromonospora > Micromonospora sp. SD19. The sequence goes on from NZ_JBTLMN010000003.1 coordinate 416,398, forward strand.
AGACGTTCCTCGCCGGCATCGGCGTGGGCGTCGGGTTGCTACTCGGCACCGCCGTCGGCGCGACGATGGCCCCACTGGTCATCCTCACCCCGGCCGCCGGCCGGCCGGTCCCCCCGGCGGCGTTCGCGCTGCCCTGGGTGCCGATCGGCCTGACCGCGGTCGGTCTGCTGCTGGCGGCGCTCGCCTTCAGCGCGTTCATCGCCACCGGCATCCGTCAGCGGGTGGCGGCGGCGCAGCTGCGAATCGGGGGAGAACGATGAGCGTCGGGGCAGCCGTCCGGCGGGTCCGGGCGTACGGGGGGCAGTTCCTGCTGTTGGCGGTGCTGACCCTGGTGGTCACGCTGCTGATCAGTGGGGTGCCCCGGCTGGTCAACCGGCTCGCCGAGCAGGGGTTGCGAGCGCAACTCACCAGCGAGCCGGCGGAACGCCGGGACCTCACGTACACCAGCACCATGGCGCCCGCCCCGTCGCAGCGGACCGCGATGGGCAACGCCGTGGAGCGGTTCAACACCCTGGCCGCGGAGATGCCAGAGCAGGTGCGCTCGGCGGTGACCGAGCGGTGGTACAGCGTCGAGACCCAGGCGGCCCGGGTGGTCGGACCGGATCTGGCGGCCCGCAACCTGCTGCTCGACATGGGCCTGCGGGCCATGCCCGACATCCAGGGCGCGGGCACCCTGGTCGAGGGCGCATGGCCGAGCGAGACGTACGTTCCCGACCGGCCGATAGAGGTGGCGCTCGACGTCGACGTGGCCCGCAAGCTCAACCTGCGCGCCGGCAGCCAACTGCGCATCGGCAACACCGATGACAAGGGCAACCTCGTCGACGGTTCCCCGCTGCTGGTGTCCGGGCTGTTCCGCCCCGTCGACCGTTCGAACGGCATCTGGGACGCGCTGCCCCAAATGTTGCAGATCATCGAACCGGTGGGGGACGGCCAGCCGTTCATCATCACCGGCGTCGTCGCGCAGTCGGCCCTCAACAAGCGGGCTGTGGAGGGTTGGCCGATCCAGTCGATCTGGCGGTACCGCCTGGGCGTCGACCGGATCGACGCCCGCGAGCTGGACCAGCTGATCGACGGCCTGCAGGTGATGCAACGCAACCAGCCTGCGGACCTCGCCCTGACCCAGGGCGTCGACGTTCCGTTGCGCGCGTTCGCCGCCCAGATCGACGCGGTCCGCACCCTGCTCGCGGTGATCGCAGCCGGCGTACTGGCCACCCTGGCCGGGCTCATCGTGCTCGCGGCAGGTCTCGCCACCAGACGGCGTCGGTCCGAGTTCGTGCTGCTGCGTGCCCGCGGCGGCGGGGCCACCGCCGGCGCCCGGCGCAGCCTCGCCGAGTCGGTGCTGGTGGTTCCGGTGGCCGCCGTGCTGGGCTGGTGGCTGGGCACCCTGGTCCCCGGCGCCCCCGACCCGACAGTGCCGTACCTCATCGCGGTGACCGTGCTGGTCACGCTGGCGCTGCCGTTGGCGACGCTGGCCGTACCGGCTGGCGCAGCGGCGCGCCGGGACCTGATCCGGGTGCGCCCGTCGGCCCGTCGACTCACCGTGGAGGTCTCCCTGCTGCTCCTGGCCGGGCTCGCCGCGGTGCTGCTGCGCCGACGGGGGCTGACTCTCGGCGAGGTGGACCCGCTGCTCGTGTCGGTGCCCGTGCTCCTCGCGGTCGCCGCCGCGGTAGTGGCGCTGCGGGCGTACCCCTGGCCGTTGTTGCTGGTCAGTCGGCTGGCCGCGCGGACCCGGGGCAGCGTGGCGTTCCTCGGCACGGCCCGCGCCGGCCGCGCGGCGGTCGCCGCCCCGCTGGTCGTGGTGGTGCTGGCGATCGGCACCGCCGCGTTCTGCGCGGTCGTCGCCGCCGGCGTCGACGCGAGCCGGGAACGCGCCGCCGCGCAGCTCGTGCCCGCCGACGCGGTGATCCGGGGGGAGCGCTTCGCACCCGACACCGTCGACGAGTTGGGTCGCCTGCCGGGGGTCCGGGCCGTCACCCGGGTGCTGTACGAGGACGATGAGCGGCTGGCCGCCGACGAGGTCGGCACGGACGCCGCCATCGGGCAGACGGACGTACTGCTGGTCGACGGCTCGGGGTTGGACCTGGTGGCCCGCCAGTCCCAGGTGGACCTGTCGATTCCGGCCGCGCTGCGCACCGCCCTGCCCGGCCCGGGTCCGCTGCCGGCGATCGTCTCACCGGCGATCGCCGCCGACCTGGCGAAGGCCGGGCTGGCCGACTCCGCCTTCGTCGTGGTGCAGGGCGAGCGGTACGAGTTCCGGGTGGCCGGCACCGAGGCCGGTTTCCCGATGCTGGCGGCGAACGCCAGCCGGTTCGTGATCCTGCCCTGGCAGGCCCTGCCGACGCGGACCACCACACCCGTGCCGACCAGCCTGCTGATCGCCGGGGACGCACTGGACGCGGAAGCGCTGCGCGTCGTCGGCGACCAGGGCCAGGAGCGCTACCAGCGCGACGGCGCCGTCACCGGTCGGGAACGGCTGATCGGGGTCACCGTCGACACCCGGGCGGACGTCCGTCGGGATCTCGGCGAGGGCGGGGCGAACGGGGTGCTGGCCTTCGGGTTCCTGGGCGGTGCCGTCGGCGGCACCCTGCTCGGACTGTTGGCCATCGCGTTCACAGTGCTGGCCGGCGCGCGGTCCCGGGGCCAGGTGCTGTCCCGGCTGCGCACCCTCGGCCTGTCCCGCCGTCAGTGGCGAGGGCTGCTGCTGGTCGAGTTGACCCCGCTGGTCGCGGTGTCGGTGCTGACCGGTGCGCTCGTCGGCGCGGTCCTGCCCCTGCTGCTCAACCCGGTGCTCGGCCTGTCCGCGTTCACCAGTGGTGTGCCCGTCCGGGTGGCGTTCGAGCCCAGTCTGGTCGCCGCGGTGCTCGCGCTCGGGGCGGTCGCCCTCGGCTTCGCGGTCGCCGTCGAGGCCTTGAACAACCGCCGGTTGCGCCTCGGAGAGGTGCTTCGGCTCGGAGAGGAGAGCTGAGATGACCGCTACCGCCCAGACGCCACTGGTGCCTGACCTGGCCGCGCTGCAACAGCGGGCAGCGCTTCGCGCCGCCGAGCGGGCCGGCGGGCAGGACCGTCTCCGCGGGCACATCGTCTGCGACGGCCTGGTGCGCATCTTCAAGACCGAGGGGGTGGAGGTGGTCGCCCTACAGGGGCTCGACCTGGTCATCGACCGGGGTGAGCTGGTGGCGATCGTCGGTGCCTCCGGTTCCGGCAAGTCGACCCTGCTCAACATCCTCTCCGGCCTGGACACGCCGACCGCCGGTATCGCCCGGGTGGCCGACTACGACCTGCTCTCGCTGTCGGCCAAGCGGCGGCTGAGCTACCGGCGGCAGCTGGTCGGGTTCGTCTGGCAGCAGACCGGCCGCAACCTGCTGCCGTACCTCAACGCGCTGGAGAACGTCGAGCTGCCGATGCAGTTGGCCGGCAGGCGCAGCCGCAGGGCCCGCCGGGAGCGGGCCCGGGAACTGCTCGACCTGGTTGGCGTGGGCTACTGCGCCGACCGGCGGCCGGGGCAGCTCAGCGGCGGCGAGCAGCAGCGGGTCGCGGTGGCGGTGGCGGTGGCCAACGACCCCGAGGTGCTCTTCGCCGACGAGCCGACCGGTGAGCTGGACGAGGCGACCGGCGCGGAGGTCTTCGCGGCGCTGCGCACCATCAACGCGGAACTGGGCGTGACGATCGTGGTCGTCACCCACGACCACGCCGTGGCCACCCAGGTCCGCCGGACCGTCGCGATCCGCGACGGCCGAACCGCCTCCGAGGTACGCCGGACCGCCCGGATCGACGCGGACGGCAACACGGAGTTGGTCAGCGAGGAGTACGCGGTGCTGGACCGCAACGGTCGGATGCAGCTGCCGGCGGCGTTCGTCGACGCGCTCGCGCTGAAGGAGCGGGTCCGGCTCGACCTGGAGCCCGACCATGTGCAGGTACGGCCCGGCGACCGGGCCTCGGAGGATCGGGGGGCGCGGGCATGAGCCAGCGGAACATGGTGGTGACCGGCGCGACCGGCTTCGGCGGCGGGCTGACGACGAACTCCGACGAGGTGGTCCGCGTCAGTGGGGTCAGCCGCACCTTCGGCCGGGGTGAGCACGCCGTGCACGCCGTGCGGGACGTGTCCTTCACTGCCGGGCGAGGCGAGTTGGTGGCCATCCGAGGCCGCTCCGGGGCCGGTAAGACCACGCTGCTGAACCTCATCGGCGGGCTGGACCGACCGGACAGCGGTCAGGTGGTGGTGGCCGGGCACGAGGTGACCTCCGCCGGGGAGGCGGAGCTGCTGCGGCTGCGCCGGGGCACCGTCGGGTTCGTGTTCCAGACCTTCGGGCTGGTGCCGATCCTCTCCGCCGCCGAGAACGTGGGCGTGCCGTTGCGGCTGGCGCAGGTGCCGGCTGCGGAGCGGGAAGAGCGCGTCGCGGTGCTGCTGGAACTGGTCGGCCTGGGCGGGCACGCCGCGCAGCGCCCGTACGAACTCTCGGGCGGGCAGCAGCAGCGGGTCGCGGTGGCCCGCGCCTTGGCCAACGAGCCGGACCTGCTCATCGCCGACGAACCCACCGGTCAGCTCGACTCGGAGACCGGGCGGTCAATCATGGACCTGCTGCGCGCGGTGGTGCACGCCCGCGGCATGACCGCACTGGTGGCCACGCACGATCCGGCCCTGATCGACCTCGCCGACCGGGTTCTCGTCCTGCGCGACGGTCGTCTGGTCGACGGCTGAGCGCTGTCGACGGCTGGCGCTCTTGGGCGCTGGCCGCTGTCGGGCGCTGGCCGCTGTCGGGCGCTGGCTGTTGTCGGGGGCTGGCTGTTGTCGGCTTGTCGGGCGGCCGGCGCGACAGGTAGGGCATGGTGGTCGCGCCCACTGTGGAGCTGATGTCGTAGCTGAATCGCGGCGGTGAATCGTTTACGACATCAGCTCCAAAGGGCCCGAGGGAGAAGTGCTGGCCCCCGTCCGGCATCAACGGCGCCCGGCCCGGTCAGGGCTGGTTGTCCTCGGGCTGGTTGCCCCCAGGCTGGTTGCCCCCAGGCTGGATGCCCTCGGGCTGGTTGCCTCCGGGCTGGTCGGCGGGTTGGTGGCGCTCGGGAAGCGCGCCGGCGAGCGGGATCAGGAGGCAGCCCACCAGGGCCAGCACGATGCCGGGGCCCGGCGCGGTCGAGAGCAGCTCGTGGCCGACGAAGGGATCCTCGGCCTCGAAGTACCAGTACACGCCGGTGAGGCTGCCGCAGGCGAGCGCGTTGGCGATGAGCAGTCCGCGGCTGGCCTGCCGCCACACCCGACGAGCGGGACCCCCCGTGGTGGTCAGCGAGAGCACCGCGCAGCCGGCGGCGATCACCGCGAAGGGCAACGCCCAACCGACCAGCCGTGCGCCCGGGACGACCTCGGTCCGGTCGGGGTACACGCTGCGCCACCCGGGCAGCCAGAACGCCGCCACCAGCAGCACCACCCCGACCGCCAGGAGCAGCAGACCTCGCCGACGCCGTGGTGGGCGCTGCTGCGGGCTCCCGGGGCTCCTCGGCTGGCTCATGGCGGCGAACGTAGCCCGTGTGCGGTCAGAGGGCGAGCTTCATGCCCTCGTGGCTGGCCACGAAGCCGAGGCCCAGGTAGAAGCGGTGTGCGTCGGCGCGGGTCTTGTCGGTGGTGAGCTGCACCAGCGCGCAGCCGCGCTGCCGGGCCTGGTCGATCGCCCAGGTCATCAGGTCCCGGCCCAACCCCTGGCCACGTCGGTCGGAGCGGACCCGGACCGACTCGATCAGTGACCGCTCGCTGCCGTGCCGACCCAGACCCGGGATGTAGGTGATCTGCAGGCAGCCGACCAGGTCGCCGCCCTGCTCGGCCACGATCAGCTGGTTGCGCGGGTCGGCGTCGATGGCCGCGAACGCCCGCTCGTACGCCTCGTCGACCTCGGTGAAGTCGCGGGCCTTGCCCAGCACGTCGTCGGCGAGCAGGGCGATGACGGCGGGCAGGTCAGCCCGGACCGCTTCCCGGTAGATCAGATCGGTCATGCCGGGAGCCTGTCACACCGCTCAGCGGGGCGGGCAGCGCAGGCCCTCCCGGGGGACCGTCAGGTCGAGCAGGTAGGCGTCGACCGCATCGGTGATGCAGGACGTCTGCGGGTACGCGGTGTGCCCCTCGCCCTCCCAGGTCAGCACCCGGCCGACGCCCAGCATCGACGCGAGCCGGGGGGTCTGCTCGTACGGTGTCGCCGGGTCGCCGGTGGTGCCGACCACCACGATCGGCGGCGCGCCGTTCGCCTTGCCGGTCGGGTAGGGGTCACGCCCGCCCGGCCACTCGACGCAGCTCAACATGCCGACCGCCAACGCCGGCCCGAACAGCGGATACTTCGCGCGCCACTGCGACTGCAACTGTCGGATCTGCTCCCGGCTCGGCTTCTCAGTCTCGTCGGCGCAGTTGATGGCCAGGTTGGCGTCGAACAGGTTCGAGTAGTGCCCGTCGTCCTCCCGGCCGGCGTACGCGTCGGCGAGCCGGAACACGTCCTTCGGGTCGCCCTCGGCCAGCTTGTCGATCGCCTGTGCCAGCTCCTGCCAACCCGACTCGGTGTAGAGCGAGGAGATGACGGCGTAGAACACCCAGCCGGCGGTGGCCTCCCGCCCGTCCGCGCCGCGTACCGGGGAGACCTTGGCCTTGTCGATGGCCGAGGTGACGGCCGCGCGGGCGTCCGGAGCGATCGGGCAGCGGCCCGCGTTCGCCGCGCACCAGGTGGTGAAGTTGGTGAAGGCCCGTTCGAAGCCGCGGGCCTGGCTTTCCGAGCCCTCGACCAACCGTTGCTGCGGGTCGACCGCGCCGTCGAGCACCAGCGCCCGCACCCGCTGCGGGTACAGCTGGGCGTACGTGGCGCCGAGCAGGGTGCCGTACGAGTAGCCCAGGTAGGTGAGCTTGTCGTCGCCCACGGCGGCGCGTACCGCGTCCATGTCCCGGGCGGCCTGCTCGGTGCCGTACAGCGGCAACTGGTCGCCGTACCGGTCGCCGCAGCCGCGCCCGATGCGCTGGCTCAGGCCGACGAAGCCGTCGAATGCCGCCTGGCTCGCCGGGTCCGGGTCGTAACCGAAGCTGGCGTCCAGGTCGGCGTCGGAGATGCACTTCACCGGGCTGGACCGGGACACCCCGCGCGGATCGAAGCCGACGATGTCGAAGCGCTCGGTGATCGACGTGGGCAGCCCGCCGAACTGGGGGCCGAAGGACAGGTAGACGGCGGTGTCGACGCCGGACCCGCCCGGACCGCCCGGGTTGACCACCAGCGAGCCCACCCGGTCGCGCTGCTTGGTGGACCGGGCGCGCAGCAGGGCGATCTCGAAGGTCTCCCCGGCGCCCGGGCCGGTGCTCGCCCCGCCGCCGGTGCCCCAGTCACGGGGCACGGCGATGCGGGTGCACTCGTAGCGCATGTTCGGTGCGCCACGCCCGACCAGCTCGTCGGGCACCTCCGGGCACGGCCGCCAGGTGGGTGCGCTGCCGGTCGGGGCAGCCGCGCCCTCCACCTCGGTGCGCGGCGCGAACGCCGGCAGCGTGCAACCGGCGGTGAGCAGCGCGGCGACGCCGAAGGCGACGAGAGTGCGACGGACCCGGCGGCTGGTCGCCATCCGAGGCTGGTCGGCGGTGCGGGTCACGTGGTCCTCCGGGATCGGGTCGACGGCCAGGCTACGCCGGGCCGGTGGCGGCGCGGTCCACGGTGGCCGTCGGATCGCCGCGCAGCACCTGGTCGACGTCGAAGCGGATCGGCCGGTCGAGCTGGTCGTAGCGGCAGGACCGGGGGTCGCGGTCCGGGCGCCACCGGACGAACTGGGCGGTGTGCCGGAAGCGTTCGCCCTCCATCGCGTCGTAGCCCACCTCGACCACCAGCTCCGGGCGCACCGGCTCCCACTCCAGGTTCTTCGTGCCGGTCCACCGGCTCACCCCACCCGGGATGCGTTGGCCGCGCTCGTGGTCGCCGTGCACCCACGGGTGCTCGCCGCCGGTGTCCCGGTAGGGCGCCAGCTCGTCGAGCAACTCGGCGCGGCGGGCCATGCTGAACGACGCGCTCACCCCCACGTGGTGCAGGACCCCGGCGTCGTCGTACAGGCCGAGCAGCAGCGAACCGACCACCGGGCCGGACTTGTGCCAGCGGAAGCCGGCCACCACCGCGTCAGCGGTGCGGGCGTGCTTGACCTTGAACATCAAGCGCTTGCCCGGCTCGTACGGCAGGTCGGCCGGCTTGACGATCAGACCGTCCAACCCGGCGCCCTCGAAGACGTCGAACCAGCGCCGGGCGGTGTCCGGATCGGTGGTGACCTGGGTGACGTGCACCGGCGGACGCACCCCGGCCAGCGCCTGGACCAGCCGCTCCCGGCGGCGCGGGTATGGCTGGTCGAGCAGCGCCTCGTCACCGATGGCCAGCAGGTCGAAGGCGACGAAGTCGGCCGGGGTGGTCTCGGCCAGCATCTTCACCCGGGACGCGGCGGGGTGGACACGCTGGGCCAGCAGCTCGAAATCCAGCCGGGGCTGGCCGCTCGGCCCGTCGCGCCGAATCACGATCAACTCACCGTCGACCGCGCACCGCTGCGGCAACTGCCGGCGGGCCTGCTCGACCACCTCGGGGAAGTAGCGGGTCATCGACTTGCCGCCCCGGCTGGCCAACTCGACCTCGTCGCCGTCGCGGAACACGATGCAGCGGAACCCGTCCCACTTGGGCTCGTAGGTCACCCCGGGGGTGGTGGGCAGCTTGGGAACACTCTTGGCCAGCATCGGCTCGACCGGAGGGTTGATCGGCAGGTCCACGCCGACCAGTCAATCAGACGGTGCCGACAGTCGTGAGGCAGATCACCGTGGGTGCCGGGGCGGCGTGTCCGTCTACGCGTCGCTCGTCCCGACCGGGCGAATCGAATAACCCCAGGTCAGAGCTACTTTCGCGAGGTGTCCGAGTGGGTCTGTGACTGCTGCGGGCGGTGGCGGGTGAGCGTCGAGCTGATCCGGGGCCGCTACCGCTTCCGGCTGACCCGCCGTTACCCGGAGCGGTTCGGCGGTGGCCGCAACGTGCTGGGCGAGGTCGGCTCGGTGCCGGAGCTGGAGGAGCTGCTGCGTCGGCGTACCCCACTCACCCTGGCCGACCTGCACGAGGCCGCCTGACCGCGGGCCGGCCGCCGGCCTCCACTGAGGAGGCTCGGACTGTCACAATGCTCGCGGCGGCCTCGTCCGTACCCGGGGCGGTGCCGAGCGGCGCCGCCGGGGAGGAAATGTGATGCGGTTCGAGGCCGATACCGAGATCGCCGCGGACGCCGAGCAGGTCTGGGCGGTGCTCGTCGACGTGGGGAGCTGGCCCGAGTGGACCGACTCGGTGACCCAGGTCGAGCGGGGGGAACCGGGGCCGCTCGCCGTCGGCGCGACCGCCCGACTGACGCAGCCGAAGCTGCGGCCGGCCCTCTGGCGGGTCACCGAGTTGACCGAGCGGCGGGAGTTCGTGTGGGTTTCCGGCGCGCCGGGTGTGCGGACCACGGGGGAGCACCGGCTGCTGTCGCTGCCCGACGGGCGTACCCGCGTCGAGCTGGCCATCGACCAGTCCGGTCCGCTGGCCGGCCTGATCGGCCGGCTGTACGGCGGGCTGCTCCGCCGTTACCTGCGGATGGAGGCCGACGGGCTCCGGCGTCGCTGCGAGCGGGGCTGACAGTCGGGCTCTCCCGCCGCCGCATCGGTGGGTGCAGGCTGGGCCGTACCGTGTCGGCTCTGCGCCGGCCGGTGAGCGCGTCCGCCCCAACGGGTCAGTAGCCGGCGAACGAGCGGATCGGGGCCCGAGGGCCGTACTTCGGCGCCCGGATGCCGGCGGCCTCCAGCAGCAGACACACCCGGCCCCGGTGACCTCGGAACGGCTCCAGCAGGGCCAACATCCGGGCGTCGTCGCCCCGCGGTTCGCCGGCCAGCGCCCAGGCCACCGTGTTCGGGATGTGGTAGTCGCCGACGCTGACCGCGTCCGGGTCCCCGTAGGCGATCCGGACCACCTCGGCGGCCGTCCACGGCCCGATGCCGGGGATCGCGGTGAGCCGACGGGTGGCGTCGGTGGCGTCGGTGCTGCGCTCCAGGCGGTCGGCGAGCGCCGCGGCGCGACGAAGCGTGTCGGCCCGACGCTGCTCCACCCCGAACGGGTGGAACACCCAGTACGGGGTGGCGGCCACCGCGGCGGCCTCGGGCGGTAGGAGCAGCGGCTGGAGCGGCCCGGGAGCCGGTTCCCGGAAGTGCCGCACCATCGCCGCGTACGCCCGGTAGGCCTCCTTGCCGGTGACCTTCTGTTCGAAGACCGCGCGCAGCAGCCGGGGGAAGACCTGCCCGGTGGCGGGCATCCGGAGCCCTCGGTGCTCCCGGGCCAGCCGGGCGACCAGCGGGTGCGCCGAGGCCAGCTCGGTGAAGCCGGTCAGGTCGTCACGCAGCCCCGCGATCGCGTCGGCGCGGGCGAGGACGTGCTCGGCCCCCGGCCCGTACCCCTCGGCGAGCAGCTCCCCGCCGGCCGGTCGCAGCGCGAGCGTGGCTGGACCTCCCGGGGTGCGGGTCGCCCACCAGAAGGTGCCGGCCGCCACCCGGGCGCACGGGTCGTACGGGCTGAAGGTGAGCGCGCGGACCGAAGCGGCCAGCCGGTAGCCGACCGGTGGGTGCAGCACCCTCGTCGCGGCGGGTCCGGTCTCGGTCACCCCGCTACTCTGCCAGGTCACGGCAGCGGCCGGCGATCGGCCGTACCGGTCGCACGCGGAGTTGAGCAGCTTCGCGAGGGTACGTTCGGTCGACCGACCCGGTGTCATTGAACCACCCGAATGGCCAGGATTATCTTCTCGAATACCCCCATACCGCCCTTATGCCATTTTTACCTGTAGGCCAGGTATCGATCATGTGGTTATTTGATGGCCTGCAGGTAACATGCACTGCCCCGGGCCACCTGCGGCGGCCAACGTCGTCCCTCACGGGAGAACGCGGTCCGGCCCGGAGATCGGTGTCCGCCGCCAGCCGCCGCCAGGCGACGCGCGGTTGACGCCAGATCGCCACGCGGTGCCAACGGGGGATCTGTGGAAAGGCATGCAGTGATGGCCGCACGGGTGTGTGTCGAATCATCGCGAGTGGGACGTCGCCCCGCCAACCGTACGCAGGGCTGAACGGTGCCCGCTGACGAGGCGGCCGTAGCGAACGGACGGCCCAGCGCATGATCGCCCTGAAGATCTACCGACTCCTGCCGTCACCGGCCCGGCGGCGACTGCTGGGCATGCTGCCCGCGCACCGGCGGATGGGCCTGGTGCAGACGCTCTCCCGCCCGCGCGGCGGCGACACGGTGCATCCCCTCGGCGCCCGGGTGGCAGTGACCGACGGTGGCGTTCGCACCCGGGCCGAGGTCGTCGCCACGGCGACCCCGTTGCAGCAGTGGCACCGCAACCTCACGGCCGTCACCACCGCGCTGCACGCGGCCGGCATCGAATACCACTGCATCCGTAACGACGACCACCTGCGCAGCACCGTCGCGGTCCTGGACGACCACCGGCCGGCGGTACAACGCCTGATCCGCTCCGCCCCCGCACTGGCCGGCGCGGACGTCCGGGTGGTGCAGGTCCAGCCCCGTCGGGACCAACCGGACGCCACCCCGACCGAGGTGATCCAGGTCTGCTTCCCGGTGACCGACACCCGCGCCGGTGTGGTCCTCGGCGCGCAGTTCGCCTGCGAGATCGAGTTCTGGAGCCGGCACGGGGACATGGTCCGCGCGCCGCGGCGCAACGGGGTCGTCGACGAGGCACCCGCCCGGGCTCAGCCGGTCCGGGTGGCGGCGGCGCTGATGAGCCACTTCGTGCCCGAGGCCGACGACCACACCTACGGCACCCGCCGGGACCTGGCCGTTCGAGCGCCGGACCGGATCGGCTTCCCGATCGACGCCGTCTACACCTGGGTGGACGGCTCCGACCCGCAGTGGCTGAAGCGGAAGTCGCTGGCGCTCGGCGCCCCCGAAGGCCCGCTGCACGCGGTCGCCGCGAACTCCTCGCGCTATCACAACCGCGACGAGCTGCGGTATTCGCTGCGGTCGCTGCACAGCTTCGCGCCCTGGCTGCGGCGGATCTTCCTGATCACCGACAGTCAACTGCCGAGCTGGCTCGACCCGAGCCACCCGATGATCACGGTCATCTCGCACGCCGAACTCTTCGCCGACCTCGGCGGCCGGTCGTCGTACAACTCGCACGCCATCGAGTCGCGGCTGCACCGCATCGACGGCCTGTCCGAACACTTCCTCTACCTCAACGACGACGTGTTCCTCGGTCGCCCGCTGCTGCCCAACCACTTCTTCCACGCCAACGGGATCGCGAAGTTCTTCCCCTCGCCGGCCCAGTTCGGCCTGGGCGAGGCGAAGCCGGAGGACCCGCCGGTGAAGGCCGCCGGGAAGAACAACCGCCGGCACATCCAGCGGCAGTTCGGCGTGACCATCACGCAGAAGATGAAGCACACCCCGTTCGCGCTGCGCCGCAGCATCATGCAGCAGATCGAGGGCACGCTGCCGGACGAGGTGATGGCCACCGCCCGGCACCGGTTCCGGCACCACGGCGACCTGTCCATCCCGTCGTCGCTGCACCAGTACTGGGCGTTTTTGACCGCGCAGGCCGTCCCCGGCGACATCGAGTACGAGTACGCCGACCTGGGCCACCCCTCGACCCCCGCCCGACTGGCCGAGCTGCTGGCCCGCCGCAACCGCGACGTGTTCTGCCTCAACGACACCGACTCCGACCCTCGGACGTTCGCCGAGCAGGAGCGGATGCTGGCCGACTTCCTGCCGCGCTACCTGCCCTTCCCCGCCCCGTTCGAGCTGCCGGACGACGTGGTGGCGGAGCGGCGGAGCGTGGGCGCCGGGGAGCTGTATCGGCGCTCGTACCGCTCGGTGCAGGACGCCCGTCGGGGCGCCCCGATCGACGCTCCCACCATGCCCAACAACATGCTCAACACGGTCACCGACTTCAAGGCGGTTCCAGACCGGAGGAACCGGCCCTACCGAGGACCCGACCCCGTTGGGGAACGCCGTGACGTCTGATCGCCAGCTCAGCGGCAGCCCACGGTCCATGGCGATCGTGGCCCATCAGGACGACGACCTCTATTTCATGAACCCGCTGCTCGTCAACCAGCTGCGCCACAGCCAGCTGCACGTGACCGTCTGCCTGACCGCCGGTGAGGCGGACGGACGTAACGCTCCGGCCGGGTCCGAGGCACATGCCGCGCTGCCGGTGAACTTCGAGGGCTTCGCCGCCGCCCGATTCAACGGGCTCCGGCGCGCGTACGGGGAGATGGTTCTCGGCGATCGGGACGCCAAGTGGCGCCGGGATGCGGTCACCGTGGCTCCGGGCATCGAGGCGGATCTCTCGACACTTGTCGACGCGCCACAGATCCGGCTGGTGTCTCTCAACCTCTGGTGCACGCCGCCCCCCGGCTCGCCAAGCGAGGCTGGCCCACTGCAGCGCCTGTGGACCGGCGAAGCAACCGTCACACCCACCATGGTGCCGCTCGGTTCGCCGGTCTCCGGGAGCTTCGTCTACTCCCGGGAGAGGCTGATCGGAGCGCTGCTGCACCTCCTGCGCGAGGTCGAGCCGACGTTGCTGTGGACGATGGACCCGGACCCGGACCGTCAACTGCACGACAGGGCGAACCCGCAGCACGCCGACACCGGTGACTACTCCGACCACATTGCCCACACCGTCACCGGACTGTTCGCACACGAGGCGGCCCAACGGTGGTTCGCCGAAGGGGGTGGCAAAGCCACGTCCGTCGAGGCGTTCCGCGGCTACTACGTCCGGCGGTGGCCGTCCAACCTCAGTCCCGAGGCGCGGGCAGTCAAACAGCGGTACAAGGACATCTACGGCTGGGCGGACGGTCTGCCCGCCGACGGTCCAGTGGGCCGCGGTGACCGCAAGGTCGGGGGCGACGCGATCGGGGGTGGGAACGCGTCAGGCACCACCTTGCGCTATCCCGGCTCGCAGGCATGGTCCGCGCCGGGCCCGAACGGCAGGTTGTCAGCCTTCGCGGTACGCGGCGGCCAGGTGGTCCACTGGCAGCAGACCGACACCGGTGCGTTCTCCCCAGGACGGGAGCTCGCCGGCGCCGGGTTCCTGCCGCACGTCGTCGCGCTGGCCGCCGCGGACGGTGGCTTGCGGCTGTTCACGGTGCGGCAGAAGATCACGGCTGAGCCCGACCGACACGTTCGTGACATCTGCACGACCGTGCTGCCGGCGGCCCCGGGTGACACGGACGTCCGCTGGGAGTCGCTCGGCAACCCCGCCGGGCTCGACGATCCGTCGAAGCGTCGGCACCTCGGCATGCCGCACGCCGTCCCGCTGCCCGGCGGTGGCGTTCTGCTGCTCGTCCGCAACGCCGACAAGGGACTGAGTTGTCGGTTGCACGACGGGACGTCCTGGACGCGGTGGCAGGATCTCGGCGGCCGGGACGTCCAGGACGGCCTGACCGCGGTCGCGCTCGACGGCCACATCGTGGAGGTCTTCGCCGCGGCGCGTACCGGGACCGCACGTTGGCTGGTCTCCGTACCGGAACTCACGGCCGAGTACGCCGTGCTGGGGACGGAGGCACCGGCGGGTCCCCCCGCCGTGACGCGGCTGCCTGACGGCGAGCGGCTGCTGCTGTTCCGACGACGGGACTCGGCGTCGTTGTTGTCGTACCGCACCCGGGGGGCCGGTCGGGAGTGGGACCTGTCGACGGCGGCCGACCTCGGCGGACACGGTGGTCCCGGCCCGCTGAGCGTCCGGTACGTTTCCCGGGCGGGCGCGGTCCTGCTCGCGGTCCGCGACGACGCTTCCGGTTCCAGCGTCGCCTGGTTGGACCCGGACGGGCCGACGCCCTGCCGATGGTTTCGTGAGGCGACGCCGATCACCGGTGGGCACGCGGTGCAGGTTGACGGCAGCGGCCGCCCCGTCGTCCTGGCCGTGTCGACAGCGGGTGGCCTACGCGTCTCGCGACCGCAACGATTCGGATCGTCAGTGACATCGATGAAGGAAGTGCCGTGAACAACACGCCGGTGGCACCGCAGCGCGCGGTCGTACCATCCCGGGCCGTCAACGTGGCCGGGTCCGTGCCGGCGGGCGGCGCTGGGCATGGCCCGGGCGAGCTGCGTGAGGTCCTGGTCGACGGTGGACGTCGTACCGCGCACGTGCATGCCGACCTGACTCCGATCCTGGGGCGTCAGCTGAACGTCGACGCGGTGAGCGGCGCGCTGGAGGCGCACGGGGTGGACTACTTCCTCGTGCGCGGCATGGACGACCGGACGCCGGTCATCGGCGTGAGTGAGGTCGACCGGTTGGCCGCACTTGGCGCACTGGAGAAGCTCGGCGGGGCGGAGACCTGCTATGTGAGCCAGGTACTGCCCCGGCCGCCGATCGTCGGCGGGCTCACCGACGCGTCGGAGGCGCCGGCCTGGACCGAGCTGTACGCCGCGCAGGCGATCAAGCTGACCTGGTTCCGCGCGGACCCGAGCCTGAAGCTGATCCTGGGCCCGGCGTACGGCTGCGACATCGAGTTCTGGAAGCCCGACCGGAAGGCCGGACTGCTCCGCTCGCCCCGGCCCAACCGGATGATGCGGGCGGTGGCACTGGACGGCACGCCGGTACAGGTGGGCGAGCACCGGCTGAGCCGCCTCGCGTCCCCGGTGAAGTGGCACCCGCCCCGCCGTAGCCGCCCCGAGTTCGACCACCTGCTCCCGGACGACATCGACTTCCCGATCGACGTTGTCTACACCTGGGTCGACGGCGCGGATCCAGAGTGGCAGCAGCGCCGCGCGGGCGTCCGTGGCGAGTCGTTGCACGCTGAGGCGGCGAGTGAGTCCCGGTACATCAACCGGGACGAGCTGAAGTTCTCGTTGCGGTCTCTGCATCTGAACGCGCCGTGGGTTCGCAACATCTACATCGTGACCGACCACCAACGGCCCGCCTGGCTCGACCTGAGCGCTGGCAACATCTTCCTGGTCAACCACGAGGAGATCTTTGCGGCCCCGGACGCGCTGCCGACCTTCAACTCTTGCGCTATCGAGAGTCAGTTGCACCGCATCGACGGCCTCGCCGAGCATTTCCTGTACCTCAACGACGACATGTTCTTCGGTCGCCCGCTGGCGCCGCAGACGTTCTTTCTGGCCAACGGCAACACCAAGTTCTTCCTGTCCCAGAACCGAATTCCGCTCGGCGAGATCAGCGAGTTGGACTCCCCGGTGGACGCGATGATCAAGAACAACCGGGCACTGATCGAAAAGCGGTTCGGCCGTACCCTCACCCAGGGCAGCCAGCACGTGCCCTATCCGCTGCGGCGCAGCATCCTCGCGGAGATCGAGCGGGAGTTCCCGGTCGAGCACGAGGCCACCATGCGCAGTCGATTCCGCAGTGCCAACGACCTGACCATCACGTACTCACTGCACCACTACTACGCGTTCCTGACCGGCCGCGCGCTGCCCGGTCGCGTCAACTACGGCTACGTCCAGCTCGCGGTACCCGACCTGGAGGCACGGCTGCGCCGGGCGGAGGCACGGCGGGACTGGGACACCTTCTGCATCAACGACGCCTACTCGACCTTCGCCCAGTTGCAGCACCAGATGACCATCCTCGAACCGTTCATGGAGGCGTACTTCCCGGTCCCCAGCCCCTACGAACTGAGGACCATCGGGTGAAGTTCGCCTTCCTGATCCACAACATGTACGGCGTGGGCGGCACCAACCGAGCCGTACTCAACCTGGCGACCGCCCTGGTGGGCCAAGGTCACGACGTCGAGATCGCCTCCGTGTTCCGCCGTACCGACCAGCCGATGTTCGACATCGATGACCGGATCGCGCTGGTGGCTCTCGTCGACACCCGGCCGCGACGTCCCGACCGGGCCGATCCCCAGCTTCGGGAGCCGTCCCTGCTGGTGCCGAAGAGCGAGGAGTTCCACACCCAGTACAGCCGGCTCACCGACGAACGGATGATCGGCTATCTGCGCTCGACCTCGGCTGACGTGGTCGTGGGAACCCGGCCGGGCATCAACCTGGTGGTGGCGCGGCACGGCCCCGACCACGCGGTCCTTGTGGCGCAGGAGCACATGACACAGGACCTGATCGATGACGCGTTGAAGGAGGAGATCCGGCTCTCGTACGACCGGATCGATCTGGCCTTCACGGTGACCGAGGCTGACGCCGCCGCGTTCCGTTCCGGCAATCCGGTGCCCCACACTCGCGTCGAGGCGCTGCCGAACAGCGTTCCCCAGCCCACGGTCCCGCCCACCGACGGGTCCAACCGGATCGTGGTCACCGCCGGTCGGCTCGACCCGATCAAGCGGTACGACCGGCTCATCGCCGCCTTCGCGAGGATCGCCGGCGACCACCCGGACTGGAAGTTGCGGATCTACGGCGACGGCCCGCAACGCCCCGCGCTGACCGCACAGATCCGTGAGTTGGGCCTGTCCGACCAGGTCCAACTGATGGGCCGGCGCGAGGACATGTCCACGGAGTGGGTCAAGGGCTCCATCGCCGCAGTCTCCTCAGAACGCGAGTCGTTCGGCATGACGATCGTGGAGGCGATGCGGCTCGGCCTTCCCGTTGTCAGTACCGACTGCCCGGTAGGCCCCCGGGAGATCATCCAGCACGGCGTCGACGGCCTGCTGGTCCCGATGGACGACATCAACGCCTACGCCTCCGCGCTGCGGACGCTGATGAGCGACGACGACCTCCGGGCCAGGCTGGCCAAGCTGGCGCTGGTGAACGCGGCGCGGTTCGATCCGGACACGCTGGCCGAGTCCTTCGCCCAGCAGTGCGCCGCCGTGCTGGCTGAGCGAGGCCCGGCAACCGGGCGGCCGTCGCGGGTCACCCGGTCGGCCAAGGGACCGAGAACCGGCCGTTCGGTGTTGGCTCGTGGCGGTGAGGTGGTCCGGGAACCTGGTCTGGCGCGGCTGTTGGGCGACCCGCTGCTGCGCGGGATCGCCGGCAGCGACCTGGCTCGCCGGGCGAGCATGGGTGCTCTGGTCCGCCTCTCCCGCATCCGGCAGGCTCGGGCCACCTCCGCCCGGTTGCAGAAGGCGATCCGTCGGCGGGCTGCCGCGCCGGGCGCTGGGCCGAAGGTGAACTGCCAGGTGTTGCCGGACCACGGTCTCAGCCTGCATGTCAACGCGTCCGGGCTCGCGGCGGGTGCGCACCTGCTCCTGCGCGACCGCGACAGCGGGCAGAAGGTGCGGATGCCACTGGAACCACAGGACGACGGGATCTACCAGTCGGTGGTGCTGCCCGCCGACGCGCTGCCGGAGGGCCGCTGGAACGCGTACGTGCAGCCGGTAACGGGGGCGCGCCAGCGACTGACGCCCGACCGGATCGACACGCGGGTACTCGCCGGCGGATACCAACCGGTGGATGGTCCGAGCGGTGCAAACCCGATCCGTGCGCACCTGCCCTACCGAACGGCGGACGGCTTTCTGGCCGTACGCAGTTGGGTGCGGGAGGAGCACGCGGAGGTGCGGCGGATCGCGCTCAGCGGCGAGCGGGTGTCGATCGAGGCCGTCTGGTGCGGTTCGGGCACCCCCGACCGGGCCGTGCTGCACCGACGCGGCCACCGCGAGGGCATGGTCTCCGTGCCGGTTCTGCGGACCCGTAGCGGTCATCTGCGCATCGACGTGGCCGTCGACGAACTGGCCGCACACCGACTGGGCCGTTACGAGGACTGGGATCTCTGGCTACGGCGAGCCGACACGGATCGGGAGGTCCGCTTGGGTCTGCTCGTCGACGACGTGGTCGACAAGAAGCTCGTCTACAACTATCCGGAGATATACCTGGTGGACGACCCAGGACTGGAACTCGTCGAGGAGGACCCGGCGCCACTGCTGCGGGTCCGGCCGTACTACACCCGCGACAGCGAACTGTCGATCGTCGTCGTTGACCGTCCGTGAACCCGGACGCAGGGAAGGGACAAGCGTGACCGGACCGACGCCCACCCCGGGCGAGCCACCCCGGGCACTGGCCGAACCCACCGGGTTCGTCGAGGTGTACCGGCGGGTGCTCAGCCCGCAGACCCGGCGTGCCATCGCGACGAAGGTGAGCCCCCGGGCCCGGCACCAGCTGAAGCAGTGGGTCGCCCGGGCCGCCCGCGACGGCCACCTCTCCGAGCGCCGGGGCGAGCGGCTGGCCCGCCGCCAGCCGGAGTTGCTGGCTGGCGCGGACCGGGTGGTCGTCACCGCCGACCGAGGGCCCCGGGTGGCCCGGATCGGGGCGTCGGTCACCCCTCTGATGGCACGGTTGGACAATCTCACCGCGGTGACGGCGGCGCTCGACGAGGCCGGCGTACCCCATTTCCGGGTGCGGGGGGAGTCCCACCGCTCGTCGGTGGTGGCTGTCGAGGCCACCCACCGCGCGCAGGCGTGCGCCGCGCTCGCCGCCGCGTGCGGCCGGGTCCCCGGCTACGTCTCGGTGCCGGAGGGCACCGGGCAACCGGCCGCCGGGTTCGAGACGAAGACCTGGGACCGGCTGGCGGACGCCCCGGTGGTACGGCTGACCTGGTACTGGACGGACCCCCAGCGTCGGCTGGTGCTGGGGCAGGCGTACGGGTGCGACGTCGAGTTCTGGACCCGGGAGGGTGACACGCTTGTCGCGCCGCGGTCCAACGCCGTGGCCGAACAGGTGACGGTAGCGGCGCCGCTGGTGCTCGTACCGGAGTCGCGGTTCACCGGGTTGGCGTCCCCCTCCGCGCCGGCCACCGCCTGGACCCGTCCGGAGTTCGCCGCACCGCGCCCCGACGACGTGCCGTTCCCGGTCGACGTGGTCTACACCTGGGTCGACGGCACCGACCCGGCCTGGCTACGGCGACGGGCCGAGGTGGCCGGGGTGCCGTACCACGCGGAGGCGGCGAGCGCGGCCCGCTTCCTCAGCCGCGACGAGCTGCGCTACTCGCTGCGGTCGCTGCACCTCTTCGCGCCCTGGGTACGCCACGTCTACGTGGTGACCGACGACCAGGTGCCGGTCTGGCTGGACCCGTCCGCCAGCGGGCTGCGGGTGGTCAGCCACCGGGAGATCTTCACCGACCCGACGGTGCTGCCGACGTACAACTCGCACGCCATCGAGAGTCAACTGCACCACATCGACGGGCTCTCCGAGCACTTCCTGTACTTCAACGACGACGTCTTCCTCGGCACCGAGGTGCTGCCCCAGGACTTCTTCCTGGCCAACGGCATCTCCCGGTTCTTCCCCTCGCCGGCGCTGGTGCCGCCGGGGCCACCCACCGCCGGGGACATCCCGTCCTCGGCGGCCGGGAAGAACAACCGCGCGTTGATCGCGGAGCGGTTCGGCACCGTACTGACCCAGAAGATGAAGCACATGCCGCACGCGCTGCGGCGCAGCGTGCTCCAGGAGATCGAGCAGACGTTCCCGCAGCAGTACCGGCGGACCGCGGCGAGTCAGTTCCGCAGCATGGACGACCTGTCGATCGCCTCGTCGCTGCATCACTACTACGCCTTCCACACCGGACGCGCGGCACCGGGGGACCTGCGGTACACCATCGCCGAGCTGTCCCACCCGGACACACCCGCCCGGTTGGCGCACCTGCTCGCCCGCCGGGACCGGCAGGTGTTCTGCCTCAACGACGCGTTCTCCGTCGAGGAGGACCTCGACGCGCAGATGGCGTTGCTCATCCCGTTCCTGGAGACGTACTTCCCGGTGCCGAGCCCGTGGGAACGGGCCTGACCCACCCCCGGACACGACGGTGGCCGGTCGCGCCCTCCCCGGCGACGACCGACCACCGTGCCCTCGCGGGCGGTCAGGCTCAGTACGAGTAGCCCGAACCCCCGGCGTCGTTGGAGCCGCTGTCCGACGGCGGCGCGACCGCCTTCGGGGTGCCCTTGGGCAGGCAGCTCAGGTTCTTCTTGCCGTCCGGCTGGACCACGAACCAGGTGCCACCGACAGCCTGGCCCTTCCACTGGCCGGGCTTCTTGTCACCGATGTAGCGGTAGACCGGCCAGCCGCCGACGGTGAGCTGACGGGTGCCGTCCTGCCGGGTCACGCTGCCGACCTTGTCGTCGGAGACGCCGGTGAGCTCCGGGTTGCCGTCGGTCAGTGCCGGGGGCCACACCTCGGCGCACTTGTCGACACAGTTCGACGACGGCGGGTCGGCGGTGTCCTTGTCGAAGCGGTACAGGATCCAGCCGTCCTGGTCGGTGACCACCTTGCCCATCCGGGCGACGCTCTTACCGACCAACTTCTCGGTCAGGTCGACGTCCGCGGGCGGCGCGTCGGCGGCCGGCGCCTCCGCGGACGCCGACACCTCGGGTTCAACCGTCGCGGTGGGCTCGGCCGCGGCGACGGCGACCGGCTCCGCCGCGCTCGAGTTCGCGGGGTCGTAACCCGCGGGAGCGCAGGCCGTTAGTGCGACCATCGCGCTCGCGACGATGACGGTCCGCTTCATCTGTGCCACGTGCCCTCCTCATTCTTGACAGTTCACCCATAGGTACGGGGGGCGGGCTGTCAAGGTTGAAGCAGTAACAGTGGTCAATTTCACGTAAAACGATTGAACCGTTTCCGGCTGCGCTGCGTACGCCCCCGCAGGGGATGCCTCCCGCAACGACAGATCGGCGCCGGTCATTGTGGAAATGACCGGCGCCGATGCGGCAGGCGCGCCTACAAGGATACGGTGACCAGCGGACTCGCCACACCGTTGGCATTCACCGACTGCACCTGGAGCTGCTTGATATCCGCCGGCAGAGCCGACGTCGAGGCACTCAGCTCAAGACCCTGCGGCCGGGTGTTGGTGCCGTAGCCACCATCCGGCACCGACCAGCTCGAGATGACCTCGGTGCTGCCGTTCTTGCGCACCACCACCAGACGGCAGACGCGCGGGCCGGGCAGTTTCCGCAAGCTGAAATTGATCCGGGTGCCGTAGTCCTTGGTCACCAGGAACATGGTGGTCTGCACACCGGTGGTCGGGTCGGTCGCCTCGACCTGGTCACCCTCCACCTCGGTGCCACCCACACCCGGGCCGCTCGGCGCAGCCGTCGGCACGCTCGTCGGCGGATCGTTGGGCGCGCTCGGCGTCGACTCGGCGAGCACCCCCGGCGGCTGCTCGTTGCCCGTCACACTGACGAAGCCGTACCCGGTCAGACCGCCGAAGACCACCACCGCGGCGGCCGTCGCGAGCATCTGACGAAACCGGGTACGCCGCCGATCCGCCCGGACCGCGCCGAGCGTCCGGTCCAGCAGGGCCGGATCCGTCGCCGTCTGCTCCAGCGCCATCATCGTCTCGCCGTCGATGTCGGAGAGCAGCCCGACCACCGGCACCATCGTCTCCAACTCGGCCGCGCACGCCCAGCAGGTGGCGAGGTGCTCCTCGAACCGCTCAGTGTCCTGCTCGTCGAGCACACCGAGCGCGTACGCCGCGACGTCCATGTGGTCCGGCCGGCTCATTCTGTCACCCCCCGCTCCTGCAGAGCCGTGCGCAGCGCGCGCAGCGCGTAGTAGACCCTCGACTTGGCGGTGCCCAGCGGCAGGCCCAACTCCTCGGCCGCCTCCGGCACCGTCCGCCCCCGGAAGTACGTCGAGATCAGAATCTCCCGGTGCGACTGACTGAGCGTACGCAGCGCGTCCGCCACCGTCATGGTGCGCAGCACCCGGTCCGTGCTGTCCGCCTCGGCGAAGGCGGTGAGGTCCCGGTCGTACGTCTCCGGCGGCCGGGCCTCCTGGCTGCGGTGCTCGTCGATGGCGATGCGGCGGGCCACAGTGACCAACCACGGCCGCAACGAACCCTGCCCCTGCGTGCCCAGGCGGTGCGCGTTGCGCCAGGCCCGCAGCAGCGTCTCCTGGACGATGTCCTCCGCGCGCTGCCGGTCCCCCCCGGTCAGGCGCATGACGAACATCAGCAACGGGCCGGCGTGCTCGGCGTAGAGCTGACGGATCAACTGGTCGGAGTGGCTGGCCTCGGTTGACGTCGCCTGATGGCGCCCGGGCGCCGGTCGCGGCGTCACCGGACCATTCTGGCGAGACGTCGCTCTCGCGTCGACCCCCCGGGCAGACGAGGTCGACCGTGACGAGGGTCGCGCCGACAACCAGTCAGCGCGGACCGCGTCGCCATGCCAACCGGCCGCCACCGCGTGCATGCAGACCTCCGGGATCTCCGTGACCAACGCCGGCCCACGAGGCGGGCCGCCCGGTGGTACGCAGCACCGGTCCCAACGGATCAACAAACGGCGAAAAAACTTCCGCGCCGCCCGTCGGGTGGACGATCAGCGGCGTACCGAGAACAACCCCGGCGGTGGCGGATCCGAACCCGTCGCGTCGGCGTCCCGCACGACCTGCGCGCCACCGACGAAACGGTCCAGCTCGTCGCCGGCCACCACCCGGCCCGGAAACCAGTCACCGGCGGCCCGTCTGGTCAACTCCGGCACCGGCGGCTGGGACCGCCCGGCGACCAGCACCAGATTGCCGTACCGGCGCCCGCGCAGCACCGCCGCGTCGCCGACCAGGCAGGCCTGCGGCAGCACCGACCGGACCGTGGCGACCTGCCCCCGGGCGTGCCGCAACGGGGGGCCGTCGGCCAGGTTCGCCAGGTACCAACCGGCCGGGCGGAGCACCCGGGCCACCTCGGCCGCGTACTCCAGCGACGTGAGGTGCGCCGGGGTACGCGCCCCGGCGAACACGTCGGCGACCACCACGTCGTAGCTGGCCTCCCGGGTCGATGCCAACACCGCCCGGGCGTCCTGCACCCGAACCTTCAACCGGGGGTCCGACGGCCAGGGCAACGCCCGACGGACCAACTCCACCAGCGCGCCATCCACCTCGGACACCCGCTGGGTCGACCCCGCCCGGGTGGCGGAGACGTACCGGGGCAGGGTCAGGGCGCCGCCACCCAGATGCAGCACCCGCAGCGGCGCGCCGGCCGGCGCGACCAGATCCACTGCGGCAGCCAGCCGACGCACGTACTCGAACTCCAGGTGAGTGGGGTCGGCCAGGTCGACGTGCGACTGCGGCGCGCCATCCAGCAGCAACGTCCACGAGCCGGCCCGGTCCGGATCCGGCACCAGCTCCGCCAGCCCGGTGTCCACCTGCTCGACCACCCGCTCAGCCGCCCGTTTACGCCCCATCGGAACCAGTATCCGCGTTCAACGGGCGGCGCGGGCCGCTGCGGTCAACGCGCGGTGCAGCAGCCGGGAATCACCCAGCAGGGCCCGCAGTCGGCGCTCCAGACCGGCGATCGGGATCAGGTTCTGCGGGGCCCGCGGGTCCTTGTACGGGGTGGACGCGAAGCGCGGCAGGGTCACCAACGACAGATCGGCCAGCTCGATCGCCGCCTCGACCGGCAGGTCGGCGGAGCACTCCACCCGGACGATGCCCGCCCACGGCGCGCCGATCGCCACCGGCAGCCGCAGATACCACGACCAACCGCCCCAGGCGGTGCCGAGCCGGAACACCGGGGACCGCTCACCCGACGCCATCCCGGTCACCACGGCGGTCAGCCGAGCATCCAGATACTGACTGTGCTGCGTCTTGATGTAGCCCAGAGTGCGCGGCAACTGCCGACGACTGCGCAACGGGCCGTCCACCACCAACAGGTCACCGTCGACCCGGGCCGCGTCGGACACCGCCACCTCCAACGCGGTCAGCGGACCCTGCACGGCGGCCGGAAGCTTCGCCAACTCACCGGTGCCACCCACCCGGTGCACCGGGTAACGGATCGCGCCCGCCACCACATCCCGCGCCGACGGGCTCGCGGTGAACAGACCCCTACCAACCTGGGTGCCCGCCAACTGCGCCGCACCCCGGCCCAGGTCACAGCGGACCACCCCGGCCGCGTACGAGGCCGCCAACCCGGGAAACGACCCGCCGTCGGTCTCGGCCGTCCAGATGCTCGCGTCGATCCGACGCACCCCGTCGACCAGCAACACCACGTCGGGTGCGCGCACCCCGGGGCGTACCCCGATCGCCCGCCAGTCCACGGCGGGCAGCTCCACGTCCGCGTCGACCTGGGCGCTGCTCGGCGCGGCCGGCCCGGCCGCCGACGCCTCGAACGACGCCCCGTACGCCGGATCCCACGAGTCGACGAAGAACGCTGCGTCGCCCCGCACGTTCACCGGGCTCGCCTGTCGTTCGCGACTGCGGGGCTCCGCTGCGCGGCACTCCTCGCGCTCACCGGCCGGTCCGTTCCACCCGGGCGGAGCGGGCGTCCTTGCGCACCTCGAAGCGGACCGGGATCCGCTCGGCCAACGCCGGCACGTGGGTGACCACGCCGACCATCCGATCGCCCCGGGCCGCCAGGTTCTCCAGGGTCGCCGCCACCGTGTCCAGCGTGGCGGCGTCGAGGGTGCCGAAACCCTCGTCCAGGACGATCGACTCCAGGCTCGCCGCCGTGGTGGACATCCCGGCCAACTGTTCGGAGAGCGCCAACGCCAACGCCAGCGACGCCTGGAACGTCTCACCGCCGGAGAGGGTGCGCACCCCCCGACGCAGCCCGGCGTCGTGGTGGTCGACGACGACGAACTCACCCTTGTCGTGCACCAGCTCGTACTGCCCGTTGGACAACTCCCGCAGAATCCCCGACGCACCGTCGACCAGCAGGTCCAACGCCTCGGCCAGCAACCACCGCTCGAAGTTGTTGGCCCGCAGGTGCCCGGCGAGCGCGCGCGCCACCTGCGCCTCCCGCTCGTGCCCCGCCCGCTGCTCGCGCAACGCACCGGCCTGCTCGCGACGCTCGTGCAGCCGCCGCCGGTCGGCGTCGGCCCGCTCCACCGCCACCGTCGCCGCGTGCACCGGATCGTCCCCCACCGGCACGTCGGCGTCGGCGAAGATGGCCGCGATGGCCCGTTGCACCCCGTCGGCCACCGACTCGGCCGCCGCCACGGCAGCGGCCCGACCGTCCCGGTCGGCGCGGCGGCGGTCCGCCTCGCTGGTCGCCCAACCGGTCAGCGTCGACCAGGCGGCGGCCACATCGTCCCGGTCGGTCGCCGGGGGACCGAACCGGGCCAACCCGTCCCGGGCGGTGTCGAAGGCCCGCCACGCCGCCCGCAGCCGCTCCTCGGCGGCATCCACAGCGGCCCGGGCCTGGCGAGCGGTCTCGCGGCCGGCCCGGACCGCCGTCGCCGCCTCGTCCAGTGCGCGCCGCAACCGGGCGTGCTCGGCCAACTCCCGGCGCAGCACGGCCGGCTCGGCAGCCCCGGAAAGCTGCCCGTCCAGCTCGGCCAGCCGGGCCTCCAGCTGCTCCTGCCGGGCCCGCGCCTGCACCAGCAGCCGCTCCAGCTCACGCGCCGCCGCGTCCCGCTGCCGCACCGTCTCCTGCGCGGCCTTGGTCGCGGCCCGCGCGGCCTTGCCGGCCGCCGTCGCGGCGGCCACCGCCGAATCGGCCGGCACCGCCGGCACCTCGGCCACCGGCTGCTCGCACACCGGGCACGTTGCCCCCGCATGCAGGTGCACCCGCAGGCTGACCGCCAGGTCGGTGGCCTTCGCCTCCTCGTGCGCCCGGAAGGCCGCCTCCAGGTCCGCGTCGGCCCGCTCGGCGACCGCGCGGGCGTCGACCAGCGCCGCCACCGCCGTGGTGTGCTCGTCGTGCGCCGTGCGCACCGCCTCGCGGACCGTGTCGGCCTCGCCGGCCAGCCGGTCCCGATCGTCGTACGCCCGCAGTTGCAGTCGCAGCGCGCTCTCGTCACCGGCGGCGGCCAGCTCGCCGCGCAGCTTCTCCTCCCGCTCCTCGGCCAGCGACACCCCGGTCGCCGCCGCCTCCGCCTCGGCCCGCGCCGCGGTGACCGCGCGAGCGACAGCGCTCACCCCACCCGGCGCCCGCACCCCCGTCAGCACTGTCAGCTCGTCGTCCAGGGCGGTCAGCGCCGCAGCGGCCTCCCGTGCGGTGACCCGCGCCGCCGCCAACTCCGGCACCGCCTCGGCCACCGCGGCCGCCAGCTCGGTCATCCGGTCGACCCGGGCGTCGGCCTCGGCCAACGCCTCGTCGTCCACGCCGGTCAACCCGGCGAGCACCTGGTCGACCGCCTCCAACCGGGCCTCCGCCTGCGCGGCGCGCGCCGTCGCCTTCTTCTGCACGTCCTCGTAGACGCCGAGGCCCAGCAGGTTGACCAGGATCTGCTGCCGCGTCGCCGGCTTGGCGTGCAGGAAGTCGGCGAACTGCCCCTGTGGCAGCACCACACAGCTGGTGAACTGCTCGTACGGCAGCCCGACCGCCTCCAGCACCGCCTGCTCCATCTCGGCGGGAGTGCCGGCCACCACCTCGCCGAGGTCGTCCGGGCTCAGACCGGTGTCCAGTTTGGTCACGTCGAAGCCGGCCGGCATCAGCTGCAACCCGGCGTTGGCGGTCTTCACGTTGCCCCGGCCGTCCCGGCGGACCACCCGGGTCGCCACGTACCGGGCACCGCCGGACTCGAAGACCAACCGCACCCGCGCCTCGGTCGCCGACGGGGCGAGCGCGTTGGCCAACCCCCGGGCGCCGCCCCACCGGGGCACCATGCCGTACAGGGCGAAGCAGATCGCGTCCAACACAGTGGACTTACCGGAACCGGTCGGGCCGATCAGCGCGAAGAAGTCGGCGTCGGTGAAGTCGACAGTGGTCTCGTCCCGGAAGACCGTGAACCCGGCCATGTCCAAGCGCATCGGACGCATCAGTGCTCGACCTCCTCGAAAAGCTCGTCGAAGAGCTCCCGGACACCCTCGTCGGCGTGGCCCCGGCTGTCCAGGTAGTCGGCGAACAACTCCCGGGGCGAACGCCCCGAGCGCTGGGCGATGCGCGTGCCACTGCCCGGCGCGGCCACCAGCTCCGGGTCGATCCGGATCTCCAGGGCCCGGGGGAGCAGCTCCTGGACCTCCTCGCGCAGGCCGGCACGCGGTTGCTCCCGCACGTACACCCGCAGCCACGCGTCCGGCGCCTCGATCTCGGCGAGCTGGGCCAGGGTGCCGCGCACCGTCCGCAGCGCGCTCGCCGCCGTCACCGGCACCTCCCGCACCCGGGCTGCGGTGCTGGCCGTCACCTCGACAATCGTCACCGAGGGGACGTTCTCCTGCTCCCCAAAGTCGACAGCGAGCGGGCTGCCGCTGTATCGCACCGGGCAGGGGCCGGCGACCCGCTGCGCCCGGTGCAGGTGACCCAGCGCCACGTAGTGCGCGGTGGCCGGGAAGACGGTGGCCGGCACCGCGTAACCCAGCACCGTGTGCGCGTCGCGCTCGCCGCCGCCGGTGGCCGCGCCGGTCACCGTCAGGTGCGCGGTGACCAGGTGCACCCGGTCCGGCTCGGTGAATCCCTCGGTCAGTCGCCCCAGCACCCGGCCCAGGTGGTCGGCGTACGTCTGGTTGGTCTCCGCGGCGGTCAGCTCGTACATCTCCAACGCGCGCACCGCGTACCGCTGGGACAGGAACGGCAACGCGGCCAGCCGCCACCGCTCGCCACCGGCGGTGGTGCCGTCGATGATGTGCTCGTCCGGATTTTCGCGTACCCCGCCGCGCAGCGTGATGCCGGCGGCGTCGGCCCACGGGCGCAGCGCGTCCAGTGCGGGGCCGTTGTCGTGGTTACCGCCGATCGCCACCACGTCCGCGCCGGTCCGCCGCAGCGCCGTCAACGCCCGGGTGACCAGGCGGGTCGCCTCCGAACTGGGCGCGGCGGTGTCGTAGAGGTCACCGGCGACGATCACCAGATCCGGCCGCTCGGCATTGGCGATCTCGATCACCCCGGCCAGCACCGCCTTGTGCTCGTCGGCCCGGGACTGCCCCTTGAGCACCTTGCCCACATGCCAGTCGGAGGTGTGCAGGATCTTCATGGCTTGCCGGCCCCCTAGAACGGGATGTCGTCGTCGGTGGTGCCGCCGCCGGAGCCCACCACGGCGAACGGGTCGGCGGACTGGGTGATCGAGCGCAGCGTCTCCGATGGTGCCCGGCCCGCCTCGGAGACCCGGGTGGCCCAGGCCGGGAACGGAAACTCCAGGCAGAGCGGAACCGGAATGTCCGGCTGGTTGACGAACATGGTGCCCGGCTTGGCCAGCAACGCCCGCTGGCGCTGCGCGGGCGGCAGGAAGCCGTATTCCGGGCGGGACGCCTCGGCCGGGTCGAGCCGGCCGACCACCCGGATCGCCGAGTTGGTGACGATCCGCCGCTCCACCTCGCTCGCCGTCTGCTGCGCGCCGATCAGGATCACCCCGAGCGAGCGGCCCCGCTCGGCGATGTCGAGCAGCACCTCCTTGATGGGGGAGGAGCCCTCCCGGGGGGCGTACTTGTTGAGCTCGTCGAGGACCACGAACAGCAGCGGCTTGGCCGTGCCGGACTTCTCCTTGCGCTCGAACTCGCTCTTCAGCGTCACACCGACCACGAACCGCTGCGCCCGGTCCGGCAGGTTGTGCAGGTCGACCACGGTGACCTGCGCCGACTCGCTGGTGTTGATCGAGTGCGGGCGGCGGGCCGCGAGGTCACCACGGATCAGCCGGGCCAGGTCCTTCTTACTGCCGATCAACCGCCGGGCGAACGCGTTGACGGTGCCCAGCCCTACCGCGCTGCCCGCCCAGTCGGAGCGGGTCTCGTCGTCGTTGAGCTGGTCGACGATGTGGTCGACCAGGTCGCCGTACGAGCCGAGCCGAACCCCGTCGATGCTCACCCCGCCGTCGGCGGGCTGGGCGTAGCGGGCCAGGTGCGCGGCCACCGAGTGAACCACCATCGTGTACTGCTGGCGCTCGTCGTCGGCGTCGGCGAACACGTACGGCAGCAGGCGGTCCGTGCAGAACTCGCTCAGCGTCCAGTAGAAGCTGTCGACGCCGGTGAGCCGGCTGCTCACATCCGGCGTGCCGGCCGCGTCACCGACCCGTGGTGGGGCGTAGACCCGCACGTCGGGGAAGGCGCCCGCGCTCAACCCGAGCTTCGCGTACGCCGCGCGGGTGGGCTCGTCGAGGCGGGTGTTGGGGTGGTCCAGGAAGAGAAGGTCCTCACCCTTGACGTTGAAGATCAGCGCCTTGGCGTTGACCGCGTCGCCGCCCAGCACCCCGGAGCGGAACACCGAGTAGAGCAGGAAGGTGGCGAAGCTGGTCTTGGTGGCCACCCCGGAGATGCCGGAGATGGAGACGTGCGCGCCCCGGCTGCCGTCGAGGAAGTCGGCGTTGAGGTAGACCGGCACCCCGTCGCGACCCATGCCCATCGGGATGCGCCGCTCCATCCGGTCGAAGTGCAGCGCGCGCGCCCGCGCGTCGCCCTCGGCCCGGTGCACAACGGCCCCCGGCGTGGGCGGCACGTAGAGCTCCGGGTCGACCCGGGTGGTGGTGATTTCGGCCGCCTCCTGCACCATCGCCGGCAGTGTGCCGTCGGCGATGGCGAACACGTCGGAGTCGAACTGGGCGCCCTCGTGCCGAGCGCGGACCTGGGTGACCACCCCGGCGATCGTCACCGGCTCGCGGTCGGGCAGGTCGCGTCGGGTGACCACCACGTCGTCGAGCTGCAGGTAGCTGCCGGGCGCCACGGCCGTCCAGAACTGCAACGGGGTGGCGTCGGCGGTGCCCAGCACCCGCCCGACCGCCTCGCCCGGGCTGTCGAGGTCGGCGTCGGTCATCGGGCGACCCCTGTCGCTCGGGCATCACTGTCGGCGCGCATGACGTGCATAGTGCCCGAGGAGTACGACAGGTCGCCACGCGACGCGGCGGACGACACCATGCCCCGTCACACTCATGACGCTGGGTGTTCGACCGGGCGCACCAGGTGGGCGCGAGCGTGTCGGGTGCCGCGCGAGTCCTGGCCGCCGGTGTAGGGAGCTACTGGCGGGCGTGGCGGAGCATCAGGACGCCGTCCTCGGTGGCGAGCACGTGCCGCAACGGTAGGTGCCGGGGCGCGGTGACGTCGCCGGCGGTGATCCGGCCGGGGCCGGGCCCGGCGAGCAGCGGCGAGACGGTGAGGCACAGTTCGTCGACCAGGTCGGCGGCGGTGAGCGCGCCGAACAGGTGTGGGCCGCCCTCGCAGAGCAGTTGGGTGAGCCCGCGTCCGTGCAGCTCGGCGAGGCCGGCGGCCAGGTCGACGCGCCCGGTGCCGCAGCGCAGCACGTCGGCGACGTCGGTCAGCCCGGGCGGCGGGTCGGCGTCGGCGTGGGTGAGCACCACCGGGCGGGTCGGTGCGTCGGCGAACGCGGCCTGCGCCGGGTCCAGGTCCAGCGATCCGGAGACGACCACCAGCGTCGGGTACGCGGCCAGACCGTTGGCCTGACGCCAGGCGCGGCGGCGTTCGTCGAGGCGGACCGCCCGGTATCCCTCGTGGCGCAGCGTGCCGGCGGCCACCACCAGGGCGTCGCAGGCCATCCGCAGCAGGCCGAACACCCGCTTGTCCGGCTCGCCGGAGAGCCCGGCGGAGTAGCCGTCCACGCTGACCGCACCGTCCAGGCTGGTCACGAAGTTCACTCGCAGCCGGGGCTGGTCGGCGCGGCCGTAGAGGGCGGTCAGCTCGGTGTCGTCGAGTGGCTGCGTCGACGGCTCGGGCCAGAGCCGTCGGATCGGAATTCTGACGGTCATTCGCCGGCCGGACCGGTGACCGGAGGGGTCGGTTCGGCGGTACGGTGCTGGCAGTCGCACCAGTTCCGGCCCGGGCACTCATCGTGTCGCCGGGCCCGGCACGCTCGGCAGATCATGCTGGCAGCCTAAGCCGCGGGAGGACAGGACAGCATGCCGCGTCAGATCTTCCAGCTGAAGATGTCCCTCGCCGGGACCCGGCCGCCGGTGTGGCGCCGGGTGCTCGTGCCGGCCGGTTACACGCTGGACCGGCTGCACCGGGTGGCGCAGCACGCGATGGGTTGGCGGGACTGCCACCTGCACTCGTTCGAGATCGACGCGATGCAGTACGGCGAGCCCGACCCGGACGGTGAGTTGGCGCTGCACGACGAGTTGGACGTGCGGCTCGACGCGGTGCTCGGCAAGGGCAGCCGGTTCTCCTACACGTACGACTTCGGCGACTGGTGGGAGCACGACCTGGTCGTGGAGGACGCGCTGACCGCCGACCCGGACGAGCGGTACCCGGTCTGCCTGGCCGGCGAGCGGGCCTGCCCGCCGGAGGGCATCGGCGGGCCGGTGGGCTATCAGGCGCTCCTGGAGGCGCTGGACGCCCAGGCCGGCCCGGGTGACCTGGTCAGTTCCCGGCACGCGATGCTGCGCGACTGGGCGGGCGCCGCCTTCGACCCGTCGGGCTTCGACCCGGACCGGGCAACCACGCTGCTGCGC
Organism: Micromonospora sp. SD19; assembly: GCF_054462275.1. Taxonomy (NCBI): domain Bacteria; kingdom Bacillati; phylum Actinomycetota; class Actinomycetes; order Micromonosporales; family Micromonosporaceae; genus Micromonospora; species Micromonospora sp. SD19. The sequence continues at coordinate 448,526 of NZ_JBTLMN010000003.1, forward strand.
CGCTTCTGCTGAACCGCCAGTTGCGGGAGGTGTCGCTGGGGCTTCTGTTACCCGAGTGGTCAGCGGTAACGATCTGGGAACGCTCCCATCGCCCTATTGACACTCCCGTTACCCGCCGGCAATCTCATGGGAGCGCTCCCGGAGGTGGCGTGGCTCACTCACGAATCCCCGGCCTGGCGCGACGGGCACCCCCCACCACACCCATCCAGCCTCACCACCGGAAAGAGGGGTCAGCGCATGAGTGTCACCACGCGGCGTACCCGCCTGGCAGCCGCCGCCCTGGCCGCGATCACCGCAATCAGCGGTCTCGCGGCCTGTGGCAAGGACGACGAGAAGCCGGCGGCCGGCGAGAAGCCGGCCAAGCTGGTCGTCGACACGTTCGGCGAGATGGGCTACGACGAGCTTGTCAAGCAGTACGAGAAGGACACCGGCATCAAGGTCGAGCTGCGCAAGACCGCGCAGCTCGGTGAGTACCGGCCGAAGCTGGTCCGCTACCTGGCCACCGGCAAGGGCGCGGCGGACGTCACCGCGCTGGAAGAGGGCATCCTCAACGAGTTCAAGCCCAACGCGCGCAACTGGGAGGACCTCGCGCCGCTGGTGGGGGACCACTCGAAGGAGTACCTGCCCTGGAAGTGGGAGCTCGGCAAGGCGCCGGACGGTCGGCTGATCGGCCTGCCGACCGACGTCGGCAGCCTCGCCGTCTGCTACCGCAAGGACCTGTTCCAGGCGGCCGGCCTGCCCACCGAGCGCGACCAGGTGTCGGCGCTCTGGCCGGACTGGAAGGGTTTCCACGACGCCGGTCTGAAGTACAAGCAGGGCAGCGGCGGCAAGGCGTTCATCGACTCGATCACCGCCGTCTCCAACGGTGTGCTCTTCCAGGGCAACGGTGATCTGTTCTACGACAAGGAAGACAACATCATCGCGGACACCAGCCCCGCGGTGAAGAACGCCTGGGACACCGCCACGTCGATGGCCGACATCTCCGCCAAGGCGTCCACCTGGTCGCCGGAGTGGTCGGGTGGCTTCAAGCAGGGCACCTTCGCGGCGACCTTCTGCCCGTCCTGGATGCTCGGCATCGTCTCGGACAACTCCGGTCCGGCCAACAAGGGCAAGTGGGACGTCGCGTCCGTGCCGGGCGGCGGCGGTAACTGGGGCGGCTCGTGGCTCGCGGTTCCGGCGCAGAGCAAGTACCCGAAGGAGGCGGCGAAGCTCGCCGAGTACCTCACCAACGCCAAGAGCCAGGTGGAGGCCTTCAAGCTCAAGGGCCCGCTGCCGACCAACCTGGAGGCGCTGAAGGACCAGGCGTTCCTCGGTTACACCAACGAGTACTTCAGCAACGCGCCGACCGGCAAGATCTTCGGTGAGAGCGTCGCCAAGATCCAGCCGATCCACCTGGGCCCGAAGCACCAGGCGGTCAAGGAGAACGCGCTCGAGCCGGCTCTGCGGGCGTTCGAGAACGGGCAGGCCGACAAGGCGAAGGCCTGGGAGCAGTTCACGAAGGACGCAAAGACTCAGGGTGCCTTCTGAGTGATTCCCTGCCGGTGGCGTTCGGGGCTTCCCGGACGCCACCGGCCGGTCCCCTCCGCGTAGCGCCCTGCGCGAGGGCCCCCGGGCCTCGCCGGAAAAGGAAATTCGCATGAGCCTGTCGGCCACGACGGCACGGCCGTCGCCAGCAGCACCGCCTTCTCCCGACGTCTCTCGGCGACGTCGCCGGGGGAGATTACTCAACCGCCTCGATGTCAAGTACTCGCCGTACCTCTACATCGCCCCGTTCTTCCTGATCTTCGGCATCTTCGGGCTGTACCCGATGCTGCGCACCGCCTGGATGTCACTGCACGACTGGGACATGATCGGCGAGCACACGTTCATCGGCTTCGACAACTACACCCGGCTGCTGTCCGACGAGTACTTCTGGAACGCGCTGGTCAACACGTTCGGCATCTTCGCCCTGTCGACCATCCCGCAGTTGTTGCTCGCCCTCTTCCTGGCGAACCTGCTCAACCGGACCTTCCTGCGCGCCAAGACCTTCTTCCGGATGGCCATCTTCATGCCGAACGTGGTGTCGGTGGCAGCGGTCGCGATCGTCTTCGGGATGCTGTTCCAGCGGGAGTTCGGCCTGTTCAACTGGCTGCTCAGCTTCGTCGGTGTCGACCCGGTCGACTGGGACGGGCACCGGTGGAGTTCATGGACGGCCATCTCCTCCATGGTCAACTGGCGGTGGACCGGGTACAACACCCTGATCCTGCTCGCCGGCATGCAGGCGATCCCGAAGGACCTCTACGAGGCCGCGGAGATCGACGGCGCCAGTCCGTGGCGACAGTTCTGGCAGATCACCCTGCCCATGCTCAAGCCCACCTTCATCTTCGTGGTCATCCTGTCCACGATCGGCGGGATGCAGCTCTTCACCGAGCCGCTGCTCTTCGGCAACGGCAACATCATCGGCGGCAACCAGCGGGAGTTCCAGACGCTGGCCATGTACATGTACGAGATGGGCATCGTGAACCTGAACAGCGCCGGCTACGGAGCCGCGGTGGCCTGGGCGATCTTCATGATCATCATCGTGGTGTCGCTGTTCAACTTCCTACTCGTCCGCCGCTCGGCGAAGTGAGGAGAGATCGATGATCTCGGCTTCCCAGCGCCTGTGGCGCACCAGCCCGCTGACCTACGTGGCGCTCGTCCTGGCGGCGCTGCTGTCGATCTACCCGTTCTACTACATGCTGGTGATCGGCACCCGCAGCCTGGACAACATCAACGACGTGCCACCCCCGCTGACTCCCGGCGGCGCGTTCGGTGACAACTTCGGGCGGGTGCTCGACAACGACGCCGCCAACTTCCTCACCGGCATGATGAACTCGATCATCGTTTCCTCGGTGGTCACCGTCTCGGTGGTGCTCACCGGTTCGCTGGCCGGGTTCGCCTTCGCCAAGCTGAAGTTCCGCGGCAGCAACATCCTCCTGCTGGCGATCATCGTGACCATGATGATCCCGACCCAGATGGGGCTCATCCCGCTCTGGGGCATGATGCAGGACCTCGGGTGGTACGACACCCTCTACGCGGTCACCGTGCCGTTCCTGGTCACCGCCTTCGGCGTGTTCATGATGCGGCAGTACGCCAGCCAGGCGATCTCCGACGAGCTGATCGAGGCCGGCCGGGTCGACGGGGCGAGCACGTTCCGGATCTACTGGAGCATCGTGCTGCCCGCGCTGCGGCCCGCCGCCGGCGTCCTCGGTCTGCTGACCTTCATGGAGACCTGGAACTCGTTCCTCTGGCCGTACGCCATCCTCACCCCGGAGAACCCGACCCTGCAGGTCTCGCTCTCCTTCCTCTCGTACGCCTACTACACCGACTACTCCCAGGTGTTCGCCGCCACGGCGATCGGCACCATCCCCCTGGTGATCGTTTTCCTCGTGTTCGGCCGCCAGATCATTGGCGGGATCATGGAAGGTGCCGTCAAGTCGTGAGCAACCCCGCCAGCCCACCCGCCGTCGACGTCCTCGACGAGCGCCCGGGGCTGACCTTTCCACCCGGATTCCTCTGGGGGGCCGCGACGGCGGCGTACCAGATCGAGGGGGCGGCGGCCGAGGACGGCCGCGCCCCGTCGATCTGGGACACCTTCAGCCACACCGAGGGCCGGGTCGTCGCCGGGCACACCGGTGACGTGGCGTGCGACCACTACCACCGCCTCGGTGAGGACGTCGCGCTGATGGCCGAGCTGGGCCTGAAGTCGTACCGTTTCTCGGTCTCCTGGTCGCGGGTGCAGCCCGCCGGCAGCGGCGCGGTCAACCCCCAGGGGTTGGACTTCTACCGCCGGCTGGTCGACGAGCTGTTGGCCAACGGCATCGAGCCGTGGCTCACCCTCTACCACTGGGATCTGCCGCAGCCGCTGGAGGACGCCGGCGGCTGGCCGGCCCGGGACACCGCGGCCCGCTTCGCCGACTACACGACGGTGATGGCCGACGCGCTCGGCGACCGGGTGCGCTACTGGACCACGCTGAACGAGCCGTGGTGCTCGGCGTTCCTCGGCTACGGCTCCGGGGTGCACGCCCCCGGCCGCACCAACGGAGCGGACGCGGTGCGCGCCGGTCACCACCTGATGCTCGGGCACGGCCTGGCCGTGCAGGCGCTGCGGGCCGCCCGGCCGACCGCCGAGGTGGGCGTGACCGTCAACCTCTACCCGGTCGACCCGGCCAGCGACACCCCCGCCGACCGCGACGCCGCCCGGCGGATCGACGGGTTGGCCAACCGGTTCTTCCTGGACCCGCTGCTGCGCGGGTCGTACCCGGAGGACCTGGTTGCCGACCTCAGCACGGTGACCGACTTCGACCACGTGCGCGACGGCGACCTGGCGACCATCTCCACGCCGTTGGACCTGGTCGGGGTCAACTACTACAGCCGGCACGTCGTCGCCGCGCCGGTCGAGGGCGTCCCGGCCGACCCGGCCCCCTCGTGCTGGCCGGGCAGCGAGGACGTCCGGTTCGTCAGCCGCGGCGTCCCGGTCACCGACATGGGCTGGGAGATCGACGCCCCGGGCCTGACCGAGACGCTGCGTCGGGTGCACGGCTACACCGAGCTGCCGTTGTACGTCACCGAGAACGGTTCCGCGTTCGTCGACTCGGTGGTCGACGGGCAGGTCGACGACGTCGATCGGCTGGCCTACTTCGACGCCCACCTGCGCGCCGCCCACGAGGCGATCGACGCCGGGGTGCCGCTGCGGGGATACTTTGCCTGGTCGTTGATGGATAATTTCGAATGGGCCTGGGGTTACACCAAGCGGTTTGGCATGATCCACGTCGACTACGACAGCCAGGTCCGCACCCCCAAGTCCAGCGCCAAGTGGTACGCCTCGGTGATCCGGCGCAACGGTCTGGCCGCACAATAGGCTCGGGCCAGCCATCAGGACGGCCCCGGCGTCCACCTCCCGCAGGTGGCGCCGGGTCCGCCCGCCGTCGGAGGAGCAGACGATGACAACGCAGCGCACCCGGTCGCTCGGGCGCCCGACCCTCGACGCGGTCGCGGCGCGTGCCGGCGTCGGTCGGGGCACGGTCTCCCGCGTGGTCAACGGCTCGCCCCAGGTCAGCCCGGAGGCCCGGGCCGCGGTCCAACAGGCCATCGCCGAGCTGGGGTACGTGCCGAACCGGGCCGCCCGCGCGCTCGTCACCCAGCGGACCGACTCGGTCGCGCTGGTGGTCTCCGAATCCGGCGAGCGGGTCTTCACCGAGCCGTTCTTCGCCTCGATCGTGCGGGGGATCAGTTCCGGGCTGCTGGAGACGCCGATGCAGCTCTGGCTGGCCATGGCCCAGTCGCCGGTGGAGCGGGAGCGGGTCGAGCACCACCTCACCAACCAACACGTCGACGGCGTCCTGCTGCTGTCGTTGCACGACTCCGACCCGCTGCCGACGCTGCTGGAGGAGCGCGGCCTGCCCGCCGTGCTCGGCGGTCGGCCCGCCCGGATGCTGCAACCCGGCGCCCAACCGGCCTGGTTCGTCGACGTGGACAACGTTGGCGGGGCCCGGCAGGCGGTGGAGTACCTGACGGGGCAGGGGCGGCGACGCGTCGCCACCATCGCCGGTCCGCAGGACATGGGCGCCGGTCTGGCCCGGTTGGCCGGCTACACCGAGGCGGTCAAGGCCACCGGGGCCAGCGTCAACCCCGACCTGATCGCGTACGGCGACTTCAGCGAGGGCAGCGGCGCGGCCGGCATGCGTCGGCTGCTGGACGTCTGCCCGGACCTGGACGCGGTGTTCGTCGCCTCCGACCTGATGGCGTTCGGCGCGCTGCGGACCCTGCGCGAGGCCGGCCGGCGGGTGCCACGGGACGTCGCGGTGATCGGCTTCGACGACGCGACGATCGCCCGTCAGGCGGAGCCGCCGCTGACCACCGTTTTCCAGCCGGTGGAGGAGATGGGCCGGCAGATGGCCCGCCTGCTGGTGGCCCGGATCCGTGGCGAGGAGCTACCCGCCTCCCACATCCTCCTGGACACCCAACTGGTCCACCGAGCCTCCGCCTAACCCCACGCCCCCAGGACCCCGCACAGCGCGCACCCCGCGCCCCGCGCGCGCCCCGCACAGCGCGCGCCCCGCACAGCGCCCCCCGCGTCGATCATGAGGTTGGCCTGGACATTCCCGGCATCTCGACTCGCCAACCTCATGATCAAGAAGGCCGACAGGGCAAGATCGTGCTCGATCCTGGATCGAGTGGCCTCCCGGCGACCGCACACCACTACATCCAGGATCGAGCGCGATCTTCAGGTGTCGGGGCGTGCGGGGCGTGCGGGCGGGTTGGGCGGGGTGTGCGGGCGGGGCGTGCGGCGTGCGGGGCCGCGGTGGGCGTGCGCGGGGCGGGTGAGTGGGGCAGGGTTGGTGCCCGGCGGTCAGGCGGAGGTGGGGGCCCAGCGGCGGAGTTCGCGCTTGGCCAGGGAGTTGCGGTGTACCTCGTCGGGGCCGTCGGCGAGGCGCAGGGTGCGGGTCTGCGCCCAGAGGGCGGCCAGTGGGGTGTCCTGGCTGACGCCGGCGCCGCCGTACCCCTGGATGGCCTTGTCGATCACCCACTCCGCCATCGCCGGAGTGCCGATCTTGATGGCCTGGATCTCGGTGTGCGCGCCCTTGTTGCCGACGGTGTCCATCAGCCACGCCGTCTTGAGCACCAGCAGCCGGGCCTGCTCGATGCGGACCCGGGACTCGGCGATCCACTCCCGCACGACGCCCTGCTCCGCCAGGGGCCGGCCGAACGCGATCCGGTCGTTGGCCCGGCGGCAGAGCAGCTCCAGTGCCCGTTCGGCCATCCCGATCAGTCGCATGCAGTGGTGGATGCGGCCCGGGCCGAGGCGGGCCTGCGCGATGGCGAAGCCGGTGCCCTCGGCGCCGATCAGGTTCTCCGCCGGCACCCGGACGTCGGTGAAGTCGATCTCGGCGTGCCCGCCGTGGGAGCCGTCGGTGTAGCCGAAGACGGTCATCCCCCGGCGCACCGTCACACCGGGGGTGTCCCGGGGGACCAGCACCATGCTCTGCTGGCGGTGCCGGTCCGCGGTGGGGTCGGTCTTGCCCATCACGATGAAGATCTCGCAGCGCGGGTCCATCGCGCCCGACGACCACCACTTCCGTCCGTTGATCACGTACTCGTCGCCGTCGCGGGTGATCCGGGTGGCGATGTTGGTGGCGTCGGAGGAGGCGACGTCCGGCTCGGTCATGCAGAACGCCGAGCGGATCTCACCCTCCAGCAGCGGCATCAGCCAGCGCTGCCGCTGCGTCTCCGAGCCGAACTCGGCCAGCAACTCCATGTTGCCGGTGTCCGGTGCCGCGCAGTTGACCGCCTCGGGCGCGAGGTGCGGGCTGCGCCCGGTCAGCTCGGCCAGGGGAGCGTACTGGAGGTTGGTCAGGCCGGCGCCGTAGCGCGGGTCGGGCAGGAAGAGGTTCCACAGGCCGCGCTTGCGGGCCTCCGCCTTCAGCTCGGCCAACACCGGGGTACGCGACCACGGGTCCCCGGCGGCCACCTGCTCGGCGTGCACGGGCTCGGCCGGGTAGACGTGTTCGGTCAGGAACCGGGTCAGCTCGTCGCGCAGCTCCTCGGTCCGGCTGTCGTATGAGAAGTCCATCACCGCTCCCTGGCGGCGGTCAGCCCGTGTGCGACCAGCGGTGCCACCATCTCGCCGATCCGGTCGAAGCCCTCGCCGAGCGTCTGCCCGAGCGTGTGGCGGTAGTGGATGCCCTCGCAGATGACAGCGAGTTTGAAACAGCCCAGCGCCACGTGCCAGTGCAGTGGTCCGACGTCGACGTCGCTGCGCCCGGCGTACCGGTCGATCAGCTCGCTGCCGGTGGGGAAGCCGGCGCGCGGGCCGAGCCCGTCCGCGACGGGGTTGCCCTCGGCGGTGTCGCTGCCGCCGAGCACGTCCCAGTACGTCAGCAGCAGCCCCAGGTCGGCGAGGGGGTCGCCGAGGGTGGCCATCTCCCAGTCGAGCACCGCGTGCACGGCGACGGGGTCGGCCGAGGCGAGGAGGTTGTCGAGGCGGTAGTCGCCGTGCACGATCCGGCCGGCGTTCGCACCCTCCGGGGCGGTCGCCGCGAGCAGGTCACGCAGCTCGTCGATGCCGGCCAGCGGGCGGCTGCGGGAGCGGTCGAGCTGACCGGCCCACCGGCGCACCTGCCGGGCCAGGTAGCCCTCGGGGCGGCCGAAGTCAGCCAACCCGACGGCGGACGGTTCGACGCTGTGCAGCGCGGCGAGGGTGTCCATCATCGCCATGGCGAGGTGGTGGCGTCGTTCGTCGCCCAGCGGGTCGGTCTGCGCGCGGGTGCGGAACACCTCGCCGGGCATCCGTTCCATCAGGTAGAACGGTGCGCCGATGACGTCCGGGTCGGTGCAGAGCAGCAGCGCGCCCGGCACCGGCACCTCGGTCGGCGCGAGCGCCGAGATGACCCGGAACTCGCGCCCCATGTCGTGCGCGGTGGCCAGCACGTGCCCCAGCGGGGGGCGGCGCAGCACTACCTCGCGGTCGCCGAGGCGCAGCAGGTAGGTGAGGTTGGACTTGCCGCCGGCGATCAGCTGGGCGCGCAACGGCCCGACGAGCAGCTCGGGTCGGTGCTTGGCCAGGTGGTCGGCGAGACGGTCCAGGGGCAGACCCGCGGGTGAGGTGGGGACGGCCTCCGGCCGCGACGCATCGACGGCCGGATCACTCATCCGACCAGTTGATGGCAGCCCGTTCACGTTGTCAAGGTCAGATTCACCGCACGTCTCGTCGGGAGGGCTTCGGCCAAGCGGGCCAGCGCCGCCGCCGGGGCGCGTCTCAAGGGGAACAACCCACGCCTTTCATGGCAATTGCCCCGATATGGTCTTGATGGTGGGCTGCGGAGGCGGTCCCCGGAGCGACGGGGGTCAATCGTGGTGAAGGCGAGCGGGGGCACGACGACGGTGGGTGAGCTGTTGCTCAGCCGGCTCTACGACCTCGGGGTGCGCCATGTCTTTGGGTTGCCAGGCGACTACAACATGGATTTCCTCGACCAGATCGAGGCGTTCGACGGGATCGAGTGGGTCGGCAGCTGCAACGAGCTCAACGCCGGCTTCAGCGCCGACGGGTATGCCCGCCTCGCCGGCGTCGGAGCGATCCTCACGACGTTCGGTCCCGGTGAGCTGTCGGCGGTCAACGCGCTGGCCGGGGCCATGGCGGAGTCGGTACCCATCGTCTCGATCGTCGGCGGTCCGACCGAGGAGATCATGCGACAGCACACCTCCATGCACCACTCGCTCGCCGACGGCGATTTCGACCACTGGGTACGGGTGGCGCGAGAGGTGACTGTCGCCCAGACCTCGCTGACCCCGCAGAACGCCCTGGGGGAGGTCGACCGGGTGCTCACCGAGTGCTGGTCGCAGCAGCGTCCGGTCTACGTCCGGATGCCCGGCGACGTGGCCCACGCCGAAATCGCCCGGCCGGGGCGACGGTTCACCCGCCCCGAGCCGGTCGTGGCGGCCGGGCAGCTCGACGCCTTCGCCACGGCCGCCCGGCGGCTGCTCGACGGTGTCGAGCGGCCCGCCATGCTCGTCGGGAACCTGCCGATCCGCTTCCACCTCGGCGCCGCCGTCACGGCTATGGCCGCCGAACGGAACTGGCCGGTCGCCGCACAGTCGCTGGGACGTGGACTGCTCGACGAGTCCGACCCCCACTACGTGGGCGTCTACAACGGCGGTGACAGCGTCGACGAGGTCCGCGCGGTCGTGGAGGGCGCGGACGCGCTCGTCTGTCTGGGCACCACGTTCTTCGACTGGGACGGCCTGTTCACCGCCGACATCACGGTGGACCGGGTCATCAGCCTGCACCGGGACGCCGCAGTCGTCGCGGGCACCCGCTTCGCCCCGGTGGCCCTGCCGGCGGCGCTGCGCTGCCTGCACGAGATCGCCCCGAACCGTACGGCGCAGTGGTCACGCGCGCCGCTGCTGGCGGCCGATCCGCCCGCACTCGACCCGTCGAACAACGAACCGATCCGGCAGGCCCGGCTCTGGCCGGCGATCCAGAGCATGCTGCGTGAGGGGGACATCTTCGTTCCGGAGACCGGCACCCCGTCCTTCGGCGCGGCGACGATGCGACTGCCCGCCGACGTCACGGTCGTGTGGCCGCCCATCTGGGGCTCGATCGGCTACGCCACCCCGGCCGCCTTCGGTGCCGGGGTGGCGGCACCGGATCGACGGACGGTGCTCGTGACCGGCGACGGATCTCTCCAACTGACAGTGCAGGAGATCAGCCGGATGCTCGCCACGAACCAACGTCCGGTCATCATCGTGGTCAACAACGGCGGTTACACGGTCGAACGGGCCGTCGACGGGCGGCACCAGCCGTACAACGACATCGACAACTGGCGGTACACCGAACTGCCCGCCGTGTTCGCACGAGAGCAGGGCTTCACCGCCCACGTGGCCCGTACCGAGGGTGAACTCGCGACCATCCTGGCCGGCATCGACGGACGGCCGGCCCAGTTGACACTCGTCGAGGTGGAGACCGACCCACTGGACCTGCCCACCGGAATGCCGCAGTGGGGTCGGGAGACGTCCGCCGCCGACTACCACGCGCAGCTCGCCTCCACGCCGGTCCTGCCCCTGGGTGGGCTGCCGTAGCGCCCCGGCCGGGCCCTTCGCCGGCCGTCAACCCGCAAATTTCCGCTCGGGACATGCCCCTGCAACAGGGACGAAATGGTCAACGACCAGGCTGTGACCAGCCTGCCGGCCGCCGCCGGCCGCCGAGCGGAGGGACAGACATGTTGCTGCGAGTTCGGGTCACCCTGCCGGACCGTCCGGGCACCCTCGGCCAGGTCGCCCGCACGCTCGGCGTCTCCGGCGCGGACATCGTCCAGGTGGTGGTCCTGGAGCGGCTCGGCGGGCGCGCGGTGGACGACTTCACTGTGGTCTGGCCTGGCGCCGCCCGGGTGGAGGGACTGTTGGCAGGGCTGGCGGCGATCCCCGGCGTCCGCGTGGACGGGGTGTGGCGGGCGATCGGCGCGCCCACCACCACCGGCCAGGACGCCGAGCTGCTGGCCCAGGTGGCGGCCAACCCGGCCGACGGGCTGGCCACCCTTGTCGACGCAGTGCCCGGTCTGCTGGCGGCCGACTGGGCGGTGGCGGCGGTGGTCCCGCTGGACTGGGCCTCGCGGTCCGGGGGTGGCCCCGGGGCGACCGTGGGGCACGCCAGTTGGCGGGCACCCGTACCGCTGCGGTTGCCCGAGGTGACGCCGCTGCGCGGCCGGTCCCTGACCACGGCGGACGGCACCCACCACGCGGTCGCGCCGTTCGGACGGGCCGGCCTGGTCCTGGTGGTGGCCCGGGAGCACAGCGACACGCTCAGCGCCGCCGCGTTCCACACCACCGAGGTGGATCGGCTCTCCCAGCTCGTCCGGGCCTGCGCGGTGATCCTCGGGGACCGGCTGGACCTGGTCGGCGTACCGCCGGTCACCGTCAATCCCTGAGCCGCCACCCACGGGTTGGGTGGTCGGCGAGGCCCGACCCTGTTGATCTAGCCTCTCCGGAATGGACCTGGCTTTCGATGGATATCGCTGGGAGGCAGCCGGCGGTGGCGCGATCCCGGCGGGCGCGGTACCGCACGGGTACGCGGCGGACGGTGAGCCCCTGTGGGTGTGCCGCGTCCGGATGCGTGGCGGCGTGCACCCGGGCGAGGTCCGCCCGGCCTTCGGCGCCGCCAAGACCACCTGGGCCGGCGCGGAGGTCCGCGTCGACAAGTACGAGGTGCTGATGGACCACGGCGTCTGGGGCATCGCGTCCGGTGGGGCGGTGCCCGCGGACGCGCTGCCGGCGGGCCACGAGGCTGACGGCGAACCGCTCTACGTCGCCCGCGCGGCGGTCGGGCCGGGCGCCCTGCACATCGGCAAGGTGCGGTCGTCCTTCGGCGCCGCCAACCTCGGATACGGCAACGCCGAGCGGACCGCCCGGTCCTACGAGGTGCTGCTGCGGCCGCCGGCTGCCGCGCCGGCGAGCGGGCGGCGGCCCGGGATCCAGATGGACCCCACCTACGTCGACTTCGGCACCGAGCCGCCCCGGGTCGGGAACGTCACGATCACCGGCGTCGACCGTTCCTCGGCCGCCGGCGACCACCTGGCCATCGGGGCCGGCGGGTCGGTCGAGCTGGAGTTCGACGTGCCCGACCCGGCCGTCGTCGGCGAGGCCTGTGTCGCCGTCCGGGCGCTCGCGTCGATGCTCTCCCGGGCGCCCGGGTACGCCCCGCTCACCGTCCGCCTCAACGGCAGGCCGCTGGCCAACCGGCTGCGGATCCCCAACGGCGGTGGGCTCCCGCAACGGCTGGTCTTCGCGGTGCCGGCCGAGGAGTTGACGGCCGGCCGGAACACGCTGCGCATCGAGAGCGGTGTCGACGCCCGCAGCATGCTGTGGCTGTACCGGGTGACGATCGACCCGATGCACGCACACGACCAGGCGGGACTGGCCCTCGAACGGCGGGCGATCGCCGAGCCGGTGCTGCGGTACGCCAGCGACGCCGGCGACATCACCATCTTCATCGACCGCGGCGAGCAGGCCGTTCTCGAGCAGGTGGCCTGGGCCGACGAGTCCGGCGCCGAGTACGCGATCACGTTCGAGAAGCAGCAGGCCGCCTTCTACGGCTGGCGGCGGCAGCCGGGCGGAGAGCCGACGGAGTTCCGTGGCCGGCTGACCCAGCGCGACACCGTCGCCAAGGAGGCTCGGCGCTTCTCCACCCAGGAGGGCTGGGCCGGTGGGTGGCACCGCTCGGGTGACCTGCTCCTCTCGGTGGCCGCGGCCGGCCGCCCGGTCACCAGGCTGGCCTGGCGGGACCTGCGCGGTAACAACGGCACTGTCGCCTTCGGCGACGGTGGGTTCCTGGGTACCTACCAGCGGGTCGGGGAGGGCCCCATCGGCTACCGCGGCCGCACCGCGTAGCGGAACACCCGGGCGGGGACATCGGCCTGAGCGCTACCCGTCACCGCCGGGCAATCGGGAGGCAACAGCGGGAGACGAGGGTGGTACCCGGTGAAGGGAGCCAACCATGACGTTGTGGCGGATCCGAGCGACGGTGGACGACCGGCCGGGTTACCTGTCGGTGCTCACGGCCAGCCTCGCGCTGCGCGGGGTCAACATCCTCACCGTGCAGGTGCAGCCCACCGAGCAGGGCGCGGTGGACGACTTCCTGGTCGACGCACCGGACACGCTCGACGAGGCCGACCTGGTCGCGGCCGTCGAGCGTGGTCGTGGGCGGGACTGCTGGGTGGCGCGCAGCGAGGCGCGTGGCCTGGTCGACCAGCCCACCCGGATGCTCGGTCTCGCCAACAGGCTGGTGCGGGACCCGGATTCGACAGGTGAGGCCCTGCGGACGCTGCTCGGCGCCGACTCCGTGAGCTGGCGACCGGCGTCGACCGGCGTCGAGCGGGGCATCGCCGGTACCAGCATGTCGTTGGCCGATCCGGCGGGCGGCGCGTTCACGCTGGGCCGGGCGGCGCCCGCGTTCACCCCGGCGGAGTACGCGCGGGCGCAGGCCCTTGTCGAGCTGGCCGCCACGGTGGCGCGGCGGGCCGCCGAACAGGTCACCCTGGTGCTGCCCGACGGCGCCGAGGTGTCCGTCCGGCCGGCGTGCGCGGACGACCTGTCGGGCGTTCTGGAGTTGCACGAGGGTTGTTCCCCGCGAAGCCGGCAGCGGCGTTACCTGGGCGGAGCGTCGCTGCCCCAGCCGGCCCGGCTGCGCCGGGTGCTGGAGCCGGAGCGGGGGTTGACCCTGCTGGCCACGACGGTGGCCGCCGACGGCGCGGCGGAGTCGGTGGTCGCCATGGCGAACCTGCTCGGCGAGGGCGACGAGGCCGAGGTGGCGCTGCTGGTGCGCGACGACTGGCAGCGGCGGGGCCTCGGCACGGCGTTGCTGCGCCGGCTGGTGCGGCACGCCGACGCGGCCGGCTACGCGGCGCTCGTGCTGCACGTGCAGGCCGAGAACGCACCGATGCTGCGTACCCTGCGCCGGCTGGACCGGCCCGCCGCGACCGAACGCGACGGCACAGTGCTCAGCTGCACCGTGCCGCTCGCCGCCCCGGCCGCGGTGACCGTACCGGGCGGCTAGCGGGGGCCCTCGGGCGGTTCGCGCCGACCCGACACGCAGAACCGGTTGCCCTCCGGGTCGGCGAGCACCACGTACGGGGGCTCGGTCGGGAGTGGATCGGTCGGGTAGTGCCGCCAGTCGACACGCTGGGCGCCGAGGGCCAGCAACCTGTCGACCTCCTCGTCGAGGGTGCGCTCACCGGCGTCCAGGTCGAGGTGGACGCGGGGGAACTCCTCGGCCGGGCTCTCGCTGAGGTCCATCGCGATGGCAGCGCCGGGCATTCCGGGCGGCGGCTCCAGCACGATCCACTCGTCGCCGGGATGGCGGGGCGGGCGTCGACGGTAGCCGAGGGCGGCGGCCCAGAATGCCCCCGCCCGGTCCGCGTCGGACACTCCCAGCGAGAGCTGCGCGATCATGGCCATCACTGGACGGTACGCCAACGGCACGTCGCGGCGAGAGCCCCCTGCCTGTCGACGGAGGCCCTCGCCGCGCACCTCGATCAGGTGGCGGGGTAGCTGCTGTAGTCGGGGAAGTTGCCGTAGAGCCGGCTGTCGCCGCCGACGGTGACGGCCTGCACCAGCAGGTCGCCGCCGACGAACGCGCCCTTCCAGGAGGCGCCCCGGCCGCCGAACGGTTCGTCCCGGTCGCCGCGTGAGCGTGGCTTGTTGATGCCCACCTTGAACGCCTGGAGGTCCACGGCGAGCTTGCCGGCCTCGTCGGTGTCGTCACAGGCCAGCGAGGCGACGAGCGCGCCGTTGGAGGCGTTCATGGCGGCCAGCAGCTCGTCGGTGGTGTCCACCACGACGATGGTGTCGACCGGCCCGAACGGTTCGGCGTGCATCAGCCGGGACCGGCCGGGCGGAGCGAGCAGCACCGACGGCGCCACGTACGCGGACGTGTCCTGCCCGGGGAGGAACGGCGCGCCGGTGAGCTTGCCCCGGTGCAGGGGAATCGCGCCGCCCCGCATCGCCTCGTCGACCTTGCGGTGCAGCTCCTCGGCCTTGGCGGCGCTGATCAGCGGACCGAAGTCCAGCTCGGGCAGCGGGTCACCGGCGGCCCAGTCGTCGCCGACGGCGAGCGGGTGACCGAAGCGGACCGAGCGGACGACCGGCAGGTACATGTCGAGGAACTCGTCGACCAGGTCGCGTTGCACCACGAACCGGGGGTACGCGGTGCAGCGCTGCTTGCCGTACTCGAAGCCCTTCTTCAGGTGGGTGGCCAGCAGGTCCCACTGGGAGAAGTTCCAGATGCCCCAGGCGTTGAGGCCCTCCTGCTCGATGAAGTGCCGCTTGTCGCTGTCGAGCAGCGCGGCGGCCACCTTGCCGCCGTTGGACCGGCCACCGACGAACGCCACCGCACCGATCTCGGGTGCCCGGACCAGCACCTCGGACAGCTCGGCGCCGCTGCCGGAGACGAGGGTGGCGGGCAGCCCGGCGCGGCGCATCAGCGCGTGCGCGACGGTCAGGCAGACCGCGCCGCCCTGGGACGGGGTCTTGGCGATGACCGCGTTGCCGGCCAGGAGCTGCACCAGCTCGGCGTGCACCAGGACGCTCATCGGGTAGTTCCACGAGGCGATGTTGCTGACCGGGCCGGGTAGCGGCTCGCGGCCGTCGGCGAGCATCCGGTCGATCTCGCCCGCGTACCAGCGGACGCCGTCGAGCGCCCGGTCCACGTCGGCGCAGGCCAACCGCCACGGCTTGCCGATCTCCCAGACCAGCAGCAGGGCGAGCAGGTCGCGGTGGGCGGTGAGCGAGTCGAGGGCGTCGGCGACCCGGGCCTTGCGGTCGGCCAGCGGGGTCTGCGCCCAGGCCCGGTGCGCGGTGGCCGCGTGTGCGACGGCGGCGCGGGCGGTGTCGGCGTCGAGGCGGGGCAGGTTGACCAGGACGGTGTTGTCCACCGGGGTACGGACCGCGGCGGGCTGGCCGACTGCCCGCCATTCGCCTTCGACCAGGTTGTGCAGTGTGGTGACGCCGTCGACCTGGGGACCGAACGCCTCCGGGGTGGCGGCCACCGCGCGGGCCAGGATGTCGGTCCAGGCGGTGCCGTCGGCGAGTCGTAGTGCCATCGCTTCTCCTCAGGGTTGACCGGGGAGCGGCGGCGTCGACGGCACCGCTGATGGTCGGTACTGTCCCGCGCGCGGTAGTCGGTCAGCAACCGTACGTTTGTCTGGCTGGGCGCCGGCCGGCCGAAGTCGTCCGGTGTTCGACTCGCGACGAATGGCCGTGACCAGCGGGTACGGCGGACACTTCATCGAAATACATGAATGTTGTGACGTTGTTGGCTTGGTTACCCGTCAGTACGAAAGGCGGGCCGGGGGACCTCCGATGTGGAGGAGCGAGGCATGCGAAACGCCCACGACCGGCCCCGGAGCGATGTCCGGAACCGGTCGTGGGTGTTCGTCGGTCAGCTGGTGAAGGTGATCCGGTCGCGTCGGCGACGCATCATCAGCAGGGCGCCGCCACCGATCAGGGCGACACCGCCGAGGGCGATGCTGGTGACGGCCACGCCGGTGAGCGGGAGGCTGCCCCCGTTGTCGCCGCCGCCAGCGCCTCCCGGGGTCGAGGCTGATCCGCCGGGCGCCACCGACTCCGACGGCGAGAGCGAGCCCGTCGGCGTCGGCGTCGGGGTGGTCGGCGTCGGGGTGGTCGGCGTCGGGGTGGTCGGCGTCGGCGAGTCGGTGGTCGGCGCCGGCGTCGGCGTCTCCGTGATCGGCGTGGTCGGCGTGGTCGGGGTCGGCGACGCGGTGGTGCCGGCGCCGGCGCACGTGTGGCTGAGGTTGAACTTGTCGCCCTCGCCGCTGACCTGGGCGCTGCCGCCGGTCAACGTCCATCCCGCCGGGGTGAAGAGGTAGGCGTGCTTCACCTGCTTGTCGCCGCCGCCGTTGGCGGACAGGAAGTCGGTGTACGGATCCGTGGCGTTCGGCACCGTCACCGTCACCGAGACGCCCGAGGTGTCCTTGAAGGTCAAGGTCAGGCTCTGGAAGTCGCCGGCGCGCCTGGTGGGCAGCACGAAGTGCCAGCCGTCCTGGTTGGTGGGTCGCGTGCCGAACTTGGGATCCTGGCACTCCTGCTGGAACGTCCCCGCCGTGGCGCCCGCGTGGGCGGGGTTGAGGGGGACGATGCTCGATGCCCAGGCCGGGGAGGCGATGGCGAGAACGGCCGTGACGGTGGCCGTGCGGACGGCCGCGCGCGTCAGGCGCCGACGCAGTGGCATGAGGAATCCTTCGGGATTGGTCGAGGGGGCCGCCCATGATCCCATGCGGGGGGCCTGCCGACGGCATCGGCCAACCGGTCTGAGCTGGGACGACGTCTTGGACGGGAAGTGCCTTCCGGGTCGACCTTCCGGGCTGGCGTGCGCGTGTCGCCGTAACGCTCGCGAGGGCTGCGGCGCTGGCGCGCAACGCGGGCTTCCCATTCGACGACGTGCACATTACATTGTCGACTATCCATGGGAGCGCTTCCACGGCCCATGGTCACACCGCCACCCCCGCTGTCGCCGGTGGCCGTGCCGCCCGTACGCCGTCCCGCGTCGGTGCGACCGCCGGCGGCGCCTCCGACAGGAGCCCGCCATGCGCCACCTGACCCGGCCGTTCAGCGGCCAGCCCGGCCGGTCACCGGCCGCCGACCAGCCCTGGCCACGGCGACTGCTGGCCATCGGCGTCGCGCTGCTCACCGGCGCGTCCCTCGCGGTGACCGCGCCGCCGTCCGCGCCCGCCTCGGCCGCGCCAGCGGCGACCTACAACTACGCCGAGGCGTTGCAGAAGTCGCTGCTCTTCTACGAGGCGCAGCAGTCCGGCCGGCTGCCCGACTGGAACCGGGTCTCCTGGCGCGGCGACAGCGCGCTCACCGACGGTGCCAGCGCGGGTGTCGACCTCACCGGCGGCTGGTACGACGCCGGCGACCACGTGAAGTTCGGCTTCCCGATGGCGTTCAGCGCCACCATGCTCGCCTGGGGCGCGGTGGAGTACCGCAGCGGCTACACCACCTCCGGCCAACTGCCGCACCTGCTCAACAACCTGCGCTTCGTCAACGACTACTTCATCAAGGCGCACCCGTCGGCCAACGTCCTCTACGGGCAGGTCGGCAAGGGCGACGACGACCACAAGTGGTGGGGCCCGGCCGAGGTGATGCCGATGGCGCGGCCCGCGTACAAGATCGATGCGAGCTGTGGCGGCGCGGACCTGGCGGGGGAGACGGCGGCGGCGATGGCCGCCTCCTCGATGGTGTTCCGGCCCACCGACGCCGCCTACGCGGACAAGCTGCTCGGGCACGCCCGGCAGCTCTACACCTTCGCCGACACGGTGCGCAAGGCCTACCACGAGTGCATCACCGACGCCACGAGCTTCTACCGGTCCTGGAGCGGCTGGCAGGACGAGCTGGTCTGGGCCGCGATCTGGCTGCACCGGGCCACCGGCGAGGCCAGCTACCTGACCAAGGCCGAGAGCGAGTACGACAAGCTCGGCACCGAGAACCAGACCACCACCCGCTCCTACAAGTGGACCATCGCCTGGGACAACAAGCAGTTCGGGGCGTACGTGCTGCTGGCCAACCTGACCGGCAAGCAGAAGTACGTCGACGACGCCAACCGGTGGCTGGACTACTGGACCGTCGGGGTGAACGGGCAGCGGGTGCCGTACTCGCCGGGCGGGATGGCGGTGCTCGACTCCTGGGGCGCGCTGCGCTACGCCGCGAACACCTCGTTCGCCGCGCTGGTCTACAGCGACAAGACCACCGACACCACCCGTAAGGCGCGCTACCACGACTTCGCCGTCCGGCAGATCAACTACGCGCTCGGCGACAACCCGCGCAACTCCAGCTACGTCATCGGGTTCGGCGCCAACTCACCGAAGAACCCGCACCACCGCACCGCGCACGGCTCCTGGTGGGACAGCCAGACCGTGCCCGTCGAGACCCGGCACACCCTCTACGGCGCGCTGGTCGGCGGCCCGTCCTCGGCCAACGACGCGTACAGCGACAGCCGGTCGGACTACGTGATGAACGAGGTGGCCACCGACTACAACGCCGGCTTCACCTCCGCGCTGGTCCGGCTGACCTCCGAGTACGGCGGCACCCCGCTGGCGAACTTCCCGGTCGCCGAGACGCCGGACATCGACGAGCTGACGGTGGAGACCACTGTGGCGCAGGCCGAACCGCGGGCCACCGGGCTCAAGGTGATGGTCTACAACAAGTCCGCGTTCCCGGCCCGCGCGCTGACCGACGGGAAGTTCCGGTACTACTTCCGGCCCGACGGCACCGGCCCGGTGCAGGTGACCGCCGGTTACACCCAGGGGTGCCCGTCCCCGACCACCGCCAAGCAGTTCAGCGGGGACATCTGGTACGTCGAGGTGGACTGCACCGGGTACACCATCGCCCCGGCGGGTCAGTCGCAGCACCGGATGGAGGTCCAGTTCAAGGTGGGCGTGCCGGAGGGCGGCACCTGGGACCCGACCAACGACCCGTCGTACCAGGCCACCGCCGGGCCGAACCGGAAGGTGCCGCTCTACTCCGGCACCACCCGCGTCTGGGGCGAGGAGCCCGGCCCGGTCGTCCCGGACACCACCGCGCCGACCGTCCCCGGCACACCCGCCGCGTCCGCCGTCACGTCGAGCGGACTCACGCTGACCTGGGCGGCGTCCACCGACACGGGCGGCAGCGGCCTGGCCGGCTACGAGATCACCCAGTCGCAGACCGGCAGCGACGCGCTGGTGCTGCGGACCGCCACCACCAACACGCTCGCGGTGACCGGGCTGCTGCCGGAGCGGACGTACCAGTTCACCGTGCGGGCCCTCGACGGCGCCGGCAACCGGTCGGCGTCGTCGGCTGCCGTCAGCGTCACCACGCCGGCCGGACCGGCACCGGACACCACCGCACCGACCGCGCCCGGCACCCCCGTCGCCTCGACGGTCACCGCGACCGGACTCACACTGAGCTGGGCGGCGTCCACCGACAACGTGGGCGTCACCGGGTACCGGGTCTACCGCGAGGCCGGCACCACCGACGCGCTCGTCGGCTCACCCACCGGCACCACTGCCGCGGTGACCGGGCTGACCGCCTCGACCGCCTACCAGTTCTACGTGGTGGCAGTCGACGCGGCGGGCAACACCTCCGCGGCGTCCGCGCCGGTAGCGGTGACCACCGCGGCCCCGCCGGTCGGTGGCACCTGCTCGGTGGGGTACGCCACCACCGACTGGAGCACCGGCTTCACCGCCAACGTGTCGATCACCAACACCGGCACCACCGCGATCAACGGCTGGACCCTGCGGTTCAGCTTCGCCGGCGGGCAGACCGTCAGCCAGGGCTGGTCGGCGACGGTCAGCCAGACCGGCACGGCGGTCACCGCCACGAACCTGTCCTACAACGGCACGATCGCGCCGGGCGCGTCGGTGAGCTTCGGCTTCAACGGCAACCACAACGGCAGCAACCCGAAGCCGACCGCCTTCACCGTCAACAACACCACCTGCACCATCGCCTGACCCGCATCGCGAGATCGTGGGTGGTTGCCGTTCTCGCCGCGGAACGGCAACCGCCCACGATCCCCTTTTGTCGCCGAAAACCGACCGCTGGCGGGACCAGCCGGTTGCCCGCCCGCACCGACCCGGTGATCTCGTCCGAGGGGTCGGGGATAACGCGCCGCGATTCAGGGCATCTTGGCGTGGTGGCGCAGTTGTTGACCGTCGGGCACGGCGCAGCCGACCGGGTGCGGCTGGGGGAGTTGCTGACCGGGGCCGGGGTGGCCCTGGTGGTGGACGTGCGGCGGTACCCCGCCAGCCGCACCAATCCGGACGTACGGCGGGAGGAGCTTGAGCGGTGGCTGCCCGAGTACGGGATCGACTACCGCTGGGAGCCGCGCCTCGGTGGACGCCGACACATCCCCGCCGGGGAGCCCGAGCCGGACAGTTGGTGGAAGGTCGCGGCGTTCCGGGCGTACGCCGCGCACACCCGCACGCCGGAGTTCGACGCGGCGCTGACCGGGGTGCTGGCGGACGCGGCCCAGCGGAGCACCGCGGTGATGTGCAGCGAGAGCCTGTGGTGGCGCTGCCACCGCCGGCTGATCGCCGACGTCGCGGTTCTCGGTCACGGAACGCCGGTGGCGCATCTGCTGCCGGACGGGCGGCTCAGCCCTCACCAGCCCGCCGAGGGCGCCCGCAGACTCCCCGACGGGCAGCTGTGCTGGGACGGTTGAGACTTCCACTCACTCCACGAGATCGTCGGCGAGCAGGTCCATCAACAGGCCGTCGTGCCAGCGGCCGTCCGCGCCGCGCTCGTAACGGCGCAGCACCCCCACCGGCCGAAAACCGACCTTCGCGTACGCCCGGATGGCGGCGCTGTTCGCCGCCGCCGGATCGATGGTGAAGCGGTGGTGGCCGTACTCGTCGATCAGGTGCCGGGCCAGGGTGCGGATGGCGTCACCGCCGAGGCCGGCACCGCGTACCGCCGGGTCGAGGAAGACGTCCAGACTGGCGTGCCGGTAGTCCGGGTCCGACTCGGCGTACCACTGGATCGCGCCGATCACCCGGCCGTCGTGCTCGATCGCATACACGTGCAGGTCGTCGTCGGCGAGGTCGGCGCGCACCGAATCGGCCAGGTCGTCGCCGCCCCGCCACCACCGGCGTACCTCCGGGTCGGCCCGGATCGCCGTGAGGGCCGGCACGTCCGCGGCCGTCGCCGGTCGTAGGGTCACCGCCCGCCCGCGCAGCACCGGCTCAGCCCCGGATCTCGCCGTGCTCGACGCAGACCGCCGACCAGCCCACCGGCAGCACCTGCACCTTCATCCGACGTCGGCAGTGCTGGCAGAACCGGGGCGGCTCCAACTGGCGGGCCGACGCGCAGCCCGGGTGGGCGGTGGCCGTCGCCGCCTCACCGCACCGGTCGCACCACAGCTCGGTGGTCGTCATGGTCGTCACAGCGTGGCGGAGAGAGCCTTGACCGGCATCTTCAGCTCGTTGAGCAGCTCCAGGTCGGCAGTGGCCGGTCGACCCAGCGTGGTCAGGTAGTTGCCGACGATCACCGCGTTGATGCCGCCGAGCAGACCGTCGCGGGTGCCGAGGTCGCCGAGGGTGATCTCACGACCACCGGCGTACCGCAGGATGGTGCGCGGCATGG
Organism: Micromonospora sp. SD19; assembly: GCF_054462275.1. Lineage (NCBI taxonomy): Bacteria > Bacillati > Actinomycetota > Actinomycetes > Micromonosporales > Micromonosporaceae > Micromonospora > Micromonospora sp. SD19. The sequence continues at coordinate 470,672 of NZ_JBTLMN010000003.1, forward strand.
CCAACCGGAACGCGGCGATGGCCCGCAGCGCGTCCTTGCCCTCCACCACCGGGCGGTCACCCAGCGGGGTGCCGGGGCGCGGGTTGAGGAAGTTGAGCGGCACCTCGTGCGGGTCCAACTCGGCGAGCTGCGCGGCGAACTCAGCCCGCTGCTCGACGGTCTCGCCGAGGCCGAGGATGCCGCCGCAGCACACCTCCATGCCGGAGTCGCGAACCATCCGCAGCGTCTCCCAGCGCTCCTCCCACGAGTGGGTGGTGACCACGTTGGGGAAGTACGACCGGCAGGTCTCCAGGTTGTGGTTGTACCGGTGCACACCCATGTCGACCAGGTCGTCGACCTGCTCCTTGGTGAGCATGCCCAGCGACGCGGCGACCTGGATGTCGACCGCCGCCTTGATGGCGGCGACACCCTCGCGCATCTGCTTCATGAGCCGGGCGTCCGGACCGCGGACAGCGGCGACGATGCAGAACTCGGTAGCCCCGGTCGCGGCGGTCTGCTTCGCCGCCTCGACCAGCGACGGAATGTCCAGCCAGACCGAGCGCACCGGTGAGGTGAACAGGCCCGACTGCGAGCAGAAGTGGCAGTCTTCCGGGCAGCCGCCGGTCTTGAGCGAAACGATTCCCTCGACCTCGACCTCCGGGCCGCACCAGCGCATCCGCACCTCGTGGGCGAGCTGGAGGGCGGCGGGCAGGTGCTCGTCGGGCAGGTTCAACACGGCGAGGACGCCGGCCTGATCGAGGCCGACACCGTCACCCAGGACCTGGGTCCGGGCCTGGTCGAGGATCTCTGGCATGGCTCGTACCCTACTAGGCCTGTGCCAAAGCCCTCGGTCGCTGCCGGGGCCCGTCGCAGGCCTCGGCTCTCCGATCAGCCGGAATGACCTGGCAGCCCGGTCGGCACCGCACACCGAGTGGAATCGCCGGGCCGGTGGCGGCGGGTGGTAATTTCGCCCGGCGGGTGTCGGGCTGACCGGCAGGCAAGCGGGGGAGGGTGACGGTGGCGGACTGGCTCGCGGCGCTCGACCGCCGCGCCGAGCTGCGGGCGAAGGCCGGGCTCACCCGGCGGCTGCGCCCGCGTCCGGCCGACGACCAGATGACCGATCTGGCCGGCAACGACTATCTCGGCCTGGCCACCCACCCGGAGGTCACCGCCGCGGCCACGGCGGCACTCTCGGCGTACGGGCTGGGGGCGACCGGGTCGCGCCTGGTGCGGGGCTCCACCGACGCGCACCGGGCGCTGGAGGAGGACCTGGCCCGCTGGCTGGGCACCGACAGCGCCCTGGTCTTCTCCTCCGGCTACCTGGCCAACCTCGGTGCGCTGCGGGCGCTCGTCCAACCTCGGACGCTGCTCGTCTCCGACGCGCACAACCACGCGTCGCTGATCGACGGTTGCCGGCTCTCCGGCGCCGAGACGGTGGTCACCCCGCACGCTGACGTGGACGCGGTCGCCGCCGCGCTCGCGTCCGCTCCCGGTCGTCCGGCGGTGGTGGTGACCGAGTCGATCTTCTCGGTCGACGGGGACCTCGCCCCACTGGCTCGGCTGCACTCCGTGGCCCGCCGGCACGGCGCGTTGCTGCTGGTCGACGACGCGCACGCGCTCGGCCTCACCGGCCCGGCCGGAGCGGGCGCGGTCGCGGCCAGCGGGCTGGCCGGCGAGCCGGACGTGGTGGTCACCGCCACCCTGTCCAAGGCGCTCGGTGGCGCGGGTGGTGTCGTCGCCGGCCCGGCCGAGTTCGTCCGGCACCTGATCGAGACCGGGCGCACGTTCATCTTCGACACGGCACTGCCGCCGGCGGTCGCCGCCGGTGTGCACGCCGCGTTGCGGCTCGCCCAGGCCAGTGACGACCTGCGCGCCGAGTTGTCCGACCGGGTGGCGCTCGCGGTCGGTCGCCTGCGGGCGGCCGGGCTGACCGTCTCCGCCCCGGACGCGGCGGTGATCTCGGTGACCGCCCCCGGGCCGGAGGCGGCGACCGACTGGGCCGCTGACTGCCGGGACCGGGGCGTCGCGGTGGGTTGTTTCCGGCCGCCGTCCACCCCGGACAGCCGTTCCCGCCTACGCCTCACGGTCAGCGCGGGGGTGCCGCGCGCGGCGTTCGAGCGGGCGCTGGACGTCATTGTGGACAGTGCACCGTGAGCGCGAGGAGTGAGCCGGGTTTGCGAGCCCCGCAGTCGCGAACAGGGGTGGTCCGGTGAGCGCGAGGAGTGAGCCGGGTTTGCGAGCCCCGCAGTCGCGAACAGGGGTGGTCCGGTGAGCGCGAGGAGTGAGCCGGGTTTGCGAGCCCCGCAGTCGCGAACAGGGGTGGTCCGGTGAGCGCGAGGAGTGAGCCGGGTTTGCGAGCCCCGCAGTCGCGAACAGGGGTGGTCCGGTGAGCGCGAGGAGTGAGCCGGGTTTGCGAGCCCCGCAGTCGCGAACTGAGGTGTCGCCGTGAGCGGGTGGGCGGGGCCGGTTCTGGTGACCGGGACGGACACCGAGGTCGGCAAGACGGTGGTGACCGCGGCGATCGCGGCCGCCGCGCAGGCGGCCGGGTTGCGGGTGGCGGTGATCAAACCGGGTCAGACCGGTACGGCCGGTGGTGAGCCCGGTGACGTGGACTCGGTCAACCGGTTGGCTGCGCCGTTGACCGGTCGGACGTTGGCGAGTTATCCGGATCCGCTGGCACCGTTGGCTGCCGCGCGGGTTGCCGACCTGCCGCCGCTGGAGTTGTACACGGCGGTGGACGCGGTGCGTGCGGAGGCGGACAAGCACGACCTGGTGTTGGTCGAGGGCGCGGGTGGGTTGCTGGTGCCGATGGGGCTGCGGCCGTCGGGTGAGCCGTGGACGATGGCGGACCTGGCGGTGTCGCTCGGCGCGCCGGCGGTGGTGGTCGCCCGCGCCGGGTTGGGCACGCTCAACCACACCGCGTTGACGCTGGAGGCGCTGGACCGTCGGGCGGTGCCGGCCGGCGTGGTGATCGGTGCCTGGCCGACCAGGCCGGAGCTGGTGCACTGGACGAATCTCACCGACATGGTGCCGAACCTGCTCGGCGCGCTGCCCGACGGCGCGGGGGCGATGGATCCGGGTGTGTTCCGGCGGTCCGCGCCGGGTTGGCTCACCCCGGCCCTGCACGGCGTGCTCGACGACTGGCGGGTCTGGGCCGAGGAGAGCAGCTGAACACCTGACCGTCGGTGTCCGGGCGGGCCGGGGCTCCGCCCCGGTTGCCGGCCGTGGTCGGCCCGCAACCGGGGATGCCGGACGTCAGAGCGCAGAGGGCTCCGGACGTCGGAGCGCGGCGGCAGTGGTCACGCGGCGGACAGGAACCGGTTGACCTCGCCGGCGAACTCGTGCGGGTACTGGAAGAGGAACCCGTGGTTGGCGTCCGGGTAGATGATCAGCTCGGCGTTCGGCAGGTGCCCGGCGAGCAGGTACGAGTTGGCGGTGGGCACCAGGATGTCGTGGTTGCCGTTCGCCACCAGGGTGGGCTGCTGGATCGCGGCCAGCCGGTCGAGCAGGGCGGCGCTGGGGATGCCCCAGTCGGCGATGGCCTCGGCCTGCGCGTCCCGTACGGCGAGTGTCGTGGGGGCGTCGCGGTCCTCCTGGCGGGTGAAGATGCGCCCGACGTACTCCATGCCCTTGGCCCGGCTCTCCTCGGTCGGGGCGAAGAAGAGGTAGAGCAGGTCCTCGGCGTCCTGTGCCTCCCGGTAGGCGTGTCCGCGGGTCTCTTCGGACCAGGCGTGGAAGCCACGTCCACCCTGCGGCCCGGTGCCGGCGAGGATGAGCCGACGTACCAGGTAGGGGCGCTGCAGGACGACGCTCTGTGCGACGAATCCGCCCAGTGAGAAGCCGAACAGGTCCACGGTGGTCAACGCGAGCGCGTCGATGAACGCGATGGCGTCCCGGGCGAACTCCCGTACGGTCGTGGGCACCTGCCCGGTCGATCCGCCGACCCCGCTGGCGTCGAAGAGGATGACCTCGCGCTCGGCGGCGATGTCGTCCACCAGTGCCGGGTCCCAGATGTCGATGTTGCCCCGGAAGCACTGCAGGAAGACCACCGGCGTGCCGCCTGCCCTGCCGAATCGCCGGTATGTGTAGGTCGTCCCGCTGTCGGCCTGCACGGTCTGGTTGGGCGCGGTGAGCATTGACATGGTCCTTCTCCCGTTCGGATCTGATCCAGCTGAGGTCGGTGGTCGCCGGGTTCGGCGCTTTCCGGGGCGCTCGCCATCCGGCGGACCCCGACCGGTTCTTTAGATGACGGACATAATCTATCACCGCCAGTAAGATTGGCTACGTAATCTAAATCTCAGCTGTGCGGGCGATGCGGCAGGTGACCAGCGCAGGCGGCCATCGAGGGGTGGCACGCAGGGGGTGTGCGAAGCGGCGGGGGCGCGCGGCAACCGAGCCTCGGGGCGGTGGTCGCCGGCCGGGCTCTGGATCGAGCGGGGTTGAGCTACCGCGTGAGGGCGTCGCGGACGACGTCGAGGATCTCGTCCGACAGTGGTGTCCCACTCGTCGCCCGGGCCAGGGTGAGTGCCCCGACCATCGACGTCAGATCGACGATCGCCCGGCGGCGGGCCTCCTCGCCCTCCGCGTCCTGGTACTCGGCAACCTGGCCGAGAATGGACTCCAGCCCGGCCACGTACGCCTTCCGCAGCGGGCCTTCGGCCGGCCCTCGGGCGGCGTCCGAGGCCAGCGCCGTGATGGAGCACCCGTCGCCCGGCGAGTCGCGGTGGGTGGCGGCGAGGTACTGGGCGAGGAGTTCGGCGCGGGCCTCCGTCCGGTCCGGGAACTCGCCGAGGAGCTTGTCCAGCAAGCTCTGGATCTCGTGGTGCGCGGTCCCGGTGGCGATGCCCACCAGCTCTTCCTTGGAGCTGAAGTGCTTGTAGAAGCCGCCGTGGGTGAGCCCTGCCGCCGCCATGAGGTCCTGCACGCTCACCCCGGCCGCGCCGCGCTCCCGCAGCAGCCGGGACGTCGCGGCCACCACCTCTTCGCGATGCTTCGCCGCGTCGGCACGTGACGATCTACCCATCGAGCGTCTCCTTCCGTGCTGTCCGTCGGGCGAACCCGCACCGTTTAGATTAGCTCGCTCATCCAAAGGTGGGTCGACGACTGGCAGGTCGCGGCCGGGGAGAGCTGCCGAACACCTGACTTTCGTCGGTGTCCGGGCCTGGTGCGCGTGGGTAGCCTGGCCGCCGTGCGGATCCTCCACTCCGCGCCGCCGGGTTGGCCGCACCGGCGGCGTCGCCTGCTGCTGGACGTGCTGCTCTGGGCGGTGGTGGCCGCCCCGGTCGGCTACGCCGGGATCAGCCCGCCCTATTCGCGGTACGCGTTGCCGCTGCTGGTCGGCAACCTGCTGGTGCTCACCGCGGCGGTGGTGGCGAGTCGACGTCAGCCGTTGGTCTCCCTGGTGCTGGTGGTGCTCGGGTCGTTGGTCGACGGCAACTTCCTGTTCGCCATTCCGGTCTTCAGCTATCTCGCTGGGCGGCGCAGCGCCACCGCCGGTCCGTCGATCATGGTCTTCGTACTGATCACGGCCGGTGGCACGGTGCTCAACCTGGGACTGCTCGGTGCCGGCGCCGCCACCTGGTTCCTGCTCGCCTCGGTGCTGCTCTTCGCCGCCGTGTTCCCCTGGCTGGTGGGCCGGTATCGCCGCCAGCAGCAGGAGCTCGCGGAGGCGGGTCGCCGGCACGTCGACGCGCTGACCCGCGAGCAGCGCGGTGCCGCCGAGCGGATCCGGCTGCGGGAACGGGCTCGGATCGCCGGGGAGATGCACGACTCGCTCGGTCACGACCTCAGCCTGATCGCGTTGCGCGCCGCCGCCCTGGAGGTCGCCGCCGACCTGGACGACAAGCACCGGACCGCGGCGAGCGAGTTGCGGGCCAGCGTCTCCGCGGCCACCGAGCGACTGCACGAGATCATCGGCGTGCTCCGCGAGGAGGGTGGCGCGTCGCTGCGTCCGAGTGGGGAGACCGTCGCCGACCTGGTCGAGGGTGCCCGGGAGGCCGGCATGGCGGTACGGCTGGACGCCGCCCCGGCGGTGGCGCAGCTGCCGGCGATGACCGGTCACGCGGCGCACCGGATCGTCCGTGAGGCGCTGACCAACGCGGCCCGGTACGCGCCCGGCGCGCCGGTCGACGTACGCCTCACCCGCGACGGTGACCGGGTCGAGGTGACAGTGGTCAACGACGCCCCGGCGGCCGGCCCGCTGCCCGCCCCGCCGTCGCAGGGCAGTGGGCTGCTCGCCCTCGCCGAGCGGGTCCGTCTCGCCGGCGGAACGCTTGCGGCCGGCCACCGGGCCGAGGGTGGTTTCGCGGTACGGGCGGTGCTGCCGGCCACCGCGCCGACGCCGGAGGCGATCGGGTCGGCCGTGGAGGTCGGGCCGACGGCGTCCTCCGACGAGCGACAGGGTCCGGCGGAGGGGCCGGTGGACGCCGAGCGGCGGCTACACGACGCCCGGCGGCGGGTCCGGCGCAGTCTGCTGGTGGCCCTCGTCGCACCGGTCGGGTTCGCCCTGGTGCTCTCGCTCGTCTACTACCCGGTGGCGACCGCCGGCACGGTGCTGGACCGGGCCACCTTCGACCAGCTGCGCGTCGGCGCGCCCCGGTCGGAGCTGGTCGGGCTGCCCCGGCGGCAGTTGGAACGCCCCGCCGCCGCCGACCGGGCCGGCTGCGAGTACTACACCGACGGCAACTTCCCCCTCGCGGAGCCCACCTGGCGACTCTGCTTCACCGATGACCGGCTGGTCAGCAAGGAGTGGATCGCGTAGTGGACACCGACACGACGGGGGCGCCGCCGATCCGGGTCGTGCTCGCCGACGACGAGGCGATGATCCGGGCCGGTGTCCGGGCCATCCTCGCGAGTGACCCCGGCATCGAGGTGGTCGCCGAGGCCGGCGACGGGCACGCGGCGGTGGAGCTGGTCCGGGCACACCGGCCCCGGGTCGCGCTGCTGGACATCCGGATGCCGCGACTGGACGGGTTGGCCGCCGCCGCCGAGATCCGCCGGGTCGTGCCGGACACGTCGACGATCATGCTGACCACGTTCGGCGAGGACGACCACGTGGCACGGGCGCTCGGGCACGGTGCCAGCGGGTTCCTGCTCAAGGCCGGCGACCCGCGTGAGCTGATCGCCGGTGTGCACGCCGTCGCCGACGGCGGGGCGTACCTGTCGCCGGCCGTGGCCCGCCGGGTGATCGAGCTGGGGGCCGGGCGGTTGGCCCGCCGGCCGGCGGCCCGGGACCGTACGGCCGGGCTGACCGAGCGGGAACGGGAGGTGCTGGCCCTGGTCGGGGCGGGCCTGTCCAACGCCGAGATCGCGCGCCGGCTGCACCTCGTGGAGGGCACCGTGAAGAGCTACCTGACCAGCATCTTCACCCGACTGGACGTGCGCAACCGGGTGCAGGCGGCGATCCTCGCGTACGAGGCGGGGTTGGTCGACGGCTGAGCGGGGGCCGGTCGGCCCCCGCTCAGCGCGCGGGTCTCAGGCGTCGCGGCGGCGCAGCGCGGCCCGGCCCAGCAGCAGCGCGGCGCCGGCCCACCCGGCGAGCACGAGCAGCCCGACCACCGGTGGGTACGGCTCGGTGTCGCCGGCCAGGAAGTGCCCGCCGGCCACGCCGGGGAACCCGTCGGCGATCCGGTTCAGCACGTCGATGTCCGGCTCCTGCAGCGACAGCGGCACGATCATCAGGGTGGCGAGGAGCACGGTGAGGGTGAGCACCGCGCTGCGCAGCGCCGCGCCGAGGCCCAGGGCGAGGACGCCGATGAGCGCCAGGTAGGCCGCCACCGCCACGATGTCGCCGATCGTGTCGGCGGCCGGGGCGCTGCCCCACTCGCCGAGCACCGGCCGGGCGACCAGCGCGCCGACGCCGCCGAGCAGCAGCCCGAGCGCGAAGGTGACGGCGCCGGCGACAGCGGCCTTGGCCAGCAGTACCCGACCGCGGGACGGGGTGCACTGCAACGTCGTCCGGATGGTGCCACTGGTGAACTCCGCGGTGATCGCGAGCAGACCCAGCGCCAGCACCACGTACTGGGTCAGCTCGACCGAGTCGATCAGCACGCTGCCGACGGTGACGATCCCCCGGTCGTCGGTCGGGTCGTCGTTGGTGTTGTCGTTCGCCGCGTAGATGGCCAGTTGACCGGCGCTGGCCGCCATCACCAGCAGCCCGGCCAGCGCGGTCCACCAGGTGCTTCGGACGGAGGAGAGCTTGGTCCACTCGGCGGCCACGACGCCGTGCCGGCTGAGGGTGCTCATCGCGCCGCACCTCCGGCGTACTCGACGCTGTCGGCGGTCAGCTCCATGAACGCCTGCTCCAGCGACGCGGCCTGCGCGCTCAGCTCGTGCAGGCGTACCCCCAGCTCGTGGGCCAGGTCCCCGACCTGGTCCGCGGTGACGCCGGTGACGGTCAGCTCGTTGCGGTCGGCCGCCTCGACGTTCGCTCCGGCGGCGGTGAGGCGCGCGGCGAGGGCGGCCAGCCCGTCCGGGTGCGGGCTGCGCACCCGGACCGCAACGGTGCCGCGGGCGATCACGTCGCCGATCGGCGCGTCGGCGAGCAGCCGTCCCCGGCCGATCACCACGAGTTGGTCGGCGGTGAGCTGCATCTCGCTCATCAGGTGGCTGGAGACGAAGACGGTGCGCCCCTCGTCGGCGAGTGACCGCATCAGGTGCCGCACCCAGCGCACCCCGTCCGGGTCGAGGCCGTTCACCGGCTCGTCGAACATCAGCACCGGCGGGTCGCCGAGCAGCGCGCCGGCGATGCCGAGCCGTTGGCCCATGCCGAGGGAGAGCGTCCGACCCGGCTTGCCGGCGGCCCGTCCGTCCAGCCCGACGGTGTCCAACACCTCGTCGACCCGGCGGATCGGGATGCCGTTGCTGTGCGCCATGGCCCGCAGGTGCGCCCGGCCGGACCGGGCCGGGTGGATGGCCCGGGCGTCGAGCAGCGCGCCCACCTCGTGCAGCGGCCGGCGCAACTCGCGGTACGCGCGCCCGCCGACCAGGGCCTGCCCGGCGGTGGGACGGTCCAGCCCGAGGACCATCCGCATGGTGGTGGACTTGCCGGCGCCGTTGGGGCCGAGGAAGCCGGTGACCCGGCCGGGTGCGATGTCGACGGTCAGCGCGTCGACAGCGACCGTCGACCCGAACCGTTTCGTCAACCCACGTAATGTGATCATGCGCTGACGCTAGGCGAGCGGGCTGCCGCCGCACCGCGCCCGAACGGCACCACCCACCCCCGACTTTCGTCAGGTCGTCGGCGGGCTGATCACCGTACGTACTGCTCCAACAGCGCCGGGGTGAGCCCGGCCCGGTGGATCGCCTTCAACGCCGCGAGCAGGTCGTCCATCAGCGCCGGCCGGAAGTGCATCAGCAGCACGTCGCCGGGTTGGACCACCTTCTCCGGGGTCTGGTAGCGCACCTTTCCCTCGTGGACGGTCTCGGTCCAGTGGAAGACGGCCTTCGCGCCGCAGTCGTGCGCGGCCTTCAGCGTGGTGCTGTCATGCTCGCCGAACGGTGGCCGGAACAGGGTGGGCCGCTTGCCGAACAGCCCCTCCAGCCGGTCGGCGGCACCGCAGATCTCCTGCCGCTGGTAGTCGTACGACCGGCCGGCCAGCGAGTTGTGCGCGATGGTGTGGTTCTCCACCACCCCGCCCACCGCCTCGATCTGCCGGAAGTAGTCGGTGTGCTCGGCCGCCGCCGGTGAGTTGAGGAACATGGTGACCGGGATGCGCGCCTCCCAGATGAAGTCGATCACCTCGGGCGGGCGGGCCAACCCACCGTCGTCGATGGTGATGAAGGCGACCTTCTGGTCGGTCGGCAGACGGTGCCAGAACGGGGCCGAACCGGTCGCCGGCAGCGGCACCGGCTGCGGCAGCGGCGCCTCGGGAAAGGTCGGCACCTGGGACACGTACCAGGCCAGGCTCTTGAACGCGGGTTTCGCCGTCACCGACGGCGACACCGACGGGGTCGCGGCGGACGCGGACGCTGTCGCCTCGGCGGCGGTGACCTGCCGGGCGTGGGCCGGGTGGCCGGGGCCGACCGCGCAGCCGGTCAACGCCAGCAGGGCCAGAAGCGTTACGACAGCAGGGATCCGACGGGTGGGGGTGGCTGACACGCCCGGAAACATACCGAGCTGGTGTCAGGATCCGGTCAGCCCGGTGACAGTGCCGCGGCGGCGGACCACGAACGCGTCCGGCATCCGGAAGGTGAGATTGTCCGGGCACCAGGGCGGACGCAGCACCGTCACCCCGTCCAGCAGCGGCGCCGCCTCGGCCACCACCACCGCCGCCTCCATCCGCGCCAGCACGTCCCCGACGCAGCGGTGCGCGCCCGCCCCGAACGCCAGGTGCCGGCGTGACCCCCGCTGGCCCGGACGGAACTCGTCGGGCGACTCCACCACCGCCGGGTCCCGACCGGCGCGGCCCAGCCACAACACCAGGCTGCTGCCCGCCGGCACCACCGTCGCGCCCAGCGTGCTCTCCGTAGCGGCCACCCGTCGCCAGGTGACGATCGGTGGTTCCAGCCGCAGGCCCTCCTCCACCACGTCGGCCACCGCCACCGCACCGGTGCGCAGCCCGGCCCGTACCGCCGGCTCGCCGGCCAGCCGGTGCAGCAGCAGGGTGAGGAACTGCGAGGTGGTCTCCTGCCCGGCGACCAACAGGAAGAACAGCGCGCCGACCACCACGTCCGGCGGGTGCCCGGCCGCGCGCAGCTCGGCGGCCAAACCGCCACCGACGGCCGCGAAGTCCCGCAGTACGTGGTGGAACCGGCCCACCTCTTCGGCGAGCGCCACCTGCCGGTCGGCGTCCAGCGGTGCCCAGAACAACTCCAGCGCGGCGCGGGCGAACTCCTTGACCGCCGCCACCGGCGCGTCCGGCAACTCGACCAGCCGGGCCAGCACCAGCAGCGGCAGGTCGGCGGCCAGGTCCGCGTACAGGTCGACCGGCGCGCCGGCGTCGAGCGCGGCGCCGATCCGGGCGACCCGGTCCCGGACCAGCGTGGTCAGCCACTGCCGCTGCGCGGCGACCCGGGTGGGATGCAACGCCGCCGCGACGATCGCCCGGATCTGCGGGTGGCTGACGCCCGAGTTGTTCGCCAGGGTCGGCGGCAGCCGGAACCGGTGCCCGGCGAGCACCCGCAGCGCGGTCACCGGCATCGGCGTCACCGCGTCCAGGGCGTTGTCCGGCCGGTAGGTGACCGGGTCGGCGAGGACCTGGCGGACCAGCGCGTGCCGGGTCACGACCAGGTGGGTGCCGCCGACGTGGTCCGGCACCCGGGCCACGTCCGGCCATGCGGCGTCGGCCACCTGCGCCCAGCTGCGGAACAGCACCCGGACACGCTAGCCGGAGGCCCCCGGCAGCCCGGTCCGCAGCCGCCAGACGGTGGTGCGCTTCACCCGCACGCTCTCCAACGCCTCCGGCACCGGCACGTCGTACGCGGCCAGCTCGTCGAACCGGTCCCGGGGCAGGAACGCCCGGCCGGGGTCACCGACCAGCGCCGGCGCGCCGGCCCGCGCGGCGCGCAGCAGGAACCGCAGCACCCGACGGGCCATCGCCTCGCTGTAGAAGACGTCACCGGCGAGCACCACCTCGGCGTCCCCGGCGTCGCCGTCGAGGATGTCGCCGAACTCGGCGTCGACGCGTACCCCGTTGGCCTCGGCGTTGAGGGCGACCGCCGCCACCGCCAGCTCGTCCACCTCCACCGCGCGCACCGACGCCGCGCCCGCGCGGGCGGCGGCGATGGCCACCAGGCCGGAGCCGGAGGCGAGGTCGAGCACCCGGCGGCCGGCGACCAGCTCCGGATGGTCGGTCAGGTAGCGGGCGAGGGCCTGCCCGCCGGCCCACGCGAACGCCCAGAACGGCGGCGGCCGGTCACTGGAGAACTCGCCCTCGGTCAGCTCCCACAGCCCGATCGGCTCATCCGCCTGGTGCAACAGCACCTCGGGCACGAAGGGGACCGGGGCCAGCCGCGCGTGCAGCCGGACGAAGGTGCTGGAGAGCTCGGACACCGCGTGATTCTCCCAGCGGCCCGACTGCCGGCGTGTCGCGGGGGAGTGGTGACCGGTTCACCACTGTCGGTGAAAACCCACCCCGTCCTTGCCGTCCGGTGCGAACACACCCGTCTGGTCCGGCCGTCGTCCCGCTTCTAGCGTTGCCAGGTGGAGGCGACCGAACGGAGGACGGCGGTGGTGACGGTGTGGCGGTACGCGCTGCGGGCAGGGGTGGTGCTGGCCTGTCTGAGCGGGGTGGAGCTGGCGGCGGCCGCCCCGGCACAGGCGGCCTTCACCACCGAGATGAGCGGCCTGCCGGGCCGGTTCACCGCCGGTGAGCAGGTGCGGACGATCTCCGCGGTGGTCTCCCAGACGGACCGGCGCGGCGGGTGCGCCAAGGTGCGCTGGTCGATGGTGCTCACCGTGCAGGGCCTCCGACTCGACCAGGTGAAGATGGACCGGGTGGAGGAGACCGGCGACTTTCCGCTGGAGATCCGTACCGAGGGTGACGTGGCCCGGTTGACCGACCGGCAGCTCGACCCGGGCACGCTCTGCCCGGGGCGCACGGTCACCGCCCGCTACCGGATGGCGTTTGACGAGGACGTCACCCAGGGGCGGGTCACCCTCGCCGCCGAGGCGTACGACGCCAACCTGCGCCTGCTGGCCCGGCAGACCGCCACCCGTTCGGTGGTGGGGGTGGGTGGCGTCCCGACCAGCAAGCCGAAGCCGACGAAGAGCCCGCCGGAGCCCACCGAATCCGCGAGCGCGCCGACCGACGACGAGAGCGCGGCAACGGAGGAGCCGGCCGCCGACTACCCGGCCGACGCCGTACCACCGTCGGCCGACCGCCCGGTGTCGCAGTCCAGCGCGTTCGGCGTGGTACAGGTCGCGTTCCTGCTCGGCGGGCTGCTGCTCTTCCTCGGGGTGGGGCTGCTGCTGCGGTTGCGGCAGCTGACCCGGGCCGCCGCCGGGGAGACCGGCGACGCCGACGACCCCCCGGTGGACCGGCGCTGGGAGCGCCCGGCCGTCGCCGACCCCTGGCGCCGGGCGCACCGCTGATCGCGGCCGGCGTGGGGAGCCGTCCGGCGGTGTCTGGCCCTTGGCGCCGGGCGCACCGCTGATCGCGGCCGGCGTGGGGAGCCGTCCGGCGGTGTCTGGCCCTTGGCGCCGGGCGCACCGCTGATCGCGGCCGGCGTGGGGAGCCGTCCGGCGGTGTCTGGCCCTTGGCGCCGGGCGCACCGCTGATCGGAGGCAGTGGGGCCGGCGGAGTACCGCCGGCCCCACTGGGTCACTTCCAGAACGCCTGGAACGTCACTTCGAGAACGCCTGGAACTCGGCGATCCTGACCTGGCTCCGGGCCGGGCTGGCGGTCGCGCAGTCCGTCGTCGTGGCCGGGTCGTCGTCCTGCTCACCCGCGTAGTGCGGGCCACCGGTGCACTGGCTCGCCAGCACCTCGAGTCGCAGGTGGGTGGCGAGGGTGGTGGGTACCGCGAACGTCCGGAGGTTGATGTCCCGGCTGTACGCCCGGTACGCCCCACCGGGGAACGCGTCCGCCGCACTGGTGTAGATGCGCTGCCAGCGCGCCGGATCCGCGCAGTCGGTGGTCGTCGCGTTGCAGGCGGACACCGCGAACGAACGCAGCGCGGTGAGCGCGTTCTGCGCGCCGGTGTCGGCGTCGCCGGTGATCGCCGGGCGCAGCATCGCGCTGACGTTCACCCGCTTGACCGTCTGCGGGGTGCCGCCGGGCAGCGCCACGGTGAGCTGCCGGTTGGCGACCCCGTCCAGGGACGCCCAGTTCGTCGCCTCGGTGTCGTCGACGACCCGGTCCAGGTTGACCCCGTCACCGCTGATGGTGGCGCCGGACGCGGCGGAGGCGAGGTTGCGGCTCATCCGCAGGTCGACGTACCCGTCCTGGCCGGCCTTGGCGACCACGCTGAGCCGCTGGTGCCCGAAGCCGGGGGCCACGGCGAGCAGGTCGTAGGTGCCGGCCACCATCTCCACGGTGTCCGGGATCGGCGTCGCCGGGTCGGTGTCGGCCACCGGTACGGCCCGCGCCTCGTACGCCCCCACGTACACCCGGATCGGCGCGTCGGCGCTGTCTCCCCGTGGGCGCAGGGTGAGCGTCGCGTTGCCGCCGCGCGGCGAGGCGAAACTCGGCGTCGGGTCGGTGTCGCCGGCACCGTTGGTGGCGGCGTCGCGGCCCATCCCGGAGCGGGCGAACTCGGCCCAGATCAGGTCCTGGTTCGCGCCGCCGAAGCGGAGCAGGTCGGCGGTGAGCATGTTGTCCCGCATGTCGAGCATGCTGACCTGGCTGGCGGCCTGCAACAGGAACGAGTCGAAGACCAGCTGCGACCAGCGTCGGTTGCCCGGGCACTGATCCGCCGCGACCTTCCCCAGTGCGCAGTCGAGCTGCCGTTGCGGGGTGCCGAGGCCGTACCGTTTGACCAGGGCGGAGCGGACCCGGAAGTTGGTGGCGCCCCAGATCTCCCCGTCGGCGTGCACGGCCGGGCCGGCGGTGTTGTAACCGATGTCGGAGTAGTTGAGCGGGCTGCGGCTCAGGTCGTAGTTGCGGATGCCGCTGACCAGGTTGCCGGTGACGTAGCCACCGGTGATGAAGGGCGTCTCGCCGGGTGCGCGCAGCCCGTGCTGGAAGAGGTACTCGGCGGCGAGCAGGTCGCCCCACGACTCACCCATCGACCCGCCCTGGTGGCCGCTGATCCCGCTGTCCGGGCCGGCGATCATCCGGTTGGTGATCGCGTGGGTGTACTCGTGGCCGATCACCGTCATGTCGTAGTCGCCGTCCACGCACGGCGGGTACGGCCCGCCGGCCTGCGGCTGCCAGAGGTACATGTTGGTGGTCGGCGGCAGCCCGTCGCGCGGGGTGCCCTGGTTGGCGTTGTTCCGGTTGCCGCTCAACGCGCCCTGCTGGGCACGGCCCTGCTCGGCGTCACCGCCCAGCCCGGACGGGGTGAGGTTGACCGCCTGGAGGTTCCACGCCGACTCGGTGAAGCCCAGCTGGTACGACCAGTCGTGCATCCGGTTGTGCATGGCGAAGAGGTTGGCGATCGACGCGTCCGCGTCGTTGCGCTGGGCGGAGGTGAACACCTCCGGGTTGCACTTCGCCTGGTGCCACTGGTCGGTGAAGGGGTACTCGTAGCGGCGTTCCGGGCTGGTGGGGGCCGGCACGACCGGGGTGTTGGCGCCCCAGGACAGCACCGTGTTGGCCGAGTTGCCGCGCGAGGTGAAGGTCGGCGTGCCGGTGGCCGCGTCGACGTCCCACGGTTGGCCGGTGGCCGGGTCGCGCCAGGCGGCCTGGCAGCCGGGGGTCGGGTCGCCGCACCAGCGCACCCGGGGATCCTGCCCGGGGCCCAGGTCACGGGGCGGGGTGGCCGGGAAGACCGCCCAGCTCGGGTTGTCGGAGTCGTAGTCGACCAGGTCCTCGCGAACCAGCACCTGCCCGGTGCTGCCGTCCACGTAGCTGGTGAACGCGGCCGGATGCTCGGTGTCCGCCCCGATCATGGTCACCTCGTAGGCGGCCCGTGGCCCGTCCAGCGGGGTGGGCACTGCCACCTGGCGGATGGTGTGGCTGGCCACCGCGTCGGCGGTCAGCTTGGCGTCGGCGAGCGCGGCGGCGTACGCCTGCTCGGGTGTGCGGGTTGCCGGGGCCGGCGTGCCGGTGTCGCGGGCCAGCGAGGAGCTGACCGAGAGCACCGCGCCGTCGGCGACCGCGAGGGTGACCAGGCCGTCCGGCCCTGCGGGCAGGTCGCCGAAGCGTTGCCGGAGGGTGACGACGGTGCCGCTGCCGATCGGTCGGACCAGCACCCGTTCCATGCTGGCCACCGTGGCGGCGTCCATGCCGAACAGGTCCTGGTTGGCGGCCAGGTACGCGCGGGCGGCGGCCTCCGGGTCGGCGGGCAGCCCGCTGGCCAGCGGGGTGCGGCCGGGGCCGAGCGCCTGTGGGGTGCCGAGCCGGTTCCACCGGACGTCGGGGTCGACGACGCGGGCCAGGCCGCGTTGGCGGGCGTCAGGTGCCGCCGTACCGGCGCGGTTGTCGGCGTCGGCGGGGGTGTGCCCCTCGGCGAACGGCCCGGACCGGCGCTCGGCGGATGTCGCGCCGCCGGTGGGGGCCGCGGTGCTCACGCCGGTGGGGAGCAGCGCGGCGACCGTCGCCGTCGTCGCCAGGATGGCGATGAGCCGGCGTCGACGCCGGCTCATCGGGGGTGACCACTCCGGTTGTGGCACGGGACCTCCTCGTGGGAGCGGGATGGCCGGCGAGCCGCCGACCACAGATGCGCGGTGACGCATGCGCATCTGTGGATATCAGTCTCCCGAGGTCACGGCAAGGTCCGCAGCCGCTGTCACACCAACAGATCGAGATTCGCTCAGGCGCTCGGCGCCCAGTCGGGGTCGCGGCCGAACGCGGCCAGCAGGTGGTCCTGCTCGTCGGCGTCGTCGGGCACCCGTACGCCGGTGTGCACCAGGTTGTTGCGCTGGTAGGCGTCGATCTGGCCGGCGAACCACCGGGCGGCGGCGTGCACCACGTCCGGGTCGAGCTGCGGCTGCGCGCCGATCGCCACCGCCACGTCCCAGCCGTGCACGAGGTGCTCGGCGAGGAGTTGCTGGAGGTATTCGGCGGCCGGTGTGTCGCCGCTGGAGAGGTGCACGGTGCGGTCGATCGTGCCGGGGTGGGTGGCGGCGATCTCGGCCTGCGCGGCGGCCTCCCGCGCGGTGGCGATCGGGTCGGCGCCGAGTTGGTCACCGTCGAGGCGGTCGCCGACCTCCTCGATGGTCCGCCCGGCGAGCAGTGGAACGCTCCACCGGTCCTCGGTCACCACGTGATTGACCAGCGTGCGGACGTCCCAGTCCGAACACGGTGTCGGGTCGGACCACTGGCCGGGCTGGATCTGGTCCACCCGGTCGATGAATTCGGCCAGGCTCCGGCGGTACGCCTCCAAGAGGTCCATGCCGCCGATTGTTCCGGTCGACGGGGCGGACTGAGTCCGTTTTGCCCGGCTCGGTGCGGGGACCGGTGCTCAGTCGAGGTCGGCCGGGTCCAGGCCGAGCTCTCGGGCGGTGACCAGCCGGACCCACTCGCCGAACTGGCGGCGGGAGATCACCCGGTCGTGCACGGCGAGTTGGACGGCGAGGCCGTCCATCACCGCGCTGATCCGCCACGCGGCCCCGTCGGCGTCGGCGCACTGGAAGGTGCCGTCGGCCACCCCGGCGGTGATCACCGCGGCCAGGTCCTGTCGCCAGCGCAGGTCGAGGCGGCGGGAGACCTTCTCCAACTCCGGGGTACGCAGGGATTCCGACCAGCCGTCGATCCACATGGACCAGGAGGTCGCCCTCCCGGCCGGGGTGTAGAGCTTGAGGATCCGGCGGAGCTTGGTCAGTGGCGGGGCGGAGGAGCGGGTCACCGCGTCCAGCCGGGCCAGGTCCTGTTCGACCGCGTACGCGAAGGCCTGCGCGAGCAGCCGCTCCTTGGTGGCGAAGTGGTAGAAAACCAACGCCTGACTCACGCCCGCGGCATTCGCCACGTCCGCTGTCCGGGTGTTGGCCAGACCGCGCTCCACGATCACGTCGCAGGCGGTGCGCAGCAGGGCATCCAGGCGGATCTCGGCCGCACGTCTCGTCACGACCGTTACCGTAGCCCATCCGACTGAACACGAACAGTTACCACCACGCGCCGATCCACACCGTGGCAGTCGGAAGCCGGACACTTCTTTTGGGTGTCGTCGGTCGTTCCACGGAGAGTGTTCACCGAGGTCCGCTGCCCAGTGCCGGGCCGTCGAGACGTCGATGGTCAGGTATGCGACGCGATGGTGACGATCATTGCCGAGGAATGTCGGAGTGTGACGGTCGGTGCTGGATTCAGACACCAGGCCAGCCACCTAGGAAGCTGGTCGGGGGTGACTCGGCTCCAGCCCCGACCACCCGGGACGCGCCGAGGCGACCCCGAGTTGGCAGTCAAACACCTACTCGGCTAAAGTTCTCATCCGTCACCCGGGAACGTCCGGGGGCGTGCGGACGTAGCGCAGCTGGTAGCGCATCACCTTGCCAAGGTGAGGGTCGCGGGTTCGAATCCCGTCGTCCGCTCGGAGCTGCCGCCACGTATGACGGGGGCAACCTCGGTGGGGTGGCCGAGAGGCGAGGCAACGGCCTGCAAAGCCGTGTACGCGGGTTCAAATCCCGTCCCCACCTCGGCAACAAGCACGGGCGATTGGCGCAGTGGGAGCGCGCTTCCTTGACACGGAAGAGGTCACTGGTTCAAACCCAGTATCGCCCACCAGAGGAGAACGGCTCGTCACCGGAAGACCCGGTGACGAGCCGTTTCGTTTGTGATGCTCCTGACGTGGGAGCGACGCGGAGCCCTGGCCCTTCAAAAAGTAGGTGGGCACCGCTGGGCGCATGTTGTTGTCCGGCCCTCTTTCACGGTCGGAAGTGCTCCCGCTTGCTGGGTGTGCGGCAGGCAGTTTGCTAATGCGTTAAAAGCTCTCATATTAGGCGCTTGGGCCCATGCCTCTCGAGGCGACTGAGATGGGACCCGGTGGCCAATGGAAGAGGCCAGCACTAACTGTGAATAATTGACAACCTTCGGTATTGACGGCGATAACGGCGCTACTTAAAATGATCAAGCCGTAGCGGTCTGACACACGGGGGCTTCAATGTTCGGTCGCGGTCGCTGGTTCCTGCGTGCCCGTCGTACGGCTCCTCGGGCCGCTGGATGTGCGCTGCTCGCGTTTGTGGTGGTGGCCACGTCGGTTGCGCTGCCGGTGTCCCCGGCGTCGGCGCGACCCGCCCCACCAGCTCGCGCGTCCTGTGTGGATGTTTCCACTGATGCGTCAGCGGCCAGGAAGATGGTCGATACCTGTGGTCGTCGAGTGGAGATTCTCGCTGAGCGTACGGAGTACTCGCAGACGTTCTTGAACGTTGACGGGTCGCGGACGTTGGAGGAGGGAATCGAGCCGGTTCGGGTGCGGAAGGGTTCGTCGTGGGTGCCCGTGGACACGGCGTTGAAGGTGACCGCGGAGGGTGTGGTGCCGCGGGCGACGGTGTTGCCGGTGGTGTTCTCGCCGGGTGGTGACGGGGTGCTGGCTCGGGTTCGCGATGGTGAGCGTGAGTTGGGTATGTCCTGGCCGGGGAAATTGCCGGCGCCGGTGGTGGAGGGCGATTCGGCGGTGTATCGAAACGTGCTGCCGGATGTGGACCTGCGGGTGACGGCCTTGGTGTCGGGTTTCTCCGAGGTGTTGGTGGTGCGTACGCCGGCGGCGGCGGCGCATCCGAAGTTGGCGGCGGTGCGCTTCGGTCTGTCGACGAAGGGTGTGACGGTCACCGCGGCTGAGGGTGGCGGGCTCGCCGCCCGGGATGGCAGCGGTAAGAAGGTCTTCGAGGCGCCGGCTCCGTTGATGTGGGATTCCACGCCGCTGCCGGAGGCGGCCACGTCACCGGGACCGGATCAGACGCCGACGAAGAAGTCGGACGCGGCACGGGTCGGCCCTGATGGGGCAGGCAAGCCGTCCTCAGCGCCAGGCACCGCGCCGAAGACCCCCTCGTCACCGGCCGGAACCGCGCCGCAGGGGGCGCGGCAGGCGGTGATGCCGGTGAAGGTGACCGGCGGTGAGTTGACGGTGGTGCCGGACCGGAAGCTGCTCACCGATCCGGGCACCAAGTATCCAATCTTCATCGACCCGTCCTGGACGGGCGGCATCGCCGGCGGCGAGTGGACGTCGGTGTGGAGCAAGCATCCGACCAGTTCGTTCTGGAAGAACTCGACCGCCCTGACCAACGGCGGGACGAACGGTTCCGCGGGCGCGGGCCGGACCGAGGACTGCTCCGGCTGCGCCGACCACATCATCCGATCGATTTTCCAGATGGACACCAGCGCGGTGCGCGGGAAGTACATTCTCGACGCGAAGTTCCGGATCGAGCAGCGGCACTCCTGGACGTGTAGCCCGGCATCCAACGCCAAGTTGTGGATGACGGGGCCGATCTCGTCGGGTACGACGTGGGACAAGCAGCCGGTCTGGGACGGCAACTACACCGCGCAGACCGCAGCGAACCGGAAGAACGGCGCGGTCCACGGCTGCGCCGGGCCGGGCACTGTCGAGTTCAACGCCACCGCGATGGTGGCACATGCGGCGGGTGCCAACTCGTCGCGTTTGACCATGGGGTTGCGTGCGGTGAGCGAGGGGACGTTGAACCAGTGGAAGCGGTTCAACCACTCGTCGCCGAAGCTGGCGATCACGTACAACACCAAGCCGGGCGCGCCCTCCGATCGGTTGTCGGACGGTAAGGCGTGTGGCACCGGTGCGAATCGGCCGTATGTGTTGACACAGACGCCGATCCTGGCAGTCAGGCATTCGGATCCGGATTCGTCGCAGCAGTCGTTGACGACCTGGTTCCACTGGTGGCCGTTGGGCGGGGCGCGTAATGACACGGACAAGGTGTCGCAGGCGTCGGGTAACCCGTCGTCGGTGTCGAAGGCGATTCCGGCAGGGAAGCTGACCGATGGTGGGACGTACGTGTGGCAGTCGCGTACGTATGACGGGTCGCATTATGGGGACTGGTCGGGGACGTGCGAGTTCACTGTCGACGCCACGCCGCCGCCGACACCGGGGCCGGTGACGTCGTCCCAGTATCCGGCGGATGGTGCGCCCCGGGGTGGGGTCTCGTTCGCCGGGACGTTCAACATCGCGCCGCCGTCGACGCGTGCCTATGAGGTGAAGGAGTACGCGTACACACTTGATTCGGGTGTGTTGACCGCAGCCGCAACGGTGCCGGCGCGAACCACGGACTACGGGGCGTCGGTGACGCTTTTCCCGCGTCACGATGGTGTGAACGTGTTGTGGGTGTGGGCGAAGGATCACGCTGGCCGATTCTCGGCGACGCCGGCCGCGTACACGTTCTCGGTGCGCGCGGGCAGTGGTCCTGCGGCGCAGTGGGAGTTCGACGAGGCGACTGGTACGGCCACCGACGTGACCGGGCACGGTAACACCGTGTCGCTGTCCGGGTCCGGGGCGGACCGCGTGACCGGGCGGGCCGGTGTCGGCAAGGCGCTGGTGCTGGATGGCGCCCAGGGCAATGCCTCGACCGGGGGGCCGGTGCAGTATCCGCACCCGGATACCGGGGTGATCACCCCGGTTCGTACGGACAGCAGCTTCACGGTGACCGCCCGGGTGCGACTGCCTGCTATTCCGAACTGGCACAAGGCGGCGGTCGCTGCTGATGGCGCACGGACCGCGCCGTTCTGGTTGGGGTACATCATGGGGGCCAACCGGTGGGGCTTCCAGATGAACGAGGCCGATGCGGACCAGTCGGGCGGGCAGAACATCACATCGACCGCTGCTCCGGTCATCGGTAAATGGACCCACCTGGCCGGTGTGTACGACGGAGGTACGAAGACCTTCCGTCTCTACGTCGATGGTGTGCTGCAGCCGGGCACGGGGACGGTCACCGCAGGTTTCAATGCCACGGGGCCCTTACGCATCGGGGCGATGATGTATGCGGGGATGTTGGGGCACAACTGGCCCGGTGACATCGATGACGTGCGGATGTACAACTTCGTCGAGACGGCGGCGAGGATCGCGGAGCTGGCGGTGCCGTTGCAACCGGTGCTGACGTTCCCGAACGGCACGAATGCCACCGCTGGAGCGCAGATGTCAGTGACGTTCAGCGCCGGTGGTGACACCAACGTGACGAAATTCCGGTGGAGTGCCGACAACACGTCGCTGGCCAACGAGGTGATCGCGTCGGCGCCCGGCGGAACGGCGACCGTGTCGGTGCCGGTAGGCGCGATCACTGGTGAACGCCCGTTGTACGTGGTCGCGGTCGATGACGGCAACCGGGTCAGTGGCAGGACGCAGGGAAGCTTCGTCGTGAAGCCCGCCACGATCCTGTCCGGCGTGGCGATCGACGTCATGACGTTCATGCCGGTCGTCGGAGCCACGGTCAGGCTGGAACCCGGTGGCCTCCAGGTGGTCACCGGCAGCGACGGCGGATACTCGTTCTCCGGCTTCGCCCCCGGCACGTACACGGTGTCGGGTGTCAAGGGTGGCCGGTGCGGGTTGTCGGGCAGCCAGCAGTTGCTGGTCGATGGACAGGGTGTGTGGCTGGACCTGTACCTGTTCCCGTACTCAGACGATTCGGGGTACACCTGCGCGGAGCAGGCGAACAGTTTCACAGCGGCGAATGACACAGTGGTCGGGTTGTCGGGGGACAACGCGGTGACCGCGGTCGGGTTGCCGTTCGCTTTCCCGTTCTACGGTCAGGCGTACCGGTCGGCGTGGCTGGATACGAACGGGCTGTTGTCCTTCACGGACCCCGGTGGTTCGCATCCGTACACAGGTGGGTCGTTGCCGGCGCCTGCCGAGCCGAACGCGGTGGTGGCACCGTTCTGGGACGACCTGGTGGTGGACGCCTCGGCGAGTGTGCGGACCGCGACCACGGGTACCGGAGCGAACGAACGGTTCGTGGTCGAATGGCGCAACGTGCACCGGAAAGCGTCGACCGCGCAGCGGGTGTCGTTCGAGGTGATCCTGGCGCCGGACGGCACGGTGACCACCAACTACGACAGTCTTGACGGCGCGGTCGAGCAGGGAGCGCAGGCGGCGGTCGGGATCGAGGCCCCGGCCGGTGCGGACGGGCTGCGCTACTCCACAGCCGAGGCGGTCCTGGCCAGCGGCCGGGCGATCGTGTTCGGCCGCCCGGAGACCGCCAGTCCGCTGGCGTTGCACGACCTGTCCGGCACGCTGGTCAACGCGGCCGGCGCCGCGGTGGTCGGGGCGAGGGTGACCCTGGACCCGTCCGGTATGTCGACCGTCACCGGCGCGGGTGGGGCGTGGGCGTTCGACGACCTGGTCGCTGACAGCTACGCCGTCTCCACGGTGCCGGACACCAGATGCGGGAGCAGGGCCCGGGTCCAGGTGGAGTTGAACGCCAACCTCGTCCGCAATCTGCAACTCGGCCCGGACTACGGCGGCCTCGGCTACGCCTGCACGGTCGGCGCCTCCGGCTACGTCGCGGCGTCAACGGTCATCCCACTGACCGGCGACGACGAGTCCACCTCCGTCACCCTGCCGTTCCCGATGCGATACCACGGCGGGACCTACTCCACGGCTGCCGTGTACACCAACGGACTGCTGAGCTTCCAACCACAGGACGATCCGTTCGGCTGGTACGGGTTCCTGCCAGACGGCGACGCGCCGAACGCCGTGGTGGCCCCGTTCTGGGAGGACCTGGTAGCCGACGAGTCCTCCAGTATCCGTAGCCAACTCACTGGTGTCGCGCCGAACAGGTCGTTCGCCGTGGAGTGGCGCAACATGGCCTTCTACGACGGATCTGACCGGACGACGTTCGAGTTGGTGCTCCACGAGGACGGGCGGATCGTCTTCCACTACGGCGAGATGACATCGCCGAGACAACGTGGCGATGCGGCCGTGATCGGCCTTGAGAACGGTTCCGGCACCGTCGCGGCGGTCTTCTCCGCCCATGAACCGTCGCTGACGTCCCACTCGTCGATCACGTACACGCCTGCGGCGTCGGGGACGATCACCGGCACGTTGACCACAGCGGTGACCTCCACGCCTGTCGCCGGGGCGACCGTGACCATGAGCACGACCGGAACGACCGTCACCACCGGCGCGGACGGCGGCTACCAGTTCACCAACGTGCCGGTCGGCGAGTACGTCCTGATCTCCTCGACCAGCGACAACCGCTGCGTCGGCCAGTCCGCCAGGCAGGTGGTCAACCATGCCGGTGGCACCTCGGATGTTGACCTCTCGGTGATGGTCGACGGGGACGAGTTCGGCTACACCTGCGAGACCAGACCACAGACCTTCATCCCCGGCACCCAGATCGAGGTAGCTCCCGAGGAGGATGAGGACCACTGGCAGGTGAACGCGCCGTTCCCCGTCAAGATCTACGGTGAGTCGTACAACTCGGTGTGGCTCACCTGGAGCGGTGCCGTCGTCTTCCGGCACCCCGGCGACCTCCGTCAAAGCCAACCGATACCGACCCCGGGGCCCAATGATGAGCCGGAACCCGTGGTAGCGGTCCTGTGGGACGACTGGGTGGTCGACGAGTCGGCCGCCATCGCCACCGCCGCACGGGGCACGGCTCCGAACCGGCAGTGGGTGGTGGAGTGGCGCAATGTGCACCACTCCAGCGACCCGACGGTGCGCGCGTCCTTCGAAGTGATCTTCGACGAAGACGGCACCATGACCTTCGCCTACGCCGATATCGATCCAGCCAACATCATCGAGCGGGGAGGCAGCGCCACCGTCGGGATCCAGAACGGTGCCGGCACCATCGGCTTCCAGTACCTGCACCACGACACCCTGCTCACATCCGGTCAGGGTGTGGTGTTCCGGCCCAGCCCTCCGGGCACCGGTGTCGTCTCCGGCATCGTCAGCTGCCAGGGCGCCGCGGTACCGGGCGCGACCGTCACCACGGCGGGCCTGGCCGCGACGACGGCACCCAACGGCACATACCAGATCGAGGACGTGCCAGCTGGCACGCACGCGATCACCGCCACGCTGCACGCGGGTGCCTGCAAGGGCTCCTCCGTCGAGTCTGTCGACGTCGGCTCGAACACCCAAAGAACGGTGGACTTCCCGACCACGACGACCCCGGCCGGTGCCGGATACACCATCGCCGAGCAGCCGATGGTGCTCACCCCGGTCACCGGACCGGCGCTACCGCTGACGGGCGACGACGTCTATATCCCGATCACCCTGCCATTCCCGACCACCCTGTACGGACAGGGGTACGCCAATGGCTGGCTGGACATCAACGGCTATCTGAGCTTCGTCGATCCGGGCGAGTCCCACTCGTACCCCGACCGTCTTGCGGAGCCGGACGGCTACTACGGGCCCGACGCGGCCATCTATCCGTTCTGGCACGACTGGATAGTGGACGACGACGCTGCCGTGCGTGCGGAGATCCGCGGCACCGGGTCAAACCGCCAGTACGTCATCGAATGGCACAACGTCCTGTCCCACGTCGACGATCTGACCCGGGTCTCCTTCCAACTGATAATCCACGAGACCGGCGGATATTCGTTCGTCTATGCCGATCTCGACGGCACGTTCCAGGAAAGGGGCGGCGGCGCTGTCATCGGCATCGAGAACGCCGAAGGCACCCGCGCACTCCAGTACGTCTACCGCCAACCGGTGCTCCGACCTGGCATCGGTTTGCGGATCAACCCGCCCACGTCCTGATTCGTCCACCCGCCCCCAACCCGGGCCAACGCTCGGATTCGCACGGCCCGTGTCCGCACCTGGATCACGGACCTGCTGAGCCGAACGACTCCCGGGGCCACCGACGCTCGCCCTGAAATGCACACGGCCCGCTCGTGAGCCGAATCGGTCGCGGACCCTCGACCCACCTCGGTTGAGGGTCCGCGACCGACCTACGAGGGACGATCACGAAAGACCTCGGCGAGCACTTGATGGATGGACATGACCAGAGGAGAACGGCTCGTCACCGGAAGACCCGGTGACGAGCCGTTTCGCTTGTGGTCCGTCGGTCGTCAGTCGACGCTGAGCCGGTAGCCGATCCCCCGCACGGTGTGCACGCGCAGGGCGTCGTCGGCGGCGCGCAGTTTGCGACGTAGCCGCTTCACCGCCGAGTGCAGGGTCGACGTGTCGCCGAGGAACGCGCAGCCCCAGACCGATTCGAAGAGCCGCTCGTACGTCCAGACGCCGACCGGGGCGGTGGCGAGCTGGGTGAGCAGGTTGCGTTCGAGTCGGGTCAGGGCCAGCGGTTCTCCGCGCCACGTCACCCGGTGCTCAAGCGGGTCGATGGTGAGGTCGCCGAGGCTGATCTGACCGGCCGCGCCGACAGGTGCGCCGGCTGCGACGAGGGCGGGCGTGGGCGCGGCGGTGGAGGTGGCGACCCGGGCCGGACCGCTGATCACCGGTCCGCCGATCATCGCCTGCAACTCCGCGAGGTCGGCGCAGATCACCAGGGTGCCCAGGCCGTTGAGGCGCCGAACCATCCGTTCGCGCACCGACACGTCAGCGGTCACGCAGAACACGAGGGACACATCGTCGATCACTGTCGTACCTCCCCAGGCGACAGTAAAAGACAACGCTGTCTGAACCGCGTAGTCAATGGTTTGCGCCGGCCGGCGCCCGCTCGTCGTCAGAAGGTCAGCAGGCGGAACTCGCCCACCGGCCGGAAACCGAGGCTGCGGTAGACCGACTCACCGACCGCCGACGAGGTGAGGGCGGCGGTGCGGACGCCCCGCTCGGCGGCCAGATCCAGGGCGGCCCTGGTCATGGCCGCACCGATGCCCCGGCGGCGCTGCTCCGGCTGGGTGCCGACGAAGTAGAGCGTGACCAGGCCGTGGCTGATCCAGGCGACGGCCGTCGCGACGACCCGACCGTCATCGCGGTGGCCGGCCAGCCGGAGCAGCGTGCCGTCGCCGGTGAACGCCTTCTCCCGTTCGATCGTCGCCGCCACACCGTCCGCCGGAATTCCGGACACCCGGGCATAGGCCGGGACGAACGCGGCGAGGTCGGCGGTCTCGGCGATGTGCACGCCGGCGGGCGTCGGCACATCGGCCGCCTCCCCGATCTCCACCGTCATGATCGGCATACGGGCGACCTCCACCGCGCCGAGGGAGATCAGGGCGTCCGCGCTGCCGGCGTCGCTGTCCGGGCCGACCCACCAGATCCGGGGTACGCCGTGCAGGCGTTGCCGGGCCTCGGTGAGCGCGTCGTGCGGGGTGCGCCCGGCCACCCGCAGCACGCCGTTGAGCGGCGCGTGCGGCACGTCACTGCGGTAGGTCGGGAGGTCCGGGCCTCCGGTGACGCCGATGTTCCACCCGAGCAGGTACGCCCGGTGCGCGGCCAGCACCGTGTCGAGAGGCTCCATGATCTGGATCGTAACGCGGTGGCCGGCACCTGCCCCGAGCAGGGGAAACGGCCGGCCCGGCGGCTGTGACCGGCGGTACTTTGTCGATCGTTCCAGATAGTGGGTAGGGTTCGGTCATGGCACGTACCCGGGAGTTCGACCTCGACGCCGCGGTCAACGCTGCCATGGACGTGTTCCGGAGAAAGGGTTACGAGGGCACCTCCATGCGTGACCTCTCCGAGGCGACCGGCCTGGGCAGCGGCTCGATCTACGCCGCGTTCGGCAGTAAGGACGGCCTCTACCTGGCGGTGCTCGACCTGTACCGGCAGCGCTACGCCGCCCCGATGGTCGATCTGCTGCGCTCCGGCAACGACGCGCGAGCGGTCATCCGGGAGGTCTTCATCGGCGCGGTGGACGACATCACCGGCGACGGCCGGCACCTCTCCTGCCTCATCGTCGGCGCCTCGATGGAACGCGCGCACCAGGACGTGCGGGTCGCCGAGCGGCTCCGCTCGACCACCCAGTCCCTGGAGTTGGCGCTCTACGACCTGCTCGCCGAGGCCCAGTTGCGAGGTCAGATCACCACCGACCGCAGCGCCACCGACCTGGCCGGCTTCCTGGTGACCAGCCTCCAGGGTCTGCGCGTGATGGGCGCCATCACCCCGGACCGGGCGGCGCTGACGCGGTACGCCGAGGTCGCGCTCACCTGCCTGGACTGACCGCCCACCAGCGGGCCGCCCGGTAACCCGGACCTCGGCGAGGTCGGTGCGGGCGCTGAGCAACGACCGGCCCCTTCGGTGGGTCACCACCAGGCCGGCCGCTCTTCGTCAACGCCCGGATCGACACGTTCCTCAGCGGCGCCGGGGGCGTCGACGAGACGCTGACCCGAGCGTATGCCTACCTGCGGCCGGCGCGGACGGCATCTTCGTGCCGGGGGTGGTCGACCTGGCGACCATCCGAGAGCTGGTGCGACCGGTGCCGGCGCCGCTGAACGTGCTGGCCGGGCCCGGTGCGCCGACAGTGCCGGAGTTGGCCCGGCTGGGGGTGGCCCGGGTGAGCCTCGGCTCCTCGGTCGCGGAGGCCGCGTACACGGTCGCCCGCCGCGCGGCGGATGAGGCGCTCGGCGCGGGCACGTACGGCGCGCTGGCGGACGCCCTCGACTACGGCACCCTCAACGCGTTGATGCGCTGAGCGGTGTGGCTGCGCCGCGCGCTGTCCGGCGTATCCAAGGTCGTCGTGCGACGAGCCGGCCGTCCCTCAGCGGGGCGACCGGCTCGGCGTCACGGTGATCCGGGCGGCGCCGTCAGCGGCGCCGGGGGGCCGGGTCACAGCGGCGGCGCGATGTCCCGCCGCTCCTCGACCTGGCGGTACTCCACCGGCTGTTCGGTGGTGGTGACCACCTGACGGCGGCGACCCCAGATCAGCGTGGTCATGATCAGGCCGAGCAGTCCGGCGCCCATCAGGATCCAGCCGACCACGTCGAGGTTGATGCCGCCGACGCTCGCGTCCAGTGCGAAGGTGAGGATCGCGCCGAGCGCGATCAGGAAGATGCTGGTGCCGATACCCACGACAGCCTCCTTAAGGGGGTGTGGTGCGCTGTCGAGCCCTTCAGTACCCCGGTGGCGACCAGCGCAACCGCCGACCGGCCAGGGTGCCGTGCCAAGCGATCTTGGCATCGGGTAGAGTTCACCTGTCGCCGACGCGAGTCGGGGACGTGCGGACGTAGCGCAGCTGGTAGCGCATCACCTTGCCAAGGTGAGGGTCGCGGGTTCGAATCCCGTCGTCCGCTCGCGATCCGCCCCCCACGGGGGGCCACCACGGGCGATTGGCGCAGTGGGAGCGCGCTTCCTTGACACGGAAGAGGTCACTGGTTCAAACCCAGTATCGCCCACCATCTCCACCGGCACATCGACTGGCCCGTTACCGGACATCCGGTGACGGGCCTCGGCGTTCCGGCCCGCACCACCGGGGGCGTCTGTTCACTCGCCGGCGCGGAGCACCTCACTGAGCCGGTCGCGTCGCCGCAGCGCCGACTCGACCGGGACGACAGTGGCGGCCACCGCCAGCAGCACCACGCCCACCAGGCCGAGCAGCCACCACGGCAGGACCGTCGCCGGGTCGCCGGGCTGGCCGGTGAGCACCCGCAGGTCGAGCGGGCCGAGCGTCAGGCGGGCCAGCAGTGCCCCGAGTAGTGGGCCGTACCCGGCGGTGACCACGACCGGCGGCAGCAGCTCTCCGGCGGCGACCCAGCGGGCGTCGCGGGGCCGCAGGCCGAGGGTGCGCAGCCGGACCAGTGTGTGCCAGCGCTCCGACGTACCGGCGGCGGCAGCCAGCAGGAGGCCGAGCAGCCCCAGCGTCACCAGCACCGCGGCGGCCGTCCACGCCAGCCGCAGCAGCCCCGCGGTCAGCGGAGCCACCCGCTGCGCGCGCAGGACGTCCGCGCGCAGCACGACGTCGGCGGCGACGCCGCTGTTCGACACGGCCCGCGCCGCGCCGGGACCGGTCACCCAGACGGTGTTCGCCACGGCGGGCAGGCCGGCGGCGGCGAGGGCCGTGGCGTCCACGACGACGACGTCGCCGGCGCCGCCGACGGCGGGCGCGGTACCGACCGCGGCGAGACGGATCGCCGGAGCGTCGTCGCGGGGTAGCTGCAGCCGGGCGCCGGTCCGCAGTTCGCTGTCGTTCGACAGGACCAACGCCGGTACGTCCCCGGGGGCGGGAGCCGGTGCGGAGAGCCGGGCCAGCGCCGGCGCGTCGGGCAACGGGGTGGTGGCCAGCAGGCGCTGGAACGCGGCGGCGTCCACGACGACCAGGCGGGGCGTGAACAGCGTCGATTCGGCGAAGACGCGCGCCGATTCGGTCACCTGCGCGACGACGACCTGCTGCACCCCGGGTGCGGCGGCGACGCGATCGGCCAGTGCGGGCGTCGCCGCCTGCGCGTCGGTGCCGAGGTCGAGGCGGGCGTCGGCGCCGACGGTGCTCCACGCGCCGTCGGCCAGACCCCGGGCGACGGTGCTGCCGAGGATGAGCGCGAACGACGCGAGCGCCGTGGCGCTGACCAGAACCAGCAGCGGCAACGCGCGCCCGGCCGTGGTGGCCGCCCGGGCGGCACTGAACACGGCCAGCGGGCGACGCGAGCGCAGCGCCTGGCGGAGCGCGAACCGCACCCCGAGGGGCAGCAGCCGGAGCAGGACCAGCGCGCCGACGAGCCCGCCCAGAGCGAGGGCGCTGACCGGCAGGACCAGGTCGCCGGTCAGCTCACCGGTGTCGCCGTCGGCGGCGTCGGGCAGGAGCCCACGCTGGTGCAGTGTGACGAACCCGGCGACCGCGGCGATCAGGACAGCCGCCTCCACGGCGGCGCGGCGCAGCTGACCGGTGACCCGGATCCAGCGCCGAGCGGCCGGGTTGGCGGGCTGGCGTCGGTCGCGGCTGGCGCGGGCGGCGGCGAGGGTGCCGAACGCCGGCCCGGCGACCGCGCCGGCCAGGACCACGGGAACGGCCCAGGTCCAGGAGACGCCCGGAGTGACCGCGCGGGCGAGCGCGAGCCCGACGGCGGCGGCCGACACCGACACCACTGTGGACTCGATGGTCAGCTCCGCGGCCAGGTCGGGTAACGCCGCCCCGCGCTGCCGGGCGGCGCCCAACGCCGGGGTGCGGCGGTGGACCAGTAGCGCGGCGGCGAGCAGCAGGACCAGCACCGTGACGGTCAGGATCCCGGTGAGCAGGACGGCGGCCTGCGCGGAAGCGGCGTTGCCGCGCGTACGGGCGTCGCGCAGTGTGGTGTCGAGCTGCGATTCCCAGCGCAGGGACCCGTCGCGGGCGCCTGATGAGCCGGAGGCCGCCTTGAGCGCGACCACCTGGTTGGCGAGCGTCGCCGTGGTGTCCCAGGTGAGCGCGCCGGGTTCGGGGGCGAAGTGGACGGTGCGCCGCAGTTGGTCCTCGTCGACGGCGAGCCGGGCGTCCGGTAGCGACTCGCGTGACAGCAGGCCGGCGAACCGGGTGATCCCCACACCGTCAGCGCCGGGCAGGGGGCCCAGGAGCGCCGGGGCGAGTCGCCAGGTGCTGTCGGTGCTGTCCACGGGTCGGTAGATCCCGCTGATCCGCACGTCCCTGTCGCGTCCCTGGCCGTCCTTGACCGGGAGCCGATCGCCGGGGCCGAGGTTGAGTGCGGCGGCGGCCGTCTCGGCGAGGCCGACCTGCACCGGCCAGGGCGGCCCGTCGTAGGGGGCTTCGACGGGCTCGTCGGGGAAGGGCGAACCGGGCGCACTACCGGCGATCCAGGTCACCGCCGGGCCGTCGCGGTCGTCGGCCAGGTAGGTGAACTGGAAGGTACGCGGCACGCTGCCCTCGGTGATGCTGAGGATCGGGCCGCTGACGACGGCGACGGGCGGGAGCAGCGCGGCGTCCAGGTCGGCCCCGAGCGCGTATGTCGCCCGGGCGCGGAAGTCCTCGACGTCGTCGGCGAGACCGGCGGTCCGGATCCGCCCGCCGTTCGGGCCGTCGTCGCGTTCCCAGTCGGCGTGTACGAGGACGTTCGCGTCGTTGCCGGCGCGGCGGACCGCGTCCTGGACGGCGTCGTCGGCGGCGGCGCGCAGCAGCGCCGGCACGGCCCCGGCGAGCAGTGCGACGGCCGCGATGACGGCGGCGGTGAGCAGCAGCGGACCGGCGTCGGCACGGGCCCGGCCACGGATGCTCGGCCAGTGCGGCGCCGGCCACCGGCGGGTCAGCCACCGGTTCACGGTGCCACCCGCAGGTGCGCGGCGTCGGCCCGGCGGACCTGGACGGTGACCACGACGGCGACCGCCAGCAGGCAGCCGGCCAGCAGTACGGCGAGCAGTGCGGCCTCGGCTGGCCACGGCCAGTGTGGCTGGGCGGCCGGGATGGGCGCGGCGCCGGTGTCGGAGCGTACGAGCAGGGGAGCGACGACCCCGGTGGCGAGCGCGCCGACGGCCGCGCCCGCCGCGAGCAGGGGCAGCAGCACGCCGGCGTGCTGGCCGAGCAGCACGGCCCGGATGCCGCGCCGGGACATTCCCAGGCCGCGCAGCCGCGCCACCTCGACGGCGCGGACCTGCAGGTCGCAGGTGACGTGCAGGACGACGCCGGCGAGCAGCAGCAGGGCCGCGGCCGGGACGATGAGCCGGAGCGCGCCCGGCACCCCGGCGCGCAGCGGACCGCCGATGAGGCGGGCGGTCTCCGACTCACGGGTCGCGACGGTGCCCAGGTGCAGGGCGGTGGCCCGCTCGACGGCACCGGGGCCGGTGGGGTGACCGACCCACCAGGCGTCGACCGGGAACGTCAGGTCGCCGGTGACGGCGCGGGCGCGCGACAGCATGTCCAGGTCGGCCAGGACGGCGACGGCGCCCGGGGCGGACGGCACCGTCGGCACGACCTCGGTGACGATGACCGGAACGGGCGTGATGCCGACGGTGACGCTGAGCGTGCTGCCCGGGTGCGCACCCACCTCGCTGGCGAAGCGGGCGGAGACGGCGACGGGCACCGGGCCGGGGTCCGGGAAGGCGGTGGCGACGAGGGTCCGGGCGGCGTCCGGGGCGCCGTCGAGCTCGACGGTCGCGGCCATCCGCAGCGCGGTTCCGGCCGGTGTGGCGGACAGCGTGACGCTCGGGTCGGTCACCTTGTTCGGCACCGGCGGCGCGGACGTCGCGGTCCAGTCCGATCCGTCAGTGGGTGTCTCGGTCGACCCGGCGGGCGGCACGGTGAGCGTGACGGCCACGGCGACGGTGCCGCCGGCCGGGTCGGCGACGACCGGCAGGGCGACCGCGACGAGGCGCAGCCCGGCAGCGGTCGCGCAGCTGGGCAGCCGCAACTCCCGGCCGTCGAGCGGGAGGGCGGGACCGGTGCAGGACGTGCGGAGGCCGGTGGCGTCCTGCAGCAGCAGCCGGGGCGTCACGGCGAGCGGGGTGTCGCCGGCAGCGGTTCCGCTCAGGACGAGCGGGGCGTTGGCCGCGACGGCGAGGCCGGTGACGCGGGTGGGTGGGGCCAGCGTGGCACCCAGCTCCGCCCAGCCGCGGTCGCCGTCCAGTCGCCCGCGCAGCAGCGCGTCGGCGCGGGTGGTGTCCACGGCGACCAGGCGTGCCGGATCGCCGGCGGTGCCGAGCCACTGACCGACGGCGGTGCCACGGTGCAGGACCGGGCTCACCGCCCCGGCGGTGGCCGCGCTGACGACCGCGCCGTCTCCGGGCACCGGTGCCGTGCTGAGGGTCAGTGCCAGGTCGGTGCCGACGGACAGCGCCCCCTGGTCGCGCTGCGACTGGTGCCACGTGCTGTCGAAGGCGACGCCGAACGTTCCGGCCGCGCAGGCCAGCCCGACGAGCAGCCCGGCGGCGACCGCCTGCGGCCGGCGGGCGGCCTCGGAGAGCGCCAGCGGAAGCGCCAGCCCGCGGGCGCGGTACGCCAGCCGGTCGGCGCCGCGCAGGGCGGGTAGCACCACCCGGAGCGCCAGTGCGGCGCCGGCGGTGAGCAACAGCGCCGGCGCGAGCACCCGGACCGCGTCGGCGCGGGGGCTGGCGGCGGTGGGCTGCGCGTACAGCTGCCACCAGCCGGCGGCGGCGAACACCGCGAGCACCAGGTCGGCGCCGGAGCGGGCCAGCAGTTCCCGGCGGGTACGCCGGTCGCCGGCCGCCGGGGCGGGCCGGACCGCCAGGACGGTGAGTGCGGCGGCGAGCGCCAGCGCGCCGCCGACGACCGCGAGGACCTGGGCGCCGGTGACGCCCGGCCCGACGGTCAGGCCGGCGCGGTCCAGTGGCGGCAGGTGGGTCAGGCCGGCGTGCACCACCGACGAGGCCGGTGTCGCGAGCGCGGCGGCGACGGCGGCGACGAGCCCGGCCTCGAGTGTCGCGGTGGCGGCGAGTTGGCGGCGGCTGGTGCCCAGGGCGGACCGTAGGGCGGTCTCGTCGGCGCGCAGGTCGGCGGCCAGCCGGCCGGCGAGGACGAGTGCCGTCGCGGCCAGGACACCGCCGAGGACGGCGATGGCGAGCACGACGGCGGCGGTGACGTGCTGCTGGTCGTCGGCTGCCCGCACTGTCGACGACAGGTCGGAGGAGACCCGGGCGAGCTGGACGCGGTCACCGAGGGTGCCGGCCAGCCGGCGGTCGGCGCTGCGGATGGCCCCGGCCACGGTCTCCAGGTCGCGACGGTTGGGGTTGGACAGGTCCGGGTGGGCGGTGACCTCCATCCGATCCACTGTGGCGCCGGTGCTGACCAGGTCGGCGAGGTCGACGAGGAACGGGCCGTAGGCGTTGACCGGCTGCATGAAGCGACCGTCGCGGTAGCCGATGGCCGAGCCGGCCGCGGCCAACGGGTCGCGGTCCCAGCCGCGCCCCGGCAGCGGGCGAACCACGCCGACGACTGTCACATCGACGGCCGGGACGGGGGCGTGGGCCAGTTCGGCGCCGAGGCGCACCTGGCGACCGGGGGTGAGGCCGAGCAGTTGGGCGGTGGACTCCAGCAGCACCGCGTCGCCCGGGTGCCGCGGCCAGCGTCCGGTGATCAGCTCGGCTCGGGCCGGCAGGTCGTCCAGCCCCGACAGGTACGCCTGGGCCGGCACTGTGGTGCCCGGGGCGAGCGCGGGCGGCAGCGCCCGTAGCACCGTCGACGCCCGCGCGGTGGTCGTCACGGGGAACGGTGCGAGCGCGGAGGTCACCACGGCGCGGGTGTCGGCGGCGACGGAGCGCGCGTCCGGGCCCTCGACGGTGCCGGTGTAGACGGTCACGTCGACGGCGGCGGGGGCGGCGTCGGCCATGGCGATCTCCAGCGCCCGCTCGGCGGTGCGGGTGACCAGCAGGGTGCAGGTGCCCAGCAGTGTCGCGCCGATGGTGACGACCCCGAGGAGGGCCGCCAGCAACGGCCACTGCGCGCGGGCGCGCCGGCTGACCAGCCTCAGCATCGACGCGTCACCTGGCGTCCGGCACGGGCTCGTACGGCTGGCCGGCCGCCTGTTCGTCGAGGTGCCCGTCGTGGATGCGGATCACCCGGTCGGCCAGGGCCATCATCACCGCGTCGTGCGTGGACACCAGGACGGTGACGCCTTCGGATTCCACGATCCCGCGCAGCAGGGCCATCACCGACAGGCCCGTCTCGGCGTCCAGTTGCCCGGTGGGCTCGTCGGCGAGCAGCAGCCGGGGCGAGGCGGCCAGCGCGCGGGCGATCGCCACCCGCTGCTGTTGGCCGCCGGACAGCTCGGCCGGCCGCTGCCGGGCGTGGTCGGCCAGGCCGACCAGCTCCAGCAGCAACCCGACTCGCCGCTCGCGCTCGGCCGGGGCGACGCGGGCCAGCCGCAGCGGGGCGGCGACGTTCTCCGCCGCCGACAGCACCGGGATCAACCCGAAGCTCTGGAAGACGTACGACACCGTCTCGCGCCGCAGCCGGGACAGACCGTCCTCGTCGAGCGCGGCGACGTCGGTGCCGTTGACGTGCACGGTGCCGGCGTCCGGGCGGTCCAGGCCCCCGATGACGTTGAGCAGTGTGGTCTTGCCCGAACCGGACCGGCCGACGAGCGCCACCATGGCACCGGCCGCCACGTCGAACGACACGCCGCGCAGGGCGTGCACGACGGTCGGCCCGGTGCGGAAGCTCCGGTGTACGTCGCGCACGCGCAGCAGCGGCTCGGCACTCATGCGCGGGTCTCCGAATCGGGGCGGATCGTGATGTGGTCGGGTTCCAGGGCCAGCCGGACCCGTCG
Organism: Micromonospora sp. SD19; assembly: GCF_054462275.1. Classification (NCBI taxonomy): domain Bacteria; kingdom Bacillati; phylum Actinomycetota; class Actinomycetes; order Micromonosporales; family Micromonosporaceae; genus Micromonospora; species Micromonospora sp. SD19. Next base: position 506,179 of record NZ_JBTLMN010000003.1, read on the forward strand.
GGTCAGCGCCAGCGCCTGGCGGAAGTCGCGGGGCACCTGGACCCGCCCGGCCCGGTCCATCACCGCGTACTCCTCGGCGATCATGTGGGTGTCGCCCGCCGCGTCGGTGGTGGTGCGGCGCAGCACCTCGCTGCTGGTGCGCCCGTCCCGGATCGCGACCGTTCGTTCGACCTGGCCGCTGACCGCCGGGTCGTGGGTCACCACGACGACGGTGACGCCGTAGCGCCGGTTGACGTCGCGCAGCACGCCGAAGACCTCCGCGGACGTGGCCGCGTCCAGCTCGCCGGTCGGCTCGTCGGCGAGCAGGACGCGCGGCTGGTTGGCCAGCGCCACCGCGATCGCGACCCGCATCTGCTGCCCTCCGGAGAGTTGGCCCGGGCGGCGATCGGCGCAGTCGGCGACACCGAGGCTGTCCAGCAGTTCGGCCGCGCGCTCCCGACGTTCCTCCTTCGCGGTGCGGGCCGCCGTCATCGGCAGGTCCACCATCTCGCGTGCGGTCAGGTAGGGGATCAGGTTGCTCGCCGTCTGCTGCCGTACGAACCCGACGGTGCGCCGCCGGTAGTCCACCCGGTCCGCGCGGGACATCGCCAGCAGGTTCCACCGGTCGACCCGGACCCGCCCGGCGGTGGGCGCGTCGATGCCGGCGAGGATGGAGAGCAGCGTCGACTTGCCCGACCCGGAGGCACCGACCACGGCGACCAGCTCACCGCTCTCCACGGCCAGGTCCAGACCCTGCAGTGCCTGCACCTCGATCGAACCGGTCTGGTAGATCCGCACCAGGTTCTCGCAGACGATGAGCGCGTTCCCGCCGAACTCGGGGGCCCGCGCGGACGGCTGCGGCAGGGACAGCGGCGTGCCTGACATTCCCCTCCATCCGGGTTGTGCCGACGTCGAACCGGCCTCGGGTAGCGGTCAGGCCCACCGGTCCGGCACGTGATGTCACCTGGGCGGCACGCGTGGTCACCAATTGCGTCAAGGGCCTCGATTGCCCGTGCTGACGCAGATTGAAGCAGTTTCGCAATCGGCGGCTCCGTTGACCATGCCCCTGCGTGGCTTTCCTGCATCCTGGACCAGCTCTGCGACCACTGCCGCACCCCGCCACCCGCCGACGCCGGTCCCCGCTGTGGCGCGCGTCGTGAACCTGCCGGACGCCCGCACCGACTGAACAGGCGAAGGAGGATCGATGAGCGATGAGTTGCTGGTGGTCCGCTGCCAGTTGGGCGAACGGGAGGCGTTCGCCCAACTGGTGCAGGGCTGGCATCCGGCGGTCGAACGGTACGTCGGGCGGATGCTCGGTGGGTCCGACGACGATGTGGTGCAGGAGATCTGGTTGGCGGTCCTCAGGGGGCTGCCGAGGCTGCGGCAGCCGGACCGGTTCACGCCGTGGCTCTTCACCATCGCCCGCCGGGCGGTGATGAACCGGCTGCGGGACGCGTACGCCCGCCCGGAACCCGAACCGATCGACGACCTGCCGGGCGACGACGAGGCCGAGGGGGTCGTCAACCGGGAGACCCTCGCCGGCGCGCTGGCGGAGCTACCCGCCCGGGAACGGGAGGTGCTTCTGCTGTTCTACCTGGAGGATCTGCCGCTGGACGCCTGCGCGCAGATCTGCGCCGTCCCCGTCGGCACCGTCAAGTCGCGGCTCAACCGGGCCCGCACGTTGTTACGCCGTGAGCTGGTGCGGAAGGGGTACGAAGCATGACTCCGGAAGAGGTACTGGCGCGACTGGACGCGCCGTTGTCGTTGCGCAGGCGGGTCGGATACCTGGCCGTGGGCTTCACCGGTCTCACCGGGAGCGGCCTGATCGGTCTGCTCTGGGCGACCGAGCCCGAGCTACCGACACGCACCAGCGTGGCCTTCGCCGCGCTGGTGGCGATCGGCCTGTGTTGGGCGGCGTTCGGCGGCTGGGCCGTGACCCGACGGACCCCCCTGTTCGCCCGGGACCGGGTGGTCGCCGGTTGGCTCGGCGTCGGCGCCTGGCTGGCCTTCAGCGTCGGTGCGCTGGTCATCAGCGTGGTGCGGCACGAGTTCGAGCCGGTGCTGCTGGGGATGGTGCTGGTGCTCGGCGTCCTGGCGGGCGCGCACCTGCGGGCGGCCCGCCGGGCGAGGGCGGCGCTGCTACGCCGCCGCACCGCGCTGGCCGCGCCCGGCGAGGGCGGGTGAGTGACCGCGCCCCGCTGGTTCTGCCACGGGCAGATCCGCTGCTGGTGAACAGGGGTGTGCCGCGCCGCCCCGGGTCGGCACTGTGGAGCGCATGAGATTGCTGGTGCTGGGCGGTACGGGCTTTGTGGGCGGGGCGACTGTCACCGAGGCGGTGCGCCGCGGCTGGTCGGTGACGGTGTTCAACCGGGGGTTGCACGGCGTGGTGCCGCCCGGCGTACACCGGTTGCGGGGTGACCGCACCGCGCCCGACGGCCTGGCGGCCCTGGCCGGCGGCGAGTGGGACGTGGCGGTGGACACCTGGGACGGTGCCCCGCGGGCTGCCGGCGCCGCCGCCCGCGCCCTGCTCGCCTCGGTCGGCCACTACGTGTACGTGTCCAGCGGGTCCGTCTACACCGACCACGCCGCCACCGGGTTGCATGAGGACTCCCCGGTGGTGGACGCCGACCCGGACGCCGTCGACGGCGACTACCCGCAGCTCAAGGCCGGCGCCGAGGGTGCCGTGCGGGGGGTGTTCGGCACGCGTGCGCTGATCGCCCGGGCCGGTCTGATCCTGGGCCCGGGGGAGGACATCGGCCGGCTGCCCTGGTGGCTGCGGCGCATCGAGCGTGGCGGGGACGTGCTCGCCCCCGGGCCGGCCGACCTGCCGGTGCAGTACGTCGACGTTCGCGACCTGGCGGGGTGGATGCTGGACGCGGGGGCCCGAGGGGTGGGCGGCACTGTCAACGCGGTCGGCCGGCCGACGCAGACCACGATGGGGGAGCTGCTCGACGCGTGCGTGGCCGCCACCGGTGCCGCCGCCCGGCTGCGCTGGACCGAACCGACGACCATCCTCGCCGCCGGCGTGGAGCCGTGGAGCGACCTGCCGATCTGGATGCCGCGCGGCCACCCGTACCGGGGGTTGCTGGAGCAGGACGTGACCCGCGCGCTGGCCGCCGGGCTGACCTGCCGGCCGGTGACCGAGACCGTCGAGGACACCTGGCGTTGGCTGCGTGAGGTCGGCGCGGTTCCGCCGCGCGCCGGGCGACCGCAGCGCGGCCCGGTCGGGCTGGACCCGGCCCGGGAGGCCGCCGTCCTCGCCGGCTGAGCGTGCCCCGGCGGGTCAGGCGGGCACCACCGGCAGCTCCAGCACCTCGTCGACCTCACGTCGGGGGGTCGGTCGGCCCGGTTGGCCGTACCCGATCCGCAGCACCATCTGGGGGGTGCCGAAGCGGCCCAGCGACAGCCGCAGTTGCTCCCGCGCCGACGGCACCTCGATCGGCTGGGAGAGCATCGACACGCTGAGCCCGGCGTCCGTGGCGGTGAGCAGCAGCCGTTGCAGGGCCTGCCCGGCGATCACCTGGTCCACCGCGGTGTTGCCCGCCGAGCCCAGCACCCCCACCAGAGGTTCCGGTTCGAAGTCCCGGCCGGGGGCACGGTCGCGCCCACCGTAGCCGCGGGCCGGCAGGACATCCTGCGGCTCGCCCTGCGGGCCACCGGCCGAGCTGGGTACGCCGTCCGGGGCGAACTCGCGACGCAGCCACCGTTCACGCTCGGCCCGGTACGCGGGGTCGCGTTCCAGCACCCGGTGCGCGCCGCGCGCGATCTCGCCGAACGCGGAGACCGCGCTCACCCCGATCAGTAGTTCCAACCAGCACTGTTCGGCGCGGGCCGCCTCGCCGAGGCGCCACCGGGCGTCGGCGGGCACCGGGTCGGGCCAGAACGGCAGTCGGTTGCTGAACCGGCGGGGGATGGCCGCGTACAGGCTCTGCTCGGCGGGGGTGGGCCGGCGCGGGACGTCCGGCACCAGCCGGGCCAGCAGGTCCGGTTGGGCCGGGTCGGGGCGCAGCCGCACCCGGGCCGGGGTGCCGGCGACGGCCAGGGCGATCCGCAGGTTGAACAGCGCCGCGCCGCAGGCGACCCGGACGCCCCACCCGCTCGGGTCGGTCGCCGGCAGCCGGCGGCCCGGGTCGGCCAGCACCTCGATGCCGCCGTCGCGCAGCCGTAGCCGCCACGGTTGGGTGTTGTGCAACGACGGTGCCCGGACCGCGTCCACGGCGGCGGTCCGCAGCTGGGTCGCGGTGTAGCCGATCTCCATGGCGGTGCTCCTCTCCCGGTGCGGCCGGCGGCGGGTGGTGCCGGGTGGCCGTACCTTCACGGTCCACTCTTCGGCGGTCGCCGAGCAGGGCCGGACGTCCCGACCGGTCGGGACCGAGCGCCCGCTCGCGGCCCACTGGTCGGGACCTTCGGCCCGTGCGCCGGGCCCCGGGCAGCGGGTAGAAACGACTGATGATCCGTGTGTTCCTCCTCGACGACCATGAGGTCGTCCGTCGTGGCCTGGCCGACCTGCTGCAGAGCAGCGGTGACATCGAGGTGGTGGGCGAGTCCGGCTCGGCGCAGGAGGCGGCCCGTCGCATCCCGGCGTTGCGACCCGACGTGGCGATCCTCGACGCGCGACTGCCCGACGGCAACGGCATCGACGTGTGCCGGGACGTCCGGGCCGTCGACTCGTCCATCAAGGGCCTGATCCTCACCTCGTACGAGGACGACGAGGCGCTGTTCGCGGCGATCATGGCTGGTGCCGCCGGGTATGTGCTCAAGCAGATCCGGGGCACCGACCTGGTCGACGCGGTCCGCCGGGTCGCCGCCGGGCAGTCGCTGCTCGACCCGGCGATCACCACCCGGGTGTTGGAACGCATCCGCAACGGCGTTGAGCAGCCGCGCGAGCTGAAGTCGCTCACCGAGCAGGAGCGGCGGATCCTGGAGTACGTGGCGGAGGGGCTGACCAACCGGGAGATCGCCGGTCGGATGTTCCTCGCGGAGAAGACCGTGAAGAACTACGTCTCCAGCGTGCTGGCCAAGTTGGGTCTGGAGCGCCGCACCCAGGCCGCCGTTCTGGCCACCCGCCTCCTCGGCAAGACACCCTGACCGGGGTCGCGGAGGTCAGTCGCGCAGCGGCACGGTCCAGCGCAGCTCGGTGCCGTGCGGTTCGACGCCGAGGATCGTGAAGGTGCCGGCGAGACGGCTGGCACGTTCGCGCAGGTTGACCAGACCACCCCGGGCGGCGGCCGGGTCACAGCCCACCCCGTTGTCGCTGACCGTCACAGTGACGTGACCGGCGTCGACGCGTACGGCCACGTCGACGCGGGTGCACTGGGCGTGGCGGACGACGTTGGACAGCGCCTCGCGCAGCACCGCGGTCAGGTCCGGACGGATGGCGTCGGGCACGGCGCTGTCCACTGGCCCGGCCAGCTCCAGATGCGGCTTGAAACCCAGGGACTCGGCGGCCGCCTCGATCGCCGTCCGGATCTCGGTGCGCAGCTCCGAGGTCATCGGCGTACGCAGCTCGAAGATGGTCCGGCGGATGTCCCGGATGGTGGCGTCGAGATCGTCGACGGCGGCGTTGATCCGCTTGGCCACCTCCGGGCGGCCCATCGGTGCGGCGCTCTGCAGTTGCAGGCCGGTGGCGAAGAGCCGTTGGATCACGACGTCGTGCAGGTCACGGGCGATGCGCTCCCGGTCCTCCAGGACCACCAGCAGTTCCCGCTCCTCCTGGCCCCGGGCCCGTTCCATGGCCAGCGCCGCCTGCCCCGCGAAGCTGCCCAGCAGCGCCACGTCCTCCTCGCTGGCACCCCCGCCGCGCTCCGGCCGGTGCGCCACGATCAGCACGCCGTGCAGGGTTTCGGCGGTGGCGAGCGGTGAGATCATCGCCGGGCCGGTGTGCAGCAGCGCCGGCCACGGCGCGGCGTGCGCCAGATCGTCGACCTGGTCGTGCCGGCCCTCGGCGACGGCCGCGCCGAAACTGGTGTCGGCGGCGGGCAGCACCGCGCCGACCAGCGGATGGGCCTGCGCGTCGGCGCCGTCGACAACCTCCACCGAGAAGTGCTCGGTGTCGCTGTCGTAGAGCAGCACCAACGCCAGCTCGGCCTCGGCGACCTCGCGGGCCCGGCGGGCGACCAGCGCCAACGCGTCGGTACGGCGTACCTCGCCGAGCAGCACCGTGGTGATCTCGGCGGTGGCGGCGAGCCAGCGTTGCCGCCGGTGCGCCACGGCGTACAGGCGGGCGTTCTCGATGGCCACGCCGGCGGCGGCGGCGAGCGCGACGACGATCTCCTCGTCGTCCTCGGTGAACTGCGCGCCGCCCTGCTTCTCCGCCAGGTAGAGGTTGCCGAAGACCTGGTCGCGGATGAGGACCGGCACCCCCAGGAAGCTGTGCATGGGCGGGTGGTTGGCCGGGAAGCCGTAGGAGCGGGGGTGCTGGGTGATGTCGGGCATCCGCAGCGGGCGGGGGTCGTCGATGAGCAGACCGAGCACGCCCCGCCCGTGCGGCAGGTCACCGATCCGCTCATGCTGCTCGGGGGTGATGCCGTGGACGATGAAGTCGTGCAGCAGCCGGTCCGGGCCGACCACGCCGAGCGCGCCGTACCGGGCGCCGACCAGCTCGCAGGCCGCCTGCACGATGCGTTGCAGGGTGGTACGCAGATCCAGGTTGGTGCCGATGCCGACCACCGCGTCCAGCAGGGCCCGCAGCCGCTCCCGGCTGGTCACCACCTCACCGACGCGGACCAGCATCTCCTGCAGCAGCTCGTCGAGACGGACCCGCGACAGCGGGCTCAGCCCGAGCGACGGTGTCGTGGACGGTTCCTGCCGGGGCGAGGGGGTGCTGCTGGTCATCGGGGGATGGTAGCGCTGGCGTCGCCCGTCGTCAGGGGCCGTCAGCGCACGGCCGAGGTGTCGACCACCTGGGCGGTGGTCAACCGTGGCGTGTGCGGCGGGCCGGACCGGGTCGGATCGGCGATGCCCAACCGCAGCACCAGGTACGGGAAGCCGATGCCGGAGAGCAGCTGACGCAGGGTCTGCCGGGTGCCCGGCACCTCCACCACCGCGCTGAGCGGCACCACCGACACGCCGAGCCGGGTGGCGGTCAACCAACCGGCGGAGAGCGCCTCGCCGGCGCGCAGCCAGCTGTCCCGTTCGTCCTCGTCGCCGTGCAGCATCGCGTACACCGCCATCTGGTCGTGCCCGGGACCCACCGGCAGGCTGCCGGGCCGACCGAAGTCACGCCCCGGGACGGTGGTCTGCGCGGGCTGCTCGGGCAGCACCTCCGCCGGCAGACCGGTGCCCGAGCCGGCCCGGCTGGTCCAGTACGCCAGCTCGGTACGCATCTCCGTGTCCTCGGCCTCGACAGTGTCGGCGTGCCCGGCGGTGGCGGCCAGCTCCAGCACCTGGTCGCGGTCGAGGATCTGCAACCGGCAGCCTTCCGCGCTGACCGCCCGGGTGATCTCCTGGATCGCCGTGGGCGGCACCGGCTCGTCGCTGACCGGCCGGCGATCGGTGTGCCGCACCTGCATGCACTGCACCATGCGCATGGCGTCCGGGTCGGCCGTGGTGTGGCTGAGGTCGGTCAGCCGGGCCAGCAGCTCGGTGTCGGCCGGGTCGGGCAGCCGTTCCACCACGGCGCGCCACCCCTCGGCGGCCAGCGCCAGTCGGGCGTGGTGCAGGGCGGTGCCGCAGCTGATGGCGAGCAGTCGCCCGTCGGGGTCGCTGGCGGCGAGCTGCCGGTCGGCGACGGAGCGCAGCTCCAACGCGTCGGGCAGCACCCGCCAGCGCCACGGCTGGGTGTTGTGCACCGAGGGGGCGTGGCCGGCGGTGGCGGCGGCCTCCGCCAGCGCGGTGGTCAGCTGGCTTTCCTGACTCATGGTCACGACCTTTCCGTCTCTGCTCATCGTGCCGCACGGCGCGCCGCCGCGCCGGGGTTGCCGCCTCATCCTGCGACACCCGGTGGTGTCTCCGCAGGGCCACAGGTCCCGTCCCCGCCGGGTCGTTACGCCCGCGGTGCTCAGCGTTCGCGGACCACCGCGACGGGGCAGCGGGCGTGTTGGATGAGCTGCTGGCTGACCGAGCCGAGCAGCATGCCGGCCAGCCCGCCCCGGCCCCGGCTACCGACCACCACCAGCAGTGCGTCCCGACTCGCCTCGATCAGCATCGCCGCCGGGCTGGTCGACACCAGGTCGACGGTCATCGGCAGCTCGGGGTAGGTCCGTCGCCACGGCTCCAGCGCCTCGTCCACGGCGGCCCGCTCGTCGGGCACCCCGGCCGCTCCGCCGGGGCCCGGTGTCCAGGCGTGCAGGACGCGCAACGGCACCTGCCGCTGCACCGCCCGCTCAGCCGCGAAGCCGAGCGCCACCAGCGAGGGTTCCGAGCCGTCCACGCCGACCGCCACCGGGCGGCTCGACGTGTCGGTGGCGGCGCTGCCGACCCCGTCGCGGACCACCACGACCGGGCAGTGGGCGTGCGCGGCGACGGACACCGCCGTCGACCCGACCAGCAGGCCGCCGAATCCGCCGTGGCCCCGGCTGCCGAGCACCAGCAGCCCGGCCTCGGCCGAGCGCTCCTGGAGCACCAAGGTGGGCGGCCCGTCGTACACCTCACCGGTGATCTTCAGCCCGGGGTTGGCCGCGGCGGCGTCCGCCGCGGCCTTGCGGACCAGCTCGTCGACCTGCCGGCGGGCGGTGTCGTCGGGCCACACGCCGGGCGCCACCCCCGGGCCGACCCAACTGGCCACCGTCAGCCATTCGAAGACGTACGCCAGCCGCACCGGCTGGCCGCTGTGCCGCGCCTCCTGCACGGCCCAGTTCAGGGCCAGCGAGGCGTCGGTGGAGCCGTCGTAGCCAACCAGGATCTCCGCGTCGCGCACGTCGTCCTCCTTCAGGGGGTGGTCGGGTCGGTTTCGCGGATCCAGCTTCAGGGGGTGGTCGGGTCGGTTTCGCGGATCCAGCGCCACTCGGCGACCTCGGGGTCGTCCTCGCCGTACCGGCGGGTGTAGTCGCGGGCCGCCTGCCGGGCGTCGACCATCCGTTGACGCAGGTGCGCGGCGCTGGCGGCCAGCCCGGGCACCCGGTCGATGACGTCGATGACCAGGTGGAAGCGGTCCAGGTCGTTGAGCATCACCATGTCGAACGGGGTGGTGGTGGTGCCCTCCTCCTTGTAACCGCGCACGTGCAGGTTCTCGTGGTTGATCCGCCGGTAGGTGAGGCGGTGGATCAGCCACGGGTAGCCGTGGTACGCGAAGATGATGGGCCGGTCCTCGGTGAAGATGGTGTCGAACTCTCTGTCGGTCAGACCGTGCGGATGCTCGGTGTCCGGCTGGAGCCGCATCAGGTCGACCACGTTGACCAGGCGCACCTTCAACTCCGGGAGGTGCTGGCGCAGCAGCTCGACGGCGGCCAGCGTCTCCAGGGTGGGCACGTCTCCGCAGCAGGCGAGCACCACGTCCGGTTCGGTGCCGCCGTCGTTGCTGGCCCACTCCCAGATGCCCAGGCCACGCCGCGTGTGCTGGATCGCCTCCGTCATCGTCAGCCAGTTCGGCGCGGCCTGCTTACCGGCCACCACCACGTTGATGTAGTGCCGGCTGCGCAGGCAGTGGTCCATCGTGGCGAGCAGCGTGTTCGCGTCCGGCGGGAGGTAGACCCGCACCACCTCGGCCTTCTTGTTGACGACGTGGTCGATGAAGCCCGGATCCTGGTGGGAGAAGCCGTTGTGGTCCTGCCGCCAGACGTGGCTGGACAGCAGGTAGTTCAGCGAGGCGATCGGCTGACGCCAGGGGATGGCCCGGGTCACCTTCAGCCACTTGGCGTGCTGGTTGAGCATCGAGTCGACGATGTGGATGAACGCCTCGTAGCTGGTGAACACGCCGTGCCGGCCGGTCAGCAGGTAACCCTCCAGCCAGCCCTGGCACAGGTGCTCGGAGAGCACCTCCATGACCCGCCCGTCGGGGGAGAGGTGCTCGTCGCCGGGCACCGTCGCGGCCACCCACGCCCGGTCGGTCACCTCGAAGGCGGCACCCAGCCGATTGGAGGCGACCTCGTCCGGGCCGAACAGTCGGAACGTCTCCGGGTTGGCGCTGATCACGTCGCGGATCCACGGACCGAGCACACCGGTCGCGCCGGCCATCGGCGTGCCCGGCTCGGGGACCTCCACGCCGTAGTCGCGGAAGTCCGGCAGGGTCAGGTCCCGCAGCACCACGCCGCCGTTGGTGACCGGGTTGGCGCTCATCCGCCGGTCACCGCGCGGCGGCAGCGTCCGCAGCTCGTCCACCGGCGCGCCGGTGGCGTCGAACAGCTCCTCCGGTCGGTAGCTGCGCAGCCACTGCTCCAGCTCGGCCAGGTGCGCCGGGTTGTCGCGTACGCCCGACAGCGGCACCTGGTGGGCACGGTAGGTGCCCTCCACCTGGATGCCGTCGACCTCGGCGGGACCGGTCCAGCCCTTCGGCGTCCGCAGGATGATCATCGGCCAGCGGGGGCGTTCGACGACGCCGCCGGAGCGGGCCCGCCGCTGGATCTCGGCGATCTCGTCCAGTGCCCGGTCCATCGTCGCGGCGAGCGTGCCATGCACCTGCGCCGGGTCGTCGCCGGCCACCACGTACGGCTGGTAGCCCGATCCGCGCATCAGGTCGAGCAGGTCGGCCTCGGGGATCCGGGACAGCACGGTCGGGTTGGCGATCTTGTAGCCGTTGAGGTGCAGGATGGGCAGCACCGCCCCGTCGCGCGCCGGGTTGAGGAACACGTTGGAGAGCCAACTGCCGGCCAGTGGCCCGGTCTCCGCCTCACCGTCGCCAATGACGCAGGCCACCACGAGGTCCGGGTGGTCGAACGCGGCGCCGTAGGCGTGGCTCAGCGCGTACCCCAGCTCACCGCCCTCGTGGATCGAGCCCGGCACGTCCGCCGCCACATGGCTGGGGATGCCGCCGGGGAAGGAGAACTGGCGGAACAGCTTGGACATCCCGGCCTCGTCGCGCGCCACGTCGTGGTAGCGCTCCGACCAGGTGCCCTCCAGCCAGGTGTTGGCCACGATGGCCGGGCCGCCGTGGCCGGGGCCGGTGACCAGCATGGCGTTCAGGTCGCGGGCAACGATCACCCGGTTGAGGTGGGCGTAGATCAGGTTGAGGCCGGGGCTGGTGCCCCAGTGGCCGAGCAGTCGCGGCTTGATGTCGTCGACTGTCAACGGCTCCCGCAGCAGCGGGTTGTCCAGCAGGTAGATCTGCCCGACGGTGAGGTAGTTCGCGGCGCGCCAGTAGGCGTCCAGCCGACGCAGTTCGTCTTCGGTCAGAGGGCTGTGCAGGTCAACAGCGGAGTCCATGCTGCGTAAGCCTCTCGCGAAATCGGGGACGTCGCATCCGGTGTCCCGGGTTTTCCCGGCCACGTCCAGCTTCGTCGCCGCCGAGAGGATGGGGCAGGGCCGTTGGTCCCCGCTGGTGCGGACGTGTGTCCCGCCTGGCGCGGTGGAGGCGGTCCGCGAACGGCCCCACCTCCCCGCGCCGCCACCTCTTCCCTGACCGAGGGTAGTCGCGTCGGTGCGTCGACGGGGTCGGATCGGCGCTGCGTGAAGGCCGTCGGGGACGTGGTCCGCTCTGGCCGGACCCGTCGGTGGGCCCACCTCGGCTTGCGCTGCGTGGGGTGGCTGGGCCGGGGAGACCAATGACTGTAATCGATTCGAGACTTGTAGATCTATGAATTTTACACAAAGATCATCGATGTAAAGAACTGACGACCGACAACTGACGACGGACCATCGACGGTGTACGTCGAGGCGAGCGTCGGATCCCCTACTTGTCCCAGGTCAGGCAGCGGGTGGGCCTGGAAGTCCGGCGCCATGATCTGTCGGAGTCGACTTCCCGATTCCACCCTGCGCGCCATGATCGGACAGAGAGAAGTCCTCCATGTCTCATTCCCATAGTCGATCATGGCTGCACAAAAATAGGCGGCACGGCACCCGTCTCATGGCGTTCTTCCTTGCGTTGGTGCTGGTTGTGGCCGGCTCCACCAACGTTGGCGTGACCAAGGCCGCCGCCGTGCCCGAGGCGAACGCAGCGGCGCTGACGCCCGGAGCGCTGCCGTCGGCCTGCCTTGATGCTGACCCGAAGGCGCAGGCCCCGGCGATCGTGTGGGCGGAGCCGAAATTCGTGATGGGCAACATGTTCCTGGGTCTCGCGTCGGTGATTTCCTACATAATCACCTCGGAGAACGAGAAGGCGGACAAGGTCAAGGAGGCCGTTCGGCGGGTGGCGTACTGCTTCCCCGGCTACAACGTTGTGATCGCCCAGCCCCACAACGGCAGCACGCAACACATGACGGAGGCGTACTTCGTCACCACGATCGAATTGAGTGACACGAAGTATCGGGTGTACGTCTTCAAATCCGGCACCTTCTATCAGGCCGGTGACCTCGGCTACAAGAACTGGGGCTACGAGGGATACTGGACCAAGAGCGACGATGGACGGACCGTGACCTTCACGACGCCGCCGCTTCCCGAGCGGCGCTCGGGATGGTCTTCTGGTCCGCAGTGTGAGGTGACGACCCGCGACCGGGTGGATCGCAACATGTACTACAGTCTTTACAACGGGTTGAGCAACGACGCACAGGTCGGACACGTACGGGCACTGCTCAACGATGTGCGTACCTGCTTCCCGGACTACAACGTCATGGTGATGCACGACGAGCAATCCCACGAATGGTTGTCCCCGCCGACGTCGCAGGTGTTCGCGAGTGCGTTCAGCATGCAGGACTACGACGCGAAAGACTCGACCGAGGTTGGACGGCCATCCGGGGTAGCGAGTCGAGGCCGCTACGACGTTCACGTGTTCAAGACAGGCACGTTCCACAACATGGGCGACGGCGGCTGGAACAACTGGGCGTTCTACGGAAACTTCACCCGCAGCTCGGACGGCATGACGGTGGCGTTCACCGATCCGGCGACGGCCGACCTCACCTTCGACCCCATGGCCGGATTCGCCGATTCCAACTTCGATTCCGATACTCCGCAGCACACGTCGACCGCGAACGGACCGTACCCGGGATGCGGCTACACCGGGTCGGTGCCCGGCGACCGCGAGGAGCTCGTCCGGTCGCTGACCACCGAGTACCAGAAGTGCTTCCCTGACACGAACATCCTCGTCGTCAAGTCGGTCGACCAGTTCTCCTTTGGTTATCTCTCGAACTTGAAACACCTCGCGAACGTGAATGGCATGACCGTCTTCGCGCTCGACGTCGGCGTGGTGAGGAACAACGGCGACGGCGGCTGGATCAACTGGGGATTCAACGGCAACTACGAACGCGACGGTGACTCCACCGTCTACTTCACCCACCTCGACGGTCCTGATCCGACGGGCAGCGTCAGGGTGATGGTGGTGGGTGATTCGATGAGTCAGGGTGACGAGGGCGACTGGACCTGGCGTTACCGACTGTCGGAGTGGTTCAGGGAACAGGGCGTGGACGCCGAGTTCGTTGGCCCCTATAAGGGCACCGTGCCGGCCCGGGCACCCGGACGTAAACCGCCAACTCTGCAAGGGCAATTACCCGAGCCTGAGACTGAATCGACGCGTATCGGCGGCGAGTACGACAAGCGGGCGGAAACCTTCGACGACGACGAACACTTCGCGATGTGGGGCCAGCAGGCAGCGGTTGCCAAGAGCCTGATCCAGTACCAGGTGCAGCAGCAGAAGCCTGACCTGATCCTGCTCGGCCTGGGCTTCAACGATCTGGGCTGGTCGGTCACCAACCCCAAGGACACCGTGGACAGCATGAAAGTGTTGGTCGACAGAGCCCGCGACGCCAATCCCAACATCAAGCTCGCGATAGCCAACGTCCCGCAACGCACCCTGCTGGGCGGCAACGAACAACTACCCGACAAAACCAATGACTACAACTCTCGGCTGGCCCAGGCGATCCCGACCTGGAACACCAACCAGTCACCAGTGAAGCTAGTCAAGTGGCGCGAAAACTACGACTGCGAACCCACCAGCTGCCCCGCCGGCTACGACGGACTGCACCCCAACGCCACCGGCGAATACCAAATCGCCCGAGCATTCACCGAAACCCTGCACAACGACTTCGGATACGGCACCAAACCCCTCGACATCCCCACCACCATCCCGAAACGACCCACGCCCATACCCGACGGAATCACCGCCGGCGAAGGCCCTCAAGGCGTCACCGTCAACTGGCCCAAGGTCTTCGGCGCCCACGGATACACCGTCCGCTCCCGACTGGTCGGCACCACCACCTGGAACGAATCCCGCGTACAAGCCAACCGCCACGAAACCCTCTCCCCCAAAGACCTGACCTGGGAATACCAGGTCCGCACCGACAACGGCGACACCGACGACCAAAAATCCGACTGGTCACTCCCCCCCACAAGGGCGACAGCCAACCCGACGGCACCCCCCGGACCCACCGGAATCATCACCCAACCCACCGCCACCGGCTTCACCATCACCTGGGGCGTACCCACCAACCCCGACGCCATCGAACGCTACGAAGTCATCTACTGGGACCAGGACACCCCCAACGCCATCCTCTCCAGCACCGGCATCAAAGGCTTCTCCGCCCGCATCGACGGCCTCAAGCCCAACCACCGCTACATCATCGCCGTAGCCAGCTGGAACACCACCGGCTCCGGCCTCCCCAACAACGCACGCCCCATCAGAGTCGGCACCACAACCCCCACCGCACCCACCGGCCTACAGATCAACCCCCTCGACGCCAACACCGTCCAACTCACCTGGACCAAAAACGACACAGCCGCCGGCTACCGCGTCTGGACCCGCGACCTCACCAACGGCAGCCCCCTGACCCCAAGCGAACAAACATTCACCGAACCCACCCACGGCATCGCCTACCTAACCTCAGGCTTCTGGAACTACGAATACTGCGTCACCTCCATCAACGGCACCCTCGAATCAGCCCGAACCACCTGCGTGACCCCCACACGACCAGCCGGCAGTTGACCGTCACACCTTGACCACAACCAAAAGCTGGGCCCCGGAACCGTCACCACGGCTCCGGGGCCCAGCCGGTTGAACGTCCCAGCCTCGGCCCTTCGTTAAGGGCTGTCCGGTGGGTGGGCCGGGAACGCGAAAGTGCCTTCTGATCTGGAACGATGGGACTTGTCGAGGGTCCTGATCGTCTGTCACGGAAGGCACTTTCAGAGTGCAGAGTGCCGGTACGCGTCCGAGGGTTGCAGTCTCTGGTGGCGGGCGCGGTTTGGTCGGTCATGCCGGCCCCGCCTGCTGGCCGACATCGCTGAAGTCACCGGGTTGAGCAGCGGTTTCGCTGACGCGCTGGCCGGGTTGCGGCAACGCCGGCCGGTGCATGAACCGGGTCGGGTCGTGGTGGATGTGGCGGTGATGCTCGCCGACGGCGGCGAAGCTCTGGGTGACGAGTTGGAACTCGGAGGGCGGAGGCGTGGCAGCCCCCGGCCGTCCCGTCGTCATCGACGGTGCGCCACAGCCGTGGGACGACGAAGGCTTCGCCCCAGGTCAGCCACCGTTGAGGCGCGGAGCCCTCGCGGCCGGCGACGCCCCGGGTCAGGGTTGATTGCGCCGCGCCAGGCGAGTGGTGGGCCCGGTCAGCGGCTTCTTCGCCAGGCCGCGGACGACGACCACCGGGGCGGGGGAGTGGTAGAGCAGGGACTGGGCGACCGCGCCCAGCATGGCCCGGCCCGGTTCGTCGCCGCGGGCGGCGACCAGTGCCACCTGCGCGTGGCGGGAGGTGTCGATCAGCACCTCGGCGGGGTCGCCGCGTACCACGCGACACTCGGTCGGCACGGTGTTGTCGCGGCCGGTGTGCCGGGCCAGTGCCTCGGTGAGCTGCTCGGCGACAGCGTCGGTGTCCTCGTCGTACTCCACCACCCGCAGGGCCAGCAGTCGGGCGTCGCGGCGGGCCGCGCACTCCACGGCCCACTGCAGGGCGAGGTGCGAGCTGGGCGAGCCGTCCACCCCCACCAGCACCGGGCCCTGCGGTGGCGGCTCACGCCGGACCACCAACAGGGGGCAGCCGGCCCGGGCGGCCAACTGCACGGCGGTCGTCTCGGCCGGAACGCACTGACCGCTGCCCGCCATGCCGCTGTCGCCGACGGCCAGCAGGAAGGCAGCCTCCGAGCGGCGGATGAGGGTGGGCAGCATGGCACTCTCGACGATCTCCCCGCGTACGGTCAGCCCCGGCTCGGTCTGGTGGGCGAGCTGGGCGGCGCGGGCGATCAGCTTTTCGGCCTGGTCGCGGGGTGCGGCGACGGTGTCCGCGTCGAACGCCGCGCGCCAGTCGAAGGTGTTCAGCAGGTGCAGTGGCCGGCCGTGGTCGGAGGCCTCCTGCGCGGCCTGTTCGACGACCGGAAGGTCGAGTTCCGACCCGAGGCCGACCAGCACCGCTGCGTCGGCGGGTGCGGCCATCCGATATCACCTCCCGGGCGTCGCGCCCGGCACGACCAAGCTGTCCCCTGACCGAGGGTAGTCGGACGATCGCCCTGGCGGATCGGCTTCGGCCACCTCTCGTCAACCAGAGTTGACACGGCGAGTGCTGTCAACGTATGTTGACAGCATGAGTCAGGCGACAGAACTCGCGGCGGCAGCCGGCAGCACCGACCCCCGGGTCGGGCTGCGTGCCGTCCGCGCGCTACGCCGGCTGCTCGAGCGGCTCGAGGTGGTCCAGGTGGACAACGCCCGACGACAGGGCTGGTCCTGGCAGGAGATCGCCGACACGCTCGAGGTCAGCCGACAGGCAGTGCACAAGAAGCACGCCGGGCGACCGGCGGTCAACTCATCCTGGGAGGCGTGATGTTCGAACGGTTCACCGACCGGGCGCGCGACGTGGTGCGGCGGGCTCTGGAGGAGGCACGGGCCGAGGGTCAACGGCCGGTCGGCACCGAGCACCTGCTGCTCGCCCTGCTTGCCGACGACGCGGGCCTGGCCAGCAGGGTGCTCGCCGACGCCGGGGTGCGCGCCGACGACCTGCGCGAACGCATCCGCCGGCACACAGTGAGCGGCGGCGCCGGTCTGGGCGACGCGGACGCGGCGGCCCTGCGGGAGATCGGCATCGACCTGGCCGCGATCGTGGCCCGCATCGAGCAGTCGTTCGGCCCGGACGCACTACGGGAGGCGGTGCCGGCGCCGCGCCGCCGCTGGGGGCGAAAGCGCTACCTCGGCGGCCCGTTCTCGCCCCGCTCGAAGAAGGCGCTGGAGCTGTCCCTGCGGGAGGCCCTGCGCCTGCGCCACCGCCACATCGGCACCGAGCACATCCTGCTCGGGGTGCTGCGGGAGGGCGGCGGGCTGGGCGCGTTGGTGCTCACCGAGTCCGGGGTCGACCTCGACGATCTGCGCCGGCGGGTGGAGGTCGCGCTGCGGGCGGCGGCCTGACGGGTGGAACCGTCTTGAAACCTGTCTGTGGCACTTCCGACGCCAGCCGTTCGCCGGGTCGCTGAAGCCGTCCGGGTGCTGCACACTGACGCCGTGGATGCTGGACAGGACAGGCGACCCTCAGGCGGCGACGGCGGGCTGCGCTCCGCCGTGGTGGTCAACCCGGTGAAGGTCGACGATCTCGACGAGCTGCGACGCACCGTCGACGACGCCCTGGCCGCGGCCGGTTGGCCCGCGCCGCAGTGGTACGAGACGACAGTCGACGACCCGGGTCGCGGTCAGACCGAGCAGGCCGTCAAGGCCGGCGTCGACCTCGTCTTCGCCTGCGGCGGTGACGGCACCGTGATGTCCTGTGTCAGCGCGCTCGTCGGCACCGACGTGGCCCTCGCCGTGCTGCCGCAGGGCACCGGCAACCTGCTCGCCGCCAACCTGGGGCTCTCCACCGACCTGGCCGCCGGGTTGGAGGTCGCTGTCGAACGCGGCCGACGGCTGCTCGACGTCGGCGCGGTCGAGGATCAGTACTTCACAGTGATGGCCGGCATGGGCTTCGACGCCCAGATGCTCGACGCCACCTCCGAGACCACCAAGGCCCGCATCGGCTGGCCGGCGTACGTGATGGGTGCCGCCCGTCACCTGCGGGACCGGCCGATGCGGGTGCAGATCCGCATCGACGACCGCCCGCCGCTGCGCCGCCGGGCCCGCTCGGTCCTGATCGCCAACGTCGGCCGCCTGCAGGGCGGGGTTCGCCTGCTCACCGAGGCCGAGCCGGACGACGGCTGGCTCGACGTCGCCGTGCTCACCCCGCGCAGCCTGCGGCACTGGCTCGCGCTCGGTTGGGCGGTGGTCCGTCGCAGCGGCCGGGTGCCACAGATGGAGGTGTTCCGGGGCCGGCGTGTGGTGGTCACCAGCAACCGGGCACAGCCCCGGGAGCTGGACGGCGACCTCATCACACCGGGCCGGCAACTGCACGCCGAGGTTCGCCCGCAGGCGCTCTGGCTCTGCGTCCCCCAGCCCGAGGACGCCCCCGACCTGGCCGTCGACGCGCAGGGCGCCGGAGAGCGGGGCGAGCAGCTGATCGAGGAAGCGCGTCGTGAGTAGCACCCGCATCGTGCCGGAGACCCGGCTGATGGCCGACGAGGAGCTGTCCGCCGACGACGCCTGGCACACGCTGCGTCGCGAGGGCGGCTGGCACCTGCTGCGGGACGCCTTCATCCGCTTCCGTTACGGCGACGGGTTCAGCCACTCCCGGGCCTTCGCGCTGCAGCTGTGCCTCGCCGTGGTGCCCTTCCTGATCGCCCTCACCGGCCTGATCAGCGAGCTGGGTGTCCAGGAGGGCGGCCAGGTTGTCGCCGACACCGTCCTGGCGGTCACCCCCGGCCAGAGCGCGCAGATGGTCGGCGAGCTGCTCGGCGAGGGCGAAAGGGTGGAGGACGCCGGGGAGCTGGCACTCACCCTCGGTCTGCTCACCGGCCTGTTCGCGCTGACCACCACGATGGCCCAGATCGAGCGGGGCGCCAACCGCATCTACGGGGTCGAACGGGACCGCCCGGCGCTGCGGAAATATGTCCGCGCCGCCGTGCTGGCCGTCACCGCCGGTCTGCCCGCGCTCGCCGGCTTCCTGATCCTGGTCGGCGGCGGCGCGATTGGCGACTCGGTACGGGAGCACTACGAGTGGGGTGAGGTCGCCAACGGCATCTGGAACGTGGTCCGCTTCCCGCTGAGCCTCGCGTTGACCGTCCTCGCCGTTGCCGTGCTGTTCCGGCAGGCGCCACGCCGCAACCAGCCCGGCCTCTCCTGGCTGTTCTTCGGCGCCGGGATCGCCACGGCCCTGTGGTGGCTGGCCAGCCTGCTGCTCGCCGCGTACGTGCGGTTCAGTGACGATTTCGGGCAGACCTACGGTGCGTTGACCGGCATGATGGCGCTGCTGCTCTGGGCGAACCTGACCGGGATGGCCCTCTTCGGTGGGCTGGCCTTCGCCGCCCAACTGGAGGCGCTGCGCATCGGTGTGCGGGAGCCCGCCCAACCGGACCTGTGGGAGCCCGACCCGGACCGCGCCGAGCTGTACGACACCGGGGACATGTCGGCCCTCTAGCGGCACCGGCGTGTACAACGGACGCGGATCGGGTAAAGCGCCTCGCCAGAGCCGACAAGGGAGGTGCGGGGTGACCGCGGTCAAAGAGGTGGCGCGCCGTCCGATCGGTCATTTCGCCGAACGGAGCATTGCCGGCCTGGTGGCCGTCACCGGTGCGGGCGTGGCCTTCGGGCTGCTGTTGTTGCTCGTCCGGGTGCGGTGGAGCCCACTGCAGGACGCCGACCACGCGCTCGCCGAGTGGTTCAACGGGCTCGTCGCCCCGCACCACGCGCTGGTCACCGTGCTCCAGGCGGTGACCGACCTGGGCGGCCGGCCGATCCTCATCTGGCTGGTCACCATCGCCGTGGTCGGGCTGCTGATCCGGCGGCAACCCCGGCTCGCCGTCTACCTGATCATCACGGGGGTCGGTGGCCTGATCCTCGACCCGTCGCTGAAGACGCTCGTCGGCCGGCTCCGTCCGGTGGTGGACGTGCCGATCGCCAGCGCGCCCGGCAACAGCTTCCCGAGCGGGCACGCGCTCGGCTCGTTCGTCGCGTACGGAGCGCTGCTGCTGGTGTTCCTGCCCGCGATGGCGCCCCGCTGGCGCAAGCCGGCCATCGTCGGCGTCGGTGTGCTGGTGGTGCTGGTCGGCCTGACCCGGATCGCGCTGGGCGTGCACTTCGTCTCCGACGTGCTGGGCGCCTGGCTGCTCGGGGCCGCCTGGCTGGGCGTCACCGCGTACGCCTTCCGGCTGTGGCGGCGCGAGCGCGGCCGGCCGGTGCCGCCGTTGACCGAGGGCCTGGAGCCGGAGGCGGGGCACGACATCGCCCCCGCCCCCGCCGAGGAACACGTGTTGGCCCATCCCCGCTCCGCGGTGGCCGAGCTGCTGGTCGGCTGGGTGATCGTGTTCGGGGCGCTGTACGCCTTCGGCACGTACGTCAGCTACCACGCCAAGGGCACCTTCTTCGACACCCTGGACACCGAGGTGCCGCAGTGGTTCGCCGAGCGGCACACCGAGGTGCTGACCGACGTCAGCTGGTGGTGGAGCAAGTTCGGTGACACCCATGCCATCCTGCTGATCTCGCTGGTGTTCTGCCCGCTGGTGCTGGCGGTGTGGCGGCGCTGGCGCCCGGTGCTCTTCGTGGCGCTGGCGATGGTGGGTGAGCTGACCCTCTTCCTGGCGTCGGCGCACGTCGTCGACCGGCCGCGTCCGCCGGTGGAGAACCTGGACGGGCAGATGCCCACCTCGTCGTTCCCGTCCGGGCACATCGCGGCCACGATCTGCATCTGGCTGGCGATCACCCTCATCGTCTTCCCGCGTACCGACCGGTGGTGGCGGTGGCTCTTCGTGGCGCTGGCCGTGATCATGCCGGTCGGGGTGGCCACCTCCCGGATGTACCGGGGGATGCACCACCCGACCGACTTCATGGGCGCGATCCTGCTCTCCGCGCTCTGGATCGGGTTGCTCTACCTGGTGGTCCGCCCCAACGAGGACCTGAAGGAAGGCAACCAGCCGGCCATCGAGTCGGAGGACGTGGACACTCTCGACGACGAGCTGGCGCGGGCCGGCCGAGCCGACTAGGTGTCGCCGTCGTGCTGCGGGTGATGACCTGGAACATCCGCACCGGCGGTCGGGATCGCGGCGGCCCCGACCGGCTGGATCAGGTGGTCCAGGTCATCAACGAGCAGGCACCGGACGTGCTGGCCCTGCAGGAGCTGCGCGGCTTCGACCGGGACGGGTTGCTGGCCACCGTGGCGGGCCGGGTGGGGATGACGCCCCACCTGGCCCGGTCCTGCTTCGGGCAGCCGGTGGCGGTGCTGGTCCGGCCGCCGTAC
This sequence comes from Micromonospora sp. SD19, assembly GCF_054462275.1. Lineage (NCBI taxonomy): Bacteria > Bacillati > Actinomycetota > Actinomycetes > Micromonosporales > Micromonosporaceae > Micromonospora > Micromonospora sp. SD19. Next base: position 527,412 of record NZ_JBTLMN010000003.1, read on the forward strand.
CGGGTCGTCGACGCCGGGTCGGTGCGCCGCCCGTTCCACCACGCCGCCGCCCGCGTCGTGGTGGCCACGTCCGCCGGCCCGTTCACCGTGCTCGGCACCCACCTCTACCCGTACTCGGGGGGTCGACGGCGGATGGAGGTCGACTGGTTGGTCGCGGCGATGCGCCGCAACGAGGGGCCGCTGGCGCTGGTCACCGGTGACCTCAACGCGCTCGATCCGACGGTCGACCACACCGCCCGGTTGGCCGGCATGCCCACGCTCTACCGGCGGCGGCACCTGCGTCGCTCCGGCGGTGCGGTGGACACCCGCGCGATCGCCCGGCTGCTCGCCGCCGGCCTCGTCGACCTCTGGCCGGCGGGCAACGTCGACGCACCGGAGGCCGACGGCCTCACCGTGCCCACCCGGCTGGGCGGGGCCGAGTTCGCCGGGATGCGGCTGGACTACCTGCTCGGCAGCACCGCTGTGGCGCAACGGCTGCACGACTGTCGGGTGGTCCGCGACGATGCGACGGCCACCGCCTCCGACCACTATCCGCTGCTCGCCACAGTGGAGCTGTCCGCCGGCTGACCGGCCGTCCGCCGCCTCGCGCGGCCCGCCCCCACGGTGTGGCGCGGGCCGATTACCGTGCCACCGTGACCGACCGCCACCCCCTGCGCCCGCCGCTGCCCGGTCCGTCGGTCGAGCACCGGGCCGCGCCGACGATGGCGCATCCGGCCGGCGACCCGCTGGTCTCGGCAACGGCGCAGCCGGCCGCCGTCGCGCTTCCGCTCGTCGCGGCCGTCGCGCGCGGTGTGGCGCTGGTCGTGGTGCTGCCCGTACGCCTGCTCTGGGAGCTGATCGCGGCTGCCGGCCGGCTGCTGCACCGGCTGTTCTGGCCCCCGCTGGCCTGGTGTGCCCGGCACCTGGTGTGGCTGCCGCTGGTCTGGGTGGGCCGTGGTCTGGCGTGGGTGGCCCGCACTGTGGTGTGGCTGCCGCTGGCCTGGTGTGCCCGGCACCTGGTGTGGCTGCCGCTGGTGTGGGTAGGGCGTGCGCTGGCGTGGGTGGCCCGCACTCTGGTGTGGTTGCCGCTGGTCTGGCTGGCGTCCGCACTCGCGTGGGTGGCCCGCACGGTGATCTGGCTCCCGTTGGTCTGGTTGGCCCGTCGAGGGTTGCGTCCGCCACTGGTCGCGCTGGGGCGTGGTCTGGCGTGGCTCGCCGAGCGCCTGGTCCTGCGGCCGCTGAGCTGGTTGGGCGCGGCACTCACCCCCGTCGGACGGCTGCTGCGGCGTGCCGTCGGCGCGCTCGACAGGGCGCTGAGTGCCGCGTTCGTCGGGCTCCTGCGCGGGCTCTGGTGGCTCGTCGCGGGGTCAGGTCGGCTGGTCGTCGCCGCGGTGCTCGGCGCGTGGCGGACGGCCGGCTGGCTGCTGCGACAGCTCTACCGGCTGGTGTTGCGCCCACTCGGGACAGGGTTGCGCTGGCTGTGGCGGCACACAGTGCGCCCGCTGCTGCGCGGCCTCCGGTGGGTCTGGTCGGTGACGGTCGTGCCGGTGGTGCGGGGCCTCAGGGCGGTGTGGCGAGCCACCGTCGCGCCGGTGGCCCGCTGGGTCCGCCATTCGGTGCTCGACCCGGCCCGGCTGGGCGCCCGGGAGGTGCTCACCGCCCTGGGCCTGCGCCGTTGAGGGGTGCGGCCTCAGAGCACCAGGTTCAGCAGGACGGTCAGCACCACCGATGCGACGATCGAGAAGAGGATCATCAGGAGGCAGCCGAGGCCACCGCCGAGCGGGCGGATCTCCGTGTTGCCGAAACGCATGATGGTCACCTGTCAGTGGATGTGGGTCGTGGGGCGAGCAGGTGGCGGATCGCGTCCGCGACCGCCGTCGGCGCGGTCGTGACCACGTTGTGCGCGGCACCGGGTACGACCACCACTGTCGCCGCCGGCACCAGTCGGGTGGCCTTGTTCCGCCACAGGTGTGGCACGACCGGGTCGCGGTCGCCGGTGACGACGACAGTCGGCACGCCGACCTGGACGAGGTCGGCCTCGATGGCGTTACGCACCGAGTGCGACAGCGTCGCAAGGACCCGCCAGGGCCGGGCGTTCCAGACGTCCCGCACCAGGATCGGGGCCTGCAGCGGCGCCTCGCGCGGGATGTCCACCAGCCAACGACCGAACTGGGCCCGTCGGGACCGGGCCGCCGGGTCACTCGTCGGACCGGCCAGCACCAGCGCGCGTACCGCGTCGGGGTGGGTAGCGGCGAGCGCGGCGGCGACCTCCGCGCCGAACGAGTGCCCCAGCAGGCAGACCGGCGGCAACTGGTACGCGGCCAGCCAGGCGGCGAGATGCTCGGCGTGCCGGCGGACGTCGTACGCGCCCCGGGGGTGCGCGGAGAGCCCGAAGCCGGGCAGGTCCGGCACGTACACCTGATGGGTGCTGGAGAGCGCGACGGCCAGCGGGGTGAGATACCGGTGCGAGACCGCCAGGCCGTGCACGAGCACCACGGGCGGTGCCCCGTTCACCGGGTCGGCGCTGCGGCGGGTGTGGGTGCGCAGCCCGTCGACGAGCCGCCACTCGCTGGTCAGTCCGCCAGCCGGCCGGGGCGCTGCCATGGCGAGCCGCAAGTCGGCCGGCCCGAACCGGCCGACGGAGGTGCGGTGGGGCGACCCGGTCGGCCGGTCGACGACGTCTCGGTTCACAGCTCGCGCAACCGGGGCAGCAGTTGCTCCTGCGCCCAGTCCAGGAACATCGGCTGGGTCTCCCCGCCGACCTGGATGATCGCCACGTGGGTGAAGCCGGCGTCGACGAACTTGGCGAACGCCTCGACGTGCGCGTCCACGTCCGGACCGCAGGAGATGCCCTCGGCGACGTCCTCCTCGCGCACGAACTGGGTGGCGGCGGCGAAGGAGTCCGGGTTGGGCAGGTCGGCGTTGACCTTCCAACCCATCCCGAACCAGCGGAACTGGTCGTGCACGATCTTGCGGCACTCGGCCTCGTCGGGGCCGTAGCAGATGGCCACCTGGCCGTAGCGGGGCTGGCCGGCGCCCCCGGCGTCGTCGTACATCTCGATGATGTGCCGGTCGGGTTCGGTGGAGATGATGCCGTTGCCGTACTCGGCGGCCAGTGTCGCGGACTGTCGACCGGACGCGGCGACGGCCATCGGCACCGGCCGTTCCGGGCGGTCCCAGACGTAGGCGTCGGGCACGTCGAAGTGGTTGCCGGAGAAGGTCAGCGTCTCCCCGTTGAGCAACGGACGGATGATCTGCAACGCCTCCTCGAACATCTCGTGCCGCTGCTGGACGTGCGGCCAGCCGCCCACCACGTGCTCGTTCAGGTTCTCCCCGGCACCCAGGCCGAGGGTGAACCGGCCGTCCGAGAGCGCCCCGACCGTGCTGGCCTTCTGCGCGACCACGGCCGGGTGGTAGCGACGGATCGGGCAGGTCACGAACGACATCAGCTGCGCGCGGGAGGTGGCGTGGGCGACCGCGCCGAGCACCGACCAGGCGTACGGGGAGTGGCCCTGGGAGTCCAGCCAGGGGTAGTAGTGGTCGGAGACCACCAGTTGGTCGAAACCGGCCGCTTCCGCCCGCACCGCGTGGTCCACCAGCTGCTTGGGCCCGGCCTGCTCGCTCATCAGGGTGTAGCCGACGCTGACCATCCTGGTATCCCCTCTCACCGACGGATCGTTCCCGGGATACCCCGGTGCGCGCCGGTCAACCCTCTCGTCCGGTTCGACTGACCCGGTCCTTGACGGATCGCAGTCACCTGCCTACCGTCGCTCTTAACCGGTTAAGAGCCGGGTGTGGCGCACATCCTGTGGTGGGGATGACCGCCCCGTGACGGCCTGCGTCCGCGTGGGCCGTTGCGGCTGTCCGGGCATCGGATCCGCCAACTGAACCGGTTGCGATGATCATCCCATCGCCCTACGCTGATGCCTGCGCCGGGAGCCGGGCGCGGCTGCCGGGCTGCAGCCGCCTTCCCTGTCACGTCCCACCCCTGTCGGGCACCGGGGGTTCCTCCCTGAGGAAGGCCATGAAGACTCGACTCTCCGCCGCCGGCGCGACACTGCTCGCGTTGCTCGTCACCGTGCTGGCGTTCGGCCAGCCGGCGCACGCCGCAGCCGGTTTCTCCGTCGCTGGCGGCAAGTTGTACGACGCCAACGGCACCGAATTCATCATGCGCGGCGTCAACCACGCGCACACCTGGTACCCGCAGCAGACCAGCTCGTTCGCCGACGTCAAGGCGCTCGGCGCGAACACCGTACGGGTGGTGCTCTCCAGCGGCGACCGCTGGACCCGCAACACCAACGCCGACGTCGCCAACGTCATCTCACTCTGCAAGGCCAACCGGCTGATCTGTGTGCTGGAGGTGCACGACACCACCGGGTACGGCGAGCAGAGCGGCGCGATCACCCTGGCCCGCGCCGTCGACTACTGGCTCAGCCTCGCCGATGTCCTCTCCGGTCAGGAAAAGTACGTCATCGTCAACATCGGCAACGAGCCGTACGGCAACCAGAACTACGCCTCCTGGGCCACCGACAACGCCAATGCGATCAAGCGCCTGCGGGCCGGCGGACTGAACCACACGATCATGGTGGACGCGCCGAACTGGGGCCAGGACTGGTCGTTCACCATGCGCGACAACGCCGCGTCGGTCTTCGCCGCCGACCCGGCCCGCAACACGGTCTTCTCGATCCACATGTACGGCGTGTTCGACACCGCCGCGGAGATCAGCGATTACCTGGGCCGGTTCCGCAGCGCGGGACTGCCCATCGTGGTCGGTGAGTTCGGCTTCAACCACTCCGATGGGAACCCGGACGAGGACACCATCCTCGCGTACAGCCAGGCCAACGGGATCGGCTGGTTGGGCTGGTCGTGGAGCGGTAACGGCGGCGGTGTGGAGTATCTCGACCTGGCCACCAACTTCAACCCGGCGAGCCTGACCGACTGGGGTCAGCGCCTCTTCAACGGTGCCAACGGCATCCGGCAGACCGCCCGGCAGGCCAGCATCTTCGACAGCATCCCCCCGCCCACCACGCCCCCACCGACCACGCCCCCGCCCACGACGCCCCCACCGACCACGCCCCCGCCCACGACGCCGCCGCCGGCCGGTGGGTGCACGGCGACGTACACGGTGACCAACCAGTGGCAGGGCGGCTTCCAGGCTGAGGTACGGGTGACCGCCGGCGCGAGGGCGATCACCGGCTGGACCGCCGGGTGGACCTTCGCGAACGGCCAGAGCGTCACCCAGTCCTGGAACGTGGCCCTCACCAGCAGCGGCACCACCGTGACCGCCCGCAATGCCGAGTACAACGGGCGGCTGACCGCCGGGGCCAGTGCCAGCTTCGGCTTCCTCGGTAGTTGGACCGGCACCAACAGCGCGCCGACGCTGAGCTGCACGGCGAGCTGATCGTCGGACCGGTGGTCGGGACCGCGTCGGTCCCGACCACCGGAACCTGTCCGGTCAGTGCTCCCCGGCCAGGTTCACGATGACCACTCCGGCGATGATCAGCGCGATGCCGGTGAGCTTGGCGAGCCCCACCGACTCACCCAGGAACACCGCCCCGATCGCCACGATGGCCGCGGTGCCCAGACCCGACCAGAGGGCGTACGCCACCCCCACCGGGATCTCCTTGACGGCCTGGGCGAGCAGGACGAAGGCCACCGCGTAACCGCCGAGGCAGGCCACCGTCGGCCAGACGCGGGTGAACCCGGCGGTGCTCTTGATCAGGCTGGTCGCCAGCACCTCGGCGAGGATCGCGATCCCCAGCAGCACGTACGCCATGCGTCCCCTTGGTCCTCTGTGGTCGACGAACCCATCGCTGCCCAGGCTAGTGCCGGCGACGTCCACGTCCGGCCGCCCCGTCGGCGTGACGCCCGGCCGTCCTGTCGGCGTGACGCCCGGCCGTCCTGTCGGCGTGAAGTCCGGCCGCGCTTCGGCGTGAAGTCCGGCCGCGCTTCGGCGCGACAACCGGCCGCCCCGTCGGGGCGACGTCCGCGCGGCCCCCACATCTGCCACAGCACCCCTTTGGAGCTGATGCCGCAAACGAATCGGATGCGCTGGGCGCCCGACGCCGTCCCGGTGGATGAATCGTTTACGGCATCAGCTCCAAAGGCTGCCGCACCCCGCACCCGCTCCGCACCCGCTCCGCACCCGCTCCGCACCCGCTCCGCACCCGCTCCGCACCCGCTCCGCACCCGCTCCGCACCCGCTCCGCACCCGCTCCGCACCCGCTCCGCACCCGCTCCGCACCCGTGCTCGTTCTCGCTCGTGCCCGTGCCGTGCCCGTGCCGTGCCCGTGCTCGTGCTCGTGCCTCCGGTCTGTGCCGCGCCGGCCCCGGCCTCGCCTCGCCGCAACCTCGCCGCGCTCCCCGGGGGTGGCGGCGTGAGAGGGAGTTGGCCGGGTAGATCTTGGACACTTTCCGCTCTGCGCTGACGGAAAGTGTCCAAGATTGCCAGTCGTGGCGGGTGGGGGCGCTTACGGCGCACCCCGCGACGCGGCCGTCAGGGGAGACGGCCGCGTCGCGACACCTGCACGTTCGGCGAGCGTTCGGCGGGCCGGCCCGCTGAGGCCGATCGGCTACACCTCGACCTCGACAGCAGTCGGCGGGCCGTCCTCGGACTCGGCGGCCAGTCGGGCCGCCCGCATGGTCAGGTAGAGCTGTTCGGGGCGGCTGCTCGTACGGGCGGCGGCGGTCCGGTAGTCGGCGATCGCCCGGGCCCGGTCACCGGCCATCTCGTGCAGGTGGGCGCGGGCGGCGGCCAGCCGGTGGTGTCCGGCCAACTGCGGGTCGTGGGTCAGCGCGTCGAGGGCGGCCAGGCCGGCGGCGGGACCGTGCACCATGGCCGTCGCCACGGCCCGGTTGAGCGCCACCACGGGGCTGCCGGCGAGGCGTTCCAGCACCTCGTAGAGCGCCAGGATCTGCGGCCAGTCGGTCTGCTCCGTGCTTGGCGCCTCGTCGTGCACGGCGGCGATGGCGGCCTGCACCTGGTACGGGCCGACCGGCCCACGTGGCAGGGCCCGGGTGACCAGTGTGATGCCCTCGGCGATCGCCGCGGCGTCCCAGCGGCTGCGGTCCTGATCGGCCAGTGAGATCAGCTCACCCGAGGGGCCGGTCCGTGCCGGCCCGCGAGCTTCGGTGAGCAGCATCAACGCCAGCAGCCCGGCCGATTCGCTGTCGTTGGGCAGCAGCGTGTGCAGTGCGCGGGTCAGCCGGATCGCCTCCGCCGCGAGGTCGATCCGGCGCAGGTGCGGGCCGCTGGTGCTGGTGTGGCCCTCGGTGAAGATCAGGTAGAGCACCTGCCGGACGGCCACCAACCGGTCCGCCCGTTCCGCCGGCTCGGGCATCCGGAACGGCAGCCCGGATGCCCGGATGCGCTGCTTGGCCCGGCTGATCCGCTGCGCCATCGTCGCCTCGGGCACCAGGAACGCGCGGGCGATCTCGGCGGTGCTCAACCCACCGACAGCGCGCAGGGTCAGCGCCACCGCCGACGTCGGCGCGAGCGCCGGGTGGCAGCAGAGGAAGAGCAGGACCAACGTGTCGTCCCGCTCGGCGGCCAACTCCTCGTCCGGTGCCGGCGCGTACTGCCGGTCGTCCGGGGCCTGCCGGGCGACCAGGTCCTCCCGGCGGCGTCGGGCCTGCTCACCGCGGACCAGCTCGATCATCCGGCGGTAACCGACCTGGATCAGCCAGCCACGGGGGTTCACCGGTAGCCCCTCGGACGGCCACTGGGTGGCGGCGGCCAGCAGCGCCTCCTGCACCGCGTCCTCGGCGGTGGCGAAGTCACCGAAGCGGCGGCTGAGCACGCCGAGGACCTGCGGCGCCAACTCGCGCAGCAGGTCCTCGACGCGGGGTTCGGTGTTCAGCCCTCACAGCTCCGCTGGCGGAGCGGACATCACCGGGTGCACCTCGATCGGCATGTTCAGCGGCCGACCGCCGGGGCCGGGTGCGGTGGAGATGTACGCGGCCACCTCCACGGCCCGCTGCGGGCTCTCGCAGTCGACGATCCAGAAGCCGGCCAGGAACTCCTTCGTCTCGGCGAACGGCCCCTCGGTGACGACCGGCGTCCCGCCCTCACCAGCCCGGACGATCCGGGCCTGCTGCGGGCCACCGAGGCCCTGGCCGTCGACCCACTCCCCGGCGGCGGTGAGCTTGTCGTTGACCTCGCCCATGAAGGCGATGTGCGCCCGCACCTCGTCCTGGGTCCAGGTGTCGATGCTCGGGAAGTCGGCCCCGGCGGCGCTGAACTGCATCAGCAGCATGTACTTCATGGTTGGCTCCTCACGCCCGCGCACCCTCGTCGGTGCTCTCACCCTGAGGTAGAAGCAGGCTCTGCCGTTCTCGACACCCCGGCCACAACTTTTTCCAGAGAATCCTGTCAGCCGACCGCGTCGACCTCCAGCACCAGACTCTGCTCCGGGTGCAGGGCGGGCAGCTGCACACCCACCCGGGTCAGCGCCGCCCCGCTGAGGGTCACACCCGCCGCCAACCACGCGGGCGCGGACAGGTCGAAGGTCGCCGGGGCTGGTACGTCCGACACCTGCCGCACCCGGTACCGCCGGCCGGGGTCGAGGCCGGGTAGCCGTACCGCGCCGGGAACCTGCGCCACCGAGGTGGTCAGCCGGGCCACCGCGTACACCGCTCGGGTCTGCTCGTGATCGACCACGCCGTGCGCCCAGACGGCCGGGTCCTGGTGGTCGACCCGGACCACCCGGCCGGAGTGCAGCAGCGGGCGCAGCCGCTTGTGCAGTGCCACCCAGGCGGCCAGCTCGGCCTGCTCGGCGATGCTGATCGACGCGATGTCCCACTCGATGCCGTGGTGGCCGAAGAGCGCGGTCGCCGCCCGGAAGCCCAGGTCGTGGACGCGGCGGGTGGTGTGCGAGCGTTCCGGGCCGATGTGGGTGCCGATCAGCTCCGGTGGCAGCAGCAACCCCGTCCAGCGCTGGATGCTGAGCCGCTCCAGGGCGTCGTTGCAGTCGCTGGCCCAGACCCGGTCGGTGCGCGCGAGGATGGCCAGGTCCACCCGGGCCCCACCGGACGAGCAGCTTTCGATCTCCACGCCCGGGTGGCGACCACGCAACTCGTCGAGGAGCCGGTAGACCGCCAGGGTCTGCCCGTGCACCCCGGGGCGGCCGTGGTGCCCGGCCTCGGTGAGGTCCCGGTTCTGGTCCCACTTGAGGTACCGGATGCCGGGGTGGTCGGTGAGCAGCGCGTCGAGGCGTTCCCGCACGTAGTCGTACGCCTCGGGGCGGCCCAGGTCGAGCACCTGCTGGTGACGCCAGGCCGGCGGCAGCCGCCCCGGCACGGCGAGCAACCAGTCGGGGTGCGCGCGGAACAGGTCCGAGTCGGGGTTGACCATCTCCGGCTCGACCCAGAGGCCGAACTGGAGACCCTGGCCGGTGACGTGGTCGATCAGCGGTTGCAGGCCGTCCGGCCAGACACCCTCGTCGACGTACCAGTCGCCGAGCCCGGCGGTGTCGTCGCGCCGGCCGCGGAACCAGCCGTCGTCGAGCACGAACCGCTCCACGCCGATCTGCGCGGCCCGGTCGGCGAGTGCCCGCAGGCGGTCCAGGTCGTGGTCGAAGTAGACCGCCTCCCAGACGTTGAGGGTCACCGGGCGGGGGGAACGCGGGTGCCCGGGGCGGGCCCGCAGGTGGGTGTGCAGCACGTCGCTGAGCCCGTCCAGCCCGGCGTCGGACCAGACCGCGTAGAGCAGGGGAGTCTCGTACGACTCGCCGGGGCCGAGCCGGATCTCCCCGGCGGTCAGCAGCTCACCGCCACCGAGCGTCGACTCGCCGGTGGGCCGACGCTCGGCGAACGTGACGTGGTCGCCGCTCCATGCGGTGTGCACCGCCCAGACCTCGCCGTGGCCGAAGTCGAAGCCGCTGGTGCCGGCCACCAGCAGCAGTGTGGCGTCATGCCCGGTACGACCACGCCGGCTCTCGCGAACCCAGGCGCCGTGTTGCCACGGGTGCCGCTGCGGGGACCGTTCCCGGCACCACCGGCCGGTCAGGTCGAGCAGTTCGGTGGCGACCGCCGGCACCGGCAGCACCGGTGTCAGCTCCCGCAGTTCGTACCCGCTGTCGCCGTCGTTGCGCAGCCGGTGCCGGACGGTCAGCAGGCCGTACGGGTCGAGCGTGATCTCGATGGTCACGGTCAGCCCGGCGGCCGGGTCCGAGGCCCGCACTGTCACCCGCGCCGCGCCGGGCCCGCAGTCGCGCACGTCCAACCCGTCGAGGCGGAAGGAGGTGGACCAGTCCCGTCCGTCGCGGTGCCCGGCCAGCCCCGGGCGGCCACTCCAACCCGCGCTGGCCTCCGGCAGCACTGACAGCACCGTCGGTTCGTCGAAGCTGCTCGGCACCACCGGCGGTGCTGTCGCGTCGGTGAGCTGGCGCAGGCCGTCGTCGTCGAGGTCGCCGACGTCGCCGCCCCAGTGCACGACCCGGGGCAGTCCCGGGCCGCGCGCGTCGAGCACCAGGCTGGTCCGCGCGCGGCGCAGGTGCAGGATCGTCATCCTTTGGAGGCTCCCAAGGTCAGGCCCCGGACGAAGTGCCGCTGGAGCATAAAGAAGATCACCAGGGTGGGGATCGCGACGAGCACGCTGCCCGCCGAGACCAGGTTGTTGTCGGTGAAGAACTCGCCGCGCAGGTTGTTCAGCGAGCTGGTCACCGGGAACTTGTCGCCGGTGCGCATGAGGACGGTGGCCCAGAAGAACTCGTTGTAGATCCAGGTCACTTCCAGCGTCGCCAGCGCGGCCAGGGCCGGCCGGCACAGCGGCATGGTGACCTGCCAGTACTGCCGCCAGATGCTCGCCCCGTCGACCATCGCCGCCTCGTACAGGTCACGGGGCAGCGCCTTCATGTAGTTGCTGAGCACGAAGACGCAGAAGCCGCACTGGAAGGCCACGTTGATCAGGATGAGGCCCCAGTAGCTGTCGTAGAGCAGCTCGGAGTCGCTCATGAACTCCGGCAGCGGCACCTCGGTGAACAGCCGGAACAGTGGGATGAGCAGCGCCTGCTGGGGCAGCAGGTTGGCCGCGGTGAAGACCCCCAGCAGGACGAGGTTGAGCTTCCAACTGAACCGGGCGATGACGAACGCCACGCAGGAGGCGAGGAAGAGGGTCAGCAGCACCGCCGGCACGGTGATGTACACCGAGTTGAGGAAGTGCTGCCCGAACTCCGCCGTCCGCCAGGCGGTGACGTAGTTGTCGAAGGTCCAGCCGCCGAACGAGACGTAGCCGTTGCGTGCGGTGTAGTCGTACGAGCGCAGCGAGGTCAGCACCGCCCAGGCGATCGGGAAGAGCCAGGCCAACGAGACGACGATGAGGAAGCCGTGCAGCAGCATCCGCATCGGGGTCAGCGCGCGGCGGCGCGTCGGCGCGTCGGGCTCACCCTCGGTACGCCGGGTGACGGTCGCGGTGCTCATTCCCGGTTCTCCCTCATCACGGTCGCCAGGTAGATGGTGATGAAGACCAGCGAGACGACCAGCATGATCGTCGCCAGGGCCGAGCCGAAACCGATCCGGCTCGCCTCACCCACCACGTTCTGGGTGACCAGCGCGGAGATCAGCTCCAGTCCGTTGCGGCCCTTGTTGACCACCCAGACCAGGTCGAACGCGCGCAGCGACTCGATCACGGTCACCACCAGCACGATGATGTTGATCGGCCGCAGCACCGGGAACACGACCCGGAAGAACGTCCGGCTCTCCGAGGCGCCGTCGACGGCTGCGGCCTCCCGCAGCGACGGATCGACACCCTTCAGGCCGGCCAGGTAGAGCAGCATGATGTACCCGACGTGCCGCCACCCGGAGGCGACCATGACCGCCCAGATGTTGACGTTCGAGTCGCCGTACCAGTCGATGCTGCTACCGAAGGCGGCGTTGATCAGGCCCTGGTCCCGGGAGTAGAGCAGCTGCCAGACGAAGCCGATGAGCGCCAGTGAGAGCACCACCGGCAGGTAGAGCGCGGTCTGGTAGAAGCGGCTGCCGCGCAGTTCCTTGTCCAACAGCACGGCCAGGAACATGCCGAACGGGGTGGCGACCACGAACAGCGTCGCCAGCCAGAGCAGGTTGTTCTGGATCGCCGGCACGAACGGCGGGTAGATGTTCACCACGTCGCTGTAGTTTCGCGCGCCGACGAACTCGATCTCGTTGAGCGGGCCGATGCCGTCCCAGTTGGTGCCGGAGAGCAGCACGGTGGCCGCCGCCGGCAGCCAGACGAACCCGGTGACGAGCAGCAGCGGGACGAGCACCATCAGCGTGATGACCACGCGGTCGGTGCGGGACAGGAGCCGTAGCCGCCGGCGACGGCCACCCGTGGAGGTGGTCGTCGCCGGCGGCGGCACGGCGCGATCCGCTTGGATCAGGGGCAGGTCGGACACGATGTCCTTCCCCTTCCGCCGTCAGTCAGTGAAGATCGACTTTTTCTGGTTCTCGATGGACGAGGTGAGCCCGTCGATGTCCTTGGGGTTCTTGATGAACTGCTGGATCGCCGGGATCATCACCGTGGAGGCGAAGTCCGGCCGGGTGTCCCGGTCGAGGAACTGGGCGATCTCGGTGGCCGACCCGACCAGTTCGGCGGCCTTCTTCTGCAACGCCGTGTAGCCGCCGACGTCCGCGCCACTGTTGGCGACCAGGACGGCGGGGTCGTTCTTGAGGTTGATGTCCGCGGCGGCCTTGCCACCGAAGTACTCCAGCAGCTTGCGCGCGTTGTCCTCGTTCTTGGGCTTGCGGGCCATCATGTAGCCGTCGATCGGGGCGTCCAGCGCCTTGGCGCCGATGGCCGGGTCGATCTCGGGGAAGGTGAAGAAGTCGAGGTCGTCCTGCTCGTCGTTGCTGAACTGCTGACCGACGAAGAGGCCGAGCAGGTACATGCCGCTCTTCTTCTGCTGCAACGACTGCGCGGCCTCCTGCCAGGTGCGGCCGAGGCTGTCGGGCTGGTGCAGGGGGAGCAGGCCGGCCCAGGTGTCGAAGACCTTCTTGACCTTGTCGGAGGTCCAGGCCTCCTTGCCGGCCATCAGGTCGATGTGGAACTGGTAACCGTTGATGCGCAGGTTGAGGATGTCGAAGGTGCCCATCGCCGGCCAGCCGTCCTTGTCGGCGAAGGCGATGGGGATGAGGCCGTCCCGCTTCATCTGCGCGCCGAGCGCGGTGAACTGGTCCAGCGTGGTGGGCACCTGGTAGCCGTACTGCTGCCACACCGACTTGCGGTAGAACACCGCCCACGGGTAATACGTCGCCGGTACGAAGTACTGTTTGCCGTCGTCGCCGGTCGATGCCTTCTTGAAGGCGTCGGAGAAGCCGGAAAGCTTGCCCCACACGTCGCTGATGTCGCTGGCCAGGCCCTTCTGGGCGAAGAAGCGCATCCGGTAGCCGGCGAACCAGGTGAAGACGTCGTCCGGTTTGCCCTGCAGGTAATTGTTGATGTTTTCCTGGAACGTGTTGTGGTCGACGGTGTTCACCGCGACCTGCACCCCGGACGAGGTCTTGAAGCCGTCGGTGACCTTGACGAGGACCTCTTTCGGCTTCGGATCCGACTGGTTCGAGCCGAGCGACACGTCAGTGCTGGACCCGCCGGAGCCGGAGTCGTCGCCGCAGCCGGCGAGCAGTCCGGTGCCGAGCAGCGCGCCCGTGCCGGCCGCCGCGGCCAGCAACGACCGCCGGTTGATGCCGGCGACTGAGGGCGGTACGAGCCGAGCCAGGTACTCGGCTTGGGTTTGGGGACGGGACATCTGTGCCTCCTGCGGATGAAGAGGTGCTACGCCCAAGGGTCATCAGGGTGGTGAAGGCAGGTCCGGCGTCGTGATCACACATTGAGATCCACCGAGAATCCACATTGGCGAACACGAACGGCCATTGGGGCCTCAAGCTACCCTGCGGTCGTGTGCTGTCAAGAGGGCTGTTCGCCTCTGATAACCCAGTCGTGACACGGCCGTTACCTGGTAAACGTTGGAAAGAATCTCGATGTTGGAACCTGTTGACTTCCGTGGACCGGCGGGTGCACCCTCAGCTGTCATGCGGCGATGGCAGGGTGACAGCATCTATTTCGGTGGCGACTACAACCCCGAGCAGTGGCCCGAGGAAACGTGGTCGGAGGACATCGACCTGATGCGCCGGGCCGGGGTCAACCTGGTCTCCGTCGGCATCTTCTCCTGGGCCCTGCTGGAGCCCAGCGCGGGGCGCTTCGAGTTCGGCTGGCTGGACCGGGTGCTGGACCTGCTGCACGACGGCGGCATTCAGGTCGACCTGGCCACCGCCACGGCCAGCCCACCGCCGTGGTTGGCGCGCGCGCACCCGGAGACGCTGCCTCGCCGGGCCGACGGCGCGATCCTCTGGCCCGGTGGACGACAGGCGTACTGCCCCAGCTCCCCGGTGTTCCGTGAGCGCTCCCTGGAGCTGGTGCGCGCTGTCGCCGGCCGGTACGCCGAGCATCCCGCGGTGGTGATGTGGCACGTCTCCAACGAACTGGGCTGCCACAACGTGCACTGCTACTGCGACGTCAGCGCCGAGGCGTTCCGCGGCTGGCTGCGCGAACGCTACGGCGACCTGGACCGGCTCAACGACGCCTGGGGCACCGCGTTCTGGAGCCAGCGCTACGGCGACTGGGCCGAGATCAACCCACCGCGCACCGCGCCGACCTTCGCCAACCCCACCCAGCAGTTGGACTTCCTGCGGTTCTCGTCCGACGAGCAGCGCGCCCAACTCCGCGCCGAGCGCGAGGTGCTGCGGACGTTGGTCCGGCAGCCGATCACCACCAACTTCATGATCGGCCTGGGCGACAGGCACATGGACTACCACTCCTGGGCGTCCGACGTGGACCTCGTCTCCAACGACCACTACCTGACCGCCGCCGACCCGCAGGCGCACCTCGGGCTGGCGTTCGCCGCCGACCACACCCGGGGTGTTGCCGGCGGCGACCCGTGGTTGTTGATGGAGCACTCCACCAGCGCTGTCAACTGGCAGCCGCGCAACGTCGCCAAGCTGCCCGGGCAGCTGCGCCGCAACAGCCTCGCGCACGTCGCCCGCGGCGCCGACGGGGTGCTCTTCTTCCAGTGGCGCGCCTCCCGGGCCGGCGCGGAGAAGTTCCACTCCGCGCTGGTGCCGCACGCCGGGCCGGACACGAAGGTGTTCCGCGAGGTCTGCCGGCTCGGCGCGGACCTCAAGGCCCTCGCGGAGGTACGCGGCAGTCGGGTGGACGCCGACGTGGCGATCCTGTTCGACTGGGAGGCGTGGTGGGGCGTCGAGTTGGACTCGCACCCCAGCGTCGACGTCACCTACACCGACCGGCTGAACGCGCTGTACGGCTCGCTCTGGCGTGCCGGCGTGACCGCCGACGTCGTCCACCCGTCGGCCGACCTCAGTGGCTACCGGCTGGTCCTGGTGCCGACCCTCTACCTGGTCAGCGACGCCGACGCCGACGCGCTGCACCGGTACGTCGAGGCCGGCGGCACCGCCGCGGTCACCTACTTCAGCGGCATCGTGGACGCCAACGACCACATCCGGCTGGGCGGCTACCCGGGCGCGTTCCGCGAGCTGCTCGGCATCCGGACCGAGGAGTTCTTCCCGCTGCGCGAGGGTGAGCGGGTCCGACTGGACGACGGCAGCGCCGCCGACGTGTGGACCGAGTGGCTGCACGCCGAGGGCGCGGAGGTGCTCGCCTCGTACACCGATGGGCCGCTGCCCGGCGTGCCGGCGCTGACCCGGCACCAGGTGGGCGACGGCGCCGCCTGGTACGTCGGCACCCGGCTGGACGAGCCGGCCACGGACCGCCTGGTGGCCCGGCTGCTCACCGAGGCCGGCGTCCGCCCGGCGGTGTCGGCGCCGCCCGGGGTGGAGGTGGTCCGCCGCCGCGACGGCGACCGGAGCTGGCTCTTCGCGATCAACCACACCGACACGGAGGTGCGCCTGCCGGCGCACGGCGTCGAGCTGCTCAGTGGCACACCGTGTGCCGGTGAGCTGACGGTGCCGGCCGGTGAGGTGGCTGTCATCCGTGAGGATCGGCAGTGATCCGTACGACCGGCACGGTGCGAAGGAGGTTCCCCACATGCTCGCCCAGCAGCGGCAGACCGCCATCCTCGATCTGATCCGCCAACGTGGCGGGGTGCGGGTGAGTCAGCTGGTCAGCCGGTTCGGTGTGTCCGACATGACGATCCGCCGTGACCTGGAGGTGTTGGCCGAGCGCGGCCTGGTCGACAAGGTGCACGGCGGGGCGACCCTGGCCGGGCCGGGCTCCGCCGAGGAACCCGGCTTCGCCGCGAAGTCGATCCGCCAGCAGGCGGAGAAGCGGGCCATCGCCGAGCGGGCCGCGACAATGGTGGAGCCGGGGATGGCCATCGCGCTTTCCGCCGGCACCACCACCGCCGCGCTGGCCACGCTCCTGTCCGACGTACGCGGGCTGACCGTGGTGACCAACTCGATCCCGGTGGCCGACGCGCTGTACCAGAACCCGCGCGCCGACCAGACCGTCGTGTTGACCGGCGGCATCCGTACCCCGTCGGACGCGTTGACCGGGCCGGTGGCCGAGGCGGCGATCAGCGCGCTCAACGTCGACCTGCTGTTCCTCGGGGTGCACGGCCTGAGCCCACGCACCGGCTTCACCACGCCCAACCTGCTGGAGGCCGGGGTCAACCGGTGCCTCATCGGCGCGGCCCGCCGGCTCGTGGTGCTCGCCGACCACACCAAGTGGGAGACGATCGGCATCGCCACCATCGCCCCACTGGAAGCCGCCGACGTACTGATAACCGACGCCGGGCTGCCCGCCGAGGCCCGCACCACGATCGGCGAACAGGTCGGCGAGCTGGTCATCGTCAACGCGGCCTGAAGCCCTCGCGCCGCGCTCTCGCCCCACGCCGTCGATCTTGCGCTTTCGGACGTCGATATGCCTGTATTGCCCTTTAAGTCGCCACAGAAAACGCAAGATCGCGGAAAGCGGGGTGGGGCCCGAGCGCCTCGCTGGCTGTCGTTGGGCAGGCAGGCTCCAGCGTGGTCGGCCTGCCGCGCGCAGCGGCGGCGATCGGGCATGAGCCGGTCGCAGAAGACCCAATGTCGTACGTGCTGCGCGTCCTCGGCCGACACCGTGATGCCGCCGACGTCGACCTGCGGCGTGGAGGCCAGCGACCGGGCGATGGTCCGCGCCAGGTCCGCTGCCTCGGCCAGGTCGGTGACCGCCACCGGCAGGTGGATCACATGCCGAGGCTCCTCCGTGTACGCCTCGAGAGCGAACCGCGGCAACGGAGTGAAGAGCCCGCTGTACTGATGCTCCCATCCCGGGCTCACGGCTGACGCCGCTCGGACCAGGTGCTCTGCCAGTCGCGCAGCGCTCGCTTCACCCGGGCGTTCTCCTCGCTGAGTCGAGCCACATCATGGTGCAGCGTCGCCAGGTCGAGCGCGACGCGGTGCAGGAACCGTCGTACCTCTGCGGGGTCCACGCCTCGTCGGCCGAAACCGACGACGGTGAACTGCCGGTCGCGGACCTGGCTCGGGTGCAGCCGAGCCAGCCGAGCGCCGCCGTGGGGCGTACCGTCGTAGAGCGTCCCTCGGGTCATTCATCACCTCGCGCGTCGTCGACCGATGGGCGGGTCAGGGTCGCGAAGGCGCCCTGGGCCGTGGTAGTTATTCGTTCAAGTCGGTTCGGAGCCGGGATTCGCACATCCCGACGCTCTAGTTGAGACCCGACGAGAGCCGGTATGCGCCTGCCACTCGCGAAGCCGTCTCTCGTCACCTTCTCGGCTGTTGGCACAGCCGCGGTTGCCGTGTTTGCACCGGGCGTCCCCGGGGGCCGGCGATCACCCTCACCCGAAGGCCACGTTTCCAGTGGCGCCGGAATTGGTGCAACCACACCAACAAAATTCGTCTTGAGGGTCCGCGAGGAGAGGTGCACCATGCCCGCCAGGCGTGAATCGTTCGTGCAGACGCTGCGTGCTCAGTGGCTCGGTCAGCAGATGCGGCAGCTGAGGGAGCAGCGCGGCATCACGCTCAAGCAGGCCGCGGAGTTCCTGGAGCGCGACTTTTCGTCCATTGCCCGCTGGGAGCGCGCCGAGTGGCCGTTCCGGCGTGGAGTCGTCGTGTCGCTGCTCGACCTCTACGGCGAGCACGACGGGCGCGAGCGGAATCGCTTCATCCAGCTTGCCGAGGATGCGTGGCGAACGGATCGATGGGACGACGACTATGACGAGCTGGTCGATGCCTCATTCATCGATTTCCCGTGGCTGGAGAGTAGGGCCGAGCGCATCTACTCGTGGGATGCCTTTCTCGTGCCGGGCCTCATGCAGACGCCGGCTTACGCGGAGGCAGTGATCCGCAACGCGGAAGGGGAGGGCGCGACAGAATTCTCGGTCGGCAAGTGGCTACAGCTCCGGATCGACCGTCAACGTGTGCTGACGCGAGACCCGGCTGTCCGGGTGGCGGCGATCATCGATGAAGCCGTACTGCGCCGCCCCGTCGGTGGCACTGCCGTGATGCGCGGCCAACTCCACCACCTAGGCGACCTGATTGGAAAACCGAACATTGACATTCGCGTGCTGCCATCACGGGTGGGGCTGCACGCCGGTCTCGATGGCTCGTTCGTACTCTTCGGGATGCCCAAGCCATACCCGGAGGTCGCCTATGCCGAGACGCTGGGCGGGCGCCGCTTCATGGAATCTCCAACGTCGAAGCGCTACTCGCTTGCGTACGATCGGCTTCGTGGTGTCGCGTTGGGTCGGCGCGAGGCGGCCGAGCTGATCGCGGAGATCAAGGAGGGACTGCCATGAGTGAAGCCTTACCCGCGGTGGCCTGGCACGTCAGCAGCCGGAGCAACAGCAACGGTGGTAGCTGCGTCGAGGCGGGGCCGGTTCTGGACGGTTCCGGTCGAGTGGCGGTGCGGGACAGCAAGGATCGCGCGGCGGCGACGCTCGTCTACCCGGCGGGCGGGTGGATGGCGTTCGTCGACGGGGTGAAGGACGGCGATTTCGCGCCCTGATGCGTGATCGAGGTCGACCGCCTGAATCGTTTGCGGCATCAGCTCCACAGGCTCGCCACCAGTCAATTGGCTCGGCCTGCTCCCGAAACGCCACGCCGGCGGAGCGTCGCGCGGCGCTTCACAGCCATCTCACAGGGGTGCTGGATAGGGTGCCGGTCGAGTCAACGTCCGACTCCAGCGTGGAGCGGTCGGCGTCGCACAGGAGTTCCGATGGTCTTCAAGAAGATGTTGAGCGCGTTCGGTGTCGGCGGTCCCAGCGTGGACACCGTGCTGACCAACCCCAACACCCGGCCCGGCCTGACCCTCGACGGGCAGGTGAACCTCGTCGGTGGCGACGCTGAGGCAGCCATCGAGCAGGTGGTGATCGGCCTGGTCACCCGGGTCGAGGTCGAAGGACACGACACCGAGTACGCGGGCACGATGGAGTTCCACCGCATGGCGGTCAGCGGGTCGTTCGTCCTCGCTCCGAAGCAGCAACTCTCGCTCCCGTTCCAGATGCCGGTGCCGTGGGAGACCCCGATCACCGACGTGTACGGGCAGCGCCTGCGCGGCATGACGATGGGTCTGCGCACCGAGCTGGCCATCGCCCGTGCTGTCGACAAGGGCGACCTGGACCACGTGGCGGTGCACCCGCTGCCGGTGCACGAGCGGATCCTGGAGGCGTTCCAGCGCCTCGGTTTCCGGTTCAAGAGCGCCGACCTGGAGCGCGGTCACATCCGGGGCGTGCAGCAGACCCTGCCGTTCTACCAGGAGATCGAGTTCTTCGCCTCCCCGCAGTACGCGAGCACGATCAACGAGGTCGAGCTGACCTTCGTGACCAGCCAGCGCGGTGTGGAGGTCATCCTGGAGTGCGACAAGCGCGGCGGGTTCCTCAGCGCCGGGCACGACGCGTTCGGCCGCTACCAGGTGTCGCACACCGACGTCGACCGGGTGGACTGGGCGCAGGTCGTCGACGGTTGGCTGCGCGAGACCACGTCCCGCTACGGCAGCCTCCGCTCGCAGTACGGCCCGAGCCACGGGCACGGTCACGGCCGGGGTGGCATGGGCATGGGTGGGATGGTCGCCGGTGCGGCGCTCGGTGTCGCCGGCGGCATGATCGCCGGCGAGATGATCGAGGACGCGTTCGAGGGGGACTTCGGCGACTTCGGTGGCGACGAGTAGCCGTTCGACACGCGACGACGGTGGCCTCCGGGAGATCCTCCCGGAGGCCACCGTGCACTGTGAACCGGTCAGTGCCGGGCCTTGCGCTCCTCGCTGCTGCGCCAGTTGCTGCCGGCCTTGGCCAGACCACGGCTACCGAGGTAGCCCAGCGTCAGCAGGGTGATCAGGAACCAGGCATTGTCGGCCCGGAAGATGTCCACTCCAGCGGAGTTCTGACCGACGACCTGCGACGCGCCCAGTACGGCGGCCACCGCGATCAGGTAGATCCAGAACTCGGTGGTCTTGAACGCCTGCTTGGTCTCCGTACCAGGTGCCTGCATGTCGTTCCGACGCCCGTCGTGCATGACCGGCATCTGCTGCGTCTCTCGCATCGCAGCGGGATTCTGCGGGTCGTTCATGGGCCGGTTCATCGGCCGGGTGGAAGCAGCCTGCGTGCTCATCTGGTCCTCCTCAGGATGCGATGAGTCGTACCTGCATTCCCTCGCCCCGCTACCGCGTTTCGGCCACGGCACGGTTCGCTTTCGTGGCGGGGACAACCCCCGACTACCCGAGGCCCGGGAGCAGGTAACACCGATCGCCGGCCGGAAAAATCCGGCCGGCGATCGGGTGGTTCAGCGGGTCAGCGCAGGCCGTTGCGAATGGCCACGCGCACCAGAAGGTCCGGGTCGTCGGTGATGATGCCGTCGACGCCGAGGTCGATGACCCGCTGCATCACCGTCGCGTCATCGACGGTGTACGGGATCACCTTCAGGCCGTCGCGCGTCTGCAGCGTACGAACGTCCGGTCCGTGGAAGTATGCCGGGTTTTCCCGCAGGTACCAGTCGGCGGACGCGACGGTGCCCTGCTTCGGGTCGTGCACCTGCCAGTTAGCGGACACCGTGCCAGCGCCGGCGGCCCGGGTCAGCTTGCCGAGGTCCTGGTACTTCCACCAGTCCAGCCCACCGGTCCACGGGCTCTTCACCGCCGGGTCGCCGTAGACCGCCTGCAGCGAGCACTCGTCGGCCAGGGTCGTGCACTCGGCCGGGCCGTACTGCCAGACCAGGGCGACGGTGCCGATCCGCCGGTCGAGCTGCCGGGCGTAGGTGATGGTGCGCCAGTCGAACGACTGGATGGTGGCCCGCTTGGTGAAGCCGGCCCGCTGGATCGCGTCGACGAGCTTGCGGGTGAAGCTGCGGTACGGCTCGGTGTCGTTCACCACCGGGCTGATCTTCGTTTCGATGTTCATGCCGATGTCGGTGCGGCCACTGGCCTTCACCAGGGCGAAGACCTCGTCCAGGGTCGGGATCCGGGCACCGGGCGCGGGCACCTGGGCGGGCAGCTCGGGCAGCGTCTTCGTGCCGCAGTCGACGGTCTTGAGCTGCGCCAGGGTCAGCTCGTGCACCGGCTTGCCCACGTACGGGAACATCCGGTCACCGGGGCGCACCGGCTTGGTGTCGACGCAGTGCGACCCGTTGACGGTGCGATCGTGCAGCACCACGAGCTTGCCGTCGGCGGTCACGCCGGTGTCCAGCTCCAGCGTGGAGATGGCCCGGTTGGAGAGCGCGTTCGAGAACGCCGGCAGGGTGTTCTCCGGCCGGGTGGCCCGACCGCCCCGGTGCGCCTGGATGTCGAACGGCGCGGCGTACGCCTTCGGCAGCCGGTAACCGCGCTGCGCCAGCACGCCGCGCAGCCGGTCCGGGTAGTCGGTGATGATGCCGTCCACGCCGTCGTCGATCAGCTTGGTCATGGTCGGCACGTCGTCAACCGTCCACGGGATCACCTTGATCCCGTACCGGTGCGCCCGGTCGACCATCTCCTTCGTGACGTACGGCTGGTAGCCCGGGTCGGTGACGGTGCCGTTCTGCGGCATGCCGTGCACCGGCGAGAAGGCACTGGCGCCGAAGCTGCGGATCGCCGTGATCGGGTCGCCACCGAAGTCGTCGATGTCCAGCCCACCCAGCCAGGGCGAGGCACCCGGCTGGCCGGTCTGCAGGAAGTCGTAGTTGGTCAGGGCGACAAGCGGCAGCTTCGGCTCGACCTGACGCATGCGCATCAGCGCGCCCCAGTCGAAGCTCTGGATGGTCACCTGCTTGAGCAGCCCGGCGGCGCGGACCTCGGCAGCGGTGACCCGGACGAACTGCTCGCGGGGGGCGGTCTCGGTCGGCGCGCCCGCCTCGACCTTGGTTTCGACGTTGAGCTTCACGTCCTTCGCGCGGTGCCGGTTGACCAGCGCGAAGACCTCACGCAGCAGCGGCATCCGGGCACCCGGGACGGCGAGCTGGCCGGGCTTGTCCGACAGCGTCTTCGAGCCACAGTCGAGCGAGCGCACCTGGGCCACGGTGAGCGTGTTGATGTACTTCCCGACGTACGGAAACTCCGGGTCGCCGGGCGTCACCGGGCTGGTGTCGACGCACTTGGCGCCACTGATCTTCCGGTCGTGGGTGACGACGGCCTGGCCGTCCTCCGTGATCTGCACGTCCAGTTCGAGGGTGCTCACCCCGAGTTGGAGGGCGTTGCCGAAGGAGGCGAGGGTGTTCTCCACCCGCAGCCCGAGGCCGCCCCGGTGGGCCTGCACGTCGAATGTCCGGTCCGGTCGCGGCTTCGCCTGGGCGGGCACCGCGAGCCCGGTCGTCACCGTCGCGGCCACCAGGGCCGCGACGGCGGTACGGCGTACTGTGCGCACGCTGTCATCCCCTCCTGCCGGCGGGCACCTCCCACCGGTCGCGGGACAGCATGGACATCTCGGGCTGCGGGCAGGCGGCCAGCGGGCGGCGCGACGGTGAACCGCCGTGGACGACCTCCCGGTCACACCGGGTTTGGTCGGCCGGCCCTCGGGCACGCAGTCAGTTCCACAGCTTCTGCGAGGTGATGGACGTGCGTGAGGACGACATGCGGCAGGACGCCGCCCGCGAGGCCGAGGACCGGATCGCCGGCGGCGTGTACGGCAAGGGCGCCCTCGACGAGGTGACGGTGCCCCGCACCGATGTGGAGAGTCAGATCCAACGCGATGACCCGTTCGACCCCGCGAAGGAACGGATCGACCCACAGGTGCTGCGCGACGGTGGCCCGGTCGGCGGGCAGGGCGCGGTGACCACCACCGGTGGCACCGCCGGGCCGGCGAGCGTACGCCGGGTGGCGCGACAGCCGGAACGACACCCGGGCACTGTCGCCCCGACGACGACCGGCGACGCCACCACCGGCGGCCTCAGCACGCCGAGCGGCGGTGGCACCAGCGACCAGTCCACGTCCGCAACGGGCCCGGCAAAGTCCATCAGGGACAAATCCAACGACTAACCCCACCCACCCGCCCCCTTGGCGGCGTGATCATGAGGTTGACGTGGCTGACAGAGATTACAGTCCACGTCAACCTCATGATCGACTCAGGGGGTGGGGGTGGGTGTGGGGGTTGGGCGGAGGACTCCTAGGCGTTGGGTGGCGCGGGTCAGGGCCACGTACAGGTCGCTGCGCCCGCGGGGGGACTCGGCCACCATCCGGTCCGGGTCGACCACCAGCACCGAGTCGAACTCCAACCCCTTGGCCTGTGCGACGGTCAGCACCACCACCCGGCTCTCCAGCTCCGGATGCTCGCCGACGGCGGCCTCCGGCAGGGCCGCGGTGACCGCCGCGCCCAACTCGCCCACCCGGCCGGCCGGCACCAGCACCCCGAGCCGACCCTCGGTCAGCCCGGCGGCCTCCCGGATGACCTCGGCCACCAACTCCGCAGCCAACCGCCCGTCGGGCACCGTCCGGTCCCACGGGGGTACGCCGCTCTCCCGCACCGAGCGCGGCGGCCGCAGCGCCGGGTCGATCTCGGCCAGTACGTCGGCGGCCACCGCCATGATCTCGGCGGGCGTGCGGTAGCTGACCGTCAACTCGGTGAGCCGCCACCGCTGCTCGACGTACGGGGCGAGCGCGTCCGCCCAGGACGGTGTGCCGCTGAGCGCGCCGGTCTGGGCGACGTCCCCGACGATCGTCATCGACCGGCTCGGGCAGCGGCGCATCAGCAGTCGCCAGGCCATCGGCGACAACTCCTGCGCCTCGTCCACGATCACGTGGCCGAACGCCCAGGTGCGGTCGGCGGCGGCCCGTTGCGCGGTGGTCAGCCGGTCGGTCTCCTCCTGCCGTTCCAGCAGCCGGTCCGCGTCGATCAGGTCGGTGACGCCGAGGATCTCACCGCCCTCGGCCTCGTCCTCGACGTCGATCGAGCGGGAACCCCTGGCGATCTCGAGCACGCCCTCGGCGTACTCCCGTTCCATCATCCGGATGCGGTCCCGCCGGGCGGCGGCGGCACGTTCGTCCTCGCCGAGCAGTTCGGCCGCCTCGTCGAGCAGCGGAACGTCGGCGGGGGTCCAGCCACCGCGCTCGCGCCGCAGCAGCGCCCGTTCGTCAGCGGTGAGCATCGGCGCGGCGGCGGCGATCCGATCCGGGTCGGCGTACAGGTCGGCGAGCAGCCGCTGCGGTGTGAGCACCGGCCACAGCTGGTCGAGGGCGGCCCGGATCTCCGGTTCCTCGCGCAGTTCCCGCCGGATCTCGGCCCGGTCCGCCTCGTCGAGGAGGTTGTCCCCGCCGAGCGGGTCGGCGCCGATCCGTTCGGCCACCTGCTCGGCGAGCGCGTGCACGATCTCCACGTCGAACAGCGCGCGGGCCAGGTTGTGCGGTCGGTCGGTGCGGCGGACCCGGTCGCGGGCGGCGCGCACGATCTCCGGGTCGAGGGTCAGCGTCTCCCGCTCGACCTCGATCTCCAGTGGCTCGTCCGGCACCCACTGCCGGTCCCGCACGGCCAGCGCCAACACCTCGGCCAGCACCGCCCGGCCCTTGAGCGCCGCGGTCTCGGCCGGCTCGGACCGTTGGGCGCTCACCCCGGGAAAGAGATCACCCTGGGTACGCAGCAACACACCGGTCTCGGCCAGCGTCGGCAGCACCTGGGAGATGTACCGCAGGAAGGTCGCGTTCGGGCCGACCAGCAGCACGCCCCGGCTGGAGAGTTCGCGGCGGTGCGTGTAGAGCAGGTACGCCGCCCGGTGCAACGCGACAGCGGTCTTGCCGGTGCCGGGGCCACCCTGGACCACCATGACGCCCGGGAGTTCCGCGCGGATGATCTCGTCCTGTTCGGCCTGGATGGTCTCGACGATGTCGCGCATCCGGCCGGTGCGGCCGGCGTTGAGCGCGGCGAGCAGCGACGCCTCACCGGTCAACTCCTCGTGGGCGCCGGGGGAGGCGCTGTCGATGTCGAGCACCTCGTCGTTGAGCCCGGTCACCTTGCGCTGGCGGGTACGCAGGTGCCGGCGACGGCGTACGCCCTGCGGGTTGGCGGCGGTGGCGAGGTAGAACGGTCGAGCGGCGGGGGCGCGCCAGTCCATCAGCAGCGGGTCGTAGTCACCGGTGGTGTCGAAGATGCCGATCCGGCCGATGTAGCGGCGGGAGTCGTCGTCGCCGTCGAGACGGCCGAAGCAGAGCCCGTTCTCCACGGCGGAGAACTGTTCGACCTGATCGGCGTACATCGCTACCGAGCTGTCGCGCTGCGAGCGGTCCTGGAGGGTTCCGCCGGTGTTGTGCAGCTCGGCGGTGAGTCGGTGGGCGGCCTGCTCACGCAGCTCGTCCAGCCGGTGGTAGAGCATCGAGACGTACTCCTGCTCGCGACCGATCTCGTCGTCGAGCGGCAATTCGCCGGAACCGCCGGAGTGCCTTGACAAGCCGTCTCCCTAAAGATTAGAATCCTTTGCAGGAACGGCTTTTAGCCGTTCTTTTTTGTGCCCTTCGAACTGTTGAAGATAGCGCGTTCCGCCGGTTCTCACCAAGCCGGGCGGTCCGGCGCGCCGGTGATCGCGAGGTGGCGGCGGATGATCCTGCGGACCGGCCAACGGGTGGTCTTCATCGGGGACAGCATCACCGATTGTGGTCGACGCGACACCGCAGCGCCGTACGGCAGCGGATACGTGAGCCTGGTGCGCGCCCTGGTCGACGCCCGGCACCCCGAGCTGGAGGTGGAGTGGATCAACCGGGGTGTGAGCGGCGACACCGTGCGCGACCTGGCCGCCCGCTGGGACGCCGACGCCATCGCCGAGCGCCCCGACTGGCTCGCGGTGCTGATCGGGATCAACGACATCTGGCGGCGCTACGGTGACCGCCCGGATGAGGCGGTTGGCATCGACGAGTACGAGCGCACCCTGCGTGACCTGCTGCGTCGGGCGGTCACCGGCACCGGCTGCCGACTGATCCTCGGCGACCCGTTCCTCATCGAGGCGGACCGCACCGATCCGCAACGCGCCGACACCGACCGGTACGCGGCGGTCGTGGCCGCGCTCGCCGCCGAGTTCGACGCGGTGCACGTGCCCAACCAGGCGGCGTTCGACCGGGTGCTGGCGGTGAGTCCCGCGACGCGCTGGGCCGACGACCGGGTCCACCCGTACCTGCCCGGCCACGCGGTCCTCGCCGACGCTTACCTCAGCGCCCTCGGCGTCTGCTGACCCGCCCGCGCGCACGGCGAAGCGCCGGGCCGACCGTCAGGTCGACCCGGCGCGAACACGCGGAGATCAGCCGCGGGCGGCCTGGTAGAGCCGCTCCGGCGTCACCGCTCCGGCGAGTACCCGGCCGTCGTCGGTGAGCAGCACGGTGAACAGTCTGGTGCTGAAGAGTCGACCGCTGCCCCAGTCACCACTGACCGCGGGCAGCCCGCCGAGCAGCTTCGACACGTCCACGTCGGGTGCGGCGCCGGCCGGGGGAGTGGCGGGTTTCCCAGCGGCGGGCCCGCCGTCGAGCGCACCGTCCAGGCGGGCGACCAGCACGGTGGTCCAGCCGTCGCCGACCGCGCGGACCTGTGGGTCCGCCTCCGGCTTGACCCGGCCGGGCTTGCCCGCCGGCCGTTCGGCCTTCTCCTCGGTGACCGTCACCCCGGGCGGCGGGTTGAAGGTGAACTGGTCGGCGTCAGGGCGGCGGTAGTCGACCTGGGTGAAGGCCACCTCGAACGCCGGCTGGTCACTGCCCTTGGCGAGCACCTCGAAGCGCAGCGGCACGTGCTGCTTGGCGTCGATGGCGATCCGCAGCTGGTGCACCAGCGAGTCCTGGTCACGCGGCTGGAGCACCAGCTCGTACGAGTCCCGGCCGGCGACGGTGGCCGAGCGGCCGACGCTGACCTCGGTGCTCGGGTCGATCGCGCCCAACGCCAGGTCGGCGGCCTGCTGCGGGGTGGCCGGCAGGCTCGCTGCCGGTTCCGGAGCGGGCTTGAACGCCCCGGCCTTGTCGCTCAACGCGCGGTGCGTGGCGGTGTTGGTGCGGCTCTGCCAGGTCCACAGATCCCGGCCGTTGCGGATCACGTCCTGCTCGCCGAGGGTGTCCAGCAGCGCGACCCGCTGCTTGTCCGGCCCGGAGTACCAGACCCGCAGGGTGTGTGTGCCGGTCAGCATGGTGGTCAGCTCGTTGCCGGGGAGCAGCCCGACCAGTGGTGGCAGGCCGAGGTCGGCGCGCTGCACGACGGTCCCGGACAACCCCTCCAATCGGGATGTCTGCAGGTCGACGAGGAGCTGGGCGGCGGTGCGGGGCGGCAGACTCGGCTCGGCCTCGGCGGCGAACGTGCCGATCGCCGCGCCACCGCCGATGACGGCGACGGCCGCGGTGGCCGGGACCAGCCAGCGCAGGACGGGACGGCTTTTCAGGACGGACATGGTGGCACCTCCTGCGCCCATCCTGCCCCCTCACTGCTGTGAACGCGCTGAGGACACCGAACGGGGTTGATTGACCCGGGTGGCACCCTTGAGTGGTGCGCGTGCTGGTGGTGGAGGACGAGGCCCGGTTGGCGGCTGCCCTGCAACGCGGCCTGCAGGCCGAGGGGTTCGCGGTGGATGTGGCGGGGACCGGCCCGGCCGGCCTGGACGCGGCCCGGCACGGCGGGTACGACGCCATGATCCTCGACGTGATGCTGCCCGGCCTCTCCGGGTACGAGCTGGTCCGGCGGCTGCGTGCGGAGGAGCACTGGTTGCCGGTGCTGATGCTCTCCGCCAAGGACGGCGAGTACGACCAGGCCGACGGCCTCGACTGCGGCGCCGACGACTATCTGACCAAGCCCTTCTCGTACGTGGTGCTGCTGGCCCGGCTGCGGGCGTTGCTGCGTCGGGGCGCACCGGAGCGTCCGACCGTGCTGGCGGTCGGCGACCTGCGACTGGACCCGGCCCGGCGGCGGGTGACCCGGGCGGACGCCGAGGTGACGCTGACCGCGCGGGAGTTCGCGCTGCTGGACTACCTGATGCGCCGGCCGGGTCAGGTGATCTCCAAGATCGAGTTGTTGGACCACGTCTGGGACGCGAGCCTGGAGACCGCGCCGAACGCCGTCGAGGTGTACGTCGGCTACCTGCGCCGCAAGCTCGGCCGGGACCGGCTGGAGACGGTCCGGGGTGCCGGCTACCGGTTGGCCACGTGACGTCGGACGGCCCGGCACCCACCGGTCGGGCCCGGCCCGGCTGGATGCCGATCCTCGGGCTGCGAGGGCGGCTCATGGCGATCGGCGTGTTCGGCCTCACCATCGGGTTGGCGGTGGGCGGGGTGGTGCTGCTCGGCGCGCTCGGCTTCGTGCTCCAGCGCACCGTCGACACCGAGGCGTTCCGCACCGCCGATGCCGTTGCCCTGCTCGCCGCCGAGGACGCGCTGCCCGACCCACTGCCGGTGGCCGGCGGGCAGGTCCGTGTGCAGGTCGTCGACGCGCAGGGGCGGATCAGGGCGGCCTCGATCGACGCCGACCGGCTGGTGCCGATGGTCCGCCCGGAGCGACTGGACCGGACGGGTCGGCAGCGGCTGGAGGTGCCGGCCGAGCGGGTCGGGCTGGTCGGCCCGGTCCGCGTGGTCGCCGTACCCGCCGGCACCGCGGCCGACCCGCTCACCGTGCTGGTCGCCCGCTCGATGGCCGACGTGCGGCACAGCATCCACGTGGTCCGGACCATCCTGCTGGTGGCGTTTCCGCTGCTGGTGGCCGTGCTGGCCGGGGTGGCGTGGCGGGTGGTGGGCGCGACCCTGCGGCCGGTCGAGCAGTTGCGTCGAGGCGCCGAGGAGATCACCGGGAGGGCCGGTGCGGGCCGGCTGCCGGTGCCGGCGTCGGCCGACGAGATCCACCGCCTGGCGGTCACTCTCAACGGCATGCTGGACCGGTTGGAATCCGCCCGCGTCCGGCAGCGGGCCTTCGTCTCCGACGCCGCACACGAGCTGCGCAGCCCGTTGACCAACATCCGGACGGAACTGGAGGTGGCTCAGCGCCTCGCCGACCGGACGGACTGGACGGCGGTGACCGCCAACCTGCTCACCGACACCGACCGGCTGAGTCGCCTGGTCGACGATCTCCTGCTGCTGGCCCGCCTGGACGAGACGCCGCCGACGCGGGGGACCGGCCCGGTGGAGCTGGGCGCGTTGCTGACGGACGTCGCCGCCCGCTACCCGTCGCCGCCGGTGCGGGTGACGCCGCCGGCGGGCCCGCTCTGGACGATCGGCGCGGTCGAGGAGTTGCGTCGGGTGCTGGCCAACCTGGTGGACAACGCGGTACGCCACGCGTCCGGCAGTGTCGTGCTCGCCGCCGAGGCAACGTCGACGGAGGGCTCCGCGGTCCGGCCTGGCGTCGGGGCGTACCACCTGGTGACGGTGACCGACGACGGCCTGGGGATCGCGTTGGCGGACCGGGAGCGGGTCTTCGACCGGTTCACCCGGCTGGATGACGGACGGGCCCGCGACGACGGGGGCGCCGGCCTGGGGCTGGCCATCGTCCGGGAGCTGGTGCGACGCGCGGGCGGCAGCATCATCCTGACCGACGCGCCGGAGCAGCGAGGCCTGCGGGTGTGCCTGCTCCTGCCAGCGCTGCCAGCCGAGGACGGTCAAAAGTAGACGGTCCGTGACGGCGGCCTCCCCCAACCGCCCACTGATGCCCCTTTGCTCTGCACCCGCGGACGCGACAGCCACGCAACGTGATGGTCGCCGACGCGTGTTGTAGCGGCGGTCGCGACGTTTCAGCTGCTCGTCCGAGATGGTGCGTATAGGTAAGCAGAGCAAAGCCTGGGCCGGAGTTGTGGGCGGGGCGTCGGGTGTGACGGGGTGTCACGGCGGGTTCGTCAACGGGTAGCTCACGCTGAGTGAGGTCTGCGGGGCGTAGCCGGCGGTGCAGTGGCGGGCAGGGTAGTGGCTTGCGGGTCAGCGGCGGCGGGTGCAGACCTGCTTGGACCGGGCCACGGTGTCGGTGGACCAGGCGACAGCGACAGTGAAGCAGAAGTCGTTGGTGCGGTTGAGCGCGTAGATGACGAAGCTGGTCGTGCCCGCCGGCAAGGTGGCGAAGATGTTGTGGGCCTGGCCGGTGCGACCGCCCGCGATGACCACCGGGCCCTCACTGCCGGCCGGGTACGTCCAGTTCAGCGCGATGCTGTCCCGGTTGTCGCGCAGGGTCACCGCGGTGGGTGGGGTGCCGGGCGACGCCGCGGCGGCAGCCGACGTGGGTGCCGAGCCGCCCGGGGCGGGCGCGGTGCTGGCCGGCGCGCCCGCGGTGGGGGAGGCGCTGGCCGGCGGCGGGGTCGGCTCGTCGTCGCCGTCGACCCGGGCCACCCCGGCGATCACCGCTGCCGCACCGAGGAGCACCACGACCACGCCGGCCACCAGCACCGGCACCAGCCGGTTGCGCTGCTCCGGCGGCGCCCGGTGCACGGGCACCGGCAGCAGCCGCGACGGCGTGTACGGCTCCACCTGTGTCGAGGCGTCGGACGACGGGTACGCCTCGGTGGGGGCGGCGGGACGGTGCAGCCGGTACACCCCGGGCTGCTCCTGCGCGCCGCCGGCCAGCCCGACCACCGACGGGGGCACCGGAGGGTCGGCGGGGTGGGGCGGGGGGCCGTCCACCGGTTCGGTCGGCCACCTGCCGCCCGTCGACCCGACCGCCTCGTCGGAGGGCAGCCGGGGGTTCGGAACCGCCCCGGCGTGGTGGGGTGCGGCTGCCGACGGGTGGTGGCCCGAGTCGGTCGGCCCGTCGTCGTGCGGTGCAACGCGGGCGGCCGGTACGACGGGCGTGTCGCGGGCCGTGGGTGGGTTGTCGGCGCAGACGTGATCGGGATTCGCCGCCGCCCGGGCCAGCGCCGCCACCTGGGTGGCCAGCGGGTCGTCGGCGGGCAGGTGCTGCCGGCACAACTCACGGGCGAGCGCCAGGTTGTCGTGCGCCTCGGCGAACTGCCCACAGTCGCGCTGCATCGCCCCGAGCCGCGCCAGCATCTTGATGCCGCTGGGGTGCCCGTCGCCGTACACCTCGCGGTGCAGCTCCCAGGCGTCCTGGAGGCGGTCGCGGGCCACCGTGCACTGGCCTCGCGCGTACTCCACGGTGGCCAGGTCGGCGTGCGCGGCGAGCACCCGCAGCGACTCCGGGCCGTCCTGCGCGGTCAGCTCGATGATGACTTCCTGGTAGAGCCGCGCCGCCCGGGAGTGGCTGCCGACCCGGTGCAGCACCGCGGCCAGGGTGGCGGCCGCGGCCACCGTGCGTGGGTCGGCGCGACCGTGCAGGCGGGTGGTGGCCGCGTACGCGAAGGCGGCCCACCCCCGGGCCGAGTGTGGCTCACCGAGGGCGATCAGCACCCGCGCCTGGAGGCTGGCCGCCTCGGCCAGCTCGGGGGTGGCGTTGGCCGGGCGGGGGTCGGCGTCGGTGAGCGCGTCGGACAGCAGCTGCTGTGCGCCGGCAAGATCGCCGGAGGACACGAGGTGGTGCGCCTGATCAGTCAGTTCACCGAAGCCGGAAGACACGCCCCATCGTGCTCATCCGACGACGGTAAGTACAAGACCCGCGCCGGTGTCGATTGGTCAGGATCCGGTCAGGTGCTCGGCCAGGGTCTCGCTGATCCGGCGCAGCTGGTCGACCTGGGCGGGGCTCAACGCGTCGAACAGGTGTCGGCGTACCCCTTCGACGTGGCCGGGCGCGGCGGCCGCGAGGGTGGCGAAACCCTCGTCGGTGAGCAGCGCGATCTGGCCGCGCCGGTCGGTGGGGCAGTCCTCGCGGCGCACCCAGCCGGCGGCCTCCAGCCGGGCCACGGCGTGCGAGAGCCGGCTGCGTGAGGACCCCGCGGCCTGGGCCAGCTGACTCATCCGCAGTTGGCGGCCGGGGGCCTCGGAGAGCTGGACCAGGATCTCGTAGTACGCGTGCGGCATGCCCGCGTCGCGTTGCAGCTCGCGGTCGAGAGTGTCCATCAGCACCCGGGAAGCGGTCAGGTACGCGCGCCAGGTGCGTTGCTCGTCGGGGTCCAGCCAGCGGGTCATGACCGCCATCATACCCCCGATGGTTGAATGTTCAACTAAATCGCGCTAGCCTCGGGTCATGGGTATTCATCGGCTCAACCACGCGGTCCTCTACGTCAGTGACCTCGCCCGCAGCGTCGCGTTCTACAGCGACGTGCTGGGCTTCCGCCCGGTGGCGATGACCCCGGACGGCTTCCGGGGCGCCACCTTCCTCCAGGCCCCCGACTCCACCAACGACCACGACCTCGGCCTCTTCGAGATCGGCGCGGGCGCCGGGCGGTCGACCGCTGGTCGGTCCACCGTCGGCCTCTACCACCTCGCCTGGGAGGTGGACACGCTCGACGAGCTGGCCGCCACCGCCGAGCGGCTCGTCGCGGCCGGCGCACTGGTCGGCACCTCCGACCACGGCACGACCAAGAGCCTCTACGGCAGGGACCCCGACGGTCTGGAGTTCGAGGTGGTCTGGCTGATCCCGGCCAACCTGCTCGACGACACCGCGCTGGCCGCCCGCAAGCAGATCGGTCGGCTCGACCTGGACGCCGAGCGGCAGCGCTACGGCGGGCAGACCCGGGGCGGGGTGGGGATCTCCGTCCCGGCCTGACCGCCCGTACGGTAGAACGGACCGATGCCGACCGACCGGACCACTGATTTCCTCCGCGAGCTGCTGGTCCGCCAGTTGACGACCTGGCTGGCCGCGGCCCTGCACCGCTCCCGGCGGGCCACCGTCGCCCTCGCGGGCGTCGACGCGGGCAGCGCGGAGGCGGCACTGCGCCTGGTCGCCGCACACGGCGACCAGGTGCGCGGCCGGCAGGTGACGGTGCTGGTGCTGGCCGACGCCGCCGACGCCGACCTGCCGGCCCGGCTCGGCCCCATCGAGGCGGAGCTGCCCGCCGAGGTCACCGTGCACCTGCTGCCCGGCGACGCGTACCGGCTGCCGGTCGCCGTGAAGGCCGCCGGGGCTGCCGGCGCGCCACTGTTCTCCTTCGTGGACCTGGCCGGCGCGGTGACGCCGAAGGTGCTCGCCGCCGCGACCAACGGCCGGACCGGGGAGCTACTGCTGCACACCACCGACAGCGCCCGAGACGTGCTCGTCTCCGCAGGGTTTCCCCTGGTCGCCGAGGTGGCACCGGTGCTGCCCGGCGGCGAGGCCGCCGGTGTGATCGCGTTCGGCAGCCGATCCGACCGGAGTCTGGAGGCGATCCGCGACGCGCTCTGGGCGGTCGGCGCGGACCACGGCGTGCGCTACCGCGACCCCCTCGACCCGACCGGCACCACTGTCGACGTGCTCGGCGATCCGGATCTCGAACCGCTGGCTCAGCAGTTGCTGGCCGAGCTGCGCGCGGGCGGGCCACGGCCGGTCACCGAGCTGCGCCGGCACACCCTCACCGCGACCCTCTATCGGGCCGCCGACGCCAACCAGGCGCTCGCCGACCTGCTCGACGCCGGTGACGTGCGCCGCGACCGCGAGTCCGGCCGCCTGGCCGGCGACGAGATCATCAGCCTGACCCGCTGACCCCCAGATCCCCACCCCCACGCGATCTTGCACTTTCTGTCTCGGCATAACGGGTATCCCACGCGAAACGCCAACAGAAACTGCAAGATCGGCGGGGGAGGAGGGCGGGGCGGGGCGGGGGCTTGGGGGTTGTGGACGCCGAGCGGGGTGCCGGTGAATCACCGGCACCCCGCTCGACTCCCGGGAGGTTTACGACCGGGACTTGTCCTGCTTCCAGGACAGCGGACCCGGCAGGTCGACGCGGTGCGCACGCGCCTTGGAGTTCCAGGACCAGCGACCGATCTTGATGCTCCACGAGGAGAAGCCGTTCTCGGTGAAGTTCAGGATGATCGGACCGTACTTCTTGCGCTTGCGAAACATGAGGCCCATCGGAGGTCTCCCCTCGTCACCGTTCCCTGCCGTGTCGAGATCGAACATGCCCGAACCGACAACTTTTGAAACCCTCTCGGTGTCCGTCCTGGACGGTGCTCGTCCGACACCGGTATCCCTATCAAACAGATAGGTGTTGCGGAACGGTAAACGCTGCCAGAAGGGCTCCGTAACATCGGCGGCGATAGAAGTCTCATCTTCTGGAAGGCCGTTGACCGCTCGATCCGACGCCCGGCAGCATGGGGTCATGTCGCAGCGGGATGAGCTTCTCCTCACCGCTCGTGTGCACATCGACCTGGTCCGGCACGCGAGCGCGCTCTGTTGAGCTGACCGGTTCAGCCGGCTCGGCTCCAGCGCCGCACTCCCACCGCCCGCCCGCTCAACGCGGAGCAGCGTGCGTGCCCGTACGCCCCCATCCGGGCGTCCCCACTCCCATCGTGGACAGATCAGGAGACTCCTCATGTCCCCACCCCGTCATGCCGTTCGGCGTACCCTCGCCACCGCTGCCGCGCTGGTCGTGCTCGCCGCCACCGCCGGATGCGGCGGTGCCGCCACCGCCAGCGGCGACCAGGTCAGCGAGCTGCGCTACCAGGGCTCCGTCGGCCAGGTCACCCTCCCCGAACTCGCCGCCGACCTCGGCTATCTCGGCGACGTCACGCTCACCTGGATCGGCAACGTCACCGGCGGTCCGCAGGACATCCAGGCCACCGCCACCGGGCAGAGCGACTTCGGCGGCGCGTTCAACGGCGCCATCGTCAAGCTCGCCGCCGCCAACGCCCCGATCACCGCGGTGGTCAGCTACTACGGTTCGGACGCGCAGACCTTCCAGGGCTACTACGTGCTCGACGGCAGCCCGATCCGCGGGCCCCGCGACCTGATCGGCAAGAAGGTCGGCATGAACACCCTCGGCGCGCACGCCGAGGCCGTGCTCAAGACCTGGCTCGCTCGCGGCGGTCTCACCCCCGCCGAGATCAGGCAGGTCGAGCTGGTCGCGCTGCCACCGGTCAACACCGAGCAGTCGCTGCGACAGCAACAGATCGACGTCGCGGTGCTCGGTGGGGTGATCCGGGACAAGGCGGTCGCCAGTGGCGGCATCCGCACCATCGTCACCGACTACGAACTGCTCGGCGCGTTCAGCGGCGGCACCTACGTCTTCCGCGACGACTTCATCAAGCGCAACCCGGAGACCGTCAGGGCGTTCGTCACCGGGGTCGGCAAGGCCATCGAGTGGGCGCGCACCCAACCCCGGGAGACCGTTGTCGCCCGGATGCGGGACATCATCGGCAAGCGGGTCGCAACGAGGACCCGTCGCTGGTCGCGTACTGGAAGAGCAGCGGCGTCGCCGGCCGGGGCGGGGTGATCGACGAGCAGGAGTTCGGCACCTGGATCGACTGGCTCGCCGCCGAGGGCGAGCTCAGGGGCGACCGTCCGAAGCCCGCCGACCTCTACACCAACCGGTTCAACCCCTTCGTGGACGGTGGCAGCGCGTGAACACCGACAAGATCCTCTTTGACCGGGTGAGCAAGACCTTCGGCGTCCGCGGCGGCCGGCGTGGCGCGGCCGGCGCGGTCACCGCACTCGACGAGGTCACCCTCGGGGTACGCCCGGGCGAGTTCCTGGTCGTCGTCGGCCCCAGCGGCTGCGGCAAGTCCACCCTGCTCGACCTGCTCGGCGGGCTCACCGAACCGACCGGTGGGCGGGTGCTCGTCGACGGCCGGCCGGTCACCGGCCCCGGCCTGGACCGGGGCATCGTCTTCCAGCAGTACGCGCTGCTGCCCTGGCGCACCGCCGCCGGCAACGTCGCGTTCGGTCTCGAAGCCAAGGGGGTGCCCCGGGGCGAACGGGCCGCCCTGATCGAGCACCACCTCGACCTGGTGGGCCTGCGCGGGTTCGCCGACCGCTACCCGCACGAGCTGTCCGGCGGGATGAAGCAGCGGGTGGCCATCGCCCGCAGCCTCGCGTACGACCCGGACGTGCTGCTGATGGACGAGCCGTTCGCCGCCCTGGACGCGCAGACCCGCGACTCGTTGCAGGACGAGCTGGTGCGGATCTGGGCCCGCACCGGCAAGACCGTCGTGTTCATCACCCACGGCATCGACGAGGCCGTCTACCTGGGACAGCGGGTGGCGGTGCTGACGTCCCGGCCCGGTCGGCTCAAACAGGTCATCGACATCGACCTCGGCGACCGGGACGCGGCCGAGGACGTCCGCTCCACCGACGCGTTCCGCCACCACCGGCACCAGATCTGGACCCTGCTGCGCGACGAGGTGCGCGCCGCCCAGGCCGCCGAAGGCGCCACCGGCAGCCGCACCGCCCACCCCGGAGCAGGTGGTGGTCGTACTTCCGTCGTCGCCGGAGCCGACGCGCGGCGCGCGGCGCCGGCG
Source organism: Micromonospora sp. SD19 (assembly GCF_054462275.1). Taxonomy (NCBI): domain Bacteria; kingdom Bacillati; phylum Actinomycetota; class Actinomycetes; order Micromonosporales; family Micromonosporaceae; genus Micromonospora; species Micromonospora sp. SD19. Next base: position 563,980 of record NZ_JBTLMN010000003.1, read on the forward strand.
GCGGCCCACACCGAGGAGGCCCGCGTTGGTTGACATCGCCGAACGTCCCACCCGGCTGGCGGCCCCGACGACCGCGCCCGACGCGGCGGCCGCCCCCGGATCCGGTGCCCGCGGCCCCGCCGGCCGGCTGCTCGGCCTCGGCGGCAGGGTGCTGCACCGCGGTGTCGCGATCGTCGCGCTGGCCGCGATCTGGGAGAGCGCGCCGCGGCTCGGGCTGGTGGACCGGGTCTTCCTGCCCCCGCTGTCGGAGGTGCTGGTGGCCTGGTGGGAGTTGCTGCGCAGCGGGCAGCTCGCCGAGCACGTGGGCGCGAGCCTGACGCGGTCGCTGGCCGGGCTCGGCCTGGCGGTGCTCACCGCCATCCCGCTCGGGTTGCTGATCGGCTGGTACCGGCCGCTCGCCGAGCTGCTCAGCCCGCTGCTGGAGGTGTTCCGCAACACCGCGGCGCTGGCCCTGCTGCCGGTGTTCGTGCTCATCCTCGGCCTGGGGGAGACCTCCAAGATCGCCCTGGTGCTGTACGCGTGCTCCTGGCCGATCCTGCTCAACACCATCGCCGGGGTGAAGGGCGTCGACCCGCTGCTGATCCGGTCGGCCCGCTCGATGGGGCTCAACCACCTGCGGCTGTTCCAGAAGGTGATCCTGCCGGCCGCGGTGCCGACCATCTTCACCGGCGTCCGGCTGGCCGGGGCGTACTCGATCCTGGTGCTGGTCGCGGCCGAGATGGTCGGCGCGAAGGCGGGGCTCGGCTACCTCATCAACTACGCGCAGTACAACTTCGCGATCGCCGACATGTACTCGGGGATCATCACGATCTCCGCCATCGGTCTGGTCGTCAACCAACTCCTCGTCGCCCTCGAACGTCGCTTCTCCACCTGGCGCGTCGACGTCACTGCCGGATAGGACGGACACCAATGACCCGTACCCTGCACCTCAACGCGTTCCTGATGGGCGTCGGCCACCACGAGGCGGCCTGGCGGCACCCCCGCACCGACCCGCGTCGGGTCACCGACGTGCGGCACTTCCAGGAGCTGGCCCGGATCGCCGAACGCGGCACCCTCGACTCGCTGTTTCTCGCCGACGGCCTCTCGGTGGGGCCGAACCCCCGGCACAACATCCAGGCCGTCTTCGAGCCGCTGACCCTGCTCGCGTCGCTCGCCGCGGTGACCGAACACATCGGCCTCATCGCCACGGTCTCCACCACCTACAACGAGCCGTTCCACACCGCCCGCAAGTTCGCCTCCCTGGATCACCTCAGCGGCGGCCGGGCCGGCTGGAACATCGTCACCTCCGCCCAGGAGCGGGAGGCGGTCAACTTCAACCGGGACAGCCACCCCGCGCACGCCGACCGGTACCGGCGGGCCGCCGAGTTCGTCGACGTGGCGATCAAGCTCTGGGACAGCTGGGAGGACGACGCGCTGGTCTTCGACACCACGGCCGGGGTGTTCGCCGACACCGACCGGGTGCACGAGGTGGCGCACCGGGGGCCGGAGTTCCAGGTCCGGGGCCCACTCAACATCCCCCGCCCGCCGCAGGGCCGGCCGCTGCTGGTGCAGGCCGGGTCGTCGCCGGACGGCATCGCCTTCGCCGCCCGCTACGCCGAGGCGGTCTTCACCGCCCAGCAGACCCTCGCCGACGGGCAGGGTTTCTACGCCGAGCTGCGCCGGCAGGTCACCGCCGCCGGCCGGGACCCGGACCTGGTGAAGATCCTGCCCGGCATCGCGCCGGTGATCGGCGGCACCGAGGCCGAGGCGCGGGCGCTCGCCGCCGAGCTGGAGGAGCTGATCGTCCCCGAGTACGCCCTCGCGCAGCTCTCCGGGATGCTCGGCATCGACCTGACCGGCCTGCCGCTGGACGGGCCGCTGCCGGAGCTGCCGGACTCCGGCACCGTGCAGGCCCACCAGAGCCGCTACCAACTCGTCACCGACCTGGCCCGCCGGGAGAAGCTCACCGTCCGGCAGCTGATCGGCCGGCTCGGTGGCGGTCGGGGTCACCGGGTCGTCGCCGGCACACCGGAGCAGATCGCCGACCAGATCGAGCTGTGGTTCACCCGGGGCGCCGCCGACGGGTTCAACATCATGCCGCCGCACCTGCCCGGCGGGCTCGCCGACTTCGTCGACCACGTGGTGCCGGTGCTGCGCTCCCGAGGGCTGTTCCGCACCGAGTACACCGGTCGGACGCTGCGCGAGCACTACGGGCTGCCCCGACCGGCCAGCGCGTACGCCGCGTCCGCCCTGGTGTCGGCGTGACCACCGTGGAGCGACCCTCGGCGGGCGCCGTCGAGCTGCGACCGGTCAACGGGGACCTGTTCCGCGCGCTGCTGCGCCGGCAGGCCACCAGCGTCACGGTGGTCACCGCCGTCGCCCGCGGCACCGAGCCGGCCTGCCTGGGTGGGATCGGCGCGCCGATCCGGGCGGGGTTCACCGCCACCTCGTTCACGTCGGTGTCGCTGGACCCGCCGCTCGTCTCGTTCTGCCTCGGGACGGCGTCGTCGAGTTGGCCGGTGGTGGCCCGCGCCGAGCACGTCGCCGTGCACCTGCTCGCGGCCGGGCAGCGGGAGGCCGCCACGGTCTTCGCCACCAGCGGCATCGACCGGTTCGCCGCGTACCCGCACTGGACGTCGGGACCGTTCGGGGTTCCGCTGCTCGGCGGCGTGCTGGCCCGGCTGCTCTGCCGCGTGGTGCACCGGGTTCCGGCCGGCGACCACTCGCTGGTGATCGCCGAGCCGCTGGCGCTCGGCGACGGCGGCGACGGCGCGCCGCTGGTGCACCACCGGGGTGGCTACACCACCGCCGGTGCGCCGACGTGACGGCACCGACCGCACCGGACCTGCTCGCGCTGGACCGGGCCGCCCAGGACCTGCTGTTCCGGGCGGCCCGCACGGCGAACACGTTCACCGACGAGCCGGTCACCGACGCCCAGGTCGCGGCGATCCACGACCTGATCCGGTACGGGCCGACCGCGTACAACGGCCAGCCGCTGCGGGTGCTGCTGCTGCGCTCGCCGGATTCCCGGGCCCGGCTGCTGCCGCACCTGTCCAGTGGCAACCGGGTCGCGACGGCCCGTGCCCCGCTGACCGCGATCCTCGCCGCCGACGTGGAGTTCCACCGGCGGCTGCCCGAGCTGTACCCGCACCGCCCGCAGGCCCGGGACTGGCTGGCGGACCGGGCGGCCCGGGTGGAGCAGGCCCGGTTCAACGCCACCCTGCAGATCGGCTATCTGATCGTCGGTGTCCGCGCGGCGGAGCTCGCCGCCGGCCCGATGGCGGGCTTCGACGTCGCGGGCGTGCAGCGGGAGTTCTTCCCCGACGGTCGGCACGAGGTGTTGCTGCTGCTCAACCTCGGGCACCCCAGTGTCGGGGACTCGCCCGACCGCCTGCCCCGGCTGGACACCGGGGAGGTGATCCGCACCCTCGACGACTGAGCGGAAGAACCACCCGCCCCCGGTGCTGGCGCCACGCCGGCACCGGGGGCGGGTGGTTCGTGGGTCAGGACCCCTTGACCCAGTCCACGGTGAAGCGGGCGAAGAAGATCCCGCCGGTGTTGCCCACCTCGTACAGGTTGCCGACCGTGCCGTCGTTCAGCACCGCCATCGTGGAGTAGCCCGCCCCGCCCGGCTTGACCAGCGCTCGGGCGGGCCAGCTGGCGCCGTCGTCGGTGGAAAGCCGGACGGTGAGGTCGTTGCGCGCGGCCGGGGCCGCGTTGTTGCTGAACAGGGCGGTGCGGGTACGCACCGGTGCGCCGTTCGCGCCCACCTCCGACGGGCGCAGGTAGGAGATCTCGTCGGCGTTGCAGAGCGGGTCGGTCAGCAGGGCGCTGGCGGTGGCCGGGCCGAACGTCACAGCGCCGTCGGTGGACGTGGAGTAGAACCGGCTACGGGTGCTGTTGTGCCGCATGTTCTGCACGATCGCCCCGGTGCCGCGCTCGACCGCCTTGCTCTCGTTGATGTTCCCGCCGGCGGGTCCGCCGCGTCGCCACGTCACGCCGTTGTCGTCGCTGTAGACGTTGGCGGTCTGGGTGAGACCCGCCCCGTCCCGGTAGACGAACGGCTGGATCAGGCGGCCCGTGCTGGTCTGGATGCCGTGCCCGGAGGAGAAGAACGCCTGCTGCCAGCTCGCGACCTTGATCGTCGGGTTCAGCTCGACCGGGGCGCTCCAGGTGGCGCCGTTGTCCCGGCTGGTGATGTATTGCAGGTGCAGGCTGTTCGGGTCGTTGGCCGTGTTGAGGCCGGACGAGCCGGACCAGAAGCTGATGCCCGGCCGGGGGGAGTACGTGAAGAAGCAGTAGACGGTGCCGGTCCGGCGGTCCACCAGCAGGCTCGGGTCGCCCGCTCCCTCGCTGGTGGTGGCGGGCGCGTGGATGACGCGCGGCTGGTCGAAGGTCCGGCCGCCGTCGGTGCTGCGGGTCATCGCGATCTGGATGTTGTTGGTGCCGCCGCCGAGGTCGTACGAGCCGTTGATCCGGGCGTCGGCGACGGCGATGACGGTGCCGTTGTTGGTGACGGCCATGCCCGGGATGCGGACCGAGGCCGAGGTGCCGTCGTAGCGGCCGTTCGGGCCGTTGAGGTTGCGGATGACGCTCTGGGTGGTCAGCACCGCAGTGGTGTTCATCTGCGGGGTGCCGGCGCTCAGGCCGCACCCGGCGGTGCCCCGCAGTGTGGTGTCGAAACCGGGGGCGGTGACCCGCAGCGTGTACGCGGTGCCGGCGCCGACGGTCCAGTAGTGCAGGTAGTTGCCGCCGGCGGCGATGGTGCGGGTCCACGGGGACCCGGTGCGACCGGGCCAGGTGACGGTGAAGTCCCGGGCCGTCGTGGTGCGGTTCTCCAGCGCGAGCTGGAGTCGCCCGGCGGTGCAGTCGTAGCTGGTGAGCGCGGACATGCCGGTGCCGCAGTGGAAGATGCCGGCGGAGGTGTCGTCCAGGCCGGTCGGGGTGGTGGTCCGCAGGGTGTACGCGGTGCCGGCCGGGAGGGTCCAGTACAGCTCGCTGCTGCTGCTGCTGCCGGCGGCGACTGTCCGGGTCCAGGGGGAGTTGGTGCGGCCCGGCCAGGTGACGGTGAAGGTCTGCGCGGTGGTGCTGCCGTTGGTGAGCCGGAGGTTGAGCCGGCCGGTCGTGCAGTCGGCGCTGGCGGTCGCGCTCACGCCGGCGGGGGCGGCGTGGGCTGGCGTGGCGGGCAGGATCGCGGCCACGCCGAGGACGGCGGCCACGACCGCGATCACTCGGCGCGGTAGTGCTCGGACAGGAGACACAGGACTCCTTCGGGGGACGGGGGTGTGGGCGGGGGGAAACAAGGCATAAGACGTCGGATATCTGATGTCGGGACGCTAGCCGGACGCCGCACCGGTCGTCAATAGATCGACGTGGGGCGGCGGGCGCCGACCTGTTCGTCCGTCGTGGACGGTGCGGTCAGGACGTTCTGCTGATCGAAGATGCCGGATAGGGCTCAGATATTTACATCATGTTGCGTCGTCTGGCAGGCTCGACTGCATCGACCACCTTCGTCATCTCGGCGATCGGGCCCGTCCCCGGCCCGCGACCGCCGCCGGCGACGCCTGTCCGAAGGAGACCCCATGGAACGGCGCCAACTCCTCACCATCGGCGTGCTCAGTCCGTTCGCGGCGATGCTGGCGTCGGGCGGCCCGGCCAGCGCCGCGGCGGCGCAGACCTTCGGGTTCTCCGCCGACGGCAGCAACTTCCTGCTCGACGGCCAGCCGTTCCAGATCCGCAGCGGCGAGATGCACCCGGCCCGCATCCCGGTGCAGTACTGGCGGCACCGGATCCAGATGGCCAAGGCGATGGGCATGAACACGATCGCCATCTACGTGATGTGGAACCACATCGAGGAGCGGCAGGGCGTCTTCGACTTCAGCACCGATCGGCGGGACATCGCCGGCTTCATCCGGCTGTGTCAGGCCGAGGGCATGTACGTGCTGCTGCGCCCCGGCCCGTACGTCTGCGCCGAGTGGGACCTCGGCGGGCTACCGCCGTACCTGCTGCGCAACCCGACCATCAAACTGCGGGTCCGCACCGCCGCCGACCCGAACTACATGGCCGCCGTCACGCGCTACATCAACGCGCTAGCCGCGCTGGTCAAGCCGCTCATGGTGGCCAACGGCGGGCCGATCCTGATGGTCCAGATCGAGAACGAGTACGGGTCGTACGGCAGCGACACGACGTACCTGGAGGAGCTGCGGCAGCTGTGGCTGCGCGCCGGGATCAACGGGCCGTTCTACACCGAGGACGGCCTGGGTCAGGTGCAGGGCAACCGCACCGTGGTCACCGGCGGCGCGGTCGCGCTCAGCGGGGGTGACGCCGCGGCCATCGCCGCCGCCCGCCAGTCCTTCCCGACAGTTCCGGCGATGTCCGGTGAGCTGTACACCGGCTGGTTGACCCACTGGGCCGACGGTGGCTTCGCCGGATCGAACACCGACATCTCCACCCAGTTGCGGGGTCTGATGGCCGGCCGCCTGTCGTTCAACCTCTACATGATCCACGGTGGGACGAACTTCGGGTACTGGGCCGGCGCGAACGCCGCCAACGACGGCTCCGGCTACCAGGCGGACATCACCACCTACGACTACGGCGCGCCGATCACCGAACAGGGCGGCCCGTCGCGGCTGTACCCGGCCTACCGGGAGATCATCGGCACCGCCCTCGGGGTGACGCTGCCGGCCGTCCCGGCGCCGATCCCCACCATCGTGCGGACCGGCGCCCAGGCGGTGCTGCCGGCCCCGTACGCCTCGCTGTGGGACAACCTGCCGGCCGCGTTGCCGACCCAGACGAACCCGCAACCGATGGAGATGTACGGCCAGAACTCCGGCTTCATGCTCTACCGCCGGGTCCTTCCCGGCTACACCCGGGCCACGCTTGACGTCAGGTCGGTGCGCGACTACGCGACGGTGTTCCTCGACGGCGTCTACCAGGGCGCCATGTCCCGGAGCAACCTGCCGGCGACCTACACGACGCCGCTCGGCGTGACGGTGCGCGACGCGCCGCTGGCGCTGAAGACCTCGGCGAGCGGCAGCCCCACGCTCGACATCCTGGTCGAGGGCATGGGCCGCAACAACTTCGGCCAGGCGCTGGTCGACCGCAAGGGCATCACCGAGCGGGTGTCGCTTGTCGACGCGGGCACCCTGACCGGCACGTTGACCAACTGGCAGACCCACCTGCTGCCCGTCGACGAGACGTTCGTGGCCGGTCTGCGTCCGGTGATCACCAACGCCGCGCGGCCCGGCATCTTCTTCAAGGCCACCGTCAACCTCACCCAGACCGGCGACGCGTACCTGGACATGTCCCGGTGGACCAAGGGCGTGGTCTGGGTCAACGGGCGCAACCTGGGCCGCTACTGGAAGGTGGGGCCGCAGCAGCGGCTCTACTGCCCGGCGCCGTGGCTGCGGGTCGGCGCCAACGAGATTGTGGTCTTCGACCTGCACCAGACGCAGGCCCAGCCGATCCCCTTCGAGGCCACCCTGAGCGGCCAGTCGGGCGCCGTTCGCCACACGGTGGTCAACCGGGCCAGCGGCAAGGCCCTCGACGTGCCGGACCTGTCCGGGGCCACCGGCGTGCAGTTGATCCAGTGGACCCCCAACGGCGGCGCCAACCAGGCGTGGTTGATGGCCGGCGCGGTGGGTGGCGTCACCACGATGACCAGCGTCAGTTCGGGTCTGCTGGCTGACGTCGAGGCCAGCTCCACGGCGGAGGGGGCGCGGGTCATCCAGTGGACCGCGACCGGCGGCGGTAACCAGCAGTGGCGGGTCGTCGCGGCGTCCGGCGACTTCGTGAAGCTGGTCAACGTGCAGACCGGCAAGGTCCTGGCCGTGGCCGGTGGGGCGAGCACCAACGGGGCCGTGATCGTGCAGCAGGCCGACACCGGCAGCGCCTCCCAGCACTGGCGACTCACCCCGGCGTGACGCCCCTCGGCCACGTGCGGTACGGGCTTTGCATCACAGATGCAAAGATGGCCGCATGGGTGGGCGGAGCGACCGGAGTGAGACGTGAACCAGCGCGAGCGGTGGCATCGGCTCCTGGAGATGGTCGCCGTCGAGGGCCAACTCGACATCGAGGCCACCGCCCGCGAGCTGAGCGTGAGCACGGCGACCATCCGTCGTGACTTCGACGAGTTGGCCACCCAGCAGTTGGTGACCCGTACCCGGGGCGGCGTGGTCGTCACCAACGTCTCCTACGACCTGCCGCTGCGCTACAAGGCGGTGCGGCAGGCATCGGAGAAGCAGCGGATCGCCGCGGCCGCCCTCGCGCTGATCCCACCGGGCAGCACCGTCGGGCTCAACGGTGGCACCACGACGACCGAGGTGGCCCGGGCGCTCGCGCTGCGTACCGACGCGAGCGGGCAGCTGTCGGCGGCCACTGTGGTGACCAACGCGCTGAACATCGCCCACGAGCTCATCGTGCGTCCGCACATCCGGGTGGTGCTCACCGGTGGGACGGCCCGCCCCCAGTCCTACGAGCTGGTCGGTCGTATCGCGGAGACGATGCTCGCGTCCGTGGCGCTGGACGTCGTCGTGCTGGGGGTGGACGCGATCGACCACCAGCACGGCGCCAGCGCCCACAACGACGGCGAGGCCGCGGTCAACCACGTCATGGTGACCAGCGCGGCGCGGACGATCGTCGTCGCGGACGCCTCGAAGCTGGGCCGCCGGAGCTTCAACCGGATCTGCCCGTTGGGCGACATCGACACTCTGGTCACCGACCGGGCGGCGGACCCGCAGCAGGTGAGCCTCGTCGAGCAGGCCGGTGTCACGGTGCTCCAGGTCTGACGGGGCTCCTGGCAAAGATGTAACTCGATGCAAAATCGCGGCCTACTTATTGCATCTTGAGTCAAGCAGGTGCAGCATTCCATCTCATCGGTCTTCGTGAATGTTGCCCCTCACCACACCGGGAGAAAACGATGATCTGGTCATCGCTGCCCGCGCACACCCGCCGCACCGCCATCGTGGTCCTCATCCTGCTCGCCGCGATGCTGCACGCCGTACCCGCCCGCGCGGGCACACCGGGAAGCGCGACCGGCCTCACCCGGGCCGGGAACACGTACACCATCGCCACCAGCACGGCCGCCCGCATCCGGCTCACACTGGCCCGCGCGGACATCTTCCGCGTCTGGGTCGCACCGAACGGCACCTTCACCGAACCGGCGGCGAACGAGATCACCGTGCGGACCGACTTCGGTGCGGTCGCCAGCACCGCGACCGACGAGGGCACCGCCTTCCGCATCGCCACCTCGGCGGTGGTCATCCGGATCACCAAGAGCCCCCTGACGATGCAGGTCCAGCGCCCCGACGGGCGGCTCATCTGGCGGGAGGCGCAACCGCTCGACTGGACCGCCGGCCGCACCACCCAACGGCTGGCCCGCGCCACCGACGAGCAGTTCTACGGCACCGGCCTGCGCCTGGGGGAGTGGGCGTTGCGCGACAAGACGGTGCCGATCGCCGTGGACAACCAGTGGCGGGAGAACACCAACGCCAGTCCGGCCCCCTTCTACCTGTCCACCAACGGCTACGGCGTCCTGCGCAACACGTGGGCACCCGGCTCGTACGGCTTCACCGCACCGGTGACCACCACCCACAACGAGGAACGGTTCGACGCCTACTACTTCGTGGGCGACTCGCTCAAGGGGGTGCTCGGCGCGTACACCGACGTGACCGGCAAGCCGTTCCTGAGCCCGATGTGGGGCCTCGAACTCGGCAACGCCGACTGCTTCAACGCGTCCAACCCCGCCTACCAGGGCGACCACAACCGGGCCGGGCACCAGCGGACCCCCGACGTGCTGTCGTACGCGCGGGAGGCCCGCGCCAAGGACATGCCGTCCGGCTGGTTCCTGCCCAACGACGGGTACGGCTGCGGCTACACGGATCTGCCCGCGACGGTCGCCGGGGCCAAGGCGCTCGGTTTCCAGACCGGCCTGTGGACCTCCAGCGGTCTGTCGTCGATCGACTACGAGGTCGGCACCGCCGGCACCCGTGGCGTGAAGACCGACGTCGCCTGGGTCGGCGGCGGCTACCAGAACGCGTTCCGTGGTGTCCAGCAGGCGGTGGACGGCATCGAGCGCAACTCCGACGCGCGTCGCTACGTCTGGACGGTCGACGGATGGGCCGGCACCCAGCGCAACGCCGTGGTCTGGACCGGTGACACGTACGGGCGGTGGGACGACATGCGGTGGACGGTGCCGGCGGTCGCGGGCGCCGGGCTGTCCGGCTTCAACTACGCCACCGGTGACGTCGACGGGATCTTCGGGGGCAGCCCGAACACCTACGTGCGGGACCTGCAGTGGAAGTCGTTCACGCCGGCGTTCATGACGATGTCCGGTTGGGGGGTGACCAACCCGGCGGCCGGCTACCAGGACAAGCAGCCCTGGCGGTACGCCGAGCCGTACCTGTCGATCAACCGCCGGTACCTCCAGCTCAAGATGCGGCTGATGCCGTACCACTACACGATGAGCCGGGTGGCCAGCGTGACCGGCGTACCGGCGACCCGGGCCCTGGTGCTCGAATATCCCAACGACCCGGTCGCCCGGGGCAACGCCACGTCGGGGCAGTTCATGGCGGGCGACGCGTTCCTGGTGGCGCCGGTGGTCTCCGACACCGAGCTGCGCGACGGCATCTACCTGCCGGCCGGCACCTGGACCGACTACTGGACCGGCCGGGTCTACCAGGGCCCGCTCACACTGAACGGGTACGCCGCGCCGCTCGACCGGCTGCCCCTGTTCGTCAAGGGCGGTTCCATCGTGCCGATGTGGCCGCAGATGAACCACACGGGTGAGAAGCCGGTCTCCACGCTCACCTACGACCTGTATCCGCGCGGTTCGTCGAGCTTCACCCTCTACGAGGACGACGGCATCACCCGCGCCTACCAGAGCGGCGCCTACGCCACCCAGCAGGTCAGCATGACGGCACCGACGTCCGGCACCGGGACGGTCACCGTGGACGTGGGCGCCTCCGTCGGCACGTACGCCGGCAAGCCGTCGTCGCGCTCCTACGAGTTCACCGCCCACCTGGCGGCCGCTCCCCGCGCGGTCACCGTCGCCGGCCAGACCCTGCCGTCGCTCGCCACCCGCGCCGCGTACGACTCGGCGAGCAGCGGCTGGTTCTACGCCGACGGCGTGCTGCGGATCAAGGCCGGGTCGCGGGGCGCCGCGTTCCAGACCCGGATCGACGGCGCGGTGCTCCCGGTCGCCGGCACCAGCACGACGCCGCCGCCGATCCCGCGCGACAACTGGCGACTCGTGTACGCCGACAGCGAGGAGACCAGCGCGGAGAACGGCGCGGCCGGCAACGCCTTCGATGGCAGCCCGGCCACCTTCTGGCACACCGCCTGGTCCGCCGGCGCCGCGCCGCTGCCGCACGAGATCCAACTCGACCTGGGCGCCACGTACCAGGTCGACGGGCTGCGGTACCTGCCCCGGCAGGACGGGGGAGTCAACGGCCGGATCGGCCGCTACGAGGTGTACGTGTCGGACAGCCCGAGCAACTGGGGCACGCCGGTGGCCTCGGGAACCCTCGCCGACACGGCGACGCAGAAGGTGGTGCCGTTCACCGCCGCGCGCAGCGGCCGGTACCTGCGCCTGCGGGCACTGAGCGAGGCCGGTGACCGGGGGCCGTGGACCACGGTGGCCGACCTGACCGTCACCGGCAGAGCTGTGGCGTCGGCGTCGGGGAGCTGACCTCGTACACCTGTGGAAGCGAGACGCCGCGGGCTGCTGGAGCAGCCCGCGGCGTCCTGCGACGACGGTTCTAGGAGAGGGACCACTGTTGGCGGGTCGCGCCGGTGGCGGTGCGCTGGACGACGTCCGCCCCGTTGTCGGTGATCGTCCCGTCGAGGTCGAGCACCCGGCCACTGTTGCGGTTCGTGATGGTGACGTGGGTGCCGACGCGCGTGATCCGCCACTGCTGGTTGGTCGCACCCGTGTACGTCCACTGGATCACGTCGGCGCCGTCCGCCGTCGAGTTGCCGGCCACGTCCAGGGCACGGCCGCTGCGGCGGTTGACGATGCGGTGGTACCCGTTGCCGAGCGGCACGATCGACCACTTCTGGTGCGCGCCACCGTTGTCGGCCCACTGCACGGCGTCGCCGCCGTCACCCGGTGCGGCGACCGCGACCTCGATGACCTTCCCGCTGGCCCGGTTCGTGAGCGTGTAGCTCGCGGTCGGGTCGAACGAGCCGTTCAGGGCGTCGAGTTCCTTCAGGCTGAACCGGACGGTCATGATGTACGGGTAGCTGGTGTCGGCCGGGTCGAAGTATCCGTAGGACGTGAGCACGAACGTCCCGTCGGGCAGCACCACGTTGCCGGCGTAACCGGTGTCGCCGCTCTTGACCGAGGGCGTGAAGTCCTCCAGCAACCGCACCCGGTACTGCCCCTCCCGGGAGTTGACCAGGTCGTCGTACGTGCCGACCCAGGCCACCCAGTCGCCGGCCACCCACGCGCCGGTGTTGCTCACGCTGTTGCGGATGATGTCGCGGAAGGTGATGACGAGCCGACCGGACGCCGGGTCGTACGTGGCGGCGTGCCGTTCGCCCATCAGGGCGCCCTGCATCTCGCGCGGTTCGGTCCAGGTGTTCCCCTCGTCGTTCGAGAACGCGACCATGGCGTTGGTGCGCTTGTGCTGTGCCCGGGCGAGCATCGCGAGCTGGCGACCGTCCGGCGAGCGGATGATCTCGATCTCGCAGAGGCCGGCGTACTTCTCGATGGTGTTGTGCGCGGCGAGCAGCCGGGTCGGCGTGCTCCAGACGGCGTTGCCGGCGGCGTCGAAGGTCAGGTACGTCTTCCAGTTGTTGTAGCCGCCGTCGTGGAAGACGCCCAGGTACCGGAAGTCCCACGACCCGTCGGCCTTCTTCAGCCGCACCAGCGTGGCGTGCGCGACGTACCCGGCGAAGCCGGCGTCGGCGAAGTGGTGGGTGAACTCCGACCAGGACCGGCCGCTGTCGTCGGAGTACGCGGTCTTGAACCCGCCCGGACTCGCCGGAAGGCCGCTGACCAGCAGGAGTCGGGTCGCCCCGTTCGGCTTGACCACCTTGTAGAGGGTGGGTGTCTCCTTGCTGGTGGCCCAGCTCGCCGGGGTGGGGAGCCGACCGCTCCAGGTGCGGCCACCGTCGTCGCTGCGCTTCAGGATGATCTGGCCGGTGCCGTGGCCCATGGGGTAGACGGCGAACATCGTGCGGCCGTCGTCGAGCAGGACGGTGTCGGGGTGCCCGAGGTACTGCCCGGCCTGGCGGTCGGTGAGCACCTGACGGCGCGCGTCGTCCTTGAGGTCCAGGAACGGGATCGTGTAGTCGATGCGCATGCTCAGGTCGCTGATCTCGCCCGCCGTCAGCGGGGTTCCGTACACCCGCACGTAGTCCAGGTCACCGCTGTAGTGCCACTGAGCTCCCTGGGCGTCGACGTTGCGGCCGATCCACATGCCGTTCAGGTCCCGGACGTTCGCGAAGAACCGGGTGGAGGGGTGCGTGGCGCGAAGCGCCCCGTCGACGTGCAGGCGGGTGCCCTCGGTGCCGACGGTCAGGATGGCGGTGTGCCAGACGCCGTCGTTGTAGGGACCGCCGGTGGCGGTCATCTGGGTGGCGTACGCCCCGTTCTCGCGGTTCTCGAAGTACACCGAGCCGCCGTTGAGGGAGAACGACAGGTTGCTGGAGTCGTCGGCGGTGTGCGAGGCGCTGAAGAAGCTCTTCGCGACGGCGGTGCTGGTGGACCGGAACCGGACGGCGATCGCCCCCTGGGTCAGGTTCGCCACCCTCGACAGGTCGGCCGACCTGTCGAGGAAGGTGCTGCTGCCGTTGAACGCCTGGTTGACCGGGTAGTTCACCGTCGCCGTGGGCGCGGCGTGCCCGGCGGTCGCCGGCACCAACAGGCTGAGCAGGAGCAGCAGGGCGACGGTCGCGGCGGTGCCCGCCCGGGCCGCCGTCCACCGGCCGTTCATCGGGTGATGGTCCATTGCTGTTCGGTACCTCCGCGGTAGGTGGACTGGACGACGGCGGCGCCGTCGGTGGTGGCGGCGTTGGCGACGGTGAGCGCCTTGCCGGAACTCCGGTTGATGATCTTGTAATTGGTGCCGACCGGAATGAGGCTCCACAGCTGGTTCGCACCGCCGTGGTACGTCCACTGCACGACGTTCGCCCCGTCGGCGGTGGAGGAGCCGGGCACGTCCAGCACCTTGCCGCTGCTGCGGTTGACGATGCGGTGGTAGCCGCCGCCGGCCTCGACGAGCGTCCAGCGCTGATGTGCCGCGCCGTTGCCCGACCACTGGATGGCGTTCGCGCCGTCCCCGCTGCCCGCCGGCACCTCCAGCACCTTGGCGCTGTTGCGGTTGACCACGCGGTGTTCGGTTGCCGGGTCGAACACCGCGGCCGGGGTCGCCGCCCGGGACACCTCGACCTTGTCCGCCGTGACCGCCGTACCTGACGAACTGGCGTTCCTGCTGTTCAGCACCCGCACCTTGAGGACGTGGGGGCCCTGCGCGAGCTGCCCGCTGGTGAAGACCATCGCCTGGTCCACCCGGGTCGGGGAGTACAGGTCGACGACAGTCTCCGGGCCGCCGTCGACCGAGACGCCCGCCCGGCCGTGGTTCGCCGCCCTGGCGGCGAAGAGCTTGATCTTGTTGCCGGTGAACCGCACCTGGTACGCGCTGTCGAGGGTGCTGCTGTAGTGGTCGTCGCGCTGGAACTGCCTGCTGCCGTTGGCCCCGTAGGACCACGTCCCCGAGTAGCTGAACTGGTTGTCGCCGGTCCCCGTGGTGTTGTCGTTGACCTGGACCACGCTCGGCACGCCCGGGGCGTCGCCGATCGCGTCCACCCGGGCGAAGTACGCCTCCACGGTGCTCGACCGGGGACCGCCCCACAGTCGCTCGGCCAGCACCTCGGTCGGCCGCTTCGCGTACTGGTCGAACCACTCGTCGGTCTGGTGCTCCATCGCGTCCGACCAGCGGGCCATCTGGTAGCCGTTGACCTTCGCGTTCTGGTCGGGCGCCCAGCTCTCGTAGACGTTCTTGGTGTTGACGTAGAGGTTGAGCCCGGGAGTCACGTACAGGGTGCTCTCCGGTACGCCGACGACCGTGTAGCCCAGGTTGTAGAAGTAGTTCAGCGACCCGGTGTACGGGGTGAGGACGATGTTGGTGGCCGGCTTGATGCTGGTCTGCTGGCCGTTCGTCTCCCACCAGTTCCACAACTGCGCCGTCTTGCCGTACGAGCGCACCTTGTCGTTCATCAGGTTCATGAACTCGGTGAAGACGTCACCGGGGTACGGGAAGCCGCGCGCCTGCGCGTAGCTGACCAGCTCGGGGCAGGAGTTCTTGGCGGCGTCGGTCTGGTACTCGTCGCCGCCGATGTGGAAGTAGGGGCCGTCGAACAGTGGGACGAACTCCGACAGCAGGTTCATCACGAACGTCCGGGCGTTCTCCTTGGTGAGGTTCAGCGTCCAGCCGCCCCTCTCACCGCCCGGCCAGGGCGCGTAGTCCATCGACGAGCAGGAGAACCTCATCGTCGGGTCGTAGGTCGTCATCGCCGTGGCGTGGCCCGGCAGGTCGATCTCGGGAACGATCGTGATGTGGTAGCGCTTGGCGACGTCCTGCAACCGGCGCAGGTCGGCCTTGCTGTAGGACTGCGCCGAGGCCAGCCCGGGGTACCGGTCGCTGCGCAGCCGGAAGCCGTTCCACTCGGTGAGGTGCAGGCGCAGCGTGTTCAGGCGTAGCCACGCCATCCGGCGGAGCAGGTTCTCGAGGTGGTCCATCTCGTAGAAGTGCCGGCCGACATCGAGCATCACTCCCCGGTCCCGGTACTGCGGGTAGTCCCGGATGGTGCCCGCCGGAACTGTCGTCCTCGTCGCGCTCTGTTTGATCATTTGCAGCAGGGTCTGGGTGCCGTAGTACGCGCCGGCCGCCGCGTTCGCGCGGATCACGACGGTCGAGCCGGCGGTCAGCAGGTAGCCCTGATCGCCGATCCCGGCGTCGGTGCTCGCCAGCGTGAGCAGGATGTCACCGGTCCCGGGCGTCGCCGCCGAGACAACCGGTACGTCGGCGCCGCTGATCGCGCCGAGGTCGACGCGCAGCGCCGTCGCGGCTGGTGACAGCTGGGCGGCGTGTGCCGGGTCGAGCAGGATCCGGGACGACGGGGCCAGCGTCCAGACGCCGGTCCCTCCGGTCCACTCCCGGACGCTCGGCGCGACCTGGGGTGCCGGGTTGGCCGCCCGCGCCGCCGACGGGACAGCGAGCCCGACGCCGACCAGCAGGGAGGCGAGGAGGAGAGGGAGAAGCCGCTTGTGGGAGGAGAACACGGTCACGTACCTCCGGTCGTTCAGAGCGGAAGGAGATCCTTGACGTTGCCCTGCAACAGGGGCGCGGTGCCGCTGTTGGACTGTGTGCCGACCAGGTGCACAGGCGTGGCGCCGGAGCAGGCGACGGCGAGGTTGGAGAGCGTGCACCCGGACAGCAGCCACCGGGTGCCGAGCAGGTTCGTGGCGCGGATGTCGCTGTACCAGAGGGTGTTGCCGGTGAAGGTCGGTGGCAGGACGCCGTCGACGACGACGCCGGTGCCCGGGTTGCGCTCGACCCCGCCGATGGGGAAGGACAGGGCGGTGCTCCAGCGCACCGGGACGCCACCGTTGCAGTGGTTGACGGTGTTGCCGGTCAGGCTGCCGTGCCCCCAGTTGTCGCTGGCGAGCGCCCCGTACGGGCTGGTCTGGGCGAACGAGTAGTAGGCGCCGTAGCAGCCGACGACGACGTTGCCGTTGATCGTCCAGTTCCCCGACGAGTTCCAGATCGCGAGTCGGCACGAGGTGAAGCTGTTCGCGGTCAACTGTGAGTACTCACTGCGGTCGGCCAGCGAGACACCGAAGTAGCAGCGGTGGAAGGCGTTGCCGCTGACCTTGAGCCGGTAGCCGAAGTAGTCGTCGGCGGCCGATCCGGTGATCGCCAGTCCGGCGCCGCGCCAGTTCGTGAAGTCGCAGTCCAGGATCCGTACGCCGGTACTGCGGCTGATCCGGACGGCGACGTGCGCGAACTGTGGTGCGGTGCCGACCGGGCTGGCCTGGCGGCCGAGGAAGTGGACGCCGCTGATGGTGACACCGCTGCGGCCCACGATGGACAGTGCACCGGTCTGGTCGTCGGGGACGGTGACGGTCGCGCCGTTGCCGACGATGAGGCAGCGGTCGGGCAGGGCGACCGGAGCGGTGAGGGTGTACGTGGTGCCGGGCGCGAGCTGCACCTGAGGCGTACGGGCGAGGACGGCGTTCCAGTCGTCGGAGACGCCGAGCACCGGCAGGGATGTCGAGGCGATGGCGGCGTCGGCGCGGCCGGGCGGGACGACGGCGGCGAGGGCACCGGCGGCGCCCGCCAGCGCGACCGCGCGGCGGGGGAGGCGTGTGGTCATTGATGTCCTTCGGACAGCGGGGGAATGTCCTACGTCAGATGTCGGACGAACTTACGAGCGATATCGACCCCCGTCAAGAGAGCGGTTGCCCCGTCCTCGGCGGCCGCTCGGCCTCCGGCTCGGTAGCGGCCCGTGCAAGTTGATGCAAAATTCCTGCCCGGTTGGAACCCCGCGCGTCAGGGCTGCTCGAACACCGCGACGCTCCCTCGATGCGGTGCCCGCAGGGGCGGTGACGGTGTCGGAGCGCTCAGGACCGACCTTGACGCCGCCGGGGTCAGATCCCTAGGGTCTGCAACATCCTGATTGATTCTGGCATTTGAATGTCACGAAAGATCATGCGTGCTCGTGTGGCTGGCATCTTCTGGAAGAGGCGGACATGAAACGAGATCTGAACGGCGGTCCGCCAGACTCCCGGGCGCGCGGCGACCTGATCATCTCGGTGGCGCTCAATCCGGCCCTCGACGTCACCTACACCGTGCCCGACCTGGTGCCGGACACCTCCCACCGGGTGACGGACGTGGTGTCCCGTGCCGGCGGCAAGGGCCTGAACGTCGCCCGGGTCCTGCGGCAGCTGGGCGTCGAGACGATGGTCCTCGGCCTGGCCGGTGGGGCAGCCGGCGAACGGATCGAGGCCGAGCTGGCGACGGCCGGCGTACCGGCGCGATTCACCCGCCTCGACACGGAGACCCGCCGGACGGTGACCGTCCTCGGGCGAGGCACGGCGACCGTCCTCAACGAACCGGGCCCGCGCGTCACCGTCGCCCAGTGGGAGTCGTTCCGAGAGCAGTTCGCCGAGCGGGTCCGGGCGGCACGGGTGGTGGTGCTCTCCGGCAGCCGGCCACCGGGTGTCCCCGAGACCGCGTACCGCGATCTCGTCACCATCGCCCGGGCCGGCGGGGTCCAGACCATCGTGGACACCGACGGCGCCGCGCTGCGGCACGCGCTGGCCGCCGCGCCGACGCTGGTGAAACCCAACGTCCACGAGGCGGCGGAACTGCTCGGCCGCCCGGTGCGCACCCGCGACGACGCCGTGCGGGTGGCGCACCGGCTCGTCCGGCTCGGCGCCGTCGCCGGAGTCGTCTCCCGTGGCGCAGACGGCTTCGTGGCGGTCAACGGCGGGGCCGCCTACAGCGCCCACGCGCCCGAACGGATGGCCGGCAACCCGACCGGTGCCGGTGACGCCCTCGCGGCCGTGCTCGCGTACGGGCTGCTCACCCGCACGCCCTGGCGGGACGTCCTCGCCCGAGGCGCTGCCGTCTCGGCGGCCGCCGTCGCCTGCCGGTGGGCCGGCGAGTACGACGCCGTCGTGGCTTCCCGGCTGTTACCCGGAACCACCGTCGAACAACTGGAAGACCCCCGCACCGACAGAGAGCAGGAATCGTGTCGCACGTCGCCGCCGAGATAACCTCCCAGCCCGAGACGTGGCGTCGCGCCGTGGATCTGGTCGCCCGACCGGGCGTGGCGCAGGCACTGCCCCAGCCGGGCGAACGCGTCGCCGTGGTGGGCTGCGGCACCTCGTACTTCATGGCCCAGAGTTTCGCGGCGCTGCGCGAGTCGGCGGGCCAGGGGGAGACCGACGCCTTCGCCGCCTCGGAATTCCCCGCCGGGCGACGCTATGACCGGGTCGTCGCCATCACCCGTTCCGGCACCACCACCGAGGTGATCCGACTCCTTGAGCAACTGCCGCCCGGCAGCCGCTCGACAGTGCTCACCACCGACGCCGACCGGCCGGTGACCCGGCTGGTGAGCGACTGCGTCGTCCTCGACTTCGCCGACGAGCAGTCGGTGGTGCAAACCCGCTTCGCCACGACCGCGCTCGCCCTCTGGCGTGCCGGCCTCGGTGCGGACCTGACCGAGACGATCGACCAGGCGCGGGCCCAGCTCGGCACCCCACTGGACCCGGCCGTGGTCGGTCGGGACCAGTTCACCTTCCTCGGCACCGGCTGGACGGTGGGCGTGGCGCACGAGGCCGCCCTGAAACTGCGCGAGGCGGCACAGATGTGGGCCGAGTCGTACCCGGCGATGGAGTTCCGGCACGGTCCGATCAGCGTGGTGGACCACCGGTCCGTGGTCTGGATCTTCGGGCCGGTGGCACCGGGCCTCCTCGACGACCTGGCACCCACCGGCGCGATCGTGGTGCACGAGGACATCGACGCCATGGCTCACCTCACGACCGCGCAGCGGCTCGCGGTCGAGCTGGCGGTGCGTCGCGGTCTGCATCCGGATCAGCCCCGGCTGCTCACCCGGTCCGTCGTCCTCACCGCTCCGGTCGCCTGAGGCCGCTGATGACCCTCGTTCCCACCGCCGACCTGGTGGCGGCGGCCCAGGCTGCCGGTACCGGCGTGCTCGCGTTCAACGTGATCACGATCGAGTACGCCCAGGCCATCGCCACCGCGGCGGAGCGGGCCGGCCGACCGGCGATCCTGCAGATCAGTCAGAACGCCGCGCGCTACCACTCCGGTGTGTCGGCCATCGCCGCGGCGACGGCCGAGGTCGCCTGGCTGTCCAGCGCCACCCTGTCGCTGCACCTGGACCACGTCGACGACACAACCCTGCTGGAGCGGGCGCCCGACACCGGCTTCAGCTCCGTGATGGTCGACGCGTCAGCGCTGCCGTACGCCGCCAACGTGGCGGCCACCCGCAAGGCGACCGAGTGGGCGCACGACCACCGGTTGTGGGTGGAGGCCGAACTCGGCTACGTCGGCGGTAAACCGGACGCCCCGGCGAGCGCGCACACCGCCGGGGTCCGCACCGACCCGGCCGAGGCCGCCCGCTACGTCGCCGAGACCGGCGTCGACGCGCTGGCGGTCGCGGTGGGCAGCTCGCACGCGATGGCCGACCGGACCGCCTCGCTGGATCTCGACCTGGTGGCCGCGATCCGCGAGGCCGTACCGGTGCCGTTGGTCCTGCACGGCTCCTCCGGGGTGCCGCTGGAGCAGATCCGCGCCGCTGTCGGTCAGGGCATGGTGAAGATCAATGTTGGTACCGCCCTCAACGTGGCGTTCACCGACGCGGTCCGTGGCGTCCTGCCGCACTCCCGCGACCCGCGCCGGTATCTCGCCGCCGGCCGGGACGCGGTGACCGAGGCTGTCCAGCGGCTGCTCACGCTGCTGCCCGAGGCGTCGTAGCCGCTGCCCCTCGGGGGACTACCCGGGGAAGGCCGGCGAGGGCTCGGACAGGTTGAGCCGCAGCGCGGCCGCGACGGCGCCCAGGGCACCGCCCTCGTCGCCGAACTGGGCCGGCACGACGTCCAGGCGGCGGGTGTGCCGGGGCATCGCCAGCTCGGCGATCGCCGCGCGGACCGGCTCGAGCACCACCTCGCCGGCGTGGGCCAGGGTGCCGCCGATGGCCACCTTGCCCGGATCCAACTGCACCACCATCCCGGACAGAACGCGACCGAGCATCGTCGCGGCGTGCCGCACCACGTCCCGCACGGTCGGCTCGCCGGCGAGTGCCCGGGCCACCAGGTCGGCCGGGTCCGCGACTGTCACACCACGGCGGGCGCACTGCTCGATGAGCGCCGACGGACGGATCAGCAGTTCCAGGCAACCGCGACCACCGCACGGACAGGGGTCCCCGTCGGGGTCGACGCTGACGTGGCCGATCTCGCCGGCCGCGCCGTTCGCACCCCGGGCGAGTCGGCCGTCGACGATGAGCCCGCCACCGACGCCGTCACTCCACCGGACGTAGATGGCGTCCCGCACGTCACGGGTCGCCCCCCAGGTGCCCTCGGCCAGCGCGGCCAACCGCGAGTTGTTGTCGGTGACGACGGCGACGCCGTACCGGTCCTGGATGCGCGTGCTGACCTGCTTCGCGGCCACCGACGGGCTGCGCCCGCCCGCGGGGCGCTCCCGGCCGGCCACCAGGCCGGGCAGGCCGAGGCCGATCGCCTCCAGCGCGCGCAGGTCGATGTCGTGTTCCTGCACGAGGTCGTCGATCAGCTTGATCGCGGCGTTGGCGCGCCGGGCCGGCCCCGCCGCCAGCGTGATGGGGCGGCTGCCCCGGGCCAGGATGTCGTGCCCCAGGGTGGCGACGATGACCGTGATCGTCACCCGACCGAGGTCGATGCCGATGATTCGGCCGGCGGACGGGTTGAGGCTGACGGTCGTGGACGGCCGTCCACGACCCCGCTGGCCGGACAGCGCCGGTTCCCGCTCGACGACCACGCCGCGGGCGATGAGGTCGCCGATGATGTCGAACAGGGTGGTGCGGGACAGCCCGGTCAGCCGGATGAGGTCGGCCCGACTGAGCGGGCCGGCGCTGCGGAGCTGGGCCAGCAGCGCCTCCGTGTGCGCCAGCCGCACACGTTGCATGGCATCCGGACGTTCGATCACGGCACCATCATGACCGACGCCTGCTCCCGGGTGTCGTCGCGGCAACCTACGGCGCGGTGGCCGGCGCCGCCACCGGGGCGGCGCCGGCCCGCGGTCAGCTGGCGCGGACGGTGACGGTCAGCGCCGCCTGGACCGGGGCCAGCCCGGCCGAGCGCACCGACAACGTCCCGGTGTACGTCCCCGTCGAACCGAACGTGCGCCGGGACACGACGGTGAACGCGCTGTTGATCTGCATCGCCGGGATGCTCGGCTCGCGCGTCGCGGTCGGCGTCAACGCCTCCACCCGTCCGTCACTCCAGGTGACGGTGGCGGTCAGGTCGGTGCTGCGCAGCCCGGGGGCGGTGACCGTCCAGGTGGCGCCGACCGGTGCGCCGACGACGGCGGCGGCGGACCGGCCGAGCGCCTGTTTGCGCCACGCCACGTCGGCGGTGGGGAAGAAGTTGACGCCCTCGACCGTCAACCGTCCGCCGGCCACCGACAGCCGGGTGGTGAAGTCGGCGTAGTCGCGCTGCGTCTGCGGCGTCCACCCCACCTCGGCGGTGGCGATCAGGCGCGGAAAGCTGTAGTACTGCGCCTGGCCGATCCGGCGGATGAACTCGCCCCACAGGGCCGACTCGACCCCGAGCACGCTGGTCTCGGCGATGTTGGGGATGAAGGTGCCCGGGTCCCAGTTGTAGTGCCGGTCCAGTCCGCACGGTCCGCCGCAGGCCCACGAGCCGCCGAGCGGTTGGCGGGCATCCTGCTTCTGCGGCACGTACGTGTGGGCGGCGGGGGAGAGGACGACCCGGGCGCCACGGCCGGTCACCGCGTTGCTCACCGCCGTGCGGTCACCGTTCCAGTACTGCACCACAGCGTTGTCGCGGGGCAGCGCCGTGCCGGCGTACTCGTTCCAGCCGACCACTGTCTTGCCGAGCGACGCGACGGTAGCGGTGAAGGCGTCGACCATCGCGGTGTAGTTCGCGTGGCTGGTCACGTGCGCCTCGTCGCCGCCGATGTGCAGGTACGGCCCCGGCGTCATGGCGGCGATCTGGGTCAGCACCTGCGTGACGAACTCGTACGTCGTCGCGCTGGCCGAGTCGAGCGTCGAGTAGCCGACGTTGCCGGTGCCGTTGGCCGGTGCGGTCTGCTGGCCGGGTGCCGGCTTGGGCTGGGCGCCGGCCGTGTTGAGCTGGGGGATGGCGTGCAGTGCCGCGTTGGTGTGCCCCGGCATGTCGATCTCCGGGATGACCGTCATGCCGTTCAGGCCGGCGTAGCGCACGATCTCGGCGTAGTCGGCCCTGGTGTAGAAGCCGGTGACGCCCAGTTCGGTGCCCATCAGTTGACCGCTGTCGTTGTAGGTCATGGCGGTGCGCCCGCTGACCGAGGTGAGCCGGCCGTAGTCGATGCCCGCCGGGTTGCTGGTCGGGTTGTCGATGGCGATCCGCCAGCCCTGGTCGTCGGTCAGGTGCAGGTGCAGACGATTGATCTTGTATTGCGCCGCGCTGTCGATGTACGCCTTGACCTCGTTCATCGGGTAGAAGCTGCGGGCGACGTCGAGCATCATCGCGCGGTGGGCGAAGCGTGGGTAGTCGGAGATCGTCACCGCCGGCACCGTCCACGCGGTGTTCACGACGGTGTCGGACTCCACCCACTGGGGCAGGAGTTGGCGCAGCGTCTGCACCCCGTTGAGCG
Organism: Micromonospora sp. SD19; assembly: GCF_054462275.1. Lineage (NCBI taxonomy): Bacteria > Bacillati > Actinomycetota > Actinomycetes > Micromonosporales > Micromonosporaceae > Micromonospora > Micromonospora sp. SD19. The sequence goes on from NZ_JBTLMN010000003.1 coordinate 587,343, forward strand.
CGCCGTTGGCCGTGTCGGCGCTGATCCGGACCGTGCCGGTGGTGACGACGAGCCGGTATCCCTCGGCGGCGTGCCCGACCGGACCCTTGCCGGCCCCCACCTCGACGACGATGGGCGCGGGCGCGGTGCTCTGGGTGACCACCGGCAGGGCGTACCCGGTGGCGGGGCGGAGCAGCCCGGCGAGGTAGGTGGCGGGCGCGGTGGCCTGCGATCCGACCGCGACGACCGGTGTGTTCGGGTTCAGTGTGTACGGCGTGCCGCCGTTCTCGGTGAGCGACACCGGTTTGGGCAGCAGGCCCAGTGAGGGTGCCGGCGGGGGCGCGGTGCTGTCCCAGATCTCGAACTCGGAGATCGAGTAGCCGTAGGCCGCCCACCGTTGGTGCCCCTGCATCCGTACGTAGGACACCGGCTGGGCCGAGTTCACAGCGATGACGTCCGTGCGGGGGCAGGTGTCGCGCTGCAGGCGGGTGACGGTGGTCCAGGCGGTGCCGTCGGCGGAGGTCTGCAGGGAGAAGTCACGGGCGCACGCGTTGGGCCAGGTCAGCACCACGTGGTCGACCCGGGTGGCGGACGCCAGCCGGACCTGGACCCAGTTGTCGTCCTGGTACTTCGACGACCAGCGGGTGTTGCGGTCGCCGTCGTTGACGCGCGTGGCGACGAAGTCGGCGCGGTCGAGTTCGACGCTCGACGCGGTGGCGGTGCCGGTGCGGGCCAGGTTCACCGGCGCGGCCATGGCCGGGCTGGCGGCCGTGAGCGGCGCGAGCAGCGACGCGGCGATCACCAGGGCGAGCTTCGCCGCGGTCAGGCGGCGTCTGGGTCCGGTGGTGTGGGGGGAGCGCGGAATCGACATGGGACTCCTCTGTCCGTCGCCCGGCTCGCCGGGGGACTGGTTGCTCGGGTACGCCGCAGTCTGCTGACGTCGCCCAATTTAGTCAATGCCCCGGACAATAAAACGGCGGCCGGTCCGGTCGGGGCCGGGCGTTGTCAGGTAGCCCGGTCACCCCTAGGCTGCCGGCCAGACATCTGACATCTTATGAACCGCCGCACCGCTCCCAGCTCGGGCTTTTTAGTCCGAAGGGTTGACATGAATAGTGTCGTCGCCAAAGATTCGCTTACCTTCAGCGCCGCCGACCGGAGAGGAGCCCCATGTCCGAGCTGGGCTACGGAGCACCACCGTGGCGATAGACGTGCAACCGTCCCCACCCCGAGGTCCGGAAACCACCACCGCGACGTCGCCGCCGCGCCGCGCCGTACCGCTGCTGGTGTGGAACGTGCTCGCCGTCGTACTGGGCGTCGGCATCTGGACCGTGCTGGCCCGGATCGGGGTCTCGGGCCTTCCCGGGCCGCAGGAGGTCGCCGTCCGCGCCGGTGAGCTGACCATGGACGGCACCCTGCTCGACGACAGCCTGGCCAGCCTGCGCCGGGTGCTCATCGGCTTCGCGCTCGGCAGCGCCCTGGCCATCCCGGTCGGCTTCCTCATGGGCTGGTACCGGACCGCGCGCGGCCTGATCGAGCCCTACGTGCAGTTCTTCCGCACCATCCCGCCGCTGGCCGTCATCCCGCTCGCCATCCTGCTCATGGGCATCGGGGAGACCCCGAAGATCTTCGTCATCTTCCTCGCCGCGTTCCTGTCCTGCGTCGTGTCGACGTTCCAGGGTGTGGTGAGCGTCGACAGCACCATGATCAACGCCGCCCGGGTGCTCGGCGCCAACGACGCCGTGGTGTTCCGCCGGGTCGTCGTCCCCGCGTCCACCCCGTTCATCCTGGTCGGCATGCGCGTCGGCCTCGGCGCGGCGTGGGCGACGCTGGTCGCCGCCGAGTTGATCGCCGCCCAGGAGGGCCTCGGCTACCGGATGCAGCAGGCACAGATCTACTACGACCTGCCGAGCATCTTCGTCGGCCTGATCACCATCGGCGTGCTCGGCCTGCTCATGGATCGGCTTCTGCTCGCCGCCGAGAAGCGCCTCACCGGATGGCAGGAACGCCGATGACCGAGAAGATCTCCTTCCGCGCCACCACCCGCACGTTCGAGGTGGGCGGCAAACCGTTCCACGCGCTGCGCGAGGTCGACCTGGACATCGCCGACCGCGAGTTCGTCACAGTGGTCGGCCCGTCCGGCTGCGGCAAGTCGACCCTGATGAACATCGCCGCCGGCCTGGTCGAGCCCACCAGCGGTGAGGTGCTCGTCGACTCACGACCGGTGCGGGGGCCCAGCCCGGAACGCGGCGTCATCTTCCAGCAGTACGCGCTGTTCCCCTGGCTGACGGTCCGCGAGAACGTCGAGTTCGGTCTCCGGATCGCCAAGGTCGGGCGGGCGCAACGGCGAGCACGGGCGCAGCACTTCATCGACCTGGTGGGTCTCGGCGACTTCGCCGACGCGCTGCCCCGGATGCTCTCCGGTGGCATGCGGCAGCGGTGCGCCATCGCCCGCGCGTACGCCGTCGACCCCGGCGTCCTGCTCATGGACGAACCCTTCGGCGCCCTCGACGCCCTCACCCGGGTGCAGATGCAGGACCAGTTGCTGGACACCTGGGGCACCGAGCGACGCACTGTCATGTTCATCACCCACGACGTCGACGAGGCCGTCTACCTCGCCAACCGGGTCGTCGTCATGGCCGCCCGTCCGGGTCGGGTGCACGAGGTCATCGACGTCGACCTGCCGTACCCGCGAACCGAAGCGGTCCGTCTCTCCCCGGAATTCTCCCGGATCCGCAATCGGGTCTGGCGCGCTGTCTACCACCAGACCCCTCAGGAAGGTGCATCCCGATGAGCCCTCTCTCCCGTCGCGCCCTGCTGACCGGCATCGCCGGTCTCGGCGCCACCGCGGCCCTTGCCGCCTGCGACGACGAAAAGTCCGGATCCGGCGGCTCCGCCAGCGAACCGGTGAAGCTCGGCTACATCGCCGACTTCACCGGCGCGAGCCTGATGGCGATCGCCGACGACAAGAAGCTGTGGGACAAGCACGGGCTCAAGCCGGACCTGAAGGTCTTCACCAACGGCCCCCTGCAGGTGCAGGCGCTCGGCGCCGGAGACCTCGACTTCGGCTACCTGGGCCCGGGTGCGATGTGGCTGCCGGCCTCCGGCAAGGCCCGGGTCATCGCCATCAACTCGCTCGGCTTCGCCGACCGGGTCATCGCCAAGCCGGGCATCACCTCCGTCGCCGCGCTGAAGGGCAAGAAGGTCGGCGTGCCGGAGGGCACCTCCGGCGACATGATCGTGCGGCTGGCCCTGCGGCGCGCCGGGCTCTCCATCGACGACGTCCAGAAGGTCACGATGGACGCCAGCACGGTGGTCACCGCGTTCGGGTCCGGCCAGATCGACGCGGCCGGCATCTGGTACCCGCTGATCGGCACCATCAAGAAGCGGGTGCCGGACCTGGTCGAGCTGGCCAAGAACGAGGACTTCTACCCGGACATCAGCTTTCCGTCCGCCTACGTCGGGCGCAACGACGTGGTCACCGGCAAGCCGGAGCTGGTCAAGAAGGTGCTCGCGGTGCTGCGCGCCGCCAACGACGAGCGGGCTGCCGACGTGGACCGTGCCGTCGAGGTGACCGCGAAGTTCCTCAAGTCGGCGCCGGTCGACCAGCTGCGCGCCGAAGCCACCAACGCCCGGTTCCTGCCCTCGGCCGAACTCGCCGCCAAGTCCACCGACGGCACCGTCGCGGGCTGGCTCACCGGCCTCAACGGCCTGTTCAAGGACCTGGGCAAGCTGCCGGACGTGGTCGACCCGAGCGCCTACTACGACGCCGCCGCGTACGCGTCCTGAACCGGTGAGAAAGGACCAACCCGTGCGGCCCAACATCGTCTTCATCATGGCCGACGACCACGCCGCGCACGCTGTGGGCGCCTACGGAAGCAAGATCAACGAGACGCCGCACATCGACCGCATCGCGGCCGGCGGCGCCCTGCTGGAGAACTGCTTCTGCACCAACTCGCTCTGCGCGCCCAGCCGGGCCACCATCCTCACCGGCACCTACAACCACGTCAACGGCGTGCAGACGTTGTCGACCGAGTTCGACAACCGGCAGCTCGTCTTCCCGGAGCTGCTGCGCCGTGCCGGCTACCAGACCGCGCTGGTCGGCAAGTGGCACCTCGGGCACGGCCCGGAGCACGACCCCCGGGGTTTCGACTACTGGGAGGTCGTGCCCGGTCAGGGTCGCTACCGCGACCCCGTGTTCATCGGCATGGACGGCACCGAGCAGGTCCGCCCCGGCTACTGCACGAACATCATCACCGACCTGGCCGTCGACTGGCTCGACCAGCGCGACCAGCAGCGCCCCTTCTGCCTGCTCGTGCACCACAAGGCCCCGCACCGCAACTGGGAGCCCGACGACAAACACCGCGACATGTACGTCGACGACGTGGCCGTACCGGGCTCGTTCGACGACGACCACTCGGGGCACGCCGCCGCCGCCCGGGCCGCCCGGATGCGGGTGGACCGGGACCTGACCGCCAACGACATCAAGGAGATGCTGCCGCCGCACCTGGACCCGGACGAGGCCGCGCTCTGGACCTACCAGCGGTACATCAAGGACTACCTGCGGTGCGTCGCCAGCGTCGACGACAACGTGGGCCGCCTGCTCGACTACCTCGACGAGCACGGGCTGACCGACGACACCATCGTCGTCTACACCTCCGACCAGGGCTTCTTCCTCGGCGACCACGGCTGGTACGACAAGCGGTTCATGTACGAGGAGTCGCTGCGGATGCCGTTCCTCATCCGCTACCCGGCGGAGATCCCGGCCGGCTCCACCACCGGCGCGCTCGCCATGAACGTCGACTTCGCCCAGACGTTCCTCGACTACGCCGGCGTGCCGGCCGACGGCCGCATGCAGGGGCGCTCACTGCGACCGCTGCTGCGCGGCGAGGACGTCGACGACTGGCGGCAGTCCGTGTACTACCGCTACTGGGAGCACGACGACGACGAGCACCACGTGTGGGCGCACTACGGCGTACGCACCCACGACCACAAGCTGGTCTACTACTACGCCGACGGGCTGGGGCTGCCCGGCACCTCCGCGACGGCACAGGAGCCGGAGTGGGAGCTGTTCGACCTGCGGGCCGATCCGTGGGAGATGCGCAGCGTCTACGACGACCCGGCGTACGCGCGGATCCGGACGGCACTCACCGACGAGCTCGCCCGGGTCCAGCGGGAGTGTGGCGACACCCCGTGGCAGCCGTCGGCACCGGTCACCGGGTGACGGAGGAGCCGACGGGACGAGCCGACCGCCGCTGGCCACGGCGGGTGTACGGGGTGGGCACGGAGCCGGACCCGCGCTTCACCCTCGCCAACGAGCGCACGTTCCTCGCGTGGCTGCGGACCGCGCTGGGTCTCATGGTGGCCGCCGCGGCGGTCAAGGCCTTCGGTGCGGACGGCGCGCAGTGGGCGGCGGTCGTGCTGGCGGTGCTCGCCGTCGGGGTGGCCGTCGAGGCGTTTCCCCGGTGGAGCCGCAACGAACGGGCGCTGCGGCTCCAGCTGCCGCTGCCGTCCACCCCCGTCGTCGCCGTGTCGGCGGCGGGGGTGGTGGTGGCCGGCGTGACGATCGTCGTCGTGGTGCTGATCTGAGGTGACGGAGCCGCCGCGTCTCGCCGACCGGGGGGCGCAGGCCGAACGCACCCTGCTCGCGTGGCTGCGCACCGCGCTGGCGACCGCCGCCGTGCTGCTGGCCGTCGGCCGGGAGCTGGTGCCCCGTCATCCGATCGCCGCGGGGCTCGTGCTGGCCTGCGCGCCGCTCGCCGCCGCGGTGGCCGTGCTGGCGCGACGCCGGTATCGCACCGTACGGCTGCCCACGCACCTGGGCCACCCGGAGGGCGCCGCCCTGCTGGCCGTCGGCACCGTGCTGGTGGTGGCGGGGGGCGTGGCGGTCCTCGCCCATGTCCTCGCCAGGTGAGGTGGGATGCGGCCGTCCCGGGGCGGCGATAGGGGCGCCCCGGGACGGCCGGTACCGGTCAGGCCGTCGATCCGTACAGATTGATCTCGGCGGCGGAGGCGTACCCGGCCCCGTTCGTGGCGCGGGTGGTGCGCAGACGCACGTGCCGGGCCGTGGTGGGCGTGAAGACCGCTGTCTTCACTGTGCTGCCGGCGCCGAAGGTGCCGGCGGTGACCTGGGTCCAGGTGGTGCCGTCGGTGCTGGTCAGGATCTGGTAGTCGGCGATGGTGCCGTTGGTGCCGCCGTCCTGACGGGGTAGGTAGTCGAGCCTGTCGATCCGATAGTTGCCGCCGAGGTCGATGGTGATCTGGTGCGGCATGGCGGCGACCCCGCCGACGTAGCGGGTGTGCCAGATGGTGGCCGGGTTGCCGTCGATGGCGTTGGCGGCGACGCCGTTCTCGCCGACGGTCTCGACGCTGTCCGCCGTCGCTGTCCACCGGGTGCGGGGCAGTTGCGGGCTGCTGCCGCCGCCGATCGGCTCGTCGGTCGGGGTGGCCTGGAAGACGGCGACCTCGAACGGCGCGAGGGTGATGCTCACCGGTGCGGCCGGACCCGACACGAAGCCGCCGCGCCGCCCGTCACGCTCGGTGAACCGGTACCGCTGGTGGGTGCCACCGGGCAGCTCGAAGACCGTCTGCGGGTTGACAGTGAAGCTCTGCGCGGACGCCGACGGGTTGCGCAGCATCAGCATCCCCTTCGACGCGCCGGCCGAGGAGTTCCAGGCGGCGGTGCCGTAGACCGCCCCGGCGGCCGGGTCACCGCCGACCCAGTGCACGTCGCTGAGCAACCCCTGGTTGGCCCGCGCCCACCGGGCGTTGGCCGCCACGGTGTCCCAGAACCAGGCCGCGCCCGGCCGGTTCGCGTCGACCAGTGTGTTGCGGACGTACAGCTCCTGGAGGCTGAGCCCGAGCGCGAAATAGGCGCGGATGTCCTGCGACACCTCGGCCTGGACACTGGGCTTGGTCAGGTCGTAGTCGGCGGTGAACTGGGGTGTCCGGTCGGAGAAGATGATGCCGTGGTTCATCAGGCTCGGGATCGGAAACAGCGGGTTCTGTCTGGTGTTGTTGCGGAACGTCTCCGAGTCGCGGTAGTTGACGTAGCGCTGCTGCGCGCTGCCCGCGCCGACCAGGCCCGCGTCGTGCCCGTCACGCCAGATCGAGTCGGTGAACCACAACCAGTACGGCGACCCCCAGGTGCCGACCGTGGCGTTGACGAACACGTCCTTCTGGTGCGCGCGCAGGTCGCCGGTCAACCCGAGCAGGGCCTCGTAGTCGGCGATGTAGTTCGCGTTCGGGCCGGACTGGTAGAGCCCGCCGCCGATGCCGTCCAGCTTGAAGCCGCGTACCCCCTGGTTGTCCATCATGTCGAAGGCGACCGACCGGAACCGGTCGTAGTAGCGGGCGCCGCCGAGTTTGAACTGGCCGCCGCTGTGGGTCTCCAACCGCTGGTCGGCGGGTTTGCTCGCGTTGATGGCCTGGCGGGTGGCGGCGCTCGTGCCGTACCCGCCGAACGGTGACATCCACACCGACATCGAGGCCCCGTACTGCGCGGCGGCGGCCTTCTGCGGGGCGAAGCCGGTGGGGAACTGGGTCGGGTCGAACGACCACACGTTCAGGTTCGTCTCGTCGACCCGGGGCGTACGCAGATAGTCCCAGCCGTCGTCGACCCAGAAGCTGTCGATGGTGGCCCCCCGGTTGCGCAGCTCGGTGCCGAACAGGTTGATGGCCCGGGTCAGCTCGGCGCTGTCGATGACCTCGCCGGGTGGTTTGAGGTCCAGCCAGCTCTGGTAGTGCAGGAACGTCCGCCGGTCGTGGGCCCGCTCGCGTTGCAGGTAGTACTGGAACGAGCGGCGTAGCTGCCCGGCCGGGGAGACACCGGTGGAGGCGGTGTAGACCCAGGACGTGCCGGCGGTGAGGTCACCGGCGCGGGGCACCGCGATGTCGACGGCGGACCCGTTCACAGTGGCCTTCGCCATCGGGTTCTCGATGCCGACGAACACCGTCTCGCTGCCGGCCGCGCCGTGCACCACCGGGCTGCCGTCGTCGCTGCCCAGCACCCGGGCGTTGGTGAGACCCAGTTCGACCAGGCGCACCGACGTCACGTCGAACGTGCCGGCCACCGAGCGCACGGTGAAGCTGTGCTGCACCGAGTTGGCCCCGCCGCGCAGCCGTACCTGCCACTGCACGTCGAGCGTCCGGGTGCCGCCGCCGTACCGGAAGGTGGTGGTCACCGCCTTGCCGGCGAAGCGTTCCGCCAGCCGTGCCGACCCGGCGTTCGCCGCCAGGTCGCTGACCACCGGACCGGCGGAGACGCTCGTGTTCGCCGCCGTGATGGTGCTGCCGTCGGCCAGGGTGAGGGTGAAGAGCCCGCGCAGGCTCATCGGCACCGTGGTGTTCGTCGCCCGGTTGTCGAACCGGGTCAGCGACACCGTGCTGCCCTGCACGCTCCACGTGCTCGACAGCGCCGCGTTGGCCAGTGTGAAGCTGCCGCCGGAGAGCGACGCCGTCGCCGCGCCCGGCTGGACACCGGGGAAGACCAGGCCGGCGGCGTCGGTGTAGGTCGGGTCCGCCGGGACCGCCGCGCCGGCCGGGGCCGGCTGGCCCCCGACCGTCGCGACGGCACCGGCGACCAGAGTCAGGACGATGGTGGGCACGACGAGCCGCCGTGGCCGTGGTGGGGATGGGGGTGGCAGTGGCGTGTCGTGCTGCATCGTGCCTCCATCGGTGGGTCAGGCGGTGGGGGTGCTCCAGCGCTGGTTGGCGCCGTTGGTGCACGGCCAGAGGATGAGGCGGGTGCCGTTGGCGGTCCCGCCGCCGTTGGCGTCGAGGCACTTGCCGCCGGTGCGGTAGCTGCTGGTGGCGGCGTCGTAGGTCCAGCGCTGGTACGTGGCGGTGGAACAGGTGCGGATCACGATCGCGGTGCCGTCGGTGAGGCTTCCGTTCGCCGGCTCCAGGCACTTGCCCAGTGCGGTGAGGGTGCCGTCGTTGCGGTGGGTCCACGTCTGGTTGGGCCCGCTGTTGCAGTCCCAGAGGTTCACCGCGGTGCCGTCGGTGGTGTTGCTGCCGGGGATGTCGACGCAGCGGCCACTGGCGGTGCCGGTGATGGCGCCCTTCTTCGGCCCGTAGACCTCGAACTCCCAGAGCGAGTAGCCGAAGGTGGTGGCCCGTTGCGTGCCCTGCATGCGCACGTACCGGGCGGTGGTGTTGAGGGCGTGTTCGTCCACCCCGCCGTCCCCGGCGGTGACGGACACCGCCGTGGTCCAGGTGGTGCCGTTGGTGGAGGTCTGGATCTGGTACGCCCGCGCGTAGGCGGCCTCCCAGCGCAGTGCGACGCGGGACAGTTCCTGGCTGCTGCCGAGGTCGACCTGGATCCAGCTCGGGTCGGTGTAGGCCGACGACCAGCGGGTGCTGATGTCGCCGTCCACCGCCGCCGACGCCGGGAAGCTGGCCGTCTCGGTCGACGACGCGGTCACCGGGCGGTTGGTCGCCAGGTTGCCGGTCGCCACAGCCGGGCCGCCGGGAGCCCGACCGATGCGGTCGATGATCGGGGTGAAGGCGGTGTACGTGGCGACCGGCTTCGGTGAACCCCAGGTCTGCTGGGCGATGACGCGCAGGATGGTCCGGATGCCGGCGGCGATCTGGTCCTCGGTCTCCGCGTCCGGGTAGTCACACCAGATGTGCAGCACCGTGCCGAGGTTGCGGGACGGAGCGTTGACGGTGTTGTTGCCCTGGAAGCGCTCCGGGGTCCAGGTCTCGTACGCCCACGTCACGTTCGGCTTGCTGATGGCGGGGACGTAGTAGGTGGGATCCCACGCCTGGTTGGAGATGGTGTGCCCGCGGTCCAGCAGGGCCTGCGGGGTGATGCCGTAGTTGTACCAGACCTCGACGTGGATGTTGGACGCCGGCCGGATGGTGCCGTCGGTGCCGATGCCGTCGTTCCACATGCGGGTGGTCTTGCCGCCGGCGCGGACGATGTCGTTGGCCCAGTTGATGAAGCCGTAGTAGGTGTCCTTGGCGGTGGCGTTCGGCCCGTAGGTCGCGCGGGCGTACGTCAGCAGTTGCGGATAGGCGGCGTAGTTGCCGACGTACTCGTCCGCGCCGATGTGCCAGTACCGGCCGGGGAACAGCGGCAGGAACTCGGTGATGAGGTCCCGGGTGAGGGTGTACGCGCCCGGCTTGGACAGGTCGAGGTAGTAGGGGTTGCGGTTGCCGTTGGTGTCGGCGAGTTGCAGGTCCGGGTGGTCGGCCAGGATGGCGTTCATGTGTCCCGGCATGTCGATCTCGGGAATGACCTCGATGTGGTACTGCGCGGCCAGGGCGATGAGGTCGCGGATCTGCTGTTTGGTGTAGTACTGCTCCGACACCACCTCCGGGTGGGTGGTGCTCTCCAACCGGAACCCGAACGTGTCGGACAGGTGCAGGTGCAGCCGGTTCATCTTCAGGTAGGCGAGCTCCTTGACGTGCTTGCGGAGCCAGTCGACAGTGAAGTACTTGCGTCCGACGTCGACCATCATGCCGCGTTCGGACTTGGTCGGGGCGTCGGTGGTCGTACCGGCCGGCACCGTGCTGGACTGCTTGAGCAGTTGCAGCACCGTCCGCGTGCCGTAGAAGGCGCCGGTGTCGGTCGAGCCCTGGATGGCGATGCTCGACCCGACGGTCATCGTGTAACCCTCGGCGGGTTGGCTGCCGCCCAGGGTCAGCCGGATGTCGCCGGTGGCCGCGGTTCCGGTGGTGACCGCGACGGTGCGGCCGGTCAGGTCCCGCAGGTCGGCGGCGAAGGTGGCCGCGTCGTCGTTGAGCTGGGCGGTGTAGGCGGGGTCGACAACGATGCGGGTGGCGGCCCCGAAGGTGTAGCTGCCGGTGCCCGCCGTCCACTGCTTCAGTGCCGGGATCACCTGGAGGTCACCCGGTACGGCCGAGGCCGGGGTGACCGCCGTGACCGGCACGGTCAGCAGCGCGGCGGCCAGTGCTCCCACCGCTCCGGTGACGCTGATACGTCGAAGACGCATGAACCGTTCCTCTCGGGAAAAGGGTTGGGAATCAGCAGGACGCCGGGTTGGCGGTGCTGTCGGTCGCGTACGCGGTGAGCGTCGCGATCTGCGGTACGCCGCGCGCGGCGGTGACCCGCAGCCGCAGCCGGTCACTCGTCACGGCGGTGGACAGCGCAACGATCCGCTTGTAGCCGACCGTCGCGGCGGCGGCGACCTGTTGCCAGCCCCCGTTGATCCAGGCGTCCACGGCGAACGCCTCGACGCGCTGGCCGTTGCCGACCGACTCCTGCACCAGGACCCGGTCGAACGTGCGGGCCCGGCAGGCGGTCAGCTCGACCGCGCCGGTGAGGGCGCCGCCCGAGGGCGACCAGGACGTGCCCAGGCCCGCGTCGGTGAGGGCGGCGTGGGTGCCGGTCGCACCCGCCTTGGCGAACAGCTCCCGGCCGTACCGGGCGCGTTGCGCGGTGCCGAACCCGTCGAGGGCGCTGACGTCCGGCGCGTCGATCACGCCGGCCCGGTTCGGCGGGACGTTGAGCAGGAGGTTGGCGTTGCGGCCCACCGCGTTCTCGTAGAGCTGCATCAGGGCGGCCGGCTGCTTGACCGAGCCGTTCTGGCCGGAGTGCCAGAACCAGCCGGGCCGGATCGACACGTCCGCCTCGGCCGGGTACCACGACAGGTAGGTGATCGAGCCCAGGTTGCGGCCGATCAGCGCGCTGGAACCCAGGTCACTCGACGCGGCGCCGGTGAGCATGTCGTCGTCCCGGTTGAGCGCACCGGGATCGGTGCCCCGGAACGGCAGCGCGCTCCACTCGTCGGCCCGGAACGCCCCGGACTCGGAACCGACCCAGCGCACGTCCGGCCCGTTGATCGCGATCGTGGCGTTCGGTTGCAGGGCCCGGATCAGGCGGTACCAGTCACCGACCTGGTACGGCTGCGGGTACGCGGTGTACGGGTTGGCGCCGTCGAACCACACCTCGGCCATCGGCCCGTACTCGGTGAGCAGCTCGTAGAGCTGGTTGAGGAAGTAGGCGTTGTAGTCGTCGGCCTGGTACGCGTACGTCTGGGTCGGGGTGCGGGTGTCCCCGGCGACGAGCGTCGGGATGGTGACGCTCCGTTTGGCGCTGCCGTTGCCGAACCGGTCGCCACCGCGTCGGCCCGGGATCTCCGCGCCGTCGGCGGGGGAGAGGTAGAAGCCGACGGCGAGACCTGCCGCGCGGGCGGCGTCGACGGTGGCCCGCAGGATGTCGCTCTGGCTGGTACGACCCCACCAGGGGCTGCTGCGCACCGAGTGGGTGCTGTAGCGCGACGGGTAGAGCAGGAACCCGTCGTGGTGCTTGACGGTGAGGATGACCTGCTTGAACCCGTTGCGCTTGAGCACGTCTATCCACTGGGCGGGGTTGACTGTCGTCGGGTTGAACTGGGCCGGGTCCTCGTTCCCGCTGCCCCACTCGACGTCGGTGAAGGTGTTCATGCCGTAGTGCAGGAACGCCGTCAGCTCCCGTTGCTGCCAGGCCAGTTGGGCGGCCGACGGGGTGACCTGGGCGGCCTTCTGCCGGATCCGGTCGAGGGTGTCGCACCGCTCGACGGTGATGACGGTGGCCGGGGTGACCGGGCCGCTGCTGCCCGGGTCGCCCGCGCAGCCGGGCGGCGGCGGGGTGCCCCCGCAGACCGGCGCGTCGAGCTGGAAGTCGACCGGACCGGCGGCGCCGGTCATCGTCGCGAGGGCGATGGCGTCCACAGTGCCGTGCCAGCCACGGTTGCGGGTTCCGGCGTCGTTGCCGAAGGTCAGCAGACCCTGCGACGCGTTGGCCGCGGCCACCGGTGTGGTGACGGTGCTGCCCACCTGGCAGCCGTTGACGTACGCGACGAGCCGGGCCGCGGTGTCGCTCACGTACTCGTAGGCCAACGCCACGTGGGTGTCCTGCGTGTCGGCCAGGTTCGGCCCGCTCTGCCGGGTGTCGTGGTACGGCGCGTCCGGTCCGTACATACCGAACTCGGTGGTGGTCTGCGAGCCGTTGGAGTAGCGGTAGTAGCCCCCGCCGGCGAGGCTGAGCACGGTGTCGAAGCTCAGCGTGGCGGCGCTCTGGCGGCGTACCACCGCCTCGGCCAGCAGGCTCCGGTTGACGTACTTCGTGCTGGTCACCGGGATTCGTGGGGAGAACCCGACGCCGGTGCCACCCCCGGTGAGCGTGACGGCCGAACCGCTGATCGTCTCGCTGCCGGCCAGTCGGGTGAGCTGCCCGTCGACCAGCTCACCCGTCGACGGCGTGTAACCGGTGGTGGAGGTGAAGGTGCCGCTGAAGCCGACGTCGAGAAGCGGTTGGTAGTCGGCGGCGGCGACCCGCCACTGCTGGTTGGTGGCCGTGCCGCAGGGCCAGAGGATGACGGCGGTGTTGTTGGTGGTGCCGCCGCCGTTGGCGTCGAGGCAGGTGCCGGTGGCCTGGTTGCGCAGCGTTCTCGCGGTGGTGTCGTACGTCCATCGTTGGCTGGTGGCGGTGCCGCAGGTGGTGATGGTTGCTGCGGCACCGTTGGTGGTGCTCGCGGCGGCGAGGCACTTGCCACGGTTGCGGATGGTGTTGTCGGCCTGTCGGGTCCAGATCTGGTTGGTGGCGGCGGTGCAGTCCCAGAGGATGAGGGCGGTGCCGTCGGCGGTGGCACCGCCGGGCACGTCGACGCAGCGCCCACTGGCCACCCCCGTGATCGTGGCGTTCCCCGGGGCGGCGGCGGCCGGTGCCGCCGGTGGGGTGAGCTGGACCAGGCAGGTGGCGAGCACTGCCAGAGCGGCCAGGGCGGCACCGCTCGCGCGCGCGGGATGGCGGCGCAGGGTACGGGTCATGGTGGTGTCCTCTCCGGGAACGGGCAGGGAGGGGCGGTGCGGGTGGGTGGCGGCTGGGCCCGGCGCTACATCAGCCACTGCTGGTTGGTGGCGGTGGTGCAGGGCCAGAGGATGACGGCGGTGTTGTTGGCGGTGCCGCCGCCGTTGGCGTCGAGGCAGGTGCCGGTGGCCTGGTTGCGCAGCGTTCTCGCGGTGGGGTCGTACGTCCATCGTTGGCTGGTGGCGGTGCCGCAGGTGGTGATGGTTGCTGCGGCACCGTTGGTGGTGCTCGCGGCGGCGAGGCACTTGCCACGGTTACGGATGGTGTTGTCGGCCTCGCGGGTCCAGACCTGGTTGGCCGCTCCGGAGCAGTCCCACAGGATGAGGGCGGTCCCGTCGGCGGTGGCCGCCCCCGGTACGTCGACGCAGCGTCCACTCGCCACACCGGCGATCGTGCCGGTCGCGGCCGTGGAGACGGCCTGGTAGCGGTGCCCGGCCACGGCTGTGAACGTCACCTGGCTGCCCGATCGGGTCACCGGCACGGTCTGGTTGGTGGTCAGGTCGACCAGCGACGCGGTGGCCAGCATCGGGTTACGAACCGTCAGGGTGCCGTCGCTGCCGGCGGTCAGGGTGATCCGCGTGGCCAGCCGGTTGCGCCACTCGCTGTCCACAGTGACGTTGCCACGTGCCCGCAGACCGTTGACCGAGCCGGTGGGCCAGGCCGCCGGCACGGCGGGCAGCACGTCGACCACGCCGTTCTGGCTCTGCAACAGCATCTCCGCCATTCCGGCGGTGGCCCCGAAGTTGCCGTCGATCTGGAACGGCGGGTGGGTGTCGAACAGGTTGGCGAGCGTGCTGCTCTTGAGCTGCTCGCTGAGCATCTTGTGGGCGTGGTCGCCGTCGAGCAGCCGAGCCCAGAAATTGATCTTCCAGGCCTTGCTCCAGCCGGTGCCACCGTCGCCGCGTGCGGTGAGGGACACCTTGGCGGCGTTGGCCAGGGCCGGGGTGGTCAGCGGTGAGATCTGCCGGCCCGGGTGCAGGGCGTACAGGTGCGAGACGTGCCGGTGGTCGTTCGTGGGGCTGTCCCAGTCCGCCTTCCATTCCTGCAACTGGCCCCAGGAACCGACCCGCAGGCCGGGGTCGAGTTTGCTCAGCGTGGTCTGCCACTGGGCGCGCAGGGTGGCGTCGACGCCGAGCGTGCTGCTCGCCTCGATGGTGTTGGTGAGCAGGTCCCACACGATCTGCTCACTCATCGCCGCGCCGGCCGAGAAATCACCCTGCTCGGGCGAGTAGCTGGGCGTCACGACCAGCTTGCCGTCGCGCGGGTCGACGCGCAGGTTGGCCCGCCAGAACTCGGCGGCCTCCTTCATCGCCGGGTACGCCTGATCGCGCAGGAACGTGGTGTCGCGGGTGAAGCGGTAGTGCTCGTAGAGGTGCTGGCACAACCACGCGGCAGCCTCCGGGAACCAGAAGGCGGTGGCCCAGTCCTGCACGCCGGTGAAGCCGTACGGGTTGGTGCTGAGGTGGGTGACCCAGCCGGTCGTGCCGTAGATGTTCTGCGCGGTGGCCCGGCCGGGTGCCCGCAGCGCGTCGATGAAGTCGAACAGTGGCGTGGCGGTCTCGGTGAGGTTCGTGGTCTCCGCCGGCCAGTAGTTCATCTGGACGTTGATGTTGGTGTGGTAGTCGGCCTGCCAGGGCGGGTTGTTGGAGTTGTTCCAGATGCCCTGGAGGTTGGCCGGCAGCGAGCCACCGCGCGACGACGCGATGAGCAGATACCGGCCGAAGGAGAAGTAGAGCGACTCCAGCGCGCGGTCCTGGGCCCGTCCGGCGGCGCCCGTGTACGCCGAGCGCAACTCGTCGGTCGGGATGTTCGGCATCTGCCCGCCCACGTTGAGCCGGACGCGGTCGAAGAGGTTCTTGTAGTCGGCGAGATGTGCCGTGCGCAGTGCCGTCCAGGTGGAGGCCGCCGCGCCGTCGACCGCCTGGGTGACCCGGGCGTGCGGGTCGGCGCCGCGGTAGGTGGGGTAGGTGTCGGCGTACGACGTCGCGGCGGACAGCACGATGAACGCCGAGTCGGCGCCGGTGACGGTGATCCGGTCGGTGCCGTCGGTCCGGGTGCCGCCGGTGGTCACCACCCGGTACTGGGTCTCGTGGATCAGCCCGTTGCCGGGCAGTGCGCCCCGGGTGGTGATCCGGCCGTTGGCCACCGTCACGGCGCTGCCGGACTGGGCCGAGACGGGACGCAGGACGAAGGAGACCTTCCCGGTCTGGCTGGCCGAGAGCCGGGAGGCGATCACGTTGCGCGGGTAGCTGGCGAAGTACTCCCGCTGGTAGGTCACCCCGCCGTGGGAGTACGCGACGCGGGCGGTGCCCTCGGCGAGGTCCAGCTCGCGTCGGTAGTCGCTCACGGTGGCCGGGGTGCCGGTCATGTCGAGGTACATGTCGGCGAGGTTTTGGTAGGAGCCGAACCCGGTCGCCGGTTGCCCGAGCGCGGTGGCGACCGCGCCGGGCGCCATCCGTCCGTCCCGGTCGATCTGGGCCTGCACGCCGGCCAGGGCTCCGGGCCGTGGTGACGTCCAGTTGCCGTGGTGGTATCCGGTGGCGCCGGGTCCACCCGTCCACAGGCTCTTCTCGTTGAGCTGAAGGCGTTCGGTCTGGACGCCCCCGAAGATCATGGCGCCGAGCGCGCCGTTGCCCACCGGCAGCGCGTTGCTCTCCCAGTTGGCGGCGGGTTCGTCGTACCAGAGCGCGAGGGCGGGGTCGCTGGCGGCGGCCCCGGCTGGAGCCGCGCTGACGGACACGGACGTCAGGCACGCGGCCACGAGAAGGGATGCGGCTGCGGCCCGCAGGACCGTCCGGAAACTGCCGGTCTCGAACATAGGGCCTCCTCTATGTGAGAGGAGTTAACATGGGATGTTTATTTTTGTCAATGGATCGGATTCGTCCACATGATGCGCTGACTTGCGGAGAGGCGGCGACCTTGACGGGCAGCCTGTCAGGTCATCTCGATCTGTTGCCGGATGGGCGAACACCTGGTACACATCAGATGTCGGAGGTCGTAGACGCGGAAACACCCGATGTTTGCGGGAGGCGGCTGGTCCTGTGGGTTGACCTGACCGGCCCCGGGGCGGGGGCCGGCGTCACGGCTTTCGACTGCCGATCTGCCTGCTCGCCGGCAACTGCGGGCGGGGGCACCGCCGCGCGCGTCTGCCAGCTCAGGGTGTAATCCTCCCGGTCACGGCAACGGCTCACCCCTACCCGGAGGCAGCGATGGCGCTCACCGACGAGGCGATCGGCAAGATCAAGAACATGATCACCTCGGGCGAACTCGGCCCCGGCGATCGACTGCCCAAGGAGGCGGACCTGGCCCGCCGGCTCGGCCTGTCCCGCAACTCCCTACGGGAAGCGGTGAAGGCGCTGTCCATCATCCGTGTCCTGGACGTCCGCCAGGGCGACGGCACCTATGTCACCAGCCTCGCCCCACAGTTGCTGCTCGACATGCTCGGCTTCGTCGTGGATTTCCACCGCGACGACACCGTGCTGGAGTTCCTGGAGGTCCGGCGGATCCTCGAGCCCGCCGCCACGGCGTTGGCAGCGCAACGGATGGGTGCCGAGGCGATCGCCAACCTTCAGGCCGTCCTCGACGACGTCGGCGACACCAGCGACGTCGAGACGCTGGTCGCCAACGACCTGGAATTCCACCGCCAGATCGCCGTCGGCGCCGGAAACGCCGTGCTGTGCTCGCTGCTTGACGGGCTCTCCGGCTCCACCACCCGGGCCCGCATCTGGCGTGGTGTCACCCAGGAGGGCGCCGTCACCCGAACCCGTGAGCAGCACCAGGCGATCGTCGACGCGATCACGGCCGGGCAGGCCGATCTGGCGCGCTCCTGGGCCACAGTGCACGTCGCCGGTGTCGAGGAGTGGCTCCGCCGGGCACTGTGACCGATCCCGCTCGGTGCCGCGGCGATCCCGGCGCTGCGGTGACGGTTCGTCGAACGTCTCAGGGCGGCGACGGTCTCCTGTGTACGAGACACAGGGGACGGTGCGCCGCCGCTGGACCGCGGATGGACGGCGGGTGCCCGACGTCAGGCCCGCACGACGCGGGCGATGCTGGCCCGGATGGGCGCGTAGTGCTCGGCGATGGCAGCCTGCAGACGCGCCACGTCCCCGGCGGCGACCGCCTGCACGATCGCCCGGTGCCGCTGGGCGGTGATCAACCGGTCCTCCGGCTCGGTGCGCAGCGTCGGAGCGACGATGGCCTGCACCTGCCAGAACGCCTCGGTCAGCTGGAGGATCAGGTCGTTGCCGAGGGGTTCCAGCAGCTTCACGTGGAAGGCCCGGTCGACGTCGAGGAAGTCCATGCCCTGGGCGGCCAGGCTCTCCATCTCGTCGGCGAGCGCGGAGAGGGCGGCCTGGTGCTCGCTGTCGAGGACGGCGATGACCTGGGCCGCGAGCCCCTGTTCGAGGGTCTGCCGGACGTCGACGACCTGCCCCAGCACGTGATGGTCCTCCTCGCCGCTGAGCAGGCCGCGGAAGGTCAGGCCCTCCACGAGCGCGGCGAGGGACATGCGGCCGACGAAGGTGCCGTGCCCGTGCCGCACCTCGACGATGTCGAGGGCGGAGAGAATCTTGACGGCCTCGCGGACGCTTGAGCGGCTCGCGCCCACCGCCTCGCACAGCTCCGCCTCGGTGGGCAGGATGTCCCCCGGCTTGAGGCGGTTGCGCAGGATGTACTCCTTGATCTTGGCCCCCACCTCCTGCCGGCGGGGACCGGGGCGCTCCGCACCGCGTAGCGGGGATGCGTCAATGGTCGTCATCTGCCACTTGCCCTTCGTTCACGGATCTGACACGCTCACCCTATCGGCATCAGATGTCTGACGTCAGACCCCATTATCTTCGAATCCCTCAGCGCGAGCAGCACCGCGAGCGCATGAAGAGCCTATGGAGGCAGCTACGTGAGCACCACCATTGAGCCAAAGGAGAGTCGGCGCTGCCCCCCGCGCCGGCTCCGTTCGTTGGCAGTCGCGTCCACCGCGGCAACCCTCGCTCTCGGACTCGTCGCCTGCAGCGGCGGCCCGGCCTCGACCAACGCCGTCGAGGGAAGCGGGGGGAAGAAGTCCATCGAGACCACCCTCGCGTTCACCCTCTCTAGCGGGTTCGACCCGGGGAACGCCTCGTCGGCGGTGGCGACGGCGGTCAACCAGCACATCTTCGAGGGCCTGATCGATCTTGACCCGGTTACCCGGGAACCTTACCGCGCGCTCGCCAAGGAAGACCCGGTGGCCAGCGCCGACGGGCTCACCTACACGGTGGCGGTGCGCGACGGCGCCAAGTTCTCCGACGGCACCCCCGTCACCGCCGAGGACGTCGCCTGGTCCTTCACCCGCGTGCTGAAGCCGGCCGACCCCAAGGCCCCGCCGCTGATGCAGGGGTTCGTGTCGTTCATCGACTCGGTGACCGCCAAGGACGCGACGACGGCCGAGTTCAAGCTCAAGTACCCGTTCGCGCTGTTCGCCGAGCGGATCGCCGTCATCAAGGTGCTGCCGAAGGCGAAGACCGCCGACCCGGCCGCGTCGAAGGCGTTCGACACGGCGCCGATCGGCTCCGGCCCGTTCAAGCTGGACAGCGCGTCCAAGGAATCGGGCGTCAAGCTCAGCACGAACCCGAACTACAACGGCCCGCGTCCGGCCAAGGTCGAGACGATGACCTGGAACACCACCTCCGAGGCCTCCGCCCGGGTGTCGGACCTGCAGGGCGGTCGTGTCCAGGCCATCGAGTCGGTGCCGTACCTGAACGTCGACTCGCTCAAGGACAAGTACACCGTCGATGTGAAGCAGGCCTTCAACCAGGTCTTCCTCATGTTCAACTCGTCGGCGGCGCCGTTCAGCGACAAGCGTGTGCGTCAGGCGCTGCACTACGCGATCAACAAGGACGAGGTCATCAAGACCGCCCTCAACGGCTACGGCACCCCGGCCACGAGCTACCTGGACGAGGGCAACAAGGACTACCAGAAGGCCGCCACCGTCTACGACTACAACCTGGAAAAGGCCAAGAGCCTGCTTCAGGAGGCCGGTGTCACGAACCTGTCGTTCCAGCTCGACACCACCGACAACTCGGTCGTGAAGGATGTCGCGCCGCTGGTCATCGAGCAGTGGAAGAAGATCGGCGTCACCGCCAGCCTCAACACGGTGCCGTCCTCCGCCATCTACGGTGACATCGTCCCGAAGGACACCTTCCGGGTGCTGATGGCCACCGGTGACCCCAGCGTCTTCGGCGTCGACACCGACCTGCTGATGCGCTGGTTCTACTACGGCGAGACCTGGCCGGGGCAGCGTTACCGGTGGAGCGCCGCGGACCGTAAGGCCATGGCCGACCTGCTCGACAAGGCGGCGCAGACCTCCGACGAGGCAGCCCGCAAGGCGCTGTGGAAGCAGGCCCTGGACAAGGTGGCCGACGAGGTCCCGCTGTACCCGATCCTGCACACCAAGGTCGTCACCGCGTACGACCCGGCGAAGCTCTCCGACTTCTCGGGCGCGGCGACCACCGGTCTGTACTTCCTGGGCTCCAGCCGAAAGGGCTGAGCTCCGCCTCGGGGGCCCGGACCCCGACCCCTCCGCGTCCCGCCCAGCCCCTGTCCCTCGGGCTGGGCGGGACGTCCCGGCGGCCCTCGACGAGAGAAAGACACCATGCTGAGCGTTCTGAGCCTGGTCACGCGACGACTCCTGACCCTGATACCGCTGGTGCTGGGCATCACGATCTTCGTATTCGTGATCATGCAGTTCTCCCCGATCGATCCCGCGCTGTCCGTCCTCGGTGACCAGGCGACCCCCGCGCAGGTGGCCGCGTTCAAGGCCGCCAACGGGCTCGACGACCCGCTGCCCCTGCGCTACCTGCACTTCCTGGGCGACCTGCTCCGGGGCGATCTCGGCGTGACCTTCCCGCCGTCCGTCCCGGTCGCCGACAAGATCGCCACCGCGCTGCCGCTGACCATCCAGCTGACGGCCCTCGGGATCGTCGGCGCGCTGGTCATCGCGCTGGCCCTCGGCATTCCCGCCGCGCTGTACCGCGACCGCTGGCCCGACCAGGTCATCCGGTTCGTCTCGATGGCCGGCATCGCCATGCCGTCGTTCTGGCTCGCCCTGCTGCTCATCCAGGAGCTGTCGGTCCGCCGCCCCGTCTTCCCGACCGGTGGGTACGTCAACCCCGGCGACTCGTTCTCCCTCTGGTTGCAGTCCCTCGCCATGCCCGCGCTGGCGCTCGCCGTGCCGGTCGGCTGCTCACTGGCCAGAATCGTGCGCACGTCCATGGTCGAGGAGCTCGACAAGGACTACGTGCGTACCGCCATCGGCGCCGGGCTGCCGCCCCGCGTGGTGATCGGACGCAACGTGCTGCGCAACGCGCTCGTCAACCCGCTCACCGTGCTGGGCCTGCGGATCGGCTACCTGCTGGGCGGCACCGTCGTGATCGAGGCGATCTTCTCGTTGCCCGGCATGGGCACCCAGATCATGAGCGCGGTGCAGCAGAACGACACAGCCCTCGCGCAGGGCACCGTGCTGACCATCGCCATCTGCTTCGTCCTCGTGAACCTGGTGGTCGACATCCTCTACCTCTTCGCCAACCCTCGACTGCGCGGAGCCCACTGATGCGTCGCACACTCACCGCCCGGCTGTCGGCCCCCGGCATCGCCTTCAAACGGCTCAGCGTCACGGCCCGGATCGCACTGAGCTTCGTCCTGCTCATCGTCGTCGTGGGCATCTTCGCGCCGCTGATCCTGCGGCACGACCCCGCGCAGGCCGGGCTCGGTCCCGCGCTCACCGGGCCGAACGGTGACTACTGGTTCGGCCTGGACAAGCTCGGACGCGACGTGTTCTCGCGGCTGGTCGCCGGCACCCGACGGTCGTTGATCGTGGGCTTCGGCAGCGCCGGTATCGCCCTGGTGGTCGGCGCCATCCTGGGCGCGCTGGCCGGAACCAGCCGGCCCGCCGTCGACGAGGTGGTGATGCGCTGCCTCGACGTCGTCATGGCCTTCCCCGCCATCGTGCTCTCCGCCCTGCTGATCATCTCGTTCGGCAAGAACAGCCTCGTGGTCCTCGTGGTCGCGATCGGCTTCGTCTTCGTGCCGTCGATCGCGCGGATCGTGCGCGCCAACGTGCTCTCGCAGTACCGCGAGGACTACGTCGCGGCCGAACGGATCATCGGCGCGCGGCGACCGCACATCCTCTGGCGGCACATCCTGCGCAACTGCGCCGCCCCGATCCTCGTCTTCGTCACCGTCATGGTCGCCGACGCCATCGTGTTCGAGGCGTCGCTCTCCTTCATCGGTGGCGGGCTGGCACCCCAGGAGGCGGCGTCCTCGTGGGGCTCGGTGATCGCCTTCGGCAAGGAGATGGTCCAGATCGGTGGCTGGTGGGCCACGTTCTTCCCCGGCCTGCTGATCCTGCTCACCGTGCTCGCCCTGAACGTGCTCTCCGAGGGGATGTCCGACGCCTGGGCCGCCCCGGCGGCGCGGCGCGCCACCACCACGAAGAAGGGCGACGCGCAGGAGGAGGCGCAGCCCGGCTCCGGTGAGGTGGTGCAACTGCCCGGCCTGGCCGAGGCGGCGCAGCGGCTGCGCGAGCGGGCCCGCCCGCTCCCGCAGGGCGAGCCCGTCCTGGAGGTCCGCAACCTGTCGATCGGGTTCGAGGGACGCCACCGCGGCGTCGACATCGTCGACGACCTGACCTTCGACGTGCGCCCCGGCGAGGTCCTCGGCCTGGTGGGGGAGTCCGGCTCCGGCAAGTCGCTGACCTCCCTCGCCGTGATGGGCCTGCTGCCGCAGGGCGCCCGGGTACGCGGCGAGGTCCGCTTCGCGGGCACCGACCTGCTGACGGTGAGCACCAAACGACGCCGTGCCCTGATGGGGCGCGAGATCGCGATGGTCTACCAGGACGCCCTCTCGGCGTTGAACCCGTCACTGCGCATCGGCCCCCAGCTCGCGCAGATGATCAGCCGTGGCGGCACCCGGTCGGCCCAGGAGCTGATGGAACTGGTCGGTCTGGACGCGCAGCGCACCCTGTCCGCGTACCCGCACGAACTCTCCGGTGGGCAGCGGCAGCGTGTCGTGATCGCGATGGCGCTGTCCCGGGACCCGCGGCTCATCATCGCCGACGAGCCGACCACCGCGCTCGACGTCACGGTCCAGGCGCAGGTCATGGAGCTGCTGCTGCGGCTGCGCGGCCAGCTCGGCTTCGCGCTGATCCTGGTCAGCCACGATCTCGCGCTGGTCAGCGACGTCGCGGACCGGGTCGTGGTGATGTACGGCGGGCAGATCGTCGAGAGCGGCGTCACCGCCGACGTGGTCGGCGCGCCGGCGCACCACTACGCGCGTGGCCTTCTCGGTTCCGTGCTGTCCCTGGAGGCCGGCGCGGACCGGCTCACCCAGATCCGCGGTGTGGTGCCGTCGCCGGCCGACTTCCCGGCGGGGTGCCGGTTCGCCGACCGCTGCCCGATGGCCAGCGAGGTCTGCCGGGAACAGACGCCCCGGCTGGAGGGCGACGCCGCCCACCGGTACGCCTGCCACCACCCGGCCGTCACCGTCAGGGAAGAGGAGCTGACCCGATGAGCGCGTCCCACGAGTCGATCGTCGAACTGCGTGACGTGCACGTGGTCCACCGCAGCCGAGGGGGTGGCCTGTTCGGCCGCGAGCGGGTGTACGCCCTCACCGGCGCGGACCTGAGCGTGCGTGCCGGCGAGACGATCGGCGTCGTCGGCGAGTCCGGCTGCGGCAAGTCCACGATGGCCAAGGTGCTGGTGGGCCTGCAACGGCCGACGAGCGGCACTGTCGCCTTCGCCGGAAAGGACGTGTGGTCGATGAGCGCGGCGGAACGCCGACTGCACATCGGCGCCGGCGTCGGCATGATCTTCCAGGATCCGGCCACGTCGCTGAACCGGCGGATGCCGGTCCGCGACATCCTGCGCGACCCGCTCGACGTGCACCGTCGCGGCACCCGCACCACCCGCGAGGAGCGGGTCAGGGAACTGATGGCTCTGGTGGGGCTGCCCCGGTCGGTCGCCGACGTGCTGCCCAGCCAGCTCTCCGGTGGCCAACGCCAGCGGGTGTCCATCGCGCGTGCCCTGGCCCTGGAGCCGGGGCTGGTCATCGCCGACGAGCCGACCAGCGCCCTCGACGTGTCGGTCCGGGCGCAGATCCTCAACCTGCTCCTGGACCTCAAGGAGCGGCTGAACCTGGCCATGGTCTTCGTCTCGCACGACATCCAGACGGTCAAGCGGATCAGTGACCGGGTGGTCACCATGTACCTCGGCCGAATCGTGGAGCAGACACCCGCCGCCGGGCTCCCCGAGGTCGCCCAGCACCCGTACACCCGGGCGCTCTTCTCCGCCACGCCGGGGCTGCTCTCGCCGCTCGACCCGATCCCGCTCGTCGGCCCCGTCCCGCTCGCGACCCGCCCGCCCACCGGCTGCCCGTTCCGCACCCGCTGTTGGAAGGCCACTGACGGCTGCGCCATCGAGATGCCACCACCCACGACGGGCGACGGTGGCGCCGGTTACCACGAGTTCCGGTGCTACCACCCCGTTCCCGCTGGATCCAGCAACGCCGAACTGGTCGAGCTCGCCAGAGCGTCGACCGGTCGCACCACCCCCCTACATGTCGAGGAGTCAGCGTGACCACCCCTGCCCCGCGGTTCGCCGGAGTCGTGCCGCCGGTCGTCACCCCCCTGACCGAGGAGGGCGCTGTCGACGTCGCCTCGCTTGAGCGGCTCGTCGAGCGGATGCTCGCCGCCGGCGTCGACGGCATCTTCGCCCTCGGCAGCTCCGGCGAGACGGTGTTCCTCACCGACAGTCAGCGGGACCAGGCACTGGAAACCGTGGTGAAGACCGTCGGCGGGACCGTACCCGTCATCGCCGGGTGCATCGAGCCGACCACCCGCCGGGTGCTCGACCGGGCCGACGCGTCGACGCGGCTGGGTGTCGACGGGCTGGTGGCCACCGCCCCCTTCTACGCCATCGTCGGCCCGCACGAGGTCGAGCGGCACTTCCGGTCGCTCGCCGCGTCGGTCGAGCTACCGCTGCTGGCGTACGACATTCCGGTCTGCGTGCACACCAAGCTGTCGCCGGGTCTGCTGAGCCGGCTCGCCGTGGAGGGCGTCCTCGCGGGCGTCAAGGATTCCAGCGGCGACGACGTCTCCTTCCGCCAGCTGGTGCTGTCCATCGCGGAACACGCGCCGGACGCCGGCTTCAGCCTGTTGACCGGCCACGAGGTGGTGGTCGACGCGATGATGCTCGCCGGTGCCTCCGGTTCCGTCCCCGGCCTGGGCAACGTGGACCCGGAGGGTTACGTGCGACTGCACCGGGCCTGCGTGGCCGCCGACTGGGACACCGCCCGCGCGGAGCAGGACCGGCTGACCCGGTTGTTCCGGATCGTCGACGCTGCCGACCCGGCGACGGCGGCGGGGGCGACCCGGGGCGTGGGCGCGTTCAAGACCGCCCTGGCCCTGCTCGGCGTCATCGACAGCAACGCCGTGTCGCTTCCGCTGCGACCGCTCGACGCGGACGAGACGGCGCGGGTGCGGGGCCACCTGGAACTGGCGGGACTGCTCTAACCATGTCCGAGGTACGCACGCCCCCGGTTGTCGCCGCGCTCGACATCGGGGGCACCAAGACGGCCGCCGCCCTGGTGACCCGCCAGGGTGAGGTCGTCGACCGGATCACCGTCCCCACCCCCGGCCGGGCCGGGGCGACCGCCATCATCGACACCGCGGCCGACCTCGTCGCTCGGCTGCGGGCGAGGGCGACGGGAACCCGCGTCAGTGCGCTCGGCGTCGGCAGCGCCGGGGTGATCGACCACCGGACGGGTCGGGTGCTGTCGGCCACCGACGCCCTGGCCGGGTGGGCCGGCACCGACCTGAGCGGCCGGCTGCGGGCCCTGCTCGACCTGCCCGTCACCGCCATCAACGACGTGCACGCGCACGCCCTCGGCGAGGCGCGGCACGGCGCGGCGGCCGGCCACCAGACGCTGCTCCTCATCGCGGTCGGCACCGGTATCGGTGCCTCCTTCGTCGTCGAGGGCAGCGCGCTGACCGGTGCCCACTCCGCCGCCGGCCACGCCGGCCACCAACCCTCGCCGTACGCCGGGCGGTTGCGGTGCACCTGCGGCGGGCAGGGGCACCTGGAGGCGATCGCCTCCGGGCCCGGCCTGGCCGAGGAGTACGCGCGGCGGACCGGCCAGCCGGTCGGTGACCTGCGCGCGGTGGCCGTACGCGCGGCGGACGGCGACCCGATCGCCCGGGAGGTGGTCCTGCTGGGCGGGGCCGCCGTCGGCTCGGCGGTCGGCGGGCTGGTCAACATGCTCGACCCCGCTGTCGTCGTCATCGGCGGCGGTGTCGCCGGCCTCGGCGACGCCTGGTGGCAGGCGCTGCGCGACGCCGTACGGCGGGAGACGTTGCCCGTCCTGGACGACGTGCCCGTCCTGGCCTCGACCCTCGGATCGGACGCCCCACTTCTCGGCGCCGCCGCACTCGCCTGGGAGGGCACCGCATGAACACGCTGATCGCGCAGCTCCGGCACCGCCTCGTCGTCTCCTGCCAGGCGTACCCGGGCGAGCCGATGCGCAGCCCGGACACGATGCGCCGGGTGGCCCTCGCCGCCGCCCACGGGGGCGCCGCCGGCATCCGCGCCCAGGGCCTGGCGGACATCTCGGCCATCCGGGGGGCGGTCGACCTGCCACTGATCGGGCTGTGGAAGGACGGGGACGACGACGTCTTCATCACCCCCACGCTGGAGCACGCGCTGTCGGTGGCGCGGGCCGGCGCGCACATCGTCGCCCTCGACGGCACCGCGCGACCCCGGCCGGACGGCCGCACCCTCGCCGACACCATCGCCGCCGTCCACCAGCTGACCGGGGCTCTGGTGATGGCCGACTGTTCCACCCTCGCCGAGGGGATCGACGCCGCGGCGGCGGGTGCCGACCTGGTCGGCACCACCCTGTCCGGCTACACCGCGTACACCAGCAAGCAGCCCGGCCCGGACCTGGACCTGGTGGCCCGGCTCGCCAGCTCGGTCGACGTGCCGGTGGTCGCGGAGGGCCGGATCCACACACCGGCCCACGCGGCCCAGGCGCTGCGGGCCGGGGCGTGGACGGTGGTGGTGGGTACGGCGATCACCCATCCCAGCACCATCACCGGGTGGTTCGCGGCGGCGATGGCGAGCGTCGCACCCACCCCCACGAACATCTGACAATCCTGCTGCCGTGGAGGCCGAGCTGTGGCTTTGAGCGATCTCACCGTCGCCGACTGCTGGGCGTACCGACCCGACCTGACCGTCCCGGAGGACCTGCACGCGTTCTGGGAGCGGACGCTCGGTGCCGCCCCGGCCGCCGCGGCGACGTACGAGCCGGTCGACACCGGGCTCACCCAGATCCGCACCTTCTCCGTCACCGTTCCCGGCTTCGGCGGCGAGCCGGTGCACGGCTGGCTGCACCTGCCGGCGACCGCCACCGGGCCGCTGGCGTGCGTGGTCGAATACCTCGGGTACGGCCGGGGCCGGGGCCTGCCGCACGAGAAGCTCTTCTGGGCCTCGGCGGGCTTCGCGCACCTCATCATGGACACCCGGGGGCAGGGCTGGAGTGCCGCGCCCGGCAGCACCGCCGATGCGCACCGGTACCCGGCGGGTACCGTTCCGGGGTTCCTCACCCGTGGGGTCACCAGCCCGGAGGACTTCTACTACCGCAGGCTGATCACCGACGCGGTCCGGTTCGCCCAGGCCGCCCAGGAGCATCCCGCCGTCGACCCCGACCGGGTCGTCGTCACCGGCATCAGCCAGGGAGGGGGCCTGTCGCTGGCGGTGGCCGCGTTGTTCCCGGGCGTGGCGGCGGTCATGCCCGACGTGCCGTTCCTGTGTGACTTCCCGCGCGCCGTGCGGGTCGCCACCGAGGGCCCCTACGGTGAGGTCGCCGAGTATCTCGCGCTGCACCGCGACCAGAGCGGCGAGGTGTTCCGCACGTTGTCGTACGTCGACGCCGCGGTGCTCGCACCCGGCGCGACAGCGCCCGCGCTGTTCTCCGTCGCGATGATGGACCGGATCTGCCCACCCTCGACCTGCTTCGCCGCCTACCACCGCTACGGGGGCGACAAGGACGTGCGCGTGTACGAGTTCAACGACCACGAGGGTGGCGAGGCGCACCAGCAGCTCGAACAGCTCGCCTGGCTGCACAAGCTCTTCGGCCGCTGAGGCGGTGGCCGGCGGCTGGTGTCAGCGCGGCTCCCACGCGTCGGGCAGCGCGGTGAGCTTGCGGACGTGCGCGGGCAGCCGACCGCTGACGATCTCGGCGAGGCTCACCTCGTCGACGACCCGCCGCACCGCCGCCCGGACGGCCACCCACAGGCCGGGCAGGTTCTCCGCCGAGCCTTCGTAGCGGGTCTCCTCGGGGCGCAGCCCGCGTACCCCGGCCAGGGGACCCTCAACTGCGCGCAGCACCGCGCCGACCGTCACCTCGCGGGGCGGGCGGGCGAGGGTGTAGCCGCCCTCGGCGCCGCGTTGGGCGCGGACGATGCCGGCCCGGCGCAGATCAGCCAGGACCGCCTCCAGGAACTTGCGGGGCATGTCCTGCTCCGCGGCGATGGCCTGGGTGGACAGCAGCGAGGGGTACGCGGTGGCGAGGCTCAACGCCGCCCGTACCGCGTAGTCGCCGCGCGCGGAGATCTGCACCCTGTCATCATGCCCGGCCGGTGACGCCCGGCCCTCCGGCGGGCGGCAGTGGTCTCATCGGGTGCTCACCGTTGGCGGAGTCACCGGGGGTGCCAAGGCGGAATCTGCCCCCGTCGGCGGCCGTCGACTCGGCCGGCGGTCGCTGGCGGATTACCCGATTGGCCGCCGGTTGGTCCCGTGCGGCCCGGAACGCGCCGGG
Source organism: Micromonospora sp. SD19 (assembly GCF_054462275.1). NCBI lineage: Bacteria > Bacillati > Actinomycetota > Actinomycetes > Micromonosporales > Micromonosporaceae > Micromonospora > Micromonospora sp. SD19. Next base: position 615,979 of record NZ_JBTLMN010000003.1, read on the forward strand.
GCTGACGCCGACCTCGCGGGTGAAGAAGCGGCCGAAGTTGGTGGGTTCGGAGAAGCCGAGCCGCCGGCCGATCTCGGCGATCGGCTGATCCGTGGTGGCGAGTAACCGGCCGGCCTGCAACGCGACCCGCTCGTCGATGACCTGCTTGGCGCTGCGCCCGGTGACGGCCAGGCAGGCCCGGGTCAGGGTCCGCACGGAGCAGCCCAGCTCGGCCGCGTAGTCCTCGACCCGCCGGGTGTGCGCATAGCCGTGCTCCACCTCGCGGCGGAACCGGTGGAACGTCTCGTCCTCGGGCCGCGACGACGGCCGGTCGGCGTGCGGCAGGGCCAGCCGCAGCAGCAGCACGGCCAGCTGGTGCCGGAGCAGCACGCGGGCGGTGGGACCGTCGGGGTGCCGCCGACAGTCCACCGCCAACTGGCTCACCTCGCTGATCACCGCGTCCTCGTCCTCACCGGCCAACTGCCGCCAGGTCGCGGTGGCGCTCAGGTCGACGTCGAAGTCGCGTACCGCCTCGGGATCCCAGGCGACCACCGTGGCGTCGAACTGGGGGCCTGCGCAGCGCAGCACCTGGCCGGGGCGGACCCGCAGCAGCGTGCCGGGCCGGCACAGCAGCAGGTGAAAGTCGAGTTCGGCGTCGCCGTGCCCCCGGGTGGTGAGAATCAACAGCTCCCGCTCGACGATCACCGGCCGACGCCAGCCCGGGTCGCCGGCAAGGTCGGCCAGCGCGAACGTGGCTATCTCGTCGGGCACGCGAGACGCCGTTCCGATCGATGGCGCGGGGGAGGGATCGGTGGAGACCATCGCCTGCGACGGTAGCCCGAACCGCAGGTCACCGCATCCCGGTCACCGTTCGGAGCGGAATCCGCGGTGCGCCCCGGGCTTGTTTCGGTCCTGGCGGCCAAGCTACGTTACCCGACGGTAGCGCCGCCGGTCCGCGGTCCACCCGGCATTCGCCGGTCACCCCGACCGGTCGGCGGCCCCCGCCGACTCGCGATGGGATGGGCATGACGCAGCTGTTCTCGGTCGAAGGTAAGACGGTCCTGGTCACCGGCGGGTCGCGGGGGATCGGGCTGATGATCGCCCAGGGTTTTGTCCGGGCCGGCGCGCACGTGATCATCTCGTCGCGTAAGGCGGACGTCTGCGAGGCGGTCGCCACCACCCTCTCCGCCGAGGGGCGCTGCGAGGCCATCCCCGCCGACCTCAGCGACGACGCCGGCGCCGAGACGCTTGCCGCCGCCGTACGCGAGCGCTTCGGTCGGCTCGACGTGCTGGTCAACAACGCGGGCGCGACCTGGGGCGCACCGCTGGAGGACTACCCCGAGGCCGCGTTCGACAAGCTCTGGGCGGTCAACGTCAAGGCCGTCTTCCGGCTCACCACCGCGCTGCTGCCGGCGCTGCGCGCCGCCGCCAGCGCCGACGACCCGGCCCGCGTGATCAACATCGGGTCGATCGACGGCATCCGGGTGCCGATGATGGAGGTGTACGCGTACTCGGCCACCAAGGCGGCCGTGCACATGCTCACCCGCAGCCTCGCCCACCAGCTCGCCGGTGAGCAGATCACCGTCAACGCGATAGCGCCCGGCCCGTTCGAGAGCAAGATGATGGCGTTCGCGCTCGACGACCCGGCGAGCCGGGCCGCCATCGAGCAGCAGGTGCCACTGGGCCGCATCGGACGCCCCGACGACATGGCCGGCACGGCCATCTACCTCTCGTCACGAGCCGGCGCGTACCTCACCGGCGCGGTCATCCCCGTCGACGGCGGCATCACCACGCACGGCTGAGCACCGGCCGACCCGGGGCGCGCTGTCCGCGTACCCGATGGGCGTGTGCCGGGGCCGCGCGGACTCGGCAGATCCGCGCGGCCCCGGTGTGGCCGGTGTTGCAGTTTTCGGTTGGTCAGCGACCGGCGAGCAGCCGGTTCACCGCCGTGTCGACGTCCAGGTGCTCGGCCTCACGGCCGCGCGGGACGACGACGTAGGTCCGTCGAAGGAAACGCACCAGGACGCTGCGCGGCACCTCGAAGAGGGCGTTGCCGTCCGGTGACGAGAGGGCCAGCGCGACGAAATCGCCGCGCGGTGTGGCCCAGGGCCAGACCCGCACATCCCCGATGCCGGCCGGCTCGTCCAGGCCGGTGACCAGAAGTTCGCGAGCGAACGACCAACTCACCGCCTCGCCCCCGGCCGATTCGGCATGGAACAGGACATGGACCGCATACGGGTCAGCAGGGTCGTAACGCAGACTGGCACGCACCGGCAAGGCGGTGGCGTCAGGTGCGACGAGCCTTAGCGACGTCTCGACCTCTACGGTCGTCGGTCGGATGACACTCATGGACGTTCTCCCCCCGGCACCGCTGCGGAACGCGCGTGTCCCGCTTTTCCCATACTCAGGTGCTACTCCTGGCTACGCTCCGCCATACGCTGACTTCACCCAGTGGTGGGAAGGGGGACGGAAAGGCCGCGTGAATGTGAGCATTCATGTAGGATTTCCGGTTCTGCCCAGTGCGTGATCCCGCCCGGCATCGGGTGGCTCAGTCGTCGACTTACTCCGGTAACGTCCAGTCGGCCGTTGCAGTGACGGGCCCGAGCGACACTGGGGGGTGAAATGGTGACGAAGCAATCCTCATTGGATGCGGCGGCGGCGCCCGGCCCGCCGAAAGTCGCGGTCCGAGCAGCCGAAAAGCGGGGGTACGGAGTGCCGATGAAGCAGCCCGAACGGGCCGGTCGGCCGGCGTCCGACGCCGGTCGTTCCGGTGGCGATGACGCCGGCGCCGGTCGTCGTGGTGGCGCCGGTGCGGATCGCGGCAGCGATGCCGGTGGCGGCGTCGTCGCCGTGCAGGACCCACCGCGCCGCCCCCGCTGGCGCGAGCGGATCTCACTGACCCTCGACCTCATCCGCGCCAACCCCACCGGCCGGATCGCCCTCAAGATCTTCATCGCGATCGCCGGGGCGCTGGTGGTGACCATCGGCATCGCCCTCATCCCGCTCCCCGGGCCGGGCTGGCTGCTGGTCATCGCCGGCCTGGGCATCTGGGCCGTCGAATACCACTGGGCGCGCCGGCTGCTCGGCTTCACCCGCCGCCACGTCCACGGATGGACGCGCTGGGTGACCAGACAGTCGCTGTTGGTGCGAATTGTGCTCGGCTCCGTCGGCCTGGTCTTCGTGGCCACGGTGGTCTGGCTGTCCCTCAAGTACAGCCTCGGCATCGACGTGGTCGCCGAAGCGATGCGGTACCTCGCGACGCACTGACCCCGGATTTCCGGTCCGGTTCCACGATCGGGTAGAGTCACAGGCGCTGAGGGCGATTAGCTCAGTGGGAGAGCGCTTCGTTCACACCGAAGAGGTCGCTGGTTCGATACCAGCATCGCCCACTCTCAGTTTGTGCAGGTCAGAAGCCCGTTGCCGGAGTCGTCGGTAACGGGCTTTGCAGTATGTGCTGCTTACATTGGGAGCAGATTGGGAGCAGCGCGGCTGGTTCTCCATACGGACGGCCATGGATCCGCCCGGTTGAGTGACCTGACGTGCCGGTTCCGAGCGGGGCTGCTGGCTGGTTGAGGAGCTGCTCCTCCCGCTACCGGTGCCCGCATCGCGGGTGCGTGCCCCCGGGTTATGGCTGACTGGTGGCCGTCGGTCCGGTGGTCCGCCCACTTGCCGGTCCACATCGCGAGGTCGTGTACCCAACGCTCGGTGCTCTGCCGGGACTTGGCGGCCCACTTCATCGCGTTCCTTGTCGCGAAGTCGTCCAGGACCTGGTGGTCGGTCGCTGTCCATGCGGGAAGCTGCGCTAACCACTCGTGCGCCTGTTGGCGCTGTGGCCGCTGCCGATCAGCCATGGGACGAGTAACGCGAGCTCGACCCATGCGGCGGCTTTGGTTGCTCACGCCCGGTCGACGATGCGTAGGCCGACCGGTGTGACGATCAAGTTGGTCGGGTTGAGGTCGGAGTGGATAAGTGTCTCGCCGTCCATCGCGGGGTGCGCGAATCCGAGTCGGGCTGCCGGGGTGAACCACGTCTCGCCGGGCGCCGGCGTCTCTTGAAGTGCTGTCAGTGTGGCGAGGAGCAGGTCGAGGTCGGTGCTGCCGGGTGACAGGTCGGAGTGGGGACCGGCAAGGTGCCGGTCCCCACCATCAGCCAGCTGTCGGATTCGAACTGCCACAGGACTGCGGGCGGGTGCCGGTCGATGGCCCGGGTTACCGCCAGTTCGTAGCGCAGCGACCGAACGCTCAACTCGCCGGAGGCCGCCTTGACGAAGATCTGTCCGGCTGGTCCGGTGACTGTCGAGGCGATCTCAGCGTGGTCGCCACTGGAGGCCGGGGTGACGTCAAAGGTTCCGCCGACCCGTGCGGCGATCGCTGCCGTGACGCTCTCCGGCAGAGCGGTCCAGTCCTTACGCATCGGTTCTCTTCTCTGCTACTTGCCCAGCTGAAAGGGGATCGGCAGACAGCAGGATCCAGCCTCGCCACCCGAAGTCCGGTGTCCACTCGGTAGCCGGTCTCATGTCTCGTCCTCGCGGGTGGCGGATTGGTCATGGTCGCAGACTTGGATGGCTGGTTTGGTCCTCGGTGGTGGTCGTCCTGGTTGGCTGGATGTCGCCGTGGAGAGGGTTGCGGCGCATGGAACAGATGACCGGGCCGTCGGGCAATTGAATTGCCGGTCCGGGGGTGTAGCCATGCCGGGCGTGCAGGCTCTGGGCGTCGGGTGTGGTGTTCGTCCAGGACAGGAGGTTCACCTGGTCGAGTCGGCTGCGATGGTGGCTGAGCAGGGACGTGCCGTGTCCTGACCGCCTGGCGTTGGGCGACACGGCGAGGAACGCGAGGTGGTAGTGGGGCTCATTGGGTCGATCTGTGGCGAGTAGCCGATCGAGGAGGTCGAAGCGTTCGCTGTGGGCGCCTGCGGCGTCGCCGAGGCGGGTGGGGTAGTTCGCTGGTGGCGGGATGGGGCGGTATCGGTGGAAGCCGACGGTGACGGCGGTGGCGTCGTTGGTGAGGTGGACGTCGCCGTAGAACAGGGCGTGCTCGACCCAGATGCCGAGGACGTCGGTGAGGATTCGACGTCGTGGGCCCGGGTCGGGGATCAGCCAGGTTGCGAGAGGGCTGGGATCGAGGGCGTCGGCTATGAGCGCGGCGACGTGGTCTTTGTCCGCCCAGCGGGCGGCGCGGATACGCGGGACAGTGTCCATGGCGGGGGTTCCTTAGAAGGCTCTTGGTTGCTGGGTCAGGAGTTGCTGCTGCTGTTGGCGCGGCTGTGGACGAGGAACAGTTGGTAGTCGTCGACCGACGGGCCAATCCGGTCGCTGCCGGGTGGTGGTGCGAGTGCTGCTCTTTCGTAGGCGAGTAGTTCGCCGGTGGTGGGGTTGAAGATCAGCAGGAAACGGATGTCTCCGGAGGTGGCGCTGACGCCGATGCCCGTTCGGCCCGCCCGGTCGGACACCGATGCGTGGTAGGTGATGCCGGGGGTGTCGCGCAGGACGGTGAGGATCGCGGTGCGGGCGGCTTGGTTGGGGGTGCGCCAGCCGAGCAGGCTGACGAGGCCGCGAATAACGGCGGTGGGCCCGAGGAACCGCGGCTGGCGGGGCCGGTTGGCATTTATGTGCGCGGTGAGCGCTGCCGGGTCGGCGGCGACCGGGCCGATGGGTCCGTCCAGCTCGCCAGGTTTGTTGGTGCTGTCGTCGGTGGGCTGCCGACCGGTGGGGTAGCGGCTGCGGATGGCGCGGCCGGAGGCGTCGTCGGCGCGCCAACGTTGCTCTTCGAACAGCACGACCACTTCCAGAGCCTGCCGCGCCGGGGTCGACGCCGGCAGACGCGTCGGCGATGGGTCGAGTCTCTGCTGGGAACGTGTCTTGAGCTGGGCTGCCGTCAGGGCGGCGGGCGACGGACACGGCTGCGCTACGGCTGGGAGAGACGCGGTGGCGCTGGAAGGCGAGGGTGCGGATTGGGCTGGCCCAGCGGTGCCCGTCCAGATCGGAATGGCCGTGGCGGTAGCGAGCAGGCCGAGCGCGCAGACGGCGGCAGTGACCTTTAAGGCTCGCCGGCGCACCGGGTGGGGCTTGTCGGTCGGAGGTCGCATGTGGGGCAGGTTGTTCACGGTGGGCTTTCTTGAGGTGAGGTGTATTGGGGCTAGCGGTAGGCGGCGGTGGCGAGGTCACCGACGGCGGCGTCCACGGCGGTGGTGATGTCGCGTACTGGCTGGTAGTGCTGCCCGGCGATGGCTTTCAATCGGACGGTCAGGGCTGGGGTGTCGTCGTCGAGGTAGAGGTGGCTGGTGAGCCCGAGATCGGCGACGAGGCCGGCGAGGGCGGCGGTGTGGTTGTTGGGTTGTTCGCGGCCGGCGGCGAGGTAGCGCAAACGGGAGCGGGCGATGACCGCCCATTTGCTGTCGGTGGGCAGGTAGGCGTCTGCGCGTATGAGGCCGCCGAGCCGCCGGCGGGTGTGGTGGCGCAGGATCCCGCCGGCGACCAGGCCGGCGCGGGTTCGCTCGTACAGGTCGTCGGAGAACCCGCGCAACCATCCGCGCAGTGGTGGGTGGGCGTGGCGGATGGTGGCGGTCGCGGCGTCGGCGATCAGGTCCCCAACTGGCCGGTCGATGTGGGGGTGTATCCGCTGGTGGCCGGCCGGGCGAGTGTCGTCGTTCGGGTCGAGGGTCACCCGCCCGGCCAGGTACAGGTCGATCAGGACCGCTCCCGCGAGCCCGAGGGCAAGGGTCTGCCGGTGCACGTGGGGGTGTCCGGTGTCGTCGTCGTGGCCGAGGAGGAACAGCTCATCGCGCAGCGGCAGGCGCGGGATCGACGCGGTCATCGTCGGAGCTCCTACCGCAACCCAGCGGTGAGCTGCCGCAGCCGCTTGTGTGCCCCGCCGTACGCGGGACCGGGGGCGGGGAGCAGCATTTTGTCGATGGCGGCGAGGATCGTGTAGTTGGGGTCGCACACGTTGCCGATCGGTGCCCGCCCTGCCTGCGACACGAGTTGGTAGGCGTCCATTGTTTCCAGGCCGGTTAGGGCGCTGGCCCAGCCGACGAGGTCGTGCTGGGCGATGCGGTAGGCGTCCTCCAGGGGTCTCGCGCAGCCGATCGTGAGGATGTCTTGGTCGGTTTCCAACCTTGGCCACCGTGTGGTGACGCCTTTGATGACGTCGATGGCGAGGGTGGTGGTCGTGGCGATTTCGACGCCGACGCCGCAGGCCTCGCCTTCGCCCTGGCGGGCGTGTCCGTCGCCGAGGGCGAGCATCGCCCCGTGGACGTTCACCCCGAGGTAGAGGGTGGTGCCGGCGCGCAGGTGTGGGGTGTCGAGGTTCCCGCCGTGGGTGTCGGGCACGAGGGTGGATCGGGCTTCGAAACCGCCGGGGGCGACACCGATCGTGCCGATCATCGGGTCCAGTGGCAGGTCCACGCTGTGGTCGCTGCGCGTGGCCTGAAACCGTACGGCCCCGGCCTGCCGGTCGATGCCGTACACCCACACCCGCTCCTCCAATGGAGGCTGCAGGGTGGCGGTGTGGGAGGTGGAGGTCAGTGCCCCGAAGTGCGGAAAGGTCGAGGACACACCCCAGTCGCGGGCCGGGGTGATGGCGGCGAGGTGGACGGCGAGGGTGTCGCCGGGCTCGGCGTCCTCGACGAAGAACGGCCCGGACACCGGATTGAGGTACGGCATGCGGCACACCTGCGACGGCAGGTCGGCCGGCCCCCGAACGAGACCACCGAAGCAGTCCTCCGTCGCGACGGTGAACATGTCACCGCCGCGCACGTGCGCGACCGGCATCCGACCGCCGAAGGTGTACGCCAGCTCGTCTCGGGCGGGCCGGTAGGTGAACGTGTCCATGCCGGTCACACCCGCTCCACGTGACGTGCCTGCGGCTGCACGGGCGCCAACCCCGACAGGGCAGGGCGGCGGCCGGACAGGTACAAGCCAGCCAGAACGACCATCCCGAGGGCGAGCCAGGCCAGGCCGAGGCGCTGGGCGGCGATGTTGGCGTTGACCACCACGTAGGCGAGGATCGCGTACCCGATAGCGGGCATGACCAGGTGAGCCCACCAGTTCCCGCTGCGCTGGCGGATGAGGTGGTGCACGATCACGGAGACGTGCAGGACCAGGAAGGCGACCATCGCCCCGAAATTGATCAGCGACGACAGCAGCGTGATCCCATCCGCACGGGTCGCCATGTACAGGCCGAGCACCAGGGACACGACGCCGGTGAGCAATGTCGCGTTGATCGGTACGTTCCGGCGGATCGACACCTTCGCCAAGAACGCCGGAAGCTGCCGGTCGCGAGCCATCGCGTACAGCAGCCGGGACGTGGCGACCTGGGCGACCATCGAGTTCGGCAGACCCCACGCGATCGCGGTCGCTACCGCGCACAGGGTGGCCAGCCATCCTCCGCCGGCTACGGCCGCCGCGTCGTAGAAGGCGGTGCCGTTCACGTCGCCCTCCGCGAGGAGGGTGCCGGGGTCGGGGATGAGCATCGCGGCCAGCCAGGTCTGGGCGATGAACAGCACGCCGGCCAGGATGAGCACGGCGGCCATCGCGCGGCCGATCTTGCGGCAACCGCCCTTGGTCTCCTCGGCCAGCATGCTGATGCCGTCGAAGCCGAGGAAGGACAGCACCGCGATTGACACCGCGCCCGCCACCACCGACCAGGTGAATGTGTCGGCGTTGTAGAACGCCGCCCAGCTGAACCGGCCCATGCCCGAGGCGAGAGCCCAGCCGGCGACGGCCAGGAAGACCGCCAGGACGATCAACTCGCCGACGAGCATCACCCGGGTCACCATCGCGGTCATGCGGATGCCGACCGAGTTGACGATCGTGTTGACCGCGACGAAGCCGAGCAGCCACAACCAGACCGGCACTGCGGGCACGGTGGAGTGCATCGCCACCGACGCCACCAGGTACAGCAGTCCCGGTACGAGCACGTAGTCGAGGAGGATCACCCAGCCGGCGAGGAACCCGACCGGCGCGCTGATGCCCCGGCCGGCGTAGTTGTAAACGCTGCCCGACATCGGGAACGCCTTCACCATCTGCGCGTATGAGAACGCCGTGAACACCAACGCCACGACACCAACCGCGTATGCGAGTGCCACCATCCCGCCGGAGCCGGCGTACACGCTGCCGAAGATCGCCATCGGCGCGATCGGCACCATGTACACCAACCCGTACGCGACCAGATCCCGGAACCTCAACTGGCGAGACAACTCCTGGCGGTATCCGTAGCGGGCCAAATCCTGCTCGTACACAACATCCTCCGCGGGTTTCAATAATCAGTGAATGGAATATTGCGTCTGCCAAATGCGCCGACCGAGTGAAGCAGGCCATCGATGCACCTGCTCGTGGACAGGCCCGTCGGCGGAGAGTTGCCGGCCGATCGACGCCAGCAGTTGTGGCGCGATGACCGAATGGGTCACCAACGGTGGGATCGGGAGGGGCATGAGCCTCTTGGTAGCAGGCACGGCGAACCTTCCCTCGGTGAGTTGGCATCGCTGGCTGGTGACTACAGCGCAGCGATGACACCGGCATAGAGCGACCTAAGACGAATTGATCAATGTCGGCCAGTCCTGCCAAGCGGTTCTGACAATCCACTGACATCCCGGCACCGCCAACATCCGCCGTAGATACATGTCAGCGGATTGTCGGAGATGAACGGCAGCCCTTATCGACACGACCACCGACGACTTCTGATGTTTGAGTCAGCGCCCGCGTCGACTTAGCGGGCGATGAGGGGCCGCAGCCGCGATGCGGCGTGACGGTCTGCCGTGTCCACGACCCTTTGGGAGGGCATGCACCATGACCATTTCATCCATGCCGGAGGTCGGAGAGGTTGGCCGTCGGGCCGCCGAGATCCTCGACAAGATGCAGGCGCACCCGGCCTACGGCCGGCTGCAGAGCTCGTCGATGAAGTACTCCACCTGCTGGGCCACATTCACCGGCTACCCGGCAATCAGCCGTTGGTCGCTGGAGCGCGATGCCGCTCCGCTGCTGGGCGAAGCGCTGCGCGTGCTGGCGCTCAAAGCTGCCGTGTTCGAGCTGTCCGGCGGCGACGAGCACGCCTCTGAACTGCTGGTGCCGGCGCCGGTGGACGAGATGATCCACGCCGTGCTGGCCCAGTTCACGCTGATGACGCGCCTTCAAAGGGAGTTGGGCGTCACCTTCCCCCATGCCACCGAGTTGGAGGAGTTCACCTACACCCGCGGGGGCATCACCGACGCCTACTACGCCGCCGCCCGGTGGGGAGAGCAACCACTGCGGTACTGGCTGGACTCGACCGAGGTGAATCGACGCCTTAACCTGCTCAACGAGCACTACCAGGCCGCCGGCCTCGGCCGGGACGGACGCAGCCACGACTTCGACTTCGACCAGAACGAGCCGCTCGCCGCCGGGGTCAGCGGTTAGCCAACTCTACCGACAGCACCCGCCGCAGGGCCGTCACCGCTTCCTTCGCTCCGAACCGTTCGGCGGCCAGCCGCTCGGCGCAGGCAACAGTGGCGAAGATTCCTTCGGCGGGTGCCTGCCGCAAAACGGCTACGAGCCAACCATCCAGATCGACCACGTCGGCGGGCAACTCCAGCGCCGCCGCCGTCGGCGCCGGTCGGGGCGCCTGATCGGGGAGCAGTTCCCCGTCCGAGGCGTACCGGCCGGCGGGAAGGCCCACCCGGAACGGATGAACGCAAACGGCGACGCCGTCCGCGGTTGCCCGCCACCCGAGCTCAGGTCGGTACGCGAATTCGGGTCCCGGCCGGTCGATCACATCGAACTGGCCCGGCCCGAGCTGCTGAGCCGGACACACCACGCAGGTCTGTTCACACCACTGCGGAAGGGGCCCCGACATGCCGCCGATCGTACGGCAATCAGGAGGTATCAGGGTATGACGGTCTTATCGCCTCCCCGTCCCGCCGCGATCGAACGCGCCCTGCGCGACGCTCGGACGTGGTGCGCGGGGCACACCATCGACGACCGACCAGCCCTGGTCCACGCGCTGCGCGTCGCTGTGACCATCGGGCAACACGTCCCCGCCCCAGCACAGGACGTCATCGTCGCCGCGCTGCTACACGACGCACCGGAATTCGCCCCGACAGAAACGGACGTCTACCAGACCCTCACCGCCGCATACGGGAGCGAGGTCGTCCGGATCATCGCCGCCCTTCAGGCCGAACACCGGGCCCTTGATGAACCCGACCCGCCCATCCGCGTCGACGACCAACCGGTGCTGGTTGCCTCGACCGCCGACAAGATCGTCGCCCTGACATCGCTGCTATGCCGCGCCCAAAGCACGGGCAACGCACCGGACTTTGTTGACCGGCGCCCGGTGCTGTGCGGGCTACTGCCGCACTTCCGGGCCTTCCAACGCGCCGCACATCCTCGGCTGCCCGCCAGCATGTCGGCGCATCTCGACGCCGCCCTCACGCCGCTCGAGCGCGCCACCGCTCGTGTGCAGGGTGCGGGTGCACGGTGAACAGCGCCATGCTCGATGATCAGCTCCGCACACAGCTACGAGGTGATCTGCTCGCCGCATCACGACGGGTACCGACGCGGCAACACATCATCCAGACATGGGAGCTGTCCTCGGTCGAGCGCTGGGTCTTCTCCGATGGCAGCAGCCTGATCTGCAAGATCGCCACCGCACCGTTCACGGGCGAAGCGACGGTCCTTCGCGCGCTCAACAACCAGCAAGCCCCAGTCCCGCTGCTGAACGGCTACACAATGCGCCCTAGCGGTCTGGGCATGCTGATGGAGGACCTTGGCGAGCCGAGCCGGACCGCGACGCTCGCGGAGGCTGCCGCCACGGCCCGATGGGTTCACGCCACTGCGGGCATTCCCAACCTCCCGACCTTCGACGAAGAGGGCTTGGCGCGGCTACCAGGGCAAGGTCTGGACGCGTTAGACGAGCTCCGTCGGCAAGGGCGCTTCACCCACGATTCCGAAGGGATTGAGGCGGTGCTGCAGCGACTCGCTGCCACCGCACGACACAGAGCCGGCGGTGCCGAGCGACCACCGTTCGGGCTGTGCCACGGCGAGTTCCACCGCACGTCGCTGCACGTCAGCCGCACCGGCTGCCGCCTCGTTGACTGGGCCAAGGCGTTCAACGGGCCGGGCCTACTCGACCTGGCCACCTGGTTCTGCACCCGCAGGCCAACCGAACCCCGACTCCTCAGCAAACTCATTCATGCCTACGTCGCCGCAGGCGGCCACCCCGATGCCGAAGCCGACCGGGGCGGGCTTTCCGCTGCCCGATGGGCGCTGGGCTGGCACCGGGTGTGGGCGGCCTGGTGGCTGCTCACTACCGCCGCCGCTGGCCACCACCCTGCCTCCGCCGACCGGCGCCATACTCAAGTCGTCCTCCGGCAACTCCACGGCGCACTGGACCTGCTCGGGACACCCTCGCCTATTAGCGTCAGCCGCCCATCACCTACTGCAGGAAGATCCTCGTGAAGCGCCTTGTTGTCGACACCCATGCCTCGTTCTGCTACCTCCGTACCTCCGTCGGAGGCGACGGGCGCAAGGCGTTGGTGCAGTTCACCGGACGGTGCAACCTGCACGCGCCCATTGCTTCGTCTCCTCGAATGCCGCCGGGTCCGACCTGTCCTGGGTCGACTTCGTCGCCGCGTGCTGCCACGGTTTCTCGCCGCCCGCGTTGAACGCCTCACGCGCCAAGGGGCGTAGTCGCCACCGTTGTCCACCGGTAGCTGCGGTGTTCTCGACGTAGCGCAATCAGCGATGCTTGTCGGATGGTCACCCGGGCGGGTTGCCGGTGGCGGAGGTCGTTAAGACGGGTGCGGATTGGTCCGGTCGGTGCCTGACCGCCGCTGTAGGCGATCGTCACATGCGGCCGGAATCCATCTGAGGCCTCCGGCACGGTCTGCCATACCGCGCCGATGGCACCTCGGATGGTGGCGCGCAGGTCTTCGAGGCGGTCCCAGGGACGGACGAGCAAGCCGATTCCTTCGGCGTCGGGGTCGACCGGCCCGAGCGACAACTCCAGCGGCGGCAGGCCAACGCAGCGTCGGCGCGTCTCGGCAACTACCGCTGCGACGTCGGTGGTGGTGACCTCGTCCGTGAAGCCGAGACCTTGCATGGTCAGGTGGAGCCCGTCGAGCGGCACCAAGTCCAGTCCGGGCAGAGCGAGTTGACGTTGCAGGTCGGCGACGAGGTGATGGAGTTCAGGTTGATGTTCGAAGGTGAGGTGCCAGGTGTAGAACTGGCGGTCGGCCCGCCAGCCCGGGCGCCAGTACCAGTGGTTGGTGAGTCTGGGCAGGTCCTGGTAGGCGGTCCAGCGCTGGTGCTGGCTGGCCAGTTCCCGGCTGCTCATGACAGCGATGGTAGAGCGGCCTGTCCGGTGCCAGCGACCGGTGTGCGGTCGGCGAGCAGGTCGGCGACGTGCCGTAGCTGCGGGTGGCAAGCGATGGGGTGGGCGGCGGCGAGGAACTGATGGGCGCGTTGGTTGACCGATTCGAAACGCTGGTCCGCGGTGAGGGTGAGCGCCTCCACCGCCAGTGCGCCTGCTTCCTCGGGGTCGGGATTATCGGCGTGCAGGTGCGCGGTGGCCAGGTCGAGGCGGCAGAGTGCACGCGGGCCAGCCAACCCTGCGGTGTCGAACGCGGTGATCGCGGTGGTGAGATGGTTGGTGACGCCCGCGGTACGGCCGAGCGCCAGGTAGGCGGTCGCCGCGTTGGCCGCGGTCCTGGCCGGGCAGTACGGGCCGAGGGCGAGACTAGCGCTGACCGACGAGCCCGCCGGGTAGTCGGACAGCATGGTGAACGCGTGGTCGACGGCGCGGTCGACGCCGTACGGGTCTCCGAGACGGGCGAGGGCTCGCGCCTGACCGTTGATCGTGAGGCGGATACGGTGCCCGGTGGTCCCGCCACGGCGCAGGCCGTCCTGGGCGTAGGCCAGAGCGTCATGGTAGTCACCGGTGTAGTAGGCGATCAGGCTTTGCGTGGCCCGTGCCCATGCTTGCGCGTCGGACTGCTCGGCGGCCTCGGCGAGGTCGAACGCTTCGGCGGCATAGGCGTGCGCCGCACCGAATGCGCCGAGGTCAAGGGCGAGTGCGCCGAGAAGTCCGGATAGGTGAGCGGCGACGGCGTAGAGCCGGGCGCGTTGCGGTGGGTGCTGCCTGCCTGCCATGAGCTGGTCGACGTAGGAGCGCAGCGGTCGCATACGCGCTAGGAGGATCACAGGGGTGAGACGCTCGTTGTCGGCGATCGCCTGCCGGACCTCGTTCTCCAGATACGCGAGACGAATGTTGTCATCGACCGAAGACTTCAGTGCCAGCCGGCGGGCATAGATGCTGTCCTCGCGTTCCCACAGAACAACGCCGCCATTCGCACCAAAATCGTCGTGGCCAGCATCGGTCGGCGTCGCCAGCCCCGACGCGCTCCTGGCCTCCTGGATCGCCGATGAGCGTCGTCGTTGACGGTTGAGCTCGGTGATGCGGTCGTACTCCCTGACGAGCACGCCACCGGTCTGCAGCACGGTGTCGCAGCGCGCCCAGAAGGCACGGTCCGGGTGCTGGTGACCGGTCTCCGTATTCGCTACGGAGCTGCGGCCGTACTGCACGAGCCGCGCCAAGTCGTGCTGGGTGTGACCGCCAGCCCTGCGCAACTGCGCGAGCCGGCGGCCGAGCTCGCGGCGGGCGGCCTTGGTCTCGTCGCTGTCAGCCATCGCTGTTAACCCCCCGGTCTACTGCAGACGTGCGGTCACGATGTGCGCAGACGATAGCTGCTGCCTGTGAAAATCAGCTGCTGCCTGTGAAAATCGTTCCGGCTCGGCCGAGCAGCGCCGAGCACCAGCGCCGTCGACGGCCGTTGCGAGATAGGGCAGCATCGTCAGGTTCCCATTGTCGATAGCGGCGGCAGCCCGTGGCAGGACCACAATGTCGGAGTTTTGTCGGAGTTTGTGACGTCCAAGCCGAGGTAGACGCCATATCCGTCGTTCACCAGACCCGCCTCCACGCATCGCGCCGTGGCCCCGGCCGCTGGTCAGGCGTCGGACTGCCGGCAGCCACGTTACGAAGAGACCTACCCCAACACGGGTGGCCGTGTCCCTATCAGCGGTCCGCCGACGCCACCCGACCCGGCGACAACACTTCCTGTCTCGGTGGCGAAGCTGCGGCGCAGGCTGTGGCCGGACCAGGCAGCTGTGCGGGCCCAGGCCGGCGGCGGCCGCAGTGCGGGCAACGATGAGGGCGACGGCCTGGCCGGTGAGCCGGCCGTCGGCGCTGTCGCGACCCGTGGGCACGCGGCCGAGGTGGCCGTGGCGGTCGATGCGGACCAGCAGCGGGCCGCTGGTGCGGCCGTGGTCGGCCAGCGTGGCGAGCCAAGCCTGCGCGGTGCGTACCGGGCAGGTGTGCGGGTGGGTGCCCCAGGGGAGTGCGGCGATGCGGCCGACGGAGTCGCGGTCGGTCTTGGCGGTGCGCAGGGTGACCTGCAGTCCGTCGGGGGTGAACGTGAGGTCGGTGATGTCCAGGGCGGCGAGCTCGCTGCGTCGGGCGCCGAGGGCGAAGCCGAGTACGAGCAGTGCGTTGTCGCGGACGCCGGCGGGAGTGCTGCGGTCGAGGGCGGAGACCATGGCGCGCAGCGCGGTGATGGTGACGGGGCAGCCTTGCGCACCCGCATGCCAGCGTCGCTGGTGGCCCGGTCGCGGCGGTAGGCGAGTAACACCGCGCCGGGGCCGTGGGTGGGCAGGGCGCCGGCGGCGCGGTGGGCGGCGGCGATCGCGGCCATTGCCCGCTCGATGGTGGCGGGGGTGCCGCCGGCATCGGCGAGGGTGTTGACGTACTCGGTGATGACCAGGTGGATGTCGGGCCCGCCGGTTAGCAGGGCGAGCAGCGCGGGGGCGAGCGCGTCGACGTCGTCGAGGGCGGGGAACGTGGCCAGCAACTGCTGGTCGGCGCACCAGGTGAGGAAGCGGCGGAGGTCGCCGGTGTAGGCGCGGCGGGTGTTCGCGGGCATCGCGCGGTGCAGTCGATCGCGTGTGCCAGCCGACAGGATCAGAGGCTGCCGGATCGCGGGGACCCTCCCGGTGAACTCGGTGTCCTTTTGCGATGAGGTCACAGCTCCCCACCCGACGGTCGTCGCGACCGCTTGTCAGTCACGGAGGGGAACATTATCGGGAATGAGGCGGCAGCGAGCTCCGCGGCGGTGTGAGGGCACCTAAAACAGCTGTCGGTCATGACTTTCTCCTGGACGTCTGCCGCGTCAGCGGCCGAGCACGCTGTCGACCAGCCGCCGCAGCGCGTCGATCACCTGGACCGTGCCCTCGCCGCTCACCGTGCCCCGACGCCCGCGGCGTGCGCGCATCGCCACCACCGCGGCGGCCGCCACTAAGACGCCGACCAGCACCCACGGCGCGATCAGCACACAGCTGGCCACCACCAGGCCTGCCACCGGATGCCCCACCGCCGTCCCGCCAACCGCCGACGCCACCGCGCCGCCGCGGGCGAGCGCCACCACGCCCCACGCAGGGCCGGACCCACCGGCCCCACTCGGACGCATCACGTTGAACACCGAATCTCCTCAAGATCGTTCTTCGGGCATGAAAAAACCCCGAGCGTCCGCTCGGGGTCATCTATCGCTCTAGGCGCGCGAAAGGCACCACCTCCTCTCGTGGGGGAAGCGTCCGCCCGCGTTGGTCAGGTGACCGCTGGCGCGGCGGGAAGCGAGTGCGGTGCGATGGCCGCCACCCGGGCACGGCGGCGCCATGGCAGCTCGACCGCGTTGAGATGGCGACGTACCCATGTAGGTCTTGCCGAAGCCGCCCGCCAACGAGAGCAGGCGGTTGGGCGGGGCAGCAAAAAGGGCGGCGCCGCTCATCGGTTCCGCCTTGGCTTTGGGCTCCGTCTTGAATTTGGGCGCACAACACCCACTGCAGGGACGCGTTACACGGGAACGCCTCCCCGTCAAGAGCATCTTGGCGGCACTCGTGTCGTCCCTGCTCACGGGCCTTGCGGCGAGCTTCGCGCGGCTACATCACACCGACAACGAAGGTTGTCTGCCGATGGACAGCGACAACTAACGTCGTCGCTTGTGGACGAGACCCGCCAGGAGCTGTTCGAGCTGACCATGCGCCGCGCCGCCGAGCTGCTCGCCCAGGCGACCCGACCTGAGTGAACAGTTCCCTGAGCACCCGATTCAGCTAACGTCCCACGCCGTCGAACCCGCAGGTCCAGCCCGCGCCTGATGATCCTCTCGATGTGTACCGGCTACCCGACTCGGTAGACCCACCGGGCTGCGCCTACCCGCCGGTGTCGGATCGGCACCGTACTGTCCCGTGCATGACGGGAGAGGCATCAACCGCATCGACCCCGACCCGGGTGCCGATGCAGATCGTTCGGTGGAAGCAGGGCAAGGTCCACGTCAGCGAGGACGGGATCAAGACCTGGTGCGGGGCCCTGGTGCCGGACTCCGCGACGCGGACACTGCCGACAGTCGACTGGCACAAGCACACCAACTGTTACAACTGCGCTTACCGGCTGTGGACCCTGCACGCGCCATCCGGCTACCTCCGGCCGAGCGACGGCAAGGACTTCCCGATCCGCCGGGCCTGCCCCCACGGCGGTGACGCCCGCGGGTGTGTGCGGTGCACGCCGCGTGCGGCCCAGAACTGGCCCTGCCCGAACGGCTGCACCGATCCGGTCGACCACGACCCCTTGCACCGGTATGCCAAGTGCACCGTCTTCCCACCCCGCCAGCCCAGCGGACCGGACGGTCGCTGCGCCGACCGCTGCGAGTCGACCGAGCGGGTCATCCGCCGGGCCAACCCCGGCATGTTCTTCGACCTCGCCGACAGCGCCGCCATAACCTGCTACCACTGCGGCGGATACGTCTGCGTCTCCTGCCAAACCACACCGGTCGACCACACTCTGACCATCTGTGATACCTGTTCATGACGGACGTGCGCAGCCTTTGCCCAGCCGGTTTCCCTGCGGGTAGCTGTTGTTGACGCGCCTCAGGCGAAGGGCGAGTTTGGCCGTTGGAGGCGTCGGAACGCCAGGACGGCTTGGCGAATGCTCGCCGATGCCAGCTGTCGCAGCCGCGTTACTCGGATCGGCTCAGATCGCCGAAGACGCGGTCATCGCACAACGGCACCACCTACCCACGGGACGGGTCACCCTCGAGCAGGTGATTCGCCTGGCGATCCGCGAATTCGGTGTCCAGCCCACTCATGACAAGTGGGAGGACACTCTGACCTCCACAGAGACGCCACACCTGCTTTACCGCAGTTGGCCGTCGCCCACCATGGCCGAGTCGCCGACCCGCTAACCGCCGAGGTCCACCTCTACCGGATTGTGTACGCGGAACCGCCATACGAGGAGGGCCCAGAGCAGGTCGACCGGTTCCATGCGTGCTCCGTGGGTCGGCGCAGCGGCGGCGGACACCGGTTGGCACGGGAGGGAACTCCTGGGCACTCGTGGGTATCCGCTGGCAGGTAAGCTATGGCCTCGCGCCCTCGTAGCTCAGGGGATAGAGCATCGGTTTCCTAAGACGATGCTCTATCTGCGCCGGCACGGCTGATTACCTGCGGCTCTCCTGGTTGTCATCCCTTGTGCGCTGGTCGCATACGGTTTTGCTGTGCTCGCTTGCACGAAATCTGCGGCCTGACCGTTGCTTGGCTGGTGCGGTAAGTGATATGCCGGATCTACGCTCATGTCGAATTCGCGACGCCGATAGCCCGGACGAAGTGCTGCGGAAGGGCTTTGCAATGCTTCCGGGCGCCCTCTGAAGTAATGACCCTTTGAAGATGAAACGGCCGCTCGGGTGCACCGAGTGGAACCGATTCCACTCGACGCCACCCGCGTGCCGACACCGCCTTGACTGGGGGTCAAGTCTCAGGCGTCCGGCCGGGATGCCTGCCGAATCGCTCGCTCCCTGAATCGTGGGCGCCAGCCGCGTCATCGGACGAAGAACGTCGATCGGCGAGGGCTGCGTTTCACAGCAGGAGCAATGCGTGTCGTAGAGTTCCCGCACCCGCACGGCGTACAGCTCGGCCCATTATTCGACCCCGTTGAGCAAGACCGGCCGAGGCCAACCATCCGGCGCTGATGGCTCTTGCCAGTTCATCGCTGACCGGGATGAACGGACCACCGTGGGAACGGCAGGGCATGCGGCCGAGGCCATTATCACGGGGGTTCGGCTTGCCTGCGCATTTTCTTCATTCCGTTGTATGCGCACGACGTGCTGCAATACTGGCGGCGTTTGTCGCGCGCCCGAAACGGCGTTGTGCAGTTCCGGCAGACGATCAGCAGCGGCAAGGGTCGGCTCTTCTCAAAGCAGCGCGGGCTGCAATAGAGCTGCCTTGCGCTCTTTGCGATGAACTCGTTGCCACATGTCTTGCACGGCGGGCGGCTGAAGGCGCGGTTCCGGCGCGCGGGGCGATAGCACTTGGTGCTGCAGTAGATCTTGTTGCGGTCAGGCGACCTAAAGGTGGTCGAACATGTGGGGCAGGTCGATTCGCGGCTGCGCATTCCCTCGGTCCTGCATTTGTGACTACAGAACCGTCTCCCTAGACCGTGTTTGGCCAGCAGTGGTGCGCCGCAGTTGTCACATACCTTCGACCAGAAGACGGGCTCGGCGGTCGCCGGACCCAAAATCTCCTCGTCCTCGGGGTGCACGGCAATGTGTGCAGCCCATGCTCCGGGGTTCGCCCGGTAGAAGTCCAGCAGGTAGTTGATGGCGCTGCCAATTGCGGCGACGGAGTCGCCGAGCGCGCCGATGCCGGCGTTGCATCGGGCGCAGATGAGGCCGCGGAAGCGCCCTGTTTCATGGCAGTGGTCGATCGCCCATCCCTTTTCCAGGGTACTCGGATCCTGACCGCATACCGGGCAGAGCCCTCCGAGTTGCCGCGTTATTCGATCGAAGTCCTCGAGTGTGAGACCGAACTTCGCTAGCGCTTCCGCTCGTTTGCGGATGGTCACGCAGGGACGGCAGTAGCTTGACTTGGCGCTGAAGTCGCTGCGAAGGTCGCCGCATCGGGCGCACGTCCTAGTTTTCATGGGCGCTGCTCTCGAGGTAGGCGCGGGCTCTGAGCAAGGTGGCGAGCGAGTCGCCCAAGAGCCCGATGCCGGTGTTGTGAGCCCCGCAGACCAATCCGCGGAACAATCCGGATTCGTGACAATGGTCGACCACGAGTACACCCCGTACGGGCGGTTGCCGACAGATGGCGCAGACTCCTGCCTGCTTCTCCAGTGCCTCTTCGTACTGCGCGAGGGAGACGCCGTACTTGCGCGCTACCGTTCGCAGGGCGTCGTAGGGCCTTCGGTACTTGCGGGTGCAGTCCTTGCAGCGCCGGTCTCTCCCGTCCGGCTGATGCCGATCGCGATAAAAACAGGACGTGTCCTTGGCCTCTGTACACGTCATGCAGATCTTGACTGCCGGGCTGGTCTCCACGTCCTGGTTCTAGCAGCACGGTCCGACAAGTTCACCGCCACCGGTCCTCTCCCGTCGTCGAGAGGCCGTGGCGATCGCGGAGCGGTTGGCCTCCATCAAGGTCGGGCGATCGGCTGCCGCGCCGCTGCGCGGTTTGCCACCGCATGATGTGGACCAGCCACGGAACAGCCACGTCCCGTCAATGGGGCGATCACGGCCTCTACACCTGGCCGGCGTTCATGGCCTTTAACACGGTCGCCGGATGAGGCGGCACCAAGCCGGTAATGCACGCGATTCTGCTTGGAAAACCGTTGCACGCCCACGATCACTGTCAGGGCGAGTTCGGACTTCGTCGGATTCGGGAGCGGCGGAGCGAGGAAACGGTGCCCGGTGTTGCCGTCGCGGGAAGCTGGCTGGGGCGGGACACGATGATCACATCGATGATGTCGTCCCGTTCCAGGAGCGCCGCGCTCGTGATGTCGTGTTCCTGGTTGGAGGCCGAGGCATCGTAGATGAACACGATGAGCTTCGTGTAGGTGCCGCGCTCGCGCAGGTAGGCGATGGAGTCCTCGAGGATCTCCTTCTCGACCTTCTTGAAATCGGTGGCGGAGCGTACGTACTTGATCTCGATGAGTATGCCGAGGCGCGGGATGCCGAAGTCTGCGCGGTAGGAGCTGTGACCGAGTCGCGGCAACGGCTCTTCATCGACGAGGTCGCTGAACACGGATCGGAGCATGATCCAGACGATGTCCTGGACCTCGCGTTCGGAGTTGACCTCCCAGCGGATCGGGTGCCGGACGTCGTCCGGATCGTCCCAGCGCCAGCGCTTCATCGCGGTGGGGAACCGGCGCAGCACGATGCCGACGTGGCTGCGGGTGAGGACCGTGCTGTCGATGCTGGCGTCGATGATCCGGCCGGCCGCAGCGCGCACCAAGGCCGCGTCGCAGGTGGATAGGTCGGCGATGTCGGTGCGCAGGAGGCCGGTGAGGATCCGGCGCTGGATCAGCTGCAGATCGGCGGCTGGATCGGTAAGTCGCGCTGTGCTGGCGATCGACATCCAGTGCACCATGCAGAGCTCCGGCAGGTTCTTGACACCGGCCAACCCGCCGAGCGGCGCTGGATCATCGGTCAGGACGGCCAGAGAGTGCCGACGCGCGAGGTCGGTGCGGGGGTCGTCGGCGCGGAACCTGGAGTCGTGCAGGACATCCAGGAGCCAGCTGTGAAACGCCAGCAACGCGTCCCGGGCGACGAGCGCGGCGAGCGTGATGCCCAGCAACTGCCGTCGGTCAGTCACGAAGGTCGTTCGATCGGCTGGGAACGGGTCGCGACGCATCAGGTCGCGCAGACCGTCCACCAGGCGTTCGTTCATACCGAGGTCGCGGTGATCCCTGAAGTCGTGCAGGGCGAACCCGAGGACGGCGAGCCCCGGGGCGTGGCGCAGCCTGTCGGTGTGTTGGTCGAGCCATTGCGCGGTCAGCGGGTTCACCTCCCAGGCGAACGAGACGTCGACGCTGCTCAGGACGTGGTGGGCGAAGAGCCCGTCGAGGTCCCCAGGCTTGTTGGCGTAGCCAAGTTGCGAGTCGAGGGCCGCCATCTGGTCGGCGACTTGCGCGACGACGACCGTTTGCGCATCAGGCCCCTGGCCCGTCATAGGAACCACCTGCTGGTCCGGAACGCCGTGCGCAGGATGTCGGCGTTCCAGTTGCGGACGTGCCGGAGCTGGCCGAGCAGGGACGCGATCAGGTCGGAGTACATAATCGTGACCGGGGACCTCGACGGGTAGAACCGACGCCATGACATCGCGGTGAACCGGAACGCCTGACCGGCCAGGTACTCGATGTCGGTGAACGTCGACGCACGGTGCAGCTTGAGCAGCAGTGGTCGGGGCAGCCCGTGGGTGGGCCGCTTGATGTCGTACGGCCCGGAGACGGTGAGTAGCACCTCGCAGGAGCTGATCGTCACGGCGTGCCCACGCTGGGGGACGTAGCGCCCTTTCGGCTGGCGGCGCCCCGAGGGCATCGCGGCGTTGCCGACACCCTGGGCGGCGGTGTCGAACAGGTACCAGTCGTGCTCGTCGCTGACGTGCACGAACGCGAACTGCACGGCACGGAACTCGGCGAGCAGCCCGGAGACGAGTTCCTTCACGGCGTCGGCCTCGGTGTCCTTGAGCGGTTTGAAGACGTGGAAGATCAGCCGGATCGCGTCGTCGGGCCGCCAAGCGTTGCGGCTCTTCACCTCGTCGATGCAGACCCGCAAAGCGCGCAGGAGTTCATCGGGGTACCTGTCGTAGTCGGCCTCGCGGGACATGTTGGACAGCAGGTAGTTGCCGTCGGCGCTGAAGACGGTAGTGATACCGACGACCCGCTCGGGCGCGCTGAACCGGCTCGGCTTGATGTGCGCGCTGCCGATGCCGATCACCAGCTCATGCATGATCGTGCCCGGTGCTGCGATCACGAACGGGATCCCGCCCAGCTTCGCGTAACACTGCAGCGCCATGCTGTCGAGCGGATACGCGATATCGCCGCGTCCGATCGTCTCGTACTGGATCTCCTGGACGGGGACGCCCTGGCCCATCAGCGTGGACTTCGCCACGAGGTACGGGCTGTCGTCCCCTTGCAGGTCCTGCTGCGCCTCGCTGGTGATCACGATCGCCAGATGCGGCTTCTCGTCGCGGTCGAGTGCGGCGAGACACGCGTCGCGGTACGCGGTCACATCGCGGGGACCGGTGGCGTCAAATGCCTCAATGCGGATATCACAGTCGGTGAGGCGGTACTTGCGGGCGAAGCCCTCCGTGAACACCTTGGCGTTCGGGACGCCGCGCCGGAACTGATTCATGAAGACCTCGACGCTGCCCTGATATGGGCGTGGCGTCATGACGAGGATCCGCGGCCGGCGAGGCGAGAACGACTCCGAGTCGAACGGACCCAGCCGCGTCAGCCCTCGCTGCGCCGAGTTGTCAGTCTTGCCGCCACCCGGGTCGAAGACGAAGGTCGGCTCCGCGAATGGCGTCGATCGCACCTGACCGCTACCGCTTCCGGTCGAGCCACTTCCCAGCGGCACCCCGATCTCGACCTCGACATCTGCGGCGATCCGCAGCGGCCCGCCTCGTGCGAGCCGCCTAGCCAGCGAAGTGATCCGTCCGAGGCGCCCCTCGGCCCCGGTCAGAGCGAACGCCTCCTCCTCGAGCCGCTCCAGCAGCGGCCCCTGGCGCCCACCGGTAAGGAAGGCGACGACGTCCTGGAAGCTGTCGAGGCGCCCCTCCAGCCACGCCTCGCCGGCACCGACCTCCGATACTGCGGGGGCGTCACGTAGCTGCAACCGCCCGGCGCGTACCGACTCGACCGCCCCAACCAGCTTGCGGTAGGCGCACTCGTCGAGATGCGGGTTGTACGGCACCTCACCGGTCTGGGCGAGGACGTACCGGCCCTCGACGCGGAACCCGCGGTCGAGCAGATCCTGCACAGTGAGGTCGAACTCGTACCTGGTTTTCAGGCCTACGACGATGCCCATCCTCGCCGACGGGCCGTTGGCCCGGGCATCGAGACGGTACTGCGGGAACACGTGCACACCGGCGAGCGCCTCCCGCTGGTCGCCCGCGCACTGAGCGAGCAGGTCCTGCTGGCGGTACCGGGAGACGAAGCCGGGCTGCTTGAACGAGCGCAGTTTGTATCCCATCCCGATGATCTCGTTGATCAAGGCCTCGCGCACCAGGCGCATGGTGAGATGGCGGAAGTCGCTGATCGGGAACTTCTGTTCGGTGCCGACGGGCCGGCTTTCTGCGGTGAGCGGCACGCATACAATCTGGTTACCCTCGCGGGCGACCACGTGCGTCCCCTGCAACTCGGTACGGAGCCCGTCAAGCCGCTCCCTCGAGTCGAACGGGACAACGCCCGCGTGGAACGCCTGTCCGTGGAACCGGACCGGCAGGAAGTTCGCCACCAGACTCGGCGCCGCCCGTTGGGGCGGGGCGGGCACTCCACGCACTGCCTCGACCACCTTCCTCCTCCACTTGCTGCGGCTACGCCCGCGTTCATCCTCGGCCCGGGCGGACCGCACCTGGCCGGACAACCACGCTACCCAGGGGGTGCGACAAGCAGGCCCTGTGGACGCCAGGGCTGGCAGGTCAGCCGATTAGGGGTGGTTGCGAGGCGTGGCGAATGATCACCACGTGGTGGCGTGCCCGAGTGATCGCGACTCGAAGGAGCCGCCGGCGAGACTGAATGTTGTCCTCTTTACTCGTGTGATCGATGAGCTGGTCATTACCGAACCTGGTCTCAGCGATGACTACGCCATCGAACTCCTTACCTTTTGATTTGTACATGTTCATGAAGGTCGTGGTCGCGGCCTCATCGGAGGGAATTGCCTCGATCATCCGGTTCGCCAAAACTCGACGCACCACCGCTGCCGCGTCTAGGTACGTGGTGCCGTTCCACGCGTCAGTGAGCGCCCAAGCGATCGCATCGGTTGCTTTCAGTAACCGGATGAGGCGGGCCTTGCCGAAGATTTCTTTCAACTCGTTGGACCCGCTCAATCGGGCGCGAGCGAGTTGCCAGTCCTGTACTGGACTACCGGTGAACTGGATTCCGTTGGAGCAGGCGGCGGCGACCGCCTTGACGGTTCCTGATCGGACCTTCGCTCCGGCAGCGATGTCCGCTTGCGCGCGCTCAAGAATTGCGACCTTCGCTTTCGCTCCGGGCGTCTTGGTGGACTTCACACGGTAGAAGTTGCAGATGAGTTCCACCGTCGCGGTGAGTGCCTCGTCTGGGTCGACGCCGGGCCATTCCATAATCGACGCGACCACGTAGGCGGACGCGGATGCCAGGTCCTGGTCGAGGTTGAGTTCGTGGTCCACAGCCGGGTAGGGGGTCCCGTCGATCTCGATGTCTGTCGCCGCTGCCTCCGACAGTCGACTGACGAGCGAATTGGTCGGGGCCAGAACCGCGATGATGGGCTCTCTGCCCAGTTCCTTACGCAGATGCTGGCGCAGCGCGATCAGGTACTGATGAGCCAGTACCTCTACTTTCCGGTAGTTGTATGTGGCGTAGGTAAGGTTGTCCGGCACCGGGATGCTGGGGTCATTCCGCAGCACCGCGTTCGCGTATGCGAGCAGGCCCTGCCCGGGACTGCGGTGATTGTCCTTGGACAGGTCGAATGACTTCGGCTGCAGGGTGTCGATGGCGTGTTGGATGCGCTCCTCGTTGACGCCAGGCAGGTGGTCGTAGATGCGCTGATCGGGGTCTGCGAGGCAGAGAATCGTCGACGTCGCGCTCAGCGCACGGATCGCTTGCCACTGGTCGTCGTTGGTGTCCTGGAACTCATCCACGATTACGACCGGGTATGCGTCGCCGTAGAGAGCAGCGAGGATAGGGTAGCGCTCGAAGAGGTCGGCTGCTGTGCAGGCCAGCAGGTCGAACACGTACTTGCCGTCGGCGGCCAGCCGGCGGGTTTCGGCAGCCCAGTCGCCCTCGAACGCCGCCTGCATCTGCTGCTCTTGGTCAGGGGTGATGAAGGACGAAGGCTTGCCGGTTTGCAACCAGCCGTGGCTGCGCACGATGTCCATGAAGAAGGCGTGGAACGTGCGAACCTCCAACCGCCGTCGAGTCTGCCGGTTGAGCACCCCTGCCATCCGGTCGGTGATCTGCCGTACCGCCGCTCGCGAGAAACTGAGGAACAGCACGGACTGTTCCTGCTTGAGGGCGGGAACGACCTCGCGTGCTTTTAGTAGGGCGATGGTCGTCTTGCCGCAGCCAGGGCCTCCAATGATAAGCAAGTGACCCGATGCCGCGAGGATGTCGAGTCGGGGCTGATCAAGATTCATTGGCGGCTTCGTCTGCACCATCGGTCGCCGTTTCGGTGGCCGTCTTCTCAGTCAGCACCTGGTTAATTTCCATAAGGAACTCGACGACTGTCGCCGGAAGATCCGCCTGGGTGCGGCATTCTCCAACGAGTAAAGGCGCGTAGCCATCGAACGATCCCTTGCGCTTTTTCAGCACGTGACGGGTGTGGTCTCTGACGGCTTCCTCGCCTGCGCTGGCATCCAGGATGCCACACTCCTGCGGATAGTCACTTCTGGTGCTGACGGCAGTACAGAACCGGCGTTGAATTTCGACCGGAATCTCGTTGGTCAACAGCTCTTCGATGCCCGCATAGCCGATCACCCGGTAGATGGTGAAGTCGGCGGTCTTCGAGGTCTGTTCGGCGGTCAACGGGCTGGTCGGCGTGTCATGAATACCGAACACAGGCTTGCCCATCGCTGCGAAGACCGGCGCATACAGCGGCACCGACGTGTCCCCGCCGGCGTCGAACAGCGAGATGCCCGTCAGGTCGAGGTGCTGATAGTCCGACGTCGGGTCCTGCTCAAGGATGTCGGCGGCGACCCGCAGGGTGGCGAGCTCGGTGGCTCCTTCGACGACACAGACCGCGCGTGCCAGGACCGCTTCGGCGAACTGACGCTGGTTGGTCCAATACTTTTTGATCTTGTAATCGGCTGGGAGGGTAACCGGCCAGCTGGTTAGCGTCCCGGCGTCGTCGCGGGCCACGGTCACCACGTGGTCAGGATCGAACATCTCTATGACGTAGGGCGAGTGCGATGTGACGATCACCTGGTCCATCTGGTCGAGCGTGAACCGGACCAGCCTGCGCTGGGCATGTGGCGGGAGCGCAATCTCCGGCTCCTCCATCGCGAAGATAACCGACTGGTCCTCGGTCAGTTGCGCGATGTAGGTGAGTAGTGCGAACACCAAAAGGTTCAGTGATCCGGTGCTCAGCCGGTTGAACGGAACCGGGTACGTGCCCGGCTGGGTCGACACGAACAGCCGCAGGACTTCGCGCAGATGTTCACGGGTGAGATCGGATACGTGCACGTCCACAGCTGCGGGATGGTCGCTGAGGTTGATGAACTGGCTGACCAGTTTGCGGACCTCGAGGCGGATCTTTGCGAAGCCCGAGCCATCCCCGGTGACCACTACCTGGTCCACATCGCGAAGCGCCCGCTCCCACAGCGACGCGTCGGTGCCCTGCGCCTCAAGCCGCACGATCGTATCGATCAGTGATCCCCGTTGGAAGCTGAGCGCTCGACTTCCCGTGCGATTGGCGCGTAGGTAGATGAACCCGCACATTCGCTTGTCCTCGCGCTTGAAGGGCTTGAGACCCTGTCCTAGGTCACCCTCGAAGTCGGCGAAGCTGTCGACAACAACCTCCGGGTAGGCGAAGAAGGTACCTGCGGCGAAGTCGTCCTCCTCGGGATCGAAACGACCGATGAACAGCACCGGCAGACACCAAGCACCCGCCTCCGGCCCCGGCCCGGATGGTTGCAACGCAGCGACGAGGTCCTGAGCCCCTCCCGGCGCGGGTGCGGGAGGCACCACGACGTTCAGTAGGTCCTGCGAGGTCGCAGACCAGACACGAAGGTGACTGCGAAAACGGCGGGTCGCCTCTTCGGAAAGATCCGTCAAAATCACCTCGATCCTGATTTCGGGAGTGGTCCCGTCGGGCAGCAGATATTGGCCAGCAAAGAAGTCGTGCTCATCGATGACTGGTCGGCGGGTCATCCGCTCCGGGCCCAATACGAGGTCGAGGGCGTCGCAGATCGTCGACTTGCCGACACTGTTGCCGCCGACGAGCAAGGAGTGGCCCTCAAGTAGCACCGTGCCACTCTTCGCGCCGCGGAAATTTTGGAACGTGATGCGGCTTACCTTCACCTGCGCTCCTTGAGGGCCGACCATGCGGTCCGGCCAGTATGGGTCAAGCCCTGGGCGAGCGCGATGCCCGTCGGCATGCTTGGCCGACGGTCCTACAACAGGCACCTTTGGCGGTTCGTGGCCGGTCGCCCCGTCGGGGACGCCTACCCCTCATCCGGCAAGCTTGCATCGGAGCGCTCCTGACACATCGTCACCGCCGTGAAGCATGCTTCGCGCCGACCGTGCCGGCGGCAGACCCCATGACGGCGGGTGACCCAGACTTTCGATTCCTCTGGACTGGCGATAGGCCGCGAGGGCTGGCGCGGGTTGACTCATCGGATCATCCGTCGATCCAACTCGCCGACCTCGTAGCGGGGGCAGGACGCGCAGTGGCGCACTTCCATGAAGGCCTGACCATCTCCACCGCAGAAGTCGGCGCCGCACTCGCAACCAGCGTTGCACCGCTCATCACACCGCACAGCCTGATCGCGTACGACGAGCCCGCCCGTTTCTCCCTGCCAAAAGAGTTGAGGGGCCACCCGCCTACAGGCTCGTAGTTCGCAGACAGCCCGATCCTGTTCGGTGTCAACGCCGTTCGACCTTGGCCCCTCTGTTCGGGCGGGTTCCGAAACCACGGGTCAGTTTCAGGCAGAGCCGACAGTGCGGTTCGATCTTCGGACCGGGGCTGCCATATACGGCCGTGTCCAGCTCCATCGAGTACGCCTTGACCCTTACTGTCGGGTGGTGCAGCGATGGGATTCGCTCAGTGAGCGGCAGCTCGACCTGCTTCGCCGGATCCACGGCGGCGATGACCTCAGCGGCCCGGACGGCGTCGAGTACCGCCGATCGGCGCGTGCGCTGCAGGACCGGAACCTGGTCACGGTGACACGCAAGGCAGGGGTGTGGAGGGCGTGCTCGACCGATGCCGGCCGCTTCTACCTTGAGCATGGCCACCATCCCGATCATCCCAACCACCGTGCTTCCCTCCCGCGGTCGGAGACGCCGCCACCCGGCGGCATCGCCGGCGGCGCTTCGTCGGAGGACCTGCTGCGATCGGCTCGCGAACTGCTCGACCGCCTACAGCACGGGGGCGGCATGGTCCGTATCGAGAGTCCCGACAGTGGAACGCGGGCGCGGTACCGCCGGATCATTCACGCGTTCAAGCAGCAGGGACTTGTGCCGTCGGGTCACCATCTGCGCCACACTGGCCGTGACGCCGGGGACATCGTCATCCGCCTGTATACCGATGCCGGTCCGGACGAGACCGACTGGAACCGGATCCGGCTCAACACCCGACGTGTCACCACCGACCCGCAGTTGGCGTTCACGGCTCTCGAAGCCGATCCGACCAGCCTCGCCGTCAGCTCGGACTCACTGCCCCGGGCGATGCTGCTGATCCGGCAGCTCGCCGGCGAGGCGGCCCGGCGTGGGCACCGGCTCGGGGTCAACACCAAGGCGAAACACCCGCGGATGTTCCTCCAGGCGGGGCAGGTCCGACGCACGGTCACCCTGACCGAGGAACGCGACCAGGTCCCGCACGAACCCACCGCCGAGGAGCTGAAGGTGCTGCGCCTGCGGCCGTGGATGAAACCCGCGGAGTTCGACGTCGTCGACTCCGGCAGGCTCCGCTTGGAGATCGCCCGGGCCGGACACGACAACCGGGACACCTGGACCGACACCCCACGCGTACGTCTGGAACAACGCGTCGCGCAGATCATGCAAGGGTTCGAGGCTGGCGTCACCGCCGACGAACAGCAACGGCGGGCAGCCGAAGCCGCGCGGGAGAAGGCCGCGGCCGAGCACCGGCGGCGGCAGGAGGAAGCCGCGGCCGAGCGCAGACGGCAGGAGGAGGCCACCCTCGCGCAATGGCACGCCGCGATGGCCGACGCCCGCGTCCAGGCCGTCGACAAGATCCGCGCGGAAACCTTCCGCAACGCCTACCAGGCATGGACCACCGCAGCTGACATCCGCGCGTTCTGCACCGCCCTTGAACAAGCGGCCGAGGGGCGGACCGGCGCCGGCGGGTACCTCACCAGCTGGGTCGCGTGGGGCAGGGCCGCCGCCGACCGGATCGACCCTATCCGCAGTCCCCGTGTGCTGGCTGACGTCGATTACAACCCCGAACCCGGACCCGACGACCTGCGCCCGTTCCTCGGTGAGTGGAGCCCCCACGGACCACGCAAGGAGCACCGCCCCGATTACGACCGGCAGGCCCACGCCGGCATCCGCCGACAGGCGGAATCGTGGCACCACGGGCTGCGCGACCGCGGCGCCTGAGGTGCGTCTACACCTCAACCGCCACCACACTCCGGCCGGATGCGCACGAGCCTGCGCCGGGACCTGCCGCCATCGCGGCGTGAACCGCCAGCACGACCCGGTACCACGCGACAAGCGACGCTTACCCGAAGGACGGCTGGATGAGAATCGACCCCTCCTGCTTCACCGTCGGTGACGAATGGGCGTACCGGCAGTCGGACCACGCACCGTCCGAACGCGTCCGCATCCTGTCTGTCGAGCCGAAGAAGACGAGCGCCCGCCTCGAGATCAGATTCCTCGACGACCCCGACGAACGGGTGGAGAAGGTCCCCGGGTCGCGGCTGCGGGTCCCGTGGAGCGAGGTCGGGACCTTCGACGCGCTGATGGCGAACTGGCAACGCATCGACGATCTGAGCCTCGACCGTACAGAGGAAGCCTGCGTCGAGGAGATCTTCGACCTCTTGATCAGCGATGACGTAGCCGAACTGCTCTGGTCCCCGGTGTCATGTGCCACCGACATCCGCGACAGGGCCCGGCTGAGCGCGATCATCGACGGCCCGATCGACGACATCCTCGCCTCGGCTGAATGGTTCGACCACGACGGCCGGACCATCCTGTCACCGGCCGGCACCCTTCAACTGGTCGAGGCCGCGTGCCGTGCCCATCCGACCCAGGTCCTCGACCTCGTCATCGAGCAGGAAGCCCAGTCCCGCCACAAATGCAAGTTCGGCAATGACTACCGCGTCGGCCGCGACAACCGGTCGACGACACCGGAATGGGAGTACGACTGGTACCGCCGCCACGACCGGCCCCGCCACGAACTACTACGCCAGTGGTGCGGCCACCGAGCAGTCACCCACCACGAACGGTTCCTCGCCGCAGAAGCCGAAACCCACCGCCTCGACATCCTGGTAACCGACCTCCTCAAGGCCCTAGACAACCTCGGCGAACACGACCAGGCCGCCCGCTTCGCCGAGGAACACGAACGCGACCGCATCACACCCCACACGATCCGCCCCGTTATCGAACGCCCCCTACACCCCTCCGAGATACCCGTACGCGAGATCAAGGTCAGGCGCCGCTGGTGGTGAACACCCCGTGCTCAAGTGGTCGAATACCTTTGAGTCAGCCGCACATCGGTGAAGACGCTGCTCCGGCCCAGAACTTCGGGCCATCTAGCTAGGTACACGACGGCCAGACGGCGGCGAACTAGGTAGGTTCGCCGATAAGAATTCTTCGTAGCCAACCGATACGTTGGGACCATGACGGGGCCGGATGGCTATGCCCAGTGGCAGGAGATACTGGCTTGCCGGTACTTCGGTAAGGCCCAGGCTGGCCGGCCCGTGCTTCTGTTCGCCAGTGACGAGGAACTCGCGGAACTTGGCGGCTCCGGTTCGCTTACCGATGCAGTGACGCGCCATCTGCGCCTGGCCGACGAGGCGCGGCTGTTCGGTCCGGTGGAGGCTGCGGTGACGCGGTGGCGTAGGGGTAGTCGCGCCGAGCCGCCGCCGTGCCTACCGCTGCTTGCCGTCACCGTGCTGGCCGCGACTCGGATGCACCGCGACGAGCGTTCGGCGCCAAATGCCTACTACATCCGTTTAGCGGAAGCGTTGAAGCCCAGCGCCCCACCAGACGATCTCGCTCGCTTGCGAGACCGGTTTTCGCAGGCCTTCGACGTAGTCGCAGCGTTGTGGCGTGTGCTGCACGACTGGCTCGAGGGGATGGAGGGCCAGCGGGGGATTAGCACTATCCGGACCGGGGGACACTTCCACCGCATCGGCTACCCGCTGTCCCAGGCGCTTGTTCGCGCCGAGGACCGCTACCGGCTGACAGAGTTTTTCGCAGCGCTTGGCATTGGTCGTGGTGGCGTTCCGAATGTGGAGAGCATCCTCTACCACCTGCGCATTTGGGCCAGCCGGCCGCGTGGACTGTCGCCCAGGCTAGTGGCGGCGTTGCAGAACGACGCCGACTCGCAGCTTCTGGGCGGGGTGGTGTCGTCACTAGCGGAGCACTGGGACGGGCTGGTCCGCGAGCGGGCAGGTTTGCGGCGTGCCCGGTTGCGTGCCTGCGTCGATACCGACTCGTGGTCGATGTGGTGGGAAGTAGAACGTGTGGCGGGCGTTGACGAGGACGTGGTGCAACTGCCCGGCGGTGGAGAGTTGAAGCTGTCTGTCCGGGGAGACGGCGATCTTTATGACCTGGACGGGGACCTGCCCACCTTCTCAGGGACTCTTCGAAGTGGCCTGCACGCTCGCGGTACGCAGCTCGCGCTGCACGTTCCGGCTGCCGACGTTGTGGCGATGCGCAAGGACCCCACGATCGGTGCTTGGGCGGCGCACTCCGGGGTGGTTGCCTTCGAGGATCAGGTGCTATTGGTCGCCGAGGCTGCCGAAGCTGAGGTCAGCAGGATCCTCGAGGCCTCTGCGGCTGCGGGCTGGAAACCGGCGAGGGTGTCCCTGCTGTCGGGCTGGGTGACCTTCCTCAACGTGCGCATCACCAATCCAGCTGTGGTCGAGGGTGCTCTGCCGGGCTTGCGGGAGGGAGTGGCCTCGGCGCTGCGCCAGGACACGGGGATATTGCCGGTGCTATGCCACGGTCTTCCGGTGGGGCGAGGCTTGGGCCGTCGCCACTATCTTGCTGGCGGCGAGCCTGACATGCTGCTGCCTGCCGGTGAGCAGACGCGAATGGTCCGCGCTGTGTTGGATGGCGTTGAGCAGGAGTTCAGGGCTGCGGGTTTTCCGGTACCGCTTCGGGTGCTGGGTCCGCTTCCTGGGGGGAGGCATGAGCTGACCGCTGACCGGACGGACCTCAGCTTTACTGTGGTCCAGACGCTCGGTGCCGGGGCGGTGCCGGTAGATCCGGCCGGAGCCGCCGTACAAGGCGCATGGGTAGGCACGGGAGACCCTGGTGGCCAGCCGGTGCTGGTTCGCCGCGGCATCCAGGAGGCCTACGCGCTGCTCGATGACGGGACCGTTGCACTCGTCGAAGAGCCCGCTGTCCCGGCATGGCTGAAGGGCCTCATGGATATCGGAGCGACGTACCGGTTCGAATACGTCCCGCCGCGCGGGACCGCATGGATCGCCGAGCGGTCGCAGCTAGGGTGGCGCGTCCGGCCGGTGCATCCCACCCTCCCCGCCATGCACCAGCTAACCGCTGCCGCTCAGGAAGTGTGGGGACGTCTGCTGGGTCCGGCAACGCGGATCACAAGCGACCAGGACCGCTGGCGGCTGTACACGCAGGCCGCGGAGAACCTCCTTGGACGCTGACCTGTTGGCCCGCTGGATGAGCGAAGTCCAGCACGGCAGCCTCGATGACCTGTCTACGCGGATCAGGTGGCTCGCGGCGACGGGCCAGCACGGGCACCGCGATACGAGGGGATTCAGCGCCGGCCGGTGGCTCAGGGACGCCGAGACCATGTGCCTTGCACGCGTCGACTGGACTGCCGGCTCCTGGCAGGCAGCACCAACGGTGATCACTCGGTTGCCCCAGTCGGATGGCACCGCCCTTCTAGCCGGCGCCCGCCCTGCCAGCGTGCTCGACCGGCTGGCCAGCGAGGACCTCGCAGTGACGTTCGCGTCGCGGCCAGGGCGTAGCACGGCACTCCCACCGCCGTCCGCCGTGTTGATTTCCTACGACTCCCCGGCCCAGCTTCCCGAGCTGGCGAGCCGGTTGGGAGCCCGGTACGTGCCCTGCTCGGCTCTTCAGGTTGGAAGCAGCATCGCTGTCATCCGGCCGGGGGATGCTGCGGCACCACCGGCCAGCGGAAACGCGACAGTGGAGTGCTACGCGCCCCTCAGGCGGGCGTGGGAGCCCGTCTCAGCCCGAGCGGCCGGCGCAGGCGAGGGCCTGTACCGCCTGCGCCGCGACGGCCGGATGGCGTACCTGCTGCAGCGCGCCGGTGCCTGGCACCGGACCACGTACGCAGAGGGCATCCATCTTGTGCTTGCCGCGTGTGGCGCCCAGCCCCTGCGCTGGCGGGCCGAGCCTGGTAGGGAACAGGCAGGAACACTTTTCGTAGACTACGGAGCACCGCTGCCACCCCTGCATGCCGCTGCAGCCGCCCTGTGCACGGGCCTGCCGCCCCGCTTGACCGACCGCGCCGAAACGGTCGCCTTCGACAACGTGCCCCTCAGCCTGGCGCGGCAGCTGGCAGGCTCGCTGGGGCACCGCCTGGAGGAACAATGACGGGACCTGCGAGCCTCGATGCGCTGGCGACCTTCGACGCCCTGCGCGATGCATTGTTTCGCTACTACGACACGCCGTTCGGGCTCAAAGACGAGCGACTCGTGCGAGAGCGCCGTGCGCTCCTTGACCGCGATGGGGGCGCCTGGCGCCGGCCGCTCATCGAGATGCGGCCCGACTACGCCGTCGTTCCGCACGACATGACGGCCTCCGCGACTGCTACCGGTGCAGTGCCTGAGCTCGCGGCGTTCGCCGCGTGCGGCCTGATCCCGCCTGGCCGGCCGCTATACCGGCACCAGGAGCAGGCGCTACGCAGCGGCTTGACGGCTGGCCGGAACACCGTCGTGACGGCGGGAACCGGCTCAGGCAAGACAGAGGCCTTCGTGCTGCCGATCCTGGCCAGCCTGTTGAGCGAGTCGCGTGGCTGGTCCGGTACCCCGGCCCCGCACCGACCGTGGTGGGAAACTCCCGGAGCTCCGTTCGTGCCGCAGCGGCAGGGCGAGACGGGCCGGCCTGCGGCGGTACGCGCGCTCGTGATGTATCCGATGAACGCCCTCGTCGACGATCAGCTCGTCCGGCTTCGCCGCGCGCTGGACAGCAGCCAGGCCCGTGCGTGGCTGGACAGCCATCGCAACGGCCACCGCTTTTACTTCGGCCGCTACACAGGCCAAACACCGGTGACCGGAGCACCCGGCAACGCCGCCGCCTTGGAGGAGCTGCGCGAAGACCTGCTGCAGACGAGTCGGCGGGGCGCAGCGATCCGCCGCGAGAAGGACCGTGCCTTCCTCCCACAGTTAGACGGGGCGGAGATGCGCTCCCGGTGGGACATGCTCGACGCTCCGCCTGACATCCTGATTACCAACTACTCGATGCTCAACGTCATGTTGCTGCGCGAACGTGACGCGGCGTTCTTCGACAGCACCCGGCGATGGCTGCAAGACGATCCCTCGACGCGATTCACGCTGGTCATCGACGAGCTGCACACCTACCGCGGCACGGCCGGCACCGAGGTCGCCTACCTGTTGCGAAACCTCCGCCACCGGCTAGGGCTGTCGGACGCCCCCGAGCGGATCCGCGTCCTTGCTGCCTCCGCATCGCTGGATCCGGCTCGGGATGCGGGCTTCCTCGAGGAGTTCTTCGCCCTTCCCCGGGAAAGTTTCGACTTTGTCCCCGGCGAGCTCGTTCGACCGGCAGCCGCCCAGGTCAACGTGTCTCCTCAGGCTTCGCGTCTCACGAGGCTGACCGGGCAGGAGGCGCCTGAGGAATGCGCAGCCGTGCTGGCCGAGACCGGCGCCGCCGACGCGTTCGCCGCCGCATGCCTCTCGAGCCCGGATGGCGCGTCAGCCGCTAGCCCAGTAGCTCAGGAGACGTCGCTGCTCGCACGTCGGTTGTTCCCTGCCTGTGAACCAGCCCAGCGGGACGAGGCGCTGCGCGGCCTGCTCGCTGGCCTACGTTCAGCCGGTACGCTGCCGGGCAGCAAGCTTCCCCGCATCCGGGCCCATTTGATGTTTCGTAACGTCCCAGGTATCTGGGCTTGCACCGACGCGGGCTGCACCGCTGTCGAAGGCGACGCCTATGACGGGCGCACTGTTGGTCGGCTTTACGCCCAGCCGGCCAGCCGGTGC
The DNA here is from genome assembly GCF_054462275.1 of Micromonospora sp. SD19. Taxonomy (NCBI): domain Bacteria; kingdom Bacillati; phylum Actinomycetota; class Actinomycetes; order Micromonosporales; family Micromonosporaceae; genus Micromonospora; species Micromonospora sp. SD19. The sequence continues at coordinate 652,058 of NZ_JBTLMN010000003.1, forward strand.
CAGTGCGGCAGCCGCGTGCTGGAGTTGCTCTACTGCCAGACCTGTGGCGACGTCCTGTTGGGCGGCTTCGCCCCTGAGGACGAATTGTCCAAGCGATCCGTCGATACGTTCCTTCTTGCCGACGTGCCCGACCTGTCGAAGCTGCCGGACCAGGTTGTCCTCAACCCGACGGCCGCCAACTACATCGTGTACTGGCCTCGCACGGTCCCGTTGGAGACCGACCGCCGTTGGACCGCCGATGGTGGCAATGTCACCTTCGAATACCGGCGCAGTCGCCTGGATTCGGCGACTGGGCGGCTGTCCAATGGCGAGCGCGGTTTCACCGGATGGAGCTTCCACGTCAGCTCTGCTGGGCTGCGGCGTGGTGTGGCGGCGATTGGCGCTGACGGCCTGCAGCCGTTCCCGACCCGATGCCCTGGGTGTGGGGATGACTGGGAGATCCGCCGCGACCGCAATGGTCCCCTGCCGCTGACCGACCGGCGCCGCCAGCGGTCCCCGATCCGCACCATGCGCACCGGTTTCGAAAAGATCAACCAAGTCTTGATCACGCAGATGGCAGGACACCTGCCGGTCGAGGAACGCAAGAGCATCATTTTCTCCGACAGTCGCCAGGATGCGGCGAAGCTAGCTGCGGGCATTGGGCTGCGCCACTATCAGGACCTGTTGCGGCTGCTGCTACACCGGAGAGTCAGCCAGCCCGCAGCAGGCAGCGGGGACCTCGAGCTCGCCCGGAGGCATTACCAGGAGGGCCCACGAGACGACGACACGTGGGCTGCAGTCGCCCGGCTTCGCCAGCGTAACGCCGCGAGCTTCCAGTCTCTATGCGACATCTGGGAGAAAGCGCCCCACGCCGACCCGTCGTCAGAAGCCGCGCTGCGAAGCGATCTCGCCGGCCAGCCCAGCGTCGAGAACCTGGCTCGAGACCTGGCCGGCGACCTGCTGGCCATGGGGATCAACCCGGGGGGCCCGAAGGCGTCGTTGCAGGCCGACCGCAGCGAACAGCCGTGGACGACGCTCTACCGGTGGGCCGGCCAGGCCCCCGTCCAAGCCAGCAACTTGAGCGCCAACCAGCAGGCTCTCCTCGACGACATCCAACAGGAACTACGACAGGAGATGCTTGAAGGCCTGTTTTCCGGCGCTGGCCGCGACTTCGAGTCCCTCGGGCTGGGCTGGCTCGCGCTACAAGACGACACCGAGGACGCTGACCTACCCCCGGACAGCGCTCGTGCTGTAGCTCGGGCCAGCCTTCGCGTGTTGGCCCAGATGCGCCGGTTTACCGGCCTTCGGGACGGCTCTATCCAACCACCGGCGCGGCTGCGGAAATTCTGGGAAACCGCAGCTCGGGAACTCGACAGCACCGCAGCAGCCGTTGAGCAACTCGTCCGCGCCACATGGGGCGACGCGGTTGTCGAGTACGTAATCCGGCCAGAGCGGGTCACCCTGCGGCCGCCGGGCAAGGGCGCCTGGCGATGCCAATCGTGCCGGCGCCAGCACCTTGCCCGCGGCATCGGGATCTGCACCGGCTGCCAACGGCGGTTGCCTAACGAGCCGGAACCGGTGTCACACGAAGACGACTACTACACATGGAAGGCGTCGAACGGGCAGGGCATGTTCCGCCTGGCGTGCGCCGAGCTGACCGGCCAGACCGGCAGGGTGGAGTCCCAAGCGCGACAAGCCCGGTTTCAGGGAATCTTCCTCGGCGGCACCGGAGAGCCTCCGCTGCCGAACGGGATCGACCTGCTGTCGGTCACTACCACGATGGAAGCTGGCGTCGACATCGGCGACCTATCGGCCGTCGTCATGGCAAACATGCCGCCCACCCGGTTCAACTACCAGCAGCGGGTCGGCCGTGCGGGCCGACGTGGCGCGCCAGTTGCCGTTGCTCTCACTGTCTGTCGCGGGCGTAGCCACGACGAGTACTACTTCGACCGCCCTGACCTGATCACCAACGAGCCCACGCCCGCTCCGTACCTTGCGCTCGACCGGCCCGAGATCTTTCAACGGGTCCTCGCTGCAGAGGTCCTACGGATGGCGTTCGCGAGCCTTGGGCCCGCGCTTGTAGCCAACCAGGTCCTGCCCGACCTCACCAACAATTCCCATGGCCAGTTCGGGCCAGCCGCCGATTGGCAGCGCGCGCGCCGGCATGTGGTGGGTTGGATCGAGCAGAACCGGCCTAGCGTTGATGCTGCCGCCAGGGCGCTAGCTGCCCGCTGCCACGGCGGAGTTGCAGGGTTCGATGCTGACGCATGGGTCCCGGCATTGTTGGACCGGATCAGCGATGTCGCCGTCCAGGACAGCGGGCACCCAGATCTAAGCCAGCGGCTAGCCGAATCCGGCGTGCTGCCGATGTTCGGCTTCCCGAGCCGGGTTCGCTATCTCTACCTGCGCAAGCCCACTCGGTCTTACCCATGGCCTCCATCCGCCGTCATCGACCGCGACGTCGCCATCGCTGTGTCACAGTTTGCTCCGATGAGCGAAGTTGTCCGCGATGGCTGGGTCTACCCGGCCGTCGGAATCTGCGCCTTCGACCCCGTGATGCCCCGCCCCCGCGCCGTCGCGGAGCCGCTCGCCACACCGCGGTTCGTCGGTGTATGCAAGACCTGCTCCCACATCGAGCTGCTGGCAGCGCTGCCCGACCCAGCGAACGGTCTGGAAACCTGCCCGCGGTGCGGCGCCCAGCAGCCTGCTTACCGACCGACTGAACTACGGGAACCCCTCGGCTTTCGCGCCGGGTACCGCCGTGACTTCGACGGCAACTTCACATGGTCGCCCCGCACAATGGCGGCGCGCGCCCACGCCACTCTTTCGGATCTCACGCACCACGAGGAGGGCGCCGTCGCCGCCTACAGCGGCCCCGGGACCCGCTACACCGTCAACGACAACGGCGGCCGCCTCTTTGCCCTCACGCCGGTAAGCGGCAACTGTCTAGGCTATCTGTCACCAGACGCCGTTACCGGCAACCTTGTCCGCAGCGAGAATGCATCAGGCGATCCGATCCAGGTCGCCTTGGGCGCCGTGCAGCCCACCGACTTCCTGTTCGCCGGCGCAGCGCCCGGCTACCGATTCCCCGGGCTGCGGCTCACGTTGGAACAGGGGCTGCAGCAGCCAAGCGGCGCACCTGACGAAACAGCCGGGCGGCGAGCCGCCTGGTACTCCTTAGCCTTCCTGCTACGCGCCGCCGCTGCCAGCTACCTCGACATCCAGCCGCAAGAGCTGAGCGCAGGCATCTACACCGGCGCCGACGACGACCGGCAACCCGTCACGTACGCCTTCCTCGCCGACACCCTCGAGAACGGTGCCGGCTTTAGCACTCACCTCGGGTCACCAGGCACGCTCCCTCGCTTCCTACACCACATACAGGCCCGGCTCACCGAGTTCGAGGAACCGGGCCATGCAGCAGCCTGCACCGGCTCCTGCTACCGGTGCCTACGGGACTACTCCAACATGGCCTACCACACGCTGCTCGACTGGCGACTGGCGCGGGATTTGTTCGGCCTGCTTCGGGGAGGGCCACTCGTCCCAGATGTCGAGGTAGAGCGACGGGCCGTCACCGCATGGGCCACAACCTACGGTGCCCAGTTGCTTGACGACCTGCCTGCGCCGACCGCCGTGTTCAGCCACCCCGCCCACGGCCGTATCGCAATCATCGTCAAGCATCCGCTAGAGGCCTACGACGCAGAGTCTGCCAGCGGACGACTCGCCAACGCGGCCGCCGCCGCTCGTGACACTGTCACCGAGCTCGACGCCATTGTCGCCGCCGATAGCTACGCCCTGGAACGCGCACCCGGATACCTGATGGGTTCGCTCGCACGGACACTGACGTAGGCGCTTCGCCTCAAAACCCTAGTTCAAGCCCGGAGTCTTACGTTGCCCTCGGTCGGAGTGCGGGGCAGGGCAGTGGCCCAGAGGATCTGCCGCGAACGCTGTGCGACAGGGCGGCGGTCGTCGAAGGGTCCGGTGCAGCCTTGGCCGGGCCGACCCCGCCCCGTCGTCATCTGCCGATGGTCAGCTGGCACGCCGGGAAGTCATCCGTGCCGGAGGCAGGGCCTGCACCCCTGGAGCGCAGTTGCAGTGGCTTCATTCGGAATCTAGGACGGGCCGTGACGGACTGCACACTGCCTCGGCAGGGTGGCTATTTAAGGCGTGCCTCGAAGGCGCCTCAACTCGCGCAGCGTTGACAACTGCCCGCCCCAGCAGGGTGCTCGGCGCTCATCATCGCTGGTGCTCGGGTTGGCGCCCAGAACGCCGGTCGATCGCCGTTGACGCCGTGGCTCACGTCGGCGCGCAGCCGAGCCAGACGACGACTTGTCGAACGGGTGTAGGAGAGGATCAAATATGACAGGCGCGCCACCCGGCGCGGCGGCCGCTCGTTACGTGCGGCCAGGACCAGAATTGGGCCTGCTGTAGCACCGCGCGTACGCGGCGTGACGGGACGGGTCGAAGGGGGCTGCGTGGTCACGCAACTGGCACTGCCATTGCCCGGACTCGAAGGCGACACGGCGCCGAGCGCTCCAGTCGACTTCCTGCCCGCACAGCAGCCACGCGTACTCGACCTATTCGCTGGCGCCGGCGGCCTTTCCCAAGGATTCCAGCAGGCTGGCTTCGAGATCGTGGGCGCCAGCGACATCGACCCGGACGCCTGCGCGACGTTCGCCCTCAACTTCCCAGAGGCACAAGCCATCTGTGGTGATATCAGGCTGCCTGAGGTGCATGAACGCATCATCGAGGCAGGGCAGGGCGTCGATGTGGTCGTGGGTGGCCCGCCGTGCCAAGCCTTCTCACAGGTCCGAAATCACTCGCGAATCATCGACGATCCCCGTAACTCCCTGTACCGGGAGTTCGTCAAAACTGTCGGAGAGCTACGGCCGCTCGCATTCGTCATGGAGAACGTGCCGGGCATGGCCCAGATGGGCGTGCTGGAGCAGGTTAAAGAGGACCTCGAGCTTGACGGCGCATACAAGGTTCGGCCGAACCTTCTTGACGCCGCTGACTTCGGCGTTCCGCAGGCCCGCAAGCGTCTGGTGTTCGTCGGCTTACGAAGTGACCTGGGGGAGACCCCGCCACTGTTCAAGGGGACGGAAGCAACCCTTCACCTCGCCCTGGTTCGCCAGAGCAAGGGCAAGTACGCAGTCGAAACACGTCGCGACGAAGTGCGGGCAGCGGCCCTGCTCAAGGCGCTTGAAGACCCGGACAATACCTCTGTTGTTACGGCTAGCCAGGCACTCTCAGACCTCTGGAATCTGAAAGCTGGGCGACGCGAAGAGGCGATGCCCATCGGAGAAATGAAGGAAGCCGAGTCCGCATACCAGCGCTTGATGCGGAAGCAGCTGGAGGAAAGGATTTGGAACGTCAGTGTCCCTCGAATCAACTCCGACACGGTCACACGACTAAAGGGTATTCCAGCCGGCGGCAACCACCGAGACCTCACTGAAGCCTTGACCGCTCGCTACATCAGTGGCGAGAAGTGGGGACCGAGCACGGACAGTGGCAAACTCGGGCGGGCGCACTTTTACGCATATCGTCGCCTCCACCCCGGCGTGTGGGCCTGGACGCTAAACACTAAGGCCGATTCGGCTTACCACTATCGAATGCCACGTGCCCTGAGCGTCAGGGAGTTCGCGCGTCTGCAGTCCTTCCCCGACCATTTCGTGTTCACAACCGATCCTCGGCGCGGTCCCCTCCCTGGACGCATTGACGGTGGCCAGGCGCACTCCCGCTACCGGCAGGTGGGTAACGCCGTGCCGCCGTTGCTTGCAGAGGAAATCGCGCAAAGGGTCAAGTCCCTTATCGACGCTTGTCGCGAGCAGGGTGTGCAGACGGTTTCGCCGTCTTCCTCGGAGAAGGAGCCAGCCCGTCCTGGTGCAGCCGGCGCCTAGCCGGTGGTTGGAGCGCCCGGCCGGCCGAGCTCCCTCAGTGCGGCGGTTACAACCCGGGTAACACCATCAACGTCGTCCTTGACATGCGTGTCCCAAAACCTTAGAACAGTCCATCCCATAGCAGTAAGCGCGGCGTCGTTCCTTTGGTCTCGCTTCTGGTTCCGCGCGATTTTGTCCCGCCAGTACTGGCTGGCCAATTCCGGCTTGAAATGATCCGGATGGCCATGCCAGAAAACGCCGTCCACGAATATGGCCAGGCGCCAGCGCGTGTAGGCGATGTCCGGCTTTCCTGGAAGAGATGCGCAGTGGATTCGATAGCCGGTCACGCCTGAGGCTCGCAACGCCCGCCGCAGCATCAACTCCGGCTTGGTGTTTTTGGACCGGATGGCAGCCATCACGCGCGAGCGTCCCGCCTTTGACAGATGGTCAGGCATAGCTCCGTACGCTCCGTCCGAGTCTCCCGATTCAACCCGAGCGAAACAGGCAACGAGGCGCCTACGCCCGCTCATGGCTGACGACTTGGCAACTATTGCACAAACCGGATCACTTCCTGCACGTCTACCAGGACGTCTCAGCCCCTACAGGGCACCGAAGTATGGACATGCCTAGTACCCTCGGCAAGTGGTTGGAGATCAGGTGGCCATACCGGGGCTGGTTGACGCACCCGAAGGCCCGACACGTGAGGCCAGTGCCCGCGCCTTCGGCGAGGAAAACCGCGCCCGGCTGCTGCAACGGTACTTCTCTAGCGCCGAGGCAGTGAGCCCGGAGAACGCCTGGCGACATGTCTACCGGTTGCTGCTCTGGATCGACCGCACCACAGGACTCGCTCACTGCTACGAAAGCGACAAGTGCCAGCCCGGCCGCCCCTGGTACGCACGCAGCCTCGCCTTCCACGTCTGGTCGGCGCAAGCACTCGGGGCGCCGCCGGGCGAGCTGGACAAGCACATCGACTACCTCTTCCGACACGCCACCGCTGATCTTGCGCAGGTCGCCGCCCAGACCCGCACGCGACTACTGGAAACCGTCACCAGCCAACGCCAGCCCTTCGAGGGCATGGGCTTGGCCGAACCCGGCGAGGACCCCGAACTAGAGTCGATCATCACCGGAGTGCTCGATCCGTTCCTCGCGCAGCGGCCGTCAACAGTCGCCCTCAGGACGCTAACGGAGAGGATCTACGCCCACATCGGCCTAGAGAACAAGCGAAAGAACCTGGTCGGTGAAGGCTTTGAAGACACCGTGAGCGCGCTCCTGAACCGCATCCCGGCCATCGCCGACACCCACACCATTCTTGTTCGTCCGTTGCTTCACCAAGTGCCGGGTTTCCGGAGGCCAAGGGCCAACAGCAAGCCCAGACAGGTGGATCTCGCACTCGTTCACCAGGTCACTGGCAGGCGGACGCTCGTCTCCTGCAAGTGGAGTGTGAGAAGTGACCGGGAGGAGCAGTTCGTCAGCGACTTCCGAGACTATGCCGAGCTTGAGGAGGCGGGCGAGGACTTCGACTACGTGCTTATCACCAACGAGTTCGACCCGGCCCGGCTTGCTGCGGCCTGCGAGGTCCGCCGCCAGAACAGCCCACTGTTCTCCGCCGTCGTTCACGTCAACCCGGCTGGACCGCATGCTGCGTACGGGGCGCCCGTCCCCGCACGTGGTAAGGGTATCGGCCGGGTCCTGGGGCATATTGAGTCGGGACGTCTCGCCGGCCTGGCCGGTTGGCTGACGCAGGTAGCCGATCGATAGCCTCGTCAGCTGTCGGGACGTAGGCCCCTGGCCTGCCCATCCAGCATCCAATCGGCCTGCTGTCCAGTACTGATGGCAAGCGAGAGATCCACTGACGAGAGGTGAGAAACTTCAGCAGAGTGGCGTGCCCTGAACGGCCGGGGCACGCATGTCTGCGGCGATGGCCCGCGCCAGGGTGGACGGGTGGACTAGGGCAAGGACGGCGATGCAGGAAGAACCGGTAGGGCCGGAAGAACCGGCGATGGTGGAAGAACTGATGTGGGTCAAGCGGCCGGCCGGGGCGAACCTGTTCCACTCGCAGAAGGAGCCGGGCAGTTTCACATCCGGGTTCCTCGCTCCGGATTCGAGGATTCTTGGGCAGTCCACGCTCCGGCCGCCGACGGATCATGAAAAGGTCATGTCGACCAGTGCTCCGCAGTCACACATCCGGTACTCGGCGGATCCCCGCTCCAGGGAGCGCGAGGAGTTCAAGGCGCTCCTGGTCGAAGCCGGTGTTGTCGTCACGCGCGAATTGATCCGGCGGGCGACGCCGGTCGTGTTGGAATGGCTCAGCGACGACGTGATTCCCTCGGCCAAGGCCAGGGTGAAGGCCGTCAAGGATTGGACGGGTCGCCGGCGGGCCACCATCGCAAAGGAAGCAGCCACTCGTACGTCGGCGGTCTCTGCCCCGACCGCTGTGCAGCCACCGCTGGCGGAGGTGGTGCACGAAGCAGAGGTGTTCGACGCGCACAGACGCGTCATCGGCAGGAAAGAGGCGCTGGAGCGTCTCCGTGCGGCTCGGGCCGCCGAACTCTTCCGCGACGAGCAGCTGAGGATCGTCCGGGAGTCGCAGGTTGTCGATGACGACGACCTGGCGGAGTTGGACGACGCGGGCAGGACACTCGCACCAGTACAACTCGACACCCGCGGTCAGCTGATGCTCGAATCGACGGCGTCGCCGGCTGAAGACATCGGCGCGATCCAGCTCAGCGCCATCCTCGACGCCGATCTCGGCCGGCGGGAAGCCACGCCGGTCCAACCCGCCTGACCGGCGGGCCTTTACGACGGCAGCGCAGTTTCCACATCGAACAGGCTCTCCAGCAAGTGGGAGCGTGGCGTGCCGTCCTGGGCCAGCGAGAGATCGGTCGCGTCGGCGACATCCGCGAAGGACTTGATCTGCACCCGCTCCCCGAGGCCGGCCTGCTGAGTCATTTTCTCCGCGATGTGAAAGCGGGCGCTGTGTGTGACCAGGACGATCTGGGCATAGGGCTGGTGGGCCATGTGTTCAAGCTGGTACAGCTCCTGTCCGCACCCGTCGAAGCACCTGGATCCCACGTTCGCCCTGGCAGTGGCCGACTTCAATTCGATGTGGGCAACGATCTTGTCGTCGGCGTCTCGTCCGCTAATGTCACCTATTCCGTGGCCCCCTAAGCGCCACTCGTGGACGCCGGTAAGCCCCAGCTGGCCGCCGAGGCTGGGCAGCTGCAGCAGACAGATCCACAGGACCTGGGTCGGGATCGCTTCCGCGACGATCGCGGTGGGCTTGCGATCGAATCGTCGAAGTACTTCTGGTAGTTGCTCGTAGGTCACGGCCACCATCCATCCCTTCGCCCGCAGCCGGGATCCACCGTTGCGCGGATTCGTCTGTGTTTCATCGTCGCCTGCTGGGGGTCGCTCAGTCCACAGGAGTGCTAACCCGGCCTTACACAGCCCGAACGCGTCCGCGGTCCGGCAGCCGACCGCTCAGCGCACCGCATTGCTCGTGGTCGCCGTCGCAACGTTGACGAACAGTCACGGGCCCGCACCTCCGCAGGCTACGTCGGCGTTGAGGGGTCAGTGCGCCGCGACATCCGATGTCAGCGCATCGGTGTGGATCGTTGCCCCCATCCGGGTTAGTGGGGCCTCGTGGTTCATCTCGATGGCCGACAGCCGCTGTCGCAGTGCCTCAGCTTCACGCTCGACAAACGCCAGCCACTCATCGTTGGGCGGTGCTGCGGCAAGTCGTTCCTGTGTTCGGCGATTGCCATACGTCGACTAGCTGGGTAGCTGGTTGCGGACGGCGACGAAGGCCCTTCATGTTGGTCCAAACACACGGGTCCCCCCCATTGGGCGTCGGCCACGTCATCTACTGGCACCCGTGAGAATCCGCCGCTGACAACCTGCCGAGAGATCTCACAGGGCCCGCTCGATCGAGATGGATGCGCAGCGAGGTCCGCCGGGAAACACCATAGCGACGCGGCGGCCTCGCCCCCGATGTCGAAGTCCGACGACGACGTACGTGGTGGTCTTCCTGTCGGCGGCGGGAGGTCGGATAAGGGTTGCAGCGGATCTTGCATGCCGAGATCCATCGCCGTGCTGTAACTGCTCAGTGGCAGAGGCGACAGGTGCAGCGCGGCACCTCACGGCTGCCCAGCCTGACGTCGGCCAACCGCCGCATGGGCACCGTGCTAACGCCACGATGATCTTCACCCCCGGACCCAAGCCGATACCGCAGCGAGCACGCGTAACAAAATCTGTGCCAGAACCAGTTTTCACGCCGCGCCGACGGATCCTGCGGACACTCGACTCGGTAGCAAGCCGACGAGGTTGTTCCGCGTATCTCGGCTGTGCCGCCGATTACTTTCAGTAGCCGGGAGCCCGCTGGCGCGCACTTGTCCCTGGCCTGCGCGGCCCTAGAAGCCAATTGTTCTATGACTGCCACGATCCATCCTGGCCCGCTTTACGGGTGGCGGCAGAGGTCGCCGAGATGCATTCTTGAGGCATCGCAAACGCCGGCTGATCGGGCCCCTTTGAACCGGGACCATCACCACCTGAAGGAGAAGCATTTTGTCGCTGCAGAACGCTCCTATCGATCCCCAGGAGCCCGACTCGCGGGATGGCCACGAGGAGACTCTGGTGGGCCTGAGCTTGGCCTCTGGCCTGCTCGAACTCCTCAACGCTCTTGGTGAGACCTCCACGCGTTGGACCCTTCTCCTGACGTGGGTGGGCGGCCTGATCGTAGTCCGAATATTGATCACTCTTTGGTACGACAACGGAAAGGATAATTGACACCGTCCTGTTGCTGTATAGCACTACCCACCCTAGGGGGCCGCTTGTCGGCCCCCTTTTCCTTGTTAAATGAATGCTTCCAGAGTGATTGGTTAGAAATGCAAGTTGTCACTCAAGCGGGAACGCTGTCTTGTGGAAATTCGAATCAACTATTCGGACGGCGGAAGTCCTTTCTGCTTCTCGCTCGTGTCCCTAATGAAGGGAATGATTTTCTCCTGCCTGCCCTGGCGGAACGACGCGTTGACGGATGGGTCGGGCGAGTCGTCGGTGCCGTAGGCGACGATCCAGGGGAAATTGACTGCCTACTCGCGGAGGCCCTCTCGCGACAGGGCATTGAGAACGCCGATGGCGAGTGTGTTCGGGCACAGCCCTCTGACCTGACCGCGCTGACCCTGACCGCGCTGACCCTGACCGCGCTGACCCTGACCGCGCTGACCCTGACCGCGCTGACCCTGACCGCGCTGACCCTGACCGCGCTGACCCTGACCGCGCTGACCCTGACCGCGCTGACCCTGACCACGCTGACCCTGACCGCGCTGACCCTGACCACGCTGACCCTGACCGCGCTGACCCTGACCGCGCTGGCCGGCTGACCTGGCCGGGGTGGCGTGACCTAGTTGCCACTGCCACCGTGCTGCCACTGTCACGGTGCTGCCACTGCCACCGTGCTGCCACTGCCACCGTGCTGCCACTGCCACCGTGCTGCCACTGCCACCGTGCTGCCACTACCACCGTGCTGCCCATGCCACCCGGCACGACTGCGGCCACCGCTGCCGCCGCCACTTTCTGCTACCAGCTTGCCGCTTCCGTCGCTCCTCCACTGGTCTTCACCGTGGGCAACGGAGCGAGCGTTGGCTCAGCCCTGCGCAGATAGGCTCGGTCTTGGGTGGGGCGACAGGGCTCAATTCCAACCCTGCAGATTGATAATGGATCCGGCCGCCGGTTCCGGTGCGCGACTTAGCAGCCGGACCGACAAGCTTGCACTGGTCGGCCAAAGGGTAACGAGCGCGGGTACCGACCGACCGCGGTACGCGGTACCGACCGACCGCGGGGTACTGGTACCGACCGACCGCGGTACGCGGTACCGGCCGACCACGGGGTACTGGTACCAACCGACCGACCGCGGTACGCGGTACCGGCCGACCACGGGGTGCTGGTACCGACCGACCGACCGCGGTACGCGGTACCGACCGACCGCGGGGTACTGGTACCGACCGCGGTACGCGGTACCGGCCGACCACGGGGTGCTGGTACCGACCGACCGACCGACCGCGGTACGCGGTACCGACCGACCGCGGGGTACTGGTACCGACCGACCGACCGCGCTACGGGTACGACCAGCTGCGGTACGGGCACTGACCGACCGAGTGGTGGGCGGTACCGACCGGCTGGGTGTCGACTGCGCGCAAGGTCTGGGTACCGACCGGGTATCAGGGCACCGGGATCTGTCTCGCCGAGTAGGAATCATCGGGACGAGGCCAAGACTGGCACTGCGGGCAACGATTGTCTTCGTGTTGCCGGGCATTGTCTCCGCACGCGTGAGCTTGGGCTTGCTCTGTCGCCCACGGTGAAGATCAGCCGAGAGGGCGGCGGGGGCCGCTAGTCCCTAGCAGAAGTGGCCGGCGGCAGCGGCAGCGGCAGCGACGGCAGTAGCGGCGAGGTCGTAGTCGTGCGGGGTGGCAGCGGCAGTGGCGGCCACCCAGTGGCAGCAGTGGTGGCAGCGGCCGCTGCCGCAGTGGCGGTGGCGGTGGCGGTGGCAGCACGGTGGCAGTGGCAACTCGGTCATGTCCCTGCGGTCAGGTCAGAACCTGCGCGGTCAGAGTCTGCGTGGTCAGGGTCAGCGTGGTCAGGGTCAGCGCGGTCAGGGTCAGCGCGGTCAGGGTCAGCGCGGTCAGGTCAGAGGGCTGTGCCCGAACACACTCGCCATCGGCGTTCTCAATGCCCTGTCGCGAGAGGGCCTCCGCGAGTAGGCAGTCAATTTCCCCTGGATCGTCGCCTACGGCACCGACGACTCGCCCGACCCATCCGTCAACGCGTCGTTGCGCCAGGGCAGGCAGGAACGAGATCGATACCTCCACTGAGGACATGACGTCAGACGAGAAGCAGGGCCAACGTCGGGGTGAGCCGGATTGCGGTAGAGGTCTTTGGGGCTATCTCGTCGGGTGGATGGGGCTGATGGGAGTCCTAGTGACTCCTTCCGCAGCAGCTCGGCACCCCGCCGGATTGATCGGTCCGCGCTCACCCCACTGACCGCACAGAACGCGGATCGATGATGCCCCGCACTAGAAGAATCTTGAAGGGTGCAATCACTGACCCTCCTTTACCTCCCGGGAGGGTTTCTAATCCGTCTCCTCCCCGGGGGTTGAACCGGCGGCCGTCGTGTCCCGGCGGACGGGACCTTCGGAGCAGTCGCTCGAGCTTGGCGGAGCCCGGACCGATGGCCCGGTCGTGCGCCTCGACCTGTGCTGGACGACGGCCTGCTGGACAGGTGAGAGCCACCGGGACTCATTGATGCATCCGCTGAAGCTAGGAGGCTTTCGTTGTGATTTATTCCTTAAGCGCCTTCCTTGGCATCGGGTGTGAGCAAGGACACAGCAAGGCTGTGGATCTTGGGGCGCCAACCTCTAGGGAGCACTGCTCCCGCGTACCGATTTGACGCGACGTGACGCTCAGTGACATCGCCCGCAGATGGAAGACGGGAGCTCTACAGCCGCTCGAGGCGCTCCCGGCCAAGATCTTCGACCAGCCAAGTGGCATCGTGGAGCTAGTCGACGGCGACGGCCTCGCCAAGGCTCGGCGGGCATAAGTGCTACGTGAGCACGATGGCGAAAGACATTGGACACGGACACCGCCGCGGCGCGGTGACCAGACGGTCCTAGACCAAGACTCCCCCTGGCCTGTGGGTCAAGCGCGACACCGGCAACGGCCGGTTCCTCGACGTCAAGGTCGACGGGGAGTGCTTCAAGGGCGTCCGGAAGGAGAGCTGACCATGGCGACCCGCCGTATCAGCACGACCCAGATCCGGCAGGCGGTCTTTCGGGCGCAACAGCAGCTGCGCCAGGCCAAGCGCCAGCTGCAGACCAGCGCGGCCGACGCCCGCCGGGCGGAGCGGAAGATCCGGCAGGCGATCAACCACACGCGGTGATCCCAGCCGATACGTCGAGGCCCTCACCCCCGGGGTCGGAGGTGGGGACCTCGACCGTCCTCCAAGATCGTTGCGGTAGACCGGCTCCGCGCCGGCTGCCTCCGTTGCCGGCGTCTCGGCGGGCCGGCGGGGTTGCGCCCGGGTCGCCAGCGAGCTGGCCGAGTAGTGCGCTGAGGTCGGCGACGGCGACGGCGACGACGTCGGCGGTCGGCCCGGCGGTGGGCGTGGTCATGGGGCTGGCCCCGGTGAGGCGTCGGGGGAGAGGGTCCAGTCGGCGCGGCCGGTGGGGTGCCAGTGCGCGATCGACGCGCGGATCGCTGCCGCGTAGGGCCCGTCCTGCCAGGGGGCGGTGCGGGTGAGCGCGGGTGGGGGGCCGGATGCGTAGACGACCATCCGGCCACGGGGCAGGGCGTGCAGGTCAGAGACGTCGAGGATGCGCTGGCGGCGGGTGGCGTGGGAGACCGACCTGGCCCCACCCGGATCCGCTGCTGCTGGTCGACCGGGTGGTGACGTCGTGCTCGCCGATTAGCTTTGACAGCTCTTCCAGTCAGTCCGGGTTGGCGACGCCGCCGCCGTACGTTCGTACGTTCGCCGCCGACCAGAGCTTGCGCATGCCCTCGCGTCCCCACACGTCGACGCCCTGGGGGTAGGACTGCAGGATGGTGATGATCGGCAGGCCGTGGGCGCCGTAGTAGGAGTAGAGGTTGGGCAGTTGCCGCAGGCGGCAGATGTTGCGGCCTCGTCGAGGATGCTCAGCAGCGGCGGGTCCAGGCGGCGTCCGGCTGAGGCGCGGGCGCGCAGCTCGCCGACGCGTGGGACGGCGTCGGTGAGGGCTGCGACCAGCGGGGCGGGGAGCCGGGGCCGCCCTGGCAGAGCAGGTACAGCACGTCGGTGCTGACCACGAACGCGGCCGGGTCGAACTCGAGGACCCCGCCAAGGGTCGGTGGGGTCACCCATGCGGTGACGACGGGCTCGGTGAGGCACATGAGCATCTTCTGGGCGCCGGCGTAGATGCCGCCGCGGATCTTGTCGGGCATGTTGACCACGCCGGAGACCGGGTCGGCCGGCAGCGCGAAGCCGTGCTCGCGCAGCAGCATGGCCGGTTCGTCGTCACGGGGGCTGACCGCCCACCGGTACCCGGTGAGGATGTCCCGGCCGGAACAGGCGGCGGCCAGCAGCAGGTTGACCACCAGTTCCTCGCTGGAGGGGTCGATGAAGGCGTCGCGGCTGACGCCGGGCTCGCGTTCGACAGCGGCGAAGTGCTCGCCGAGGCGGCGGGCATCGGTGATGGTGGACACCGCCCGCAGGGGAATGAACCACATGCCCTGGTCGGCGCCGAGGATGTGCTGCGGGTCGAACGCCCACACCGTGCCGCGTTCGGTGCGCAGATCGCGGGTGGCGTCGACGATGTCACCCTTGACGCTGATGACCAGCGTGGGCCCGGGGCAGCGGCGATCGCGGGGATGGCCCGGCCGCTGTCGGCAGGCCCTTGGGCCGACAAGGCGAACGCAAGAGCGAACGGAGCCTACCTGCGCGGACACAGGAAGCCTTCCGAGGGCGAACACCATAGTGACCCTTATGTATCCGCTTCCGTGGGTCTGGCGGTGAGCTTTGCGACGGCAGACTCAAGCTCTGGCCGACGCCCTCGGTGTCGTGCCGACGATGTCTCCCGGGCGGTCACATTGGCTGCTTGCAGGTCCCGGCGGCGCTCGCTACCCGGCTGAGCAGGGTGTTCACAGAGGACCGGAACCCTTTTGAAGATCACGTTTGAGCCCCGATCGTGAACCGGGGCCCGACTGACCATTGA
Organism: Micromonospora sp. SD19; assembly: GCF_054462275.1. Lineage (NCBI taxonomy): Bacteria > Bacillati > Actinomycetota > Actinomycetes > Micromonosporales > Micromonosporaceae > Micromonospora > Micromonospora sp. SD19. The sequence goes on from NZ_JBTLMN010000003.1 coordinate 667,650, forward strand.
CGGTTAGTGGATCTTCCGCTCTGCTGTGCGCGGGCAGGACGCCCGGATCGGAGACACGACCATGGAATCCACGGCACCGGGACCGGTACCTGTTGCGCCGCAGGGACGGCACCGACTACGGATGTGGTTGGTTGCCGCGCTCACTGGGGTGCTGGCCGCCGGGGCCGCCGGGGTGACGATTGGGCGAGCCGGCGCCACCCGCTCAGCGGCGCTGGCCAAGGTCGCCGCCCCGGTCACAGCCCGGGAACTCTTTGCCGGACTGCCCGGTCGGCTGTCGCCGCCGGCCACCCCGACAGCCCTGCCCGATGATCGGGCCGTGGGACGGGGAGCCCTGCTCTACCAGATCAATGACCCCGATGCCCTCGACATGACCGGCGCGTTGCCTCGGTGGCCGATGTACTTGGTGACCGCCTCCGGTGAACAATTCAGCGTCGGGCTAGCAGACATCGTGAGGGCCAGTCATGCACTTTCGCCGGACGGGCGGTGGTTCGCCCAGCGCCGAGACGAGCAGTGGTGGATCCGTGACCTGACCGGGACCGCGGAACGGGCGGTCCCGCCTGGGTACGAGTTGCGTCAGTGGTCAACCGATGGGCGATCGTTGCTGCTTGGGCAACCTTCCGGTGCCGATGAGGCGTACGCGGCGTTCACCCTGCCCGGTGGGGAGGTGCGTCCACTGGCGTTACGCGGGACGTCGGGCCGCAAGATGTTGGCATTCATCGGTGGGCGTGAGCTCGCCACCGTAGAGGTCAAGGTCGGTTTGAACGCGAGCCCGCGCCGCCAGCTCACCATCGCGATTCAGGACGTTAACGGCGGTAGTGCCCGCTCGGTGTCGCTGGACACAACCCATCAGGTCGGCCCCGGAGATATCCGCAACGCATTCGCCCCGCTCGTACGCGGTGGCGGCGATCCGCCGACGGCGTGGGCTTTGGTGACCCCGCAGGAGGATGTCCCGGCGGGCAAGCCGGCGGGGAAGCCGGCGGTGCCCCCAATGACGTTGGTAGGGGTGGATTTGCGCTCCGGTCTATCGTCCGGCCGGATTGACCTTGTGGTGCTCCGGGGTGGCAAGGCTGAGACTTTCCTCGGTCTGGCCGGTACCGAGGTCATCCTTCAAGACTTGGCAGTGGGTGCCGGTGAGCTGGTCGCCGTCAATCCGGTCACCGGCAGGCGTCGGGTGCTTACATCGCTGCCTCACCGTACGCGGGTGATCCTCCCCGGCGGCTAAGGGCCAGTGAGGAGCCAGTGGTCGCGTCGGGTGCTGGACTCTATGGCCGGCTTGCGTTCGATGCTTCGGCTAGGGTCGATGACACGCCCTGGATTGCGCCACGGATGAGGTGACAGTTATGGCACGGTCGGTGCAGATCCGCATCTATACGATCCATGCGGGGCTGCTGGATGAGTGGGTGGACAGGTGGCAGCGTTTGGTTGTCCCGCTGCGCCGTGATCTCGGTTTCGAGATCCATGGGTCGTGGAAGGACCGCGCGCGGAATCAGCACGTCTGGGTGATCTCCCACGAGGGCCCCGAGCCGTTCGATGAGGCCAACGCCGCCTACTGGGCCTCCGAGCGTCGTAAGACGCTCGGTTTGGACCCGGACGATTACCTGGTCGAGGAGGAGACCCGCGAGGTCGAGCAGACGCTATAAGTTGGCGTCTACGGGTAGTAGGTGTGCCTGCCGTTCGTCGGCGGTGAGCGTGCGGAACACCCGTGAGCGTGCGACTGAGGTCAGCTCGGTCAGGTTGACCGAGTCCGGCCAGACGCGGGCAGTGCCGTCCGCTGAGCCAGTCACGACCTGCCGCCCGTCCGGCAGCCATGCGAGGCTGGTCACGCCGTCGCGGTGCACGCCGATCACCTCACCGTGGTCGTCGTCCGCGCTGCCCCAGACCCGTACGGTGCGGTCGTCGGAGCTGGATGCGAGACGCTGGCCGTCCGGTGCCCAGGCCACTGCGCGGACGCGCTTGTCGTGGCCGGTCAGCACCCGCGGGTGGTCGGTGCCGGTGAGGTCCCAGACCCGGATGGTCCAGTCGGCGGAGCAGGTGGCAAGCCGGCGCTCGTCGGGTGCCCAGCTGATCGCGTCGACGTAGTTCTGGTGGCCGGAGTGAACGGTGCTGTCGCCGGGGTGTTCGATGTCCCAGACGCGCACGGTTCGGTCGTCGGAGCCGGAGGCAAGGTAGCGGCCGCTCGGCGACCAGGCCAGCGCTCCTACCCAATCGGCGTGTCCACGCAGGACGCCGGCGGAACTGCGTGTCCGGACGTCCCAGACTCGTACGGAATTGTCCTTGCAGCCTGCTGCCAACCGGGACCCGTCCGGTGACCAGGCCAGCGATTCGACCTCAGCCCCGAGGCGTACGGCGCCGTCGCCGCCGGCTAGGTGGGCCGAGCCGTCGCGCAGGCCCACGGCGATCACGTCGGCTGTCGGTGAGCAGGCAAGGGCCACGATTGGCTCTGGCCACCTCGTCACGGCGGCGGTGCCGTCCGGCTGCCAGGTTCGTACGGTGCCGTCTGCGCCACCGGTGACGATCCTCGCCGTCCGGTCCAGCGCGAGCGCGGTGACCGGTCCGTCGTGTCCGGCGAGGAGCCGTTGTTCAGCGCCACGCGGCTGGATCATCCATAGCCGGGCGGTGCCGTCACCGGAGCCGCTAAATACCCGCCGCCCGTCCGGGGACAGCGCGACGGACCAGGCGACCTGGGAGTGCCCGCGTAGCTCGGCTACCTCGCGCAACCTGCGGATGTCCCAGACGCGGATGCTGCCGTCGCCGCTGGCGAATACGACGGTGCGCCCGTCGGGGGACCAGGCGACCGACCAGACGGGTGATCCCTGACCGCCGATGACGTGTCGGGTCTCACCGGTCGCCAGATCCCAGATTCGTACCGTGTGGTCACCGGACCCGGTGACGAGCTGACTGCCGTCGGGGGACCAGGCAACGGCCTCGACAAAGTCACCGTGCCCCGTCAGCCTTTGCTCCGCTGTAGCTGAAGTGATGTCCCAGACGATGACCGATCGGTCGTGGGAGGCGGAGGCCAACCGGCGGGAGTCGGGGGAGAATCGCAGGCCCCACACGTCCCCTTCGTGGCCGACCAGATGAGCGGCAACCTTCCAGGTGGCGGTGTCCCAGACTTGGACCGTTCGGTCCCGGCTCGACCCGGCGAGGCGGGAGCCGTCGGGTGACCAGGTGATACCACGTGCCACGTCTCCGCATGGCAATACCGCGACTGTGTCCGCCGTTGCCACGTCCCACACCCGGACCGTGCCGTCCCGGGAGGCGGTAGCGAGCCGGGTGGCGTCGGGTGACCAGTCGACGGCGTCCACCATGCCGGTGTGTCCGCGTAGCACCCGGACGACGGTGCCAGTGGCGGCGTGCCAGATCCGTGCGGTGCCGTCTCTGGACGCGGTTGACAGGTGCGCGCCGTCCGGTGAGCAGGCGACTCCGCGGACGGCGTCGGTGTGTCCGGCGAGTACTGCTTCGGTGTGGCTGAACGCCAACGCTGCCATCAGGGCCCGGCGGGCGACCGGCGTTGGTGAGCACTCCTGCAGGGCGGCCGCGGTCAGCAGTACCGCGAACTCCGGGTAGCGGTCGACGTTGCCGAGCGCGAACTGACCGATCGTCTCCGACACCCGGTGCAGGAACGCGGTGTCCCGGCTGCGGGAGGCGTTCACCAGGGCACGCGCGGTAGGGCTGTCCTGGCCGGCCGACTCCATCGCTTCCAGCCACTGCCCGGCCAACGCGAGTCGTTCTCCGGTGAGCAGGTAGTCGGCGCTGCGCCCGGCGTGGACCCAGTCCGCTGCCCACCGTTCCAGCTCGGTACGCCGGCGCAGTTGCTCCGCCCGCGCTTCGACCTGCTGGCGCAGCGGCGCCCATCGGCGGAACAACGCCTCGTGCGCGACCTGCGCGCACGGCTGACCGTCGATCACGTCGATGCTCAAAAGCCGAGCATCGGTGAAGACGGCAATCACCCGACGCTGATCATTGGACAGGTCCCGCAACGGCACCCGGCGTCGAGTCGGTTCAGTGCCCTCCATCGCTACCAGACGGAGCAGGGTGTCCAGGACGTCTTCGGTGCTGCTCTCGCGCCGCACGTCCGCCATGACGCTGTCGGCCTGGCGACTCAGTGCCCCCGCGACGCCACCGAGTGCCTGGTACGCCTCGCGGGTAGCCGTCTGCCCCGGGCCGGCCGCCCGGTGCAGCTCCTGAAGCAGATACGCCAGCAGCGGCAACGCGTCTGGTGTAGCGGTGTCGGCGACGATCTGGTCGACGAGGCCGTTCTCGAAGCGCATTCCGGCGAGCTGGGCGGGCTGCTCCACAACCGTGACGAGATCTGCCCGCCGCATGGTCCCGAGCGCGACCGGGCTAGCGAACAGCTCCGGGCGCGGCCCGGCAAGGAGATCGGCGAGGAACTCGACGCGGAGCGTCGCGACAACCCAGAGCCTCCGGTCGGTGTCGAGCGCCATCGCGATCTGCTCGAGGAACGTCGCCTGTTCAGCAGGGCTGGACAGGGTTACCAGTTCCTCGAGCTGGTCGAGAATCAGCAGAACGCGCCCGCGCCGGTGGCCTTCTCGAGCCCGCCAGGCGGTCAGATGACGGGCGAGGCTGTCCGGGCGGGACCGCACTTCCCGCAGCGCCGAGGCTCGGTCGACAGCACCCAGTGTGACCGCAAGGTCCGCGAGGACACCGAGCGGTTCGCCTGCCGGCGTGACCGGTGGCAACACCTGCCACCGTCCCACTCGCAGCCGGGGAACCACGCCAGCGTGCACCAGTGAGGACTTGCCGCTGCCGGAGGCACCGGTGACACAGACGAAACGGTCGGACCCGTCCGGACCCAGCTCATGCAGGCGTCGCACCAGCTCAGTGACCTGCTCCTCCCGACCGAAGAACACCGACGCGTCCTGCTCCGTAAAGGCAGACAGCCCGGGATAGGGGCTCTGATCCGGCCGCCACACGGGCCGCGGACTACGAGGCGCCTGCCACCACAGCACCAGGCCGTTACCGACGATCAGCACCACCAGCAGGACGATCAGCGCCGGACCGGCGACCTGACGGATCCCGGCGGTCAGCGGTGAGGTGTCGGCATTGGCGAAGAAGTTCGCCGCGATCTCCAGCAGAACGGCGATGATGAGCAGCGACAGTTGAAGGGCAATGGGTGGACGTCGACTCGGCCGCACCAGCCCTCCCAGCGATGGTCCCCGATGGGTTTACCGTAGCGGCTATGCGCCCGCCCCGCGTATCACGGCTGGGTAGTGCGGACCGCGTTAGCGACGAGAGCCAGGCGTCAACCAGGGCTTCTCGGTGGCTTGTCACCTGACGAGCACTGCATCTGCGCCGAACATCGCGGCGACACGGTCCAAACAGTCCCCGATCGACCTGCGCCGCCAGGAGCTGGGCGAACAGTCATCAACATGTGATGCCGTACTTCGCCTACGCGGAACAGGCAGCCGGCCAGGCTGTGTCGAGCCGACTCGGCTCGTGCCTGCACGCCAGTCGCAGAACGCTTCAAATTTTCCTGGCTGCTTACCCGCCCCTTCACAAACATGCCCTTCGATGTCCACGATCGGGGGAGACGGTAGTCGTCCACCCACTGCCCAGGAGGCCCCTATGCGGGTAACCCCAGTCTCTGCCCGTTCCCCACGCGTCACGCGCCACGCCGCCGCGGTCGTCCTCGCCGCCGTTGCCGCCTTGGTCGGCGTCAGCGCACAGCCCGCGTCCGCCACACCTCCCGGGATCCCCTCGAAAGCGACGGCCCAGTCGCAGCTCAACGCCTTGACCGTGGCGACACAAGGCTCAACGAGCGGCTACTCGCGGGACCTGTTCCCGCACTGGATAACTGTCAGTGGTAGCTGCAACACCCGCGAGCAGGTCCTCAAGCGCGACGGCACCTCCGTCGTCGTCGACAGCGCCTGCGCTGCCACCTCGGGTCGCTGGTACAGCCCGTACGACGGCGCCACGTGGACGGCAGCCTCCGACGTCGACATCGACCACGTCGTGCCCTTGGCCGAGGCGTGGCGTTCTGGCGCCAGCTCGTGGACGACGAGCCGGCGGCAGAGCTTCGCCAACGACCTCACCCGCCCTCAGCTGATCGCGGTGACGGACAACGTCAACCAGTCCAAGGGTGATCAGGACCCGTCCACCTGGCAGCCACCTCTGTCGTCGTATCGGTGCACCTATAGCAAGATGTGGATCACCGTGAAGTACAGCTGGGGCTTGACGCTGCAGTCGTCGGAGAAGTCCGCCCTGCAGAGCATGCTCAACACTTGCAGCTCCTGACCGCGATCCTGGCTTGCGGTCCGCCGCCCCTGCAGGTTTGTGGACCGCAAGCCAGAAGCTATGCCTGCTGTGGTGGGTGGTTGTCGCCGGACTGCTTGCGTCACTGGCCGCCTGAGTCGGCGGCGAGGAGGCGCTTGACCATGGCGAGGGCCTCGCCTTCGGTGTCGAACTCCCACCGAAGCACACGGCCGGTGTCGGTGTCCCCGGGTCGGGCGGTGACCTTCCACCGGGCCTCGCTGGTGAGCCACACATCTCGGCGGCCCAGGCGTCCCTAGATCCCGTTCCACCAGCGAGCCACGATGCCCTCCACCAACCTGTCGAACGAGTGTTTGATTCGCTGTTGGTCTTGGGTGGCGATGTGGTCGGGCCGGAATTATGCCGTTCTGTGCTCGGTGCTGATCGGTGATCTGGTGGCCGCAGGAGGCACGGGCGGCTCCGGATTTGGTGGGTTGGCAGACCGTGCCCATCTCACTGGTCCTCAACTGGAGGCCCGTCGTCCTGGAAGGTCGGCACGTCGTCCGTGTCGTCATAACGGAACTGGCGGTGCTGCACCTCGGGGTTGGGCTGGTCGATCCACGGACTCGCTGCCTCGGAAGAGCGGCTTCGGACAACCTTCGGCGGCCCTGTGGATTGGGCGGTGCTCAGGCGTATGTGTGGTGGGGCGGTGCGTAGCCGACGCGCCCGGAGCCCGACGCATCCGCCATATGGTGGCTTGAACTCGACTGGGTTGATGAATGTTGGTTGATCGCCGCAGGCCGAAGGTAACCGATGGGCCCGGTGGACCTTGGACGAGGTGGACCGGTGACTGACGGGATATACCAGCACCACAACGAGTTCGACTACCGCTACATCTATCTGGCGTACCTCACAGCTGGCGCCCCGTGGCGGACCGTGACGCTGGTGCGGATTCGGCTGGCCTCTGCTGGCTGTGAGTGATTGACAGGTGACGTGAATGTGATCCTCATGTTTGACTATGGACATGGGGCCGGGGGAAGCACGGTTGTCGATCGATTGCGGCAGCGCCGGCACCCAAGCCGTCCTGGGGTGGGCCGACGGCAGGACGCACGTGCTGTCATTCGACGGGAATCCACCCCTAAACAGCGCGTCGTCTTTGCCGACGAGCGGACAGGCGGCGGGGCGGCCCGCGGTGTTCATTCCGGGGCCGCGCCGTCCGGTGGAGGACGCGACGGCAGGTGACGCTGGCGGCGACGCGCTGGAGGCGGCGGCGTCGCCGCTGCGCCGTGCGGCCGCCGAAGCCGAGCGGGTCGTCGGTCAGCCGGTGCGGGATGTGCGGGTGGTGGTCCCGGCGGGGTGGGGGCCCCGGCGGCGGACCTGGATGCGGCAGGTCGCGCACCGGGCGGGGTTGCCGCAACCGCGTCTGGTGGAGGCTCCGGTGGCGGTCGCCGAGTATCTGCTCGCCACTGGTGTGCGGGTGCCGGTCGGTGCGTTCCTGGTCATCTGTGATATCGGGGCGGGCGCGGAGGTGACGGTGCTGCGCCGCGGGCCGGCCGGGTTCGAGGTCCTCGCGACCCTCGCCGACGCGGCGGCTGGCGGCACGGCAATCGATCACGCGCTCGCCGACGCCCTCATCGGCGCGTCGACGACAGAGGGTCAGCACGCGTCGGTGAGGGACAGCGTTCGAGTGGCCAAGGAAGCGTTGGTGAGCCATCCGGCTGTCACGGTTCCGCTCCCGGACCGACCGCCGGTAATCGCGAACAGCGCGATGCTCGACGAAGCCGTCCGGCCGGTGGCGTCGCGCGTGGCGCAGTTGACGCAGGAGACAGTCGCCGCCGCTGAGCTCACGGTCGACGACCTCGCCGGCATCTACTGTGTGGGCGGCAGCGCCCAGTTACCGCACCTGGCGGCGGCGATCGCCGAGCACACCGGCGCTGCACCCATAGTTGTGCCCGAGCCGGCGCTGGTCGCGGCCCGGGGCGCCGCTGACGTCGGCGCCGTCGATACCGGAACGGTCGAGCGGGTGGAGGTGCCGGTGCCGCCCGTGCGGCGGGCGGCGGCGATCGCGGTGCCCGGCTTCGCGTCGCTGGCACTGATCTGGCAATGCCTGCTGACCGCCGAGGAGCATGGTGTGCTCGGGGTGTACCACTCGGTGAGTGTGAACTGGGGCGAGTTCACGATGGCGGCCGTGATGGCTCTGCTGGCGTGCCTGGCCGCGGGCACGGTCCTCGGCTCGCTGATCGCCGCCCGCAGCCCCACCCCCGGCACCCGAACCGAAGGGGGAAGGGTCAGCGTCGGGATCCTCGCCGCGGTGTCCCTCGGCGCGGCGATCGCCGGCCTGTACGCGGTGGTCACCAGCCAATACTTCGGTATGCCCGTCGGCCCGTACCTGAAGTGGGCGCTGTGGCCGATCGCCCCGGTGTCGGTAATGGCCGTGGCGATGGCGATCGTCGCCGCCCGGCAGTGGCGTACCCCGCACGGCGGCTGGTCGGCGTTGCTGGCCGCGCCGACCGGATCCATCGTCGCCGCCACACTCGGCATGGGGTTGATCCAGTACTCGTTGACCGCCGACCGGTGGCCGGACCGAATCCTGTGGATCGACATCGCCGGCCGCGTCGGCGGTTTCCTCCTCGGCGTCGCCGTCGTCATGGCGGTGGTGACACCGTTGATGTTCCGCCTCATCCTCGCCGCCCCGGTGTCGGTGATCTGCGCGGCGATAGTCAGTAGACGGGCCGCCGGCATGCTCGGCGTCATCTACGCCATCGCCGTCGCGACCTGGTGGGCTACCCGGCTCTGGAGCCGAATCCTGCGCCCCGCCCCACCCACTCCCACGGGCCCGGTTCGGGCGGACATGTCACCGGGTGGAGGCGGGTGACATGCGGTGGCCGCGGCAGCTGATGTCGCTGCTGTTCGTCCTCACCCTTCTGGCCGGCCCACCGATCGTGCTGCTGTCCTTGATCGGAGCACCCCTACAAGGTTGGCCGACCGCCGCGCAGGCACGGGAGTGGGTGCAGAACCCGCTGACCGAACAGACCCTCACCGCCGCGCTGACCATCGCGGCCTGGCTGGTGTGGCTCCTACTCGCCTACACGGTCACGATCCGAGTGCTGGCACGCCTAAGCGCGACCGTGTCGTGGCTGCGGCGCATGCCGCTACCGACACCCTGGCAGGCCACCGCTGGTGGCATCGCCGGCGCCGCCGTCCTCGGCGTCAGCTCCCACGCGATCACCGCACCGCCACCGCCGCCCGCACAGCCGGCAACGGCAGGAGCCCTGGATGAGACTGGTAAGCCGACGCCACCAGTCGGCGACGTCCTGGCCGACGCGGGCATCAATGTTGCCGGTGGCTGGCTGCCGCGTGAGGCAGCGGAGCAGGTCAGCGCGGCGGCGGCGCTGGTGTGGCTCCGTCGCCGTCGCTCCTACCGGCCCCGCCCGCCCGGTCCGTCGAGCCGCGAGGACACGGACCTGGCGCCGCTGCCCCCGACAGTGGTGGCAGTACAAGCCGCCCTCGCCGACTCGACGCCACCGCCTACCGAACCCGGCGGCGCCTCGGCGGGCTCGTCGATGTTCGACCGGCCAAGCGATGGTGGCGCTTTCCCCCGAGATGGGGTCGGTCTCACTGGGCTGGGGGCGCAGGACGCAGCGCGAGGACTGCTCGTCACCAGCCTCCTAGCCGGGCATCATCACCCGGCAGTGTCCGTGGTCGTCACCCGACCTGTCCTGGCCGGGTTGCTCGGCCCCACCGCCGAAGCGCTGGGCCCGCGCCTGCCAGGGCTGGCCGTCATCGACAACGTCAGTCAGGCAGCAGGGTTCTTCTCCGGAGACCACCCTGGTCGTGGCCTGGGCGGACGAGACCAGACACAATCAGACACGCAGGAGGGCGCGGGCCCACCCGGACCAACCCTCATCGTCGATGCTGCCTCCGCGACGCAGGACGCCGACATCCTGGCGACTCTGGCCATCACCTCCGCCGCGGTGGCCGTGCTCGGACGGTGGCCGGTCGGCCAGACATGGCGGGTCGACCCATTGGGGCACACCCATCACCGAAACAGCAGCGAGACACCCGGGCCACGGATGTGCGTCCTCACCCAGGTCACGGCCACCGACCTGCTCACCGTCATCGCCCACCCCGACCCGGCACTGCCAGAGCCTCGCACCTCCGGCCCGTCGCGCAACCCCGCCCTGGCAGGCAGGTCGCCGCAGGGGGAGGCCACTACCCAGGACCACCCCGCCCGCTACAGCCACGGCAAACGACGCCTTCAGCTGCGCGTGCTGGGCGAACCGACACTGCTGCTGGACGGCCACCCGGTGGAGATCCGCCGTACCGCCGCGCTCCAAGTCCTCGTGTTCCTCGCCGCCCACCCCGACGGAGCCGACACCCGACAGCTGACTGGCGCCATCTGGCCGGGCCTGCCCCGCCGCTCTCTCACCGGCCGCCTCTACACCACCCTCAGCGACCTCCGCACCACCATCCGCTCCACCGCCGGGGTGGCCATCATCGAGCACAGCGACGACCGATACCGCCTCGACCCCACCGGCGTCACCGTCGACCTGTGGCACTTCCACCACGCGGTCCGCGACGCCACCACCACCGTCACCACCGACGCCACGGCCTGGAAGGCCGTCATCGACGCCTACCCCGATGACCTCGCCGCCCGACGGACCTGGCCCTGGCTCGACCCAATCCGCGAGGCCACCCGCCGCCGCGTCATCGACGCACACGCGGCTCTCGCCAGCGCCAGCACCGAAGCCCGCCAAGCCCTCGCATGGCTGCAGGCCGGCATCCGCATCGACCCGTACAACGCCGACCTGCACACCCGCGCGGTCACCGCACTCATCACCCTCGGCGACCACAACGCGGCGGATCATCTGCGGAAGGATTACGCCCGCCGTCTCGCCGCAGCGGGCATCCTTCCCACCGACACGGCTCTCACGACAGCCACCCGCAGGGACCATCCCGCCATCCCCACCCGGTAACGCCGCCCGCTCCGAGCGCACGGGCAACCCAGTTCGGGAAAGTGCGAACTGTGCTGCCCCGTGCGCTTCCGGCTCCGTTTCCCCGCTCCGGCTTCCCCGTACTCGGTCCCAGACAACCAGTTCGTCTTCCTGGCAGAAGCCGCGTCCAAGCCTCAGCAGACGCCGCCGATCGCACCGTCTCGACTCCTACCGACTGCCTGTGAGCTGGGGTTGTGAGGTCGCGTGAGGTCGTGTGAGGTCCTGTCAGCCCGCGGAACCGCATCGACTTCTGCCGCTCGCCCTACGGTCGATTCGCGGCCACCGTTTCACGGCGCCGCCAAGCCGGCTCGGCGTCCGGAGCCCGCACACAGCAGCAAGGGAGGGGCGATGAGGTCCAGGGTCGCTTCGGCCGCTCACACGTCGGCGGTCACGTTGCTGGTCGTCGCTGTGCCGGTCACGCTCGTCCACGTCGGCAAGTGGCCACGCCCGCAGCGCTCCTGGACGACCCTGCTCCACGGCTGGGTCGAGGAGCCCCTCAGCGGCGGCTTCCTCGCCGGAATCGCCTACCTCGCTGCATGGCTGCTGTGGGCAATGCTCGCCGCCGCCATCACGGCCCGCTTGTACGCCCAGGCCGCCCGGATGTCACGGCGACTGCCACGACTGCACATGCCCGGGCCGCTGCAGGGCATCACGGCGGCTGTCCTGGGAGCAACCGCCGTCAGCACAGCGGCCACCGCGACGCCCGCCCACGCCAACGCGGCCACCACCACCACCACCGCGGAGACGACCCACGCACCGCAGGGCCCAGCAGTCACCGAGCGCGCCCACGCCGACGACCAGAAGACCTCACCAACCAACGGCAAGGATCAGGCCCAGTACACCTACACGGTGCGGCGCGGCGACACGCTGTCCCGCATCGCCCAGGACCGCCTCGGCGACGCGGACCGCTGGCCCGACATCTTCACCGCCAACCGTGGCACCCGCTTCCCTCACATCGGTGGGACATTTCGCGACCCTGACCTCATCTACCCGGGCTGGACCCTGCGACTACCTCCCACGGTCGAAGCACCACGCCCGTCGCCCCGACCGGCGCCTACCCCAACGCCGAGGACATCAGCTCCCTCAGGTACGCCAAGCGGCCACACCGGAACGGACACCGACGACGGCCTCGTCGAGTCCGCCCCAACGCCCACATCTGCGCCAGCCGACCACGCATCGGCGTCGGGACCGGCTGCCACGCCCACCACTCGCACCGCCGACGACCGAACCGCCCCAATGCCGCGACCTCAACCAGGTGTGTCGCTCGGCGCGGGTAGCTGGCTCGACATGGGACTCGCCACCGCCATCCTCGCCGCAGTTGCCCTCGTTTGGGCACACCGCCGTCGCCGCTACACCCCCCAGCAACCCACCGCGCGCCCACACCTCGACGACCCGAGCGTCGAACCAATGCCAGCGGTGGTCACCCGGATCCGTCGCGGCCTACGGGCCCTGACACCGAGCGCAAAGACGATCCCTGACCCCGGCCCCGACCTCGACCCTCCGCCCGACGAACCCATCGTGGACGCTGACTCGGACCCGGCAGACGCCGCCGACGACGGGACCCCCAAGCTCCCGGCGCACGAGTCGCAGCCGCCTCTACCCGCGCCGCCTCGACCACTGATCGAGGTGTGGCCATCTGCGGGACTCGGTCTGATCGGGCCCGGAGCCGAGGCAGCGGCCCGAGGCGTGCTGGTGTCCGCCCTCGCCGGCGGCGGACCAGACGACCCCGATAGCCGCCACCACGTCGTCATCGCCTCGGACACCCTCGCCATGCTGTTAGGCACCACCACAGCCACAGTGGCGGACACCCCGCGGATGAGCGTCACCAGAGAAGTCAGCGACGCTCTGACGCTGATCGAGGAGCAGACGCTGCACCGCGCCCGCATGTGCAGCGACTACGAGGTCGACACGCTCGTCGAGCTGCGCGACCGGGACCCGACCGCCGAGCCCGTGCCGCCGACGGTGCTGATCGCCGCCCCCACCGCTGCTCACGAGCGCACCCGTATCGCCGCGCTGCTCACGCAAGGGCACCGACTCGACATCCACGGCGTCCTGCTCGGCGCCTGGCCCGATGGCGACACCATCCTCGTCGCCGAAGACGGCTCCACCAGCATCATTAAGTACGACGTGAATCAGCACAGTTGTCCTACCGCCGTCGGCCGCCTGAGCGTCATCAACCGCAACGAGGCCACCGAACTGCTGCGGCTCCTCACCGAGTCCCATATCGGCGACCCTCAACCGCCAGCACCCGCGCAGCACACACCACTCGACAGGCTGATCGGCGCCGCCCACGCGCCGAACCCCACACCCGAGAATTCTGGCGCCGCATGCCTGCAGGAGCGCCGCGACCGCGCCGGGAATGAACCGCACCCGGCGGGCGACGACCAGTCTTCCCGTACCGGCGGACGCGTCGACGTTCGAGTACTCGGCGAGGCCCGCATCGTGAACATGGACACGACCACCCCGCTACGGGCGAAAGCCCTCGAGCTGCTGGTCTACCTCGTCGTTCAGGACGGCGACGCCGCACAGGACAACATCCTCGACGACCTGCTGCCCGACGCCCCCGCGTCGAAGGCACCGCACCGCCTGCACACCTACGTATCCGCACTCCGCAAAACCCTCGCCCTCACCGGAGGACCCGCCACCTACCTCACTCACCCCTCGCGCCGCTACGCCCTCAACCGCGACGCCCTCGACACCGACCTGTGGCGCATGCGCACCGCACTGCGCGACGCCGACCTCGCCACCACCGACACCGACCGCACCGCCGCACTGCAGCGCGCCGTCGACGCCTACGACGGCACACTCGCCGACGGCTTCGACTACGAATGGATCGAGGCATACCGCGAGGGCGTCCGCCGCCAAGCCCTCGACGCGCACCTCGCCCTCGCCGCCGCTACCACCGACCCGGCACAAGCCCTGACCGTCCTGGAAGCCGCCATGCGCCACGACCCGTACGCCGAGGCCATCTACCAGCACGCGATGCGCGCCCACGCCGCACTCGGACACGTCGAGCAAATCCGCTCCCTACGCCGATCCCTCACCCTCCGCCTCGACGAAATCGACGCCGAACCCAGCGAAGACACCCTCAGACTCGCCGACCAGCTCATCGCCAACCTGCGCCGACAGAAGCCAACCGGAAAGACCGACTCTCACAACAACGGACTTCACCCATGACACCGGACCCTTCGGCAGCACCTGACGCACGTCGTGGCAGCCTGCACGATCAGCCCAACAGCGGCGGCGACGGCCCGCAGACGGCAGACTGGTACCGCAACGGCACCGCGTGGCCCCTGCGAGCAGCCGTACTCACCGGCCATCCTGGGCCCGCCCGCAGTCCTCAGGGCGGATCGGCGTACCGGCAAGCTTCGTCCCCGACGACCCTCGACGCGGTGGACGCCGACCTGGCCACAGCAGTCCGGCGCGCCGCCTGGATACGTCAGGTGTTCTACATCCTGGTGCTGCTGGTCGCCCTCGTTGGACAAGTCACCGGCGCCGTCCAAACACTCGGCGTCCCGCTGGTCGTCGCGGTCCCCGCCGTCGCGACGCTCGAACTGGGTGGCGTGGTCGTGATGGCCAACGCCGACGTGCGACGCCGCCTCGGCGAGCGGGCAATCGGATCACGCCTCCTGTCCGCCGCGATTGCCGCCGGAGCCGTCACCTTCAACGGGGCCGCTCACCCCGACCACCTAACCGGCGGCTTCTACGCGGGCATGTCCGCCCTCGGATACCTCGTTTGGCTGATGCACGCCGGCAACCAACGCCGCGACCGATTGCGCGTCACCGGGAGCCTGCCACCCACACCACCCGCCTACGAGGCGTTCGGGCACTGGATCTGCCATCCCCTCGTCACCTCCCGAGCGCGGTCCATCGCCAAAGCTGACGGCCTCGACCTGTACGAGTCCCTGATAGCGGCCCGCGCCGCGATCGCTCGCCGGCGGCGTGACGTCGCGATCGCCAAGGTGCTCCATCGTAAGATCAGAGCTGCGGTGGGCCCCACCACCGCCGACATCGCCACGCAGGTCTACGACCTGGACCAAATAGCCGCGCGCCTCGCGGACACCGCCGACTATGACGGCCTGACCACTCTGCTGAGCGCGGATCTCGCCCCCGAACGAATCGTGACGGCATACCGTGCCCGGCACCAACGTCGCTGGTCTACGCGAGAACATCTCGTCAACGCGCCACCGGCAACCCATACTGCGCCCTCCTCGCTGCCATCTCCCACCTTGTCGGAGTCAAAAACGCCAGGTTTTAGCCGGCAGGAGCCGAAACGAGCGCCAGATGAGAGCCGCGACCCGGCTCCAACGAAAGCAGCCCTGCGCAGTTTGGCGGAGGCTGCCACACTGACCCGCCCCACTCTGTACCCGCGGACGAGTCAGGCGTCGTGAGCTCCGTCGCTGGCCGAGACGACGAGGCGGGCGACTACGGGAACACTGAGGTGCCCCGGCGGACTGCAGAAGCCGTAGCCTACTGGCTCCGCAAAGAGCCAAACCTGGACCCTGAACTGCTAGCCGAGAGGATCGGCAATCGCTTCGTTCGGTCTACCGGTACTTGCCGTCGGATTACCCCCGGCGGCCCGGGGTGGCGAGGCAGAGGACTCGACGGCAGCCTGGGGCGTCGTAACGTCCATGTCGGAGCACCTGACGTTAGCGGCGACGACGGCTGGCCGATACATGCCAATAGGCCGCCAGCTGGCACAGCAACTCGCGAGTGGGCTAGCTCTCCACCCGGTCAGCTTGCTGCGGGTGCCGGCAGCACGAGGATGGCTCGCCACAGCGAGAGCCCTTTGTCCCACGGCGTCTCGGCTTCCGCCTCAGTTGACGACCGATCGTGCAGCGGGTGCGCCTTCTAACTTCGGTCAGGCTCTGAAACTGATCGCTGCTCACGCCCATGATCAGCACGACGTGGTCACTGTTCCAATCTAACGCGACTATTGTTCGCATGCATCACCTCAAGGGTAATCGCGAAGGACATAGGCTGTGCAGCCAGCCTGGTGTCCACCGATCACCCTCAGGGATGCTCCCAAGCGTGAGGGCGCCATCCTGCGTCTGGTGGATGTTCGGGCCATGTGGATGGGGCACCATCGACTGCAGTCGACACCACAGGGGGGCGCTACCGCATGAACAAGACCCATCGGGTCGTCGTGATTGCCTGCGTGGACGTAGCTGCGGCAGTTTGTGCCAACCTTGTAGCCGATGCAATCGGGCAGGCGGCCTTGGGTCGGATCCTGTTGCAGGCGATTCTCGCGGTCGGACTAACTGTGATCGTGGCTGTTCTGAAGGGTGAAACAGGTAACGAAAAGCTATCGAGCGCTGATGCGCAAGAAGCGGGTCCGACGCGCGATGCGCGCAGAAATAGTCGCCGCGAAACAATTCTTGGTCGCCCCCTCAATGCTGAGGTGCAGCCCTCCCCGCTCCCGGCTGTCACAAGACGGCCCACAGCGGTCGAACCAGCGGTCGAACCTACTGTTGCTATAAGTCAGCCTCGGTCTGACAACTCGACCCTGCGTTGGACCGCTGCGGTGGCAATTTGGGTTATAGGTATCCTCCTGGTGGGTAGCTTTCTGTATCCGTTATTTAAGGATGACCCACGACTGCTCGCCACTCTCAAAGCCGGTGATTCGCGAGTAACGGATATTTCTTTTAAGGGGAACGACACCCTTTGCAGCGTCACCAACCAGGTTCGGACATGGAACCTCAGCAACTTCGAACAGGTCTCAGCGTCAAGTCAGAATGACTGGATCGACGCTTACTTCCTCCCGCGGTGTGAACTCCTTGCCGCCATTAACAAGGATAAGTCGGTGGCGATTCGATCAACGGAAGGATCTCGCACTGCAATCCAAATCCCCGCTCAGTCCGTGCACGTTAACAGCGTCGCTTTCGATCGCAGCGGCACCAAGATTGCGACTGCAAGTCAAGGTGCCAAGGTTTGGAGTCGCGACGGCAAGTTGATCGGGGAGGCGCGTGATGAATGGAATGTAACCACAGTCGCGCTATCGCCAGATGGCCGACACCTCGTGACGGGCGGGGAGGCGAGCACTGCCTTGATGCACTCCGTGCCAGGCATGAAGGTCGAGCGCAAGCTTGAGTCGACGCAATACAACGCTACTTGGGCGCTGGCCTTTAGTGTTGACTCGAAAATTATCGCGGTGGCGGGCAAGGCCGGGGTGATCCTCCTGTTTGATGTCTCGAACGGCCGAAGGATTCAGACGTTCAACACGCAGGATGACGGGATTTGGTTTTACCGCTTGGCCTTCAGTCCGGATAGAAAGCTACTGGCCTCTGGCGACTCGAACGGTGACGTGCGCATTTGGCAAGTGAGCACGGGCGAGCAACTCGGCAAGCCGCTTGGTGGACACAAATATTCCGTGCACGCGATGAGCTTCAGCCCCGACGGAAAACTTTTTGCCTCCGGAGGAGACGAGGGTGAGGTGCGGTTGTGGGATTTGAGCAAAAGGTGAGGGGGCATTACGGGTGACAGCTCATGAGCTCTCGGAAGTTTCCAGTATGATCGGTGTCCTGAGCGTAATCGTCTTCGCCATCGCTTTCCTTGTGTTCATAAGCGGCGACGAGCGGGGCGCCCCTCTCGCGAGAGGGATTGGCGGCGTTCTGATGGCCGCAGCCGCCAGCACGTTCGCGTTCTCGGGTTGGATGTTCGCGAGTATACGAGAGTGGGAAGGCGCAGAAACGGGTGCCTATCTAATCTACCTGTTGGCCGGTTACACGACGCTTGGCGCTCTGATGTTGATGACGGGGCTCGTCGCTGAGAAGGGGGCCGCCATTGGATCGTGGATCCTGGCCTCTGCCACGCTGATGTGGATACCAGTTTGCTTGATAGGCGCGGTATAAAATCGCCGGCGCAGGGCCTGGCTTGGCTTGGCTGACAAACGCGTACGAATGACCGCAACGCTTTGGTGCAGCAGGAATCTGGAAAATTTATATGAGTTGCTGGCGGAGGTTCATCTGCCGCCGTCAGATTGGGCAGCGGGGGGCGGTCCTTGACTATCTGTGGTCGGAATCCGTCCCCCTGTATCCCGAGTCAACCGTGCCCGGCGATTGGTGTGGGTTTCAGGCCCTGGTCAGGACGTTGATGGCTGCTTGGCCGATGAGGTTGATGCAGGTGGTGGGGTCATCGACGGTGATGGTGGTGGTGTTGTCATAGACCCTGGGCGGCCAACCTTTGTTGTTCGGTGCGAGCCAGAGGACGGCGCAGCCGGTGTGGTGGAGGCGGGTGATGGTCGCTTGGCTTTCGTCGGGGTTGACGTAGTGGCCGTCGGAGACCACCACGAGCAGGCGTGAAGTGCCCGGGGTAGACAGGTGTAGGAGCCGGTCGGCTTCGGCGCACGCCTCGACGAAGCGTTCCGTGCCGGCGTCGGCGCGCATGTCGCGGACCTTGCTCGGGCGGCGGCCGGGTGGGATGAGCACGGTGATCCGGTCGCCGTAGGCGAGAGTCGCGCTGGTGGCTCCGGCGCGGGTGGCGGCGTGGGCGACGATCCACGCGGCGGAGGACATGGGCTTCGCGAAGTCCTCCATTGAGCCGGAGGCGTCGATGAGGATGCCGACGGTCAGCTCGGGGTCGGGGCTCGCACGGCGAACGGTGCGCTGCCACGGCTGGGCGGTGGGGATGCCCCCGGCCGCGCGTTGGGCGGCGAGGGTGACCGCGGCGCCGGTTCGCAGCCGTCCGGGCGGTGCGGCGCTGGGTTGGCGGGTGCGGGCGGGTTCGCGGTGGCCGGCGCGGCGCAGCAGGGCGGTGAGGCGGTTGGCGGCGTGGCGTTCGGCGTCGCGGGCGTCGCGTTCGCCCCAGGTGATCGGCGTGTCGGTGTCGACGTGGAGGCCGTGTCCGTGGGGACGGCTGCTGTCGCTTGCGGGTTCCGGGGTGTCGGCGGGGTTGTGGAGAATGGTGTCGAGGGCGCCGGAGATGGCTGCTGCGATCGCGCTGGTGGCCGCGTCGTCGGCGGGCAAGCCCGGGGTGGTGGTCGGGTCGATGCCCAGTAGGCGGCACCAGCGTTCCCCGAGTTCGATCATGCGAGTGGTGTCGGTGTCGCCGACGGTGTGGGCTTCCCGCCAGACGGCGCGCAGGCCCCGGATGAGTTTGCGGCCGAGGACCGTGGCGATGGCGCACCGGGGCGCGCGGACGTCGGCGGGGTACAGGATTCGGGCGTCGACGCGGGCTAGGAGCAGTCCGGCGGCGTAGGCAGCACTCCAAAGGGTGTCGGTAGGTGTGTCGGCGGGGTCGATGATGCTAGTGACGGCGCGGCGTAGCCACCGCCGGTCGCGGGGTCGGGTGTCGCGGTAGCGTCGTTCGATGCGTGACTCCTCGAGCAGGAGCGCGGCTTCCCGGACGACGGGCACCACGGTGGGCGGTGGGTCCCACTGGGAGTGGATGACGTGGGCGCATTCGTGCAGCAGGACGCCGTAGGCGACGGAAACCTTCGACCGGTGCCCGGGCCGGCGAGGGTCGGCGATCGCCGGGTCGGCGATGAGGTCGGCGTCGACCTGGATCTGGGCGGTGGCGGGGTAGCTGAAGCCGGGTGGGCCGCCGTCGGCCGGGGTGACGGTCACGCTGGCGTCTGGTCGGCCGGTCAGTGTCGCGGCCTGCCTGGTCCAGGCCGCTGACCACCGGCCCCATGGTGAGGTGGCCGGGGCCGGGGAGGCGGGGCTGGCTGGCGCCGGAGGGGCGCAGGTGTGCGGAGACGCTGGTCATGACGGCCTGCCTTACTTCTGCTTGCCGAGGGTGAGGGGGGTGATGGTGGTGCCGCGGTAGGCCCGCTGGAGGGCTTCGACGACGGCTTGCCGGTCGGCCTCGGGTGCGACTGCGGCGAGGTTGGCCACGGCGGCGGCGAGGCCGAGGCTTCCGGCGACGCGCTTGAACGCCAGCAGCTCGCGCAGTTGCGGCGCCCAGTCGATCTCGTGCTTGCGCATCCGCGCGTTGAGGGCGATCGCCGCGTCGATGGCGCCGTTGGGTACGCCGAGGGAGCGGGCGAGCTGGAAGTCGGTGGTGACCTCGATGTGCACGGAGAACCGGGAGGCGAGGGCTTCGGTGAGGATCGCTCCGTGCACGCCGGGGTTGTGGCCGGCGCAGACGAAGAACCCGTCGGTGGCGGTCACGACTTCGTTGTGGTGGGCGGCGATGGTGATGGTGGCCCTGCCGTCCATCGCCGGATACAGGGCGGCGAGGACGCGGGGTGGGATGAGGGTGGCGTCGTCGATGAACAGGGCGCGTCCGGCGCGCATGGCGCTCACGAGCGGCCCGTAGGCGAAGGCGAAGCCGCCGTCGGGCAGCGGGACGTAGTTGCCGACGAGGTCCTCGACGGTGGTGTCGCCGTGCCCGGCGACGGTGATCGCATCGGGGTAGGCGGCTTCGATGAGGCTGGTCTTGCCGGTGCCGGGTGGCCCGTAGAGCAGGACCGGGATGGTGTCGCGGCGCAGCTGGCGCAGCACCTCGACGTCGGTGCCGTCGCCGAGCTGGCGGGGCAGGTACCAGACCCCGTTGGGGCGCAGGACAGCGCCGGGACGCGGGGGAACCGGGCCGGTCGGGGCAGGTACCGGCGCGGCGGTCGCCGCGGGCGTGCCGGTGGCAGCCGACGGAGCGCGGCTGGTACCAGCTCCTGCGGTGAACGCGTCGATGCCCTCGGCGGTGATGGTGTACCGGCGGGGCGAGCCGGTGGACACGGTCGCCCAACCACGGTCGACGAGGCGGTTCAAAACGGATCCGATCGCCCCGGACGACCGGCCGGGCAGTTCCTTGCCCAGGTCGCCGATGGAGAAGGCGCGGTGCGGTTCGGCCGCTAGCAGGGCCAGGACCGGCCCGAACATGGGGCGGGGCTTGGCCTTGGGCTTGGCGGGTCGAGCGGGCGAGGTCACCGGGCACCTCCGACGGTGGTTGCGATCGGGGTGCAACCGATACCCGCGCTCCCGGAGGTGATCAAGTCGTACCCGCGCAGCCGCGGCACTGGCGCGCGGCTGGCTGATCGGCGGACTGGTGTGCTCAGGTGTGGCATGAAGTGCTCCTTGGCGAATATTGCCGCCGCGCGCCCCTTCCCGGGGCGCGCGGCGGCGTTGGTGAGCCACAGCGGGCGGGAAGAGCGCACGTAGCCGTGCTCGGCTACGCGGAGCGGTGTTCAGGTCGGGGCGCCTACCGGTGGGGAAGGCACGGTCGGACTCGGGAATCGCAGGCCGGCGCCTGGCCCGCGTACGGTGCTTCGACTGCTTGCGTGTCGGTGTCGCCTGTCGGCGGCGGTTGTGCCGGTGCCAATCTGGCCCTGGCCGGGTCTGGGCCTACGCCTGGTCGGGGTCGGGCGGGTCGCCGATGATCCGGTCGCAGGCGTAGGGGTCGACGGCCTCCCAGCACCAGTTACGGCCCATCACCACGTATCGGGCGTCGCCGTCGGGGGCGATGCGTTGGATGGCGTCCGGGTCGTCGGACAGGGCGCGCTGGTCGGCGACGATGACGTCGCCGTCGAAGGACAGGTCGGCCAGCGCGGCGTCGACCCGACTGTCCAGTTCGTCCTCCGGCACGCCCGCGTCCCGCATGCTGACGCGGCACTGGTCGCGGCGCCGCTGCTGGTCCGCGACGACCGCCTCGGCCACGGCGCGGCTGCAGGAGAACACCGCCCACCCGTTCCAGTGATCGATCAGGGTGCCGACGAACCCCACCTCAAGGCGATCACTGCCGTCCCGGCCGACGGTCAGAGCCCACTCGCCGGAGAACACGCCGACGTCGCCGACACGGACCCGGTCAGGGTGCAGGTGCGACACGTCGCGGCCGGTGGGGCTGGCCGCGAGGTGACACAGGTCGGCGACGCGGTCGACGGCGGCGGCGGTGAAGGCGTCGCGGTAGACGGCCATCGCCTCGTCGCGCTGGGCGATGCGCAACCCGAACCAGCCCGTGGTGTCGCCGGTGGCGTCGGCGAACAGCTCCCACCCGGCGATGTCGACCGAATCGCCGGCCAACGTGAAGCGGGGCAGGGCGTCGAGGACGGCCAGATCGCCGTCGTCGATGCCTGCCAGGACCCGGCGCGCGGCCAGGCGGGTGTCGCCGCCGCACCGGGCGCCGATGGTGTCCTGCGCCCACCATTCGGCGGCGGTGCGGCCGGCATCGACGCCGGCGGCGCGCATCCGCCGCAGCGCGGTGGCCCATCCGGTGGCCTGGTCGACCAGCTCACCGGTGGGCTGCGGGGTGGTGGTGACCAGTTGCATGCGGTCGCCGGCGTCGAGGCACATGGACAGGGCTGAGCCGCTGTCCCACGTGACCTCGACAATGTTCTGCTGCTGGTCGTGGCGTTGGACGGTGCCGGTGTCGCCGGGCCGTAACTGGGTGTGGGGTTCGCTGGTGTGGACCAGGGCGACGCGCTGGCCGGGCTGGTAGGTCATGGTGCTCTCCGATGGGTGAGTGGATAAGACGCGGCTGGTGGGCGGCGGCATCGGGGTCCGGTGTGCTCACTGGGTGCTGCCCGTCGCGTCGTCAGTGGTGGGGGCGTGCGGGGGCCAAGGCTTGCAGGTGATGTGCGCGCCGAACATCGGGTCGGTAGCGACCGAGGAGCCGCAGCGGGTGCAGCTGGTGGCGGTGTCGCGGCCGTAGCCGGCCATGGACGGCACCTCGACGTGGTCGATCTCGTCGACGGCGCCGCAGACGGTGCACACGGTCATCTCCGGGCCGCCCTCGTCGAGGGCGGGTGTGGTGACGAACAGGTCCTCGATCGGGTCGAGGTGGTGGACGCTGTGCCGCAGCCAGCGGCGGTGGACCGTCGCCTCGTACACCATCAGTAGCCGCTGGTCGGGGCGCAGCAGGTACATCCATTCGTAGAACCCGTCGAGGTCCTCGCGCAGCGAGCCCTGCCGGAGGGTGTTGTTCTCGGTGACGGTCGGGTAGCCCAGTCCCGCTACGGGCGGCTGTCGGTGCCATCGCCGTAGCGTGGGGTTGACGGCGAGGCTCCACCAGTTGCGGGCCAGCAGCGCGGCGGCCAGGGCGTCGGTGTCGCGGGCGAACGTGTCGGCCCAGATCCGGCGCAGCAGCGGCACCAGGACCTCCGGGTCCTCACCGAGCTGGATGGAGCGGGCGGTGTACCTGCCGCGGAGTGCGGCGACACCGATCAGGACGGGTGTGCTCACGTGCCTTTCCTCCTTGAGGATGTGTGGTTGGGGTTGCGGCGGTCGTCCGCAGGCGGGGAACCGCCGTCGAGTCGGTTGACCATGGAGCCGCCGGTATCGCCGTCAGGGCTTGGTGGCGAGCGGGGCGTTTTGTGCGGCCATGAAGGGCACCGGGTCGATCGCGCCGTTCGGGCTGGCATCGCTGTTGTGGTGCACCTCGTAGTGCAGGTGCGGTCCGGAGCTGTGGCCGGTGGAGCCGACGACGCCGATGGGTTGGCCGGCGGTGACCGGCTGCCCGACCGTCACCATCGGGGGTTGGTCCATGTGGCAGTAGCGGGTGAGCAGGCCGCCTGGGTGGTCGATGTCGACGTACCAGCCGCACCCGCGCGTGAGGTCGGGGTCGCCGTCGCGGTCGCAGCCCCAATCGGCGCCGGTGTCGGCGTGGACGGCGTTGCAGCGGACGGTGCGGACGGTCCCGGCGGACGCGGCGCGGATGATGGTGCCGCGCGCGGCGCTGAGGTCGACGCCGTCGTGGCCGGGCCGGTCCGAGCTACGAAAGCTTGACCCGACGGAAGCGAGGACCGGCTGCGTCCACGGGCCGGTGGCCCCGCACCCGGCCAGGCCGTCGGTGGGTAGGCCCGTGGTGTCGGCGATCGTCGTGACCAGCTGGGTGGCTGGTCCCTCCCATGTCGCGTAGGCGTCGGGGACGGCGCTGATCTGCACGGCCTGGGCGGCTTCGGTGAGCGGCATCGCCTGCCAGCCGCGGATTGCGGACAGCTTTCCGAAGAACTTCTCCGACGCGTAGACGGGGTTCCGCAGTTGGGCGGGGGTGCCCCACCCTTGGCTGGGGCGCTGCTGGAACAGCCCGACCGAGTCCCGGTCGCCGCCGGGCAGGTTCCGCAGGGTGCTCTCCTGCATGGCGGTGGCGACCGCGATCACCCAGCCGCGCCCGGGTAGCCCGAGGCGGGCGCCGGTGGCGACGATCGCGGCGGCGTTGCCGACCTGGTCGCTGTCCCAGTCGCCGATCGCCGGCCACAGGATCGGCGGCCCGTGCGGCGACGCCGTGCTGTCTGACGTGGACGCGGGAGTGGTGGCCATGGGGTGACATCCGGCGGTGGCCGAGCCGCCGGCGAGTAATCCGCCGAGCCCACCGGCGCAGAGGATGAACACGGCGACGAGTGCCACCGCGACGGACACCAGAGATCGGAGCTTCACGTCGGTCCCCAGCGGACGAGGGGAGAGGCGAGGTAGGGAGCGCGGTAGGGCGTGGAATGGCGCTGGACGAGGGGAGAGGCGTGGCCGGGCATGACTGGTCCTCCTGGCTAGCCGAGGCTGTGGACACCGATCGGCTCGCCGTCGCCGGTGTGCACGGTGACGGTGTCGTCGGCTGGGCTGATCACGTAGATCCACGAGGCGTCGAGGTCGACGGCGCGGCTGAGCGGGAAGACGGTGGCGGGCTCCGGCTCGGTGTCGTCGAACGTCACGCCGACACCGCCGACGGGGTGCTGGTGAGGGAACGATCGGGTGCCCGCGGTGACGTCGGATCCGAGGTAGTACCAGTCGTGGGCGAGGACCGCGTCGATAAGGGCTTGAGTGTCGCGGCGGGCGGTGGCGGCCCAGATGCCGCGTAGCTGCGCGATGAGCGGCAAGGGGTAGCCGTCGAAGTGGACGTAGCGGGCGTGGACGGTGCTCGGCTGGGCCGGATCGATGGCGCTGACGTAGCAAATGTTCCCCACGGGTCGTGTCTCCTCGTCGTGGTGGTGTGTTCGGGTACGGCGACGACCGCGCGGCCGTAAATGGGCCACGCGGTCGAAGGTCGTGAGGTCTCGTGGTCCGGGCCGGGCGGCGTTTGGTCGTTGCGTCTGGGCTGCGGCTACGCGGCGTAGGCGGCGGTCAGGGTCGCCCCGGGAACGCGGCGGGGCAGCCGATGCGGGACCCGCGGCAGTAGCTGCGTGGCAGCGGCGGCGATACCGTTGGCGAACCAGCCGACGAAGCCGAGGGAGTCGCGGTCCCGCCGTTGTGGCGTGGGTTCACGGGCAGGTGCCGGCTGTGGCGGTGGTGTGGCTCGCGCGGCGCGCATCGCCCGTTGTGCCTGCCTGGCGGCCGAACACGGCCCGCTCTGGTCGGCGCACTGCAGGTTGGCGCACCGGTTGCCGGGTCCGGGTCGGTGGGCGGTGAGGACGTCCACGGCCAGCCGCCACAGCAGGGGGTCGGTGACGTCACGGGGGAGAGGGGCTCGGTGAGACGAGCGGGTTCGGCTGCGGTCAGACATGGCGGGTGACCTTCTATCGGGGTTTGGGCCAGGGTCACCGTCCGGTCGGGGCCGAGTCGTGTTCTGCCTGATGGCTGCCCCGGACAATGACCTAGTTGATCGACGCTTCTCTCTCGATGAAGGTCAAGTCGTCTGCCAGGGGTGGTGCCGTAGGGCACGGTGTGCGGCGCGCGGGTGAGGTCGGGGCCGCGCTTCCGGCTGGGAGTCGGCGGCCGTCAGGAGGCTGTCGGCGTGATTTGACTGGGCCTGCTGGTGGTCTGGATGAGACGCGCCAGTGCGGAGCGAGTGGCTGGTGCGCCGTCGTGGTCGACTGGGTCGTCGACGCGGACCACGGGGTGCGGTTCGGCCCGCAGCCTCGTGATCTGGTAGCCACGTCGGTCGGCGTCGACCGCGTCAACGCGGCGGACCTCGTGCAGGTCGTCGGACTCGACGAGGACGTCCTCGTAGCAGACGGCCCAGGCCAGCACGCGGAGTCCCGGGGTGGGATCGGCGAGGAGGTTCGTGATGAGGCCGATGTCGACGCAGGCCGCGAGGGTGGGTCGGGCGACCGGCTGGTTGATGTCGAGCGCGGTGGCGAGGTCGGGCAGGAGGTCGGCGAGCCCGGCGCGATAGCGGCTCATGCGGGTGTCGTTGAGCGGTAGGTGCGCGGCGCGCATCTGGCGTCTCAGGCCGTTAGGTGCTGATGGGGTGGGCCTGTCCTGGACGAGTAGCAGGAGAGGCGGGCGGCCCCAGCCGAGCAGGTCGGCGCTGGCCTCAATGTGCAGCAGGCACCCGGTCAGGGTGTGAACGGCGTGGAAGGACATCACGAGGATTTGAGCTCCTTGACCTACGCGAAGCCCCGCAGGCCGAATGGGCTTGCGGGGCTCCTGGTGCGTGCGGGGACGTGGTGCGGTTGGCGCCAAGGGCGTGTTAGCGCAGGTCGCGGTAGCGGATGACAATTCCCGGCGCCGTGGCGTGGTCCGGGTCGTGGGCGCGGACGCCGCAACGCTGGCGTTTGGCCAGGTACATGGCCTGGTCGGCCGCGTGCAGGAGGTCGCGGGGCAGCATGTCCGGCTCGGCGAGCGCGTAGCCGACGCTGGCGGTGACGATCACCCGCTGCCCGGCGATCTCGTACGCGAGCTCCGAGATGCGCCGGTGGGCGGCCTCCGCGACGGTCTCGACCTCGCCGTCGTCGCCATGCACGACGAGGGCGAACTCGTCGCCGGCGAGGTGCGCGGCCAGGACTACCGACGGCCCGAGGGCCCTCAGGCGGCGTCCGACCTCGCGCAGCAGGTCATTGCCGTACTCGTGGCCGTAGGTGTCGTTGACCTGCTTGAACCGGTCGAGGTCGATGAGGACGAGCCCGAGCGGTTCCCCGAGCGAGAACGTGGCCTCAAGGTGGGTCCACAGGGCCCGCCGGTTCGGCAAGTCGGTCGTGTCGTTGTGTGTGGCCAGCCGGTGCCAGTAGGACCGGTCACGGTCGCGGGCGGCCAACGCCTGCCGCTGATGGTGAATGATGTTCCGCTGCCGGGAGAGCAGTGCCGCGGCGACGGCGAGACCGGCGAGGACTCCGCCGGCCGCGGTGAGGTACGAGCTCAGGTGACACACTTGACGTCGCTCCTTGTGGGTTAAGGAGCACCGGGGCGGGCGTGAGCCGCCAAGTTCGACGCCCGCCCCGGGCTACCAGCGGTAACGGGTTTGCTAGGTGGTTGCCGGGGCGAGTTGGAACGTCGCTGGCCTCTCGGCGACCTGAACGGCGACGCCGTCGGTGACGAGCTTGTGCACGGCGTTGACGACCGCGCCCGCGCTGGCCTTGGCCGAGTCGGTGCCCTCGTTCGCCTGGTCGATGGCCTTGCACAGTTCGCTGGTCTTGAACGGCTGCCCGGGATGGGCTTCGAGAACGTCGAGGATGGCCCCGCGCAGGCTGCCCTTGGACCGGCGTGGCTTCCCGCCATCGGACGCGCTCGGAGCCTCGGAAGGGCTGCTGGGCACAACGGTGTCGTCGCTGCCTCCCGGGTCCAGACTGGGCGCGGAGTCT
The DNA here is from genome assembly GCF_054462275.1 of Micromonospora sp. SD19. NCBI lineage: Bacteria > Bacillati > Actinomycetota > Actinomycetes > Micromonosporales > Micromonosporaceae > Micromonospora > Micromonospora sp. SD19. The sequence continues at coordinate 695,235 of NZ_JBTLMN010000003.1, forward strand.
GCCTGACCGGACGCGTCGGCTGCGGGCGGATTCTCGGCGTCGGCCGGGGAAGCCTCGCCGGCCTCCGCCGGCGTTGTGGTCGGTGCGTCGGGGACGCGGTCCGGCTGGGCGGATGGGCCCTGTAGGGCTGGCCGTCCCGCGTCGCTGTCCGGCGCTCGTAGGCGTTCGTCGTCCGGCGGAAGACTGGTCGATTCCTCGTCCGGGCTCGCCACCGAGGCGGTGTTCGCCTCCTCGGCCGGTCCGGGGGCCTCGTCCGGTCCGTGAGCCTCGTCCGCGTTGTCGTCCGTCACTGCGGAGGGCGGGTCGCGCCTGGCATCGGTCGTGGCCGCCGGCGGGTCGCCGCTGTCGGTGCTGGTCGCCGCGTTCGCCACGTGCTGCCAAAGCGTGCGGCCGTCGTCTGCGCGCAACGGTTCGGCCTGGCCCGCCTCCGCCAGGCTGCGCAGTCGTTTGGTGGCCGTCGAGTAGCCGACGCCGGCGCGCTGCGCGATCGCGGCGGCCGTGTCCTGGCCAAGTGTGGACAGAGCGGCGGCGACCCTGTCTAGGGCGCTGGGTGCCGCGGTCTGGTCGGTCGTGTTGTCCATAGGTCCTCCCTGTGGCTGCTGTTGCGTCTGCTGGGATGTGGCGTGCACTGATCCACGCTTCGACAGCGCCTCGTGATCAAGTGCGGTGACCGGATCTCGGGATGCCGTCGACGCTCGGGGCCTGCCAGGCCCCCGGTGCTGGTGGGCGGTGCGGCTATGGCTGGCCGAAGACGTGGTCGCAGCGGCTCGGGTCGACGGGTAACCACGCAAGGCCCCAGCCGATCCGGTACCGCCCGCCGGTGGGCTCGACGAGGTGGACGCCGCCGCCGAGGGACACCGGACGGGCGATGGTGAGGGTGTGTCCGTCGAAGTCGACGGTGCGCCAGTCATCGCCGACGTAGGTGGCCATCGCGTCGAACGTCTGGGTAAGGGCGATCACGGCATCGTGGTCGAGGGCGAGTTCGAAGCTGCCGTTCCACCAACCGGTCACCGTCGCGAGGTAGCCCTCGTGGTAGCGGTGGAAGCCAGGGACCGGTTCGTAGCGCAGCCACCGACCGGAGAAGAAGGCGGTGCTGCCCTGACGTGGTGTGTAGTCAGGCGTCGTCACCGCTGCCCTCCTGACGGTCCGTGCCGTCGGCGGTGGGGGAGGCGCCGAGGTGACTGGCGGCCGCGACCTTGCGGACGCTGGACCACGCCGTCCCGGATGCCTGCGCCGACTGGGCGAGCCAGTCGGCCGCATCCTGCAACCATGCGCGGATGTCGTCGGCAGCGTCGATGACATCGCCCCCCTCGCTGTCATCGAGGCTGGCGAGGTGTGCCTGGCGGGCCTGGTCGATGAGGTAGGACCCGGTCTGTGCGTGCACCCGGGCGAGCAGCCGGGTGCTCCGGTGCAGGTGCCCGATCAGAGAGGCGACGTCGGAGGGCTCCGGCAGGGTGAGCAGCGCGCTGAACGCTCCGGTGGCCGTGTGCAGCCAGCGGGTGAGGTGCTCGGCGGCGGTGATGGCGCTGCCCAGTCGGGCGGGGTCGTAAGGGCCGTCGACGGCGAACAAGCTGCTCATCTCGTCGAGCCAGGTGGTGGTCTGACTGTCGACCGGAAGCGGGTCGGCGACGAGGGCCGGCTGCAAGTGTTGGCCGTCGGCGGCCGTGCAGATGGGGCTATTGTCCGCCAGATGCCACCACGCAATGCCGCCGCGGTAGGCGTTGGTCCAGTGCGTGGCCGGTTGGTCAGCCACCGGCTCGTCGCAGACGGGGCAGATTGGAAGGTGAATCATGCAGCTATGTCCCTTCAGGCAGGGTGATGACGCGACCAGGGCCTGGTCGCCGAGGCTCGGTGAGGTGTCTAGGAGTTGTGCCGGCGCTCGCCGGCTTACGCGCAAGAGGGAAAGGGCGGCCGCCTCGCTGGCCGGTAGCGCAGTCAGCGCCCCTGCCAGAGGCGGCTGGCACGCCGGGGCGAGATGCGGCAGCTCGCGGGTATCTGCCGACACGTGAGCCGGTCGCCAGGATGGTGGTGCGCCAGTGCGTGCAGCGGCCCGAAGCTGCGCGATGAGGTGCGCGTGGATGTCTAGCGGTTCGCGGCGCTGCCTCGCGCGGCGCGGACGCAGGCGGCGGCGAGGCGCTCGACCTCGTCGAGCGGGAACATGACGCGGCCGGTCGGGCGTGCCTCCTTCTTGGCCTGCTCTGTCAGAGCGCGACCGCGAGCAGTCGCTGGTTGGAGTCGATGGCGTCGAGCAGCCGGTTGGCCTGTTCGAGGTAGGTCACCCGGTCGGCCATGGCGTCGCTGGCCGGGGCCAGCCTCGCCCCTTCGGCGGTGATCAGCGCGTCGCCCGCGAGGGCGCTCAGGGCGCTGTGGTGCTGGTAGGCCATGCAGCCGGCCTGGTACATCTCCAGTTCGCTGAGGCGGATCTGCCCGGCGCCGTAGGTGGCGGCGTTGTGCATCCGGATGGCGTTGACCCGGGGTTGATGGGTGAAGTCCGCGACGGCCGTGTCCCACGGGTACTGCTGCGGGTCCGCCAGGTGGCGGGCCTCGTAGACGTGCCACGGATTGGCGTTGCGGGTGCCGTGCACGGCGCGGCTGAACAGTTGGTGGCGGATGCCCGCCCCGACACCGGCGGCGTGGCGCATCCCGGTCAGGTCGAGCAGTCGCGCTGGTCCGCCAGCGCAGTAGGCCGGGCGGCCCTTGCGCAGTCCGAACATCTGGCTGCGCTGCCACAGATGTAGGGCGGGGCTGGCCCAGAAGCGGGGCGACAGCGTGCCCTGCACGCCGAAGTTGCGGTCGAGCTGGTGTGCGGTCAGGGACTCGCGGGGCAGGTCGCCGGGCACGCAGACGATCATGGTGCGGATCGTCGCCGTCGGTGTGACAGTCGGCGAGGTGGCCTTCCGGGTCGGGTTCTTGGGCATGAGGGTCCTCCTTCGGGTTGGGCGCGTCAGGCGCGCGGAGATGACCGGCCCACTAGATGCGTGGGTCGGTTGCGGGAGAGATGCGGGTGCGGGTTGGTGCGGTGCGACCTGGGATCGCCGCGCGGCGCGGCACCGACCGGCCCCGGAAGGGGCGGGTGGGCGAGGCGCACCGGTAGGTGCGGCGGTGGTTCCGAGGTGGGACCGGACCGGGGTGGAGATTTATGAGGTGGTGTTAGTGCCGTGAACGGTAGCGGACCGTTCTGTCAGGCCGATCCGACGACTTGAGCGCCGGAAAGTGGGGCTGACCTGCGACGTGAGGCATTGCGTCTCGCGGCGGAGTCGTCGTCAGCGGGGTTGCTGTGAGCTTCACGGCGCTCACAGATGACCTTGTTTGCTGACAGACGTCGGCGGCGGTAGTTGGCCTGCCGGAGGTGCTCACTCTGGCGGGTTCAACGCCCTGGCCTGCGGTGTGAGTTCTACGGGTGGTCGAAGCGCCGCGGGTTGGTGGCCGTGTCGGGGCCGTGGTCGCAGGGCAGCTCGTGCAGGTACCGCCGGTGAGTGGGGTCCGAGACGAGGGTCCACACCCGACCTGCCGGGTCGGGGCCATGGACGGCGGTGGCGATCGGGCTGGCGGTGCGCAGTCCGGCGAGCACGCCGAGGAGGCTGGCCTCCCGGCGCCGGCTGGGGACCCAGAACAGCACGGGGTAGCGGGGGCCGAACGCGGTGAGGCGTTCGTAGCCGCGCAGCTTGGCCACGACCCGGGCGAGGTTCTCGGTGTCGTTGTCGTGCTCGAGGAAGAAGCCGGTCGAGGTGTCGCCGACGGTCCATACGCCGTGCCCGTCGGGGCGGATGCCCGCATGGGCGTAGACGGTGGTGGCGTGCTGCTCGGACCACCAGCGCGACAGCCGCACTCCGCCGGCACGGCGGGTGGTGGCGATGAGGTCGGTGAAGAACTGGTTGACGCCGAGCAGGTGGTTGACCTGGCCGCTGGCCGCGATCCGCTTGGCGCGTTCCAGGGAGCTGCGCGGCGCCTTGCCGTTGGTGCCGGTCGGGCCGTGGTAGACGGTCGGGTGTAGCTGCAGTCCGACGGGGCCGAGGGTGTAGAGCAGTGACCCGTACCGGCCGTGGGCGCCGCTTCGGCCGAATCGGTGCAGCACGTCGAGGCGGTGCAGGATCGTCAGCCGCCGTTGGGCGGTGCGCCGGGTGTCGAAGAGGGCGCTGGTGATTTGGTCGGTGGACAGCAGGTAGTGCTCGGCGAGCAGCCTGAGGAGGGCGTGGTCGCGGGGGACGATGCGACCGAAGACGGCGAGGGGATCGGGGTTGCGGGAGGCGGGGGGAACACGGGAGTACACGACGGTTGCTCCTGGGCAGGATGGGGTTCCCCTCCCGATCGGGAGGGGTGTCTGGGCTAGGGAGGGTCGGTGCGGAGGGCCTGTCACGGGGTGTGTGCGGCACTGACAGCCCAGGTCAGCACTGTGCTCTGGATGCCCGGCGGTCGCCGGTGGCGATCCTGGTGACGAGCCGGTGCGCGACCCGGGAAACGCCACCGTCTGACAGAGACGGTTAGCTCCGGTCGCGCTTCGGACGGGATCGACGGTCGTCGGGTTTGCGGCTGAGCCGTTCGACGAGGGCGTCGACGGCGCTGGTGTCCTGGCTCGCTACCGCCGCGGCGGCGGCGTGGCGGATGGCGGTCGCCTCCCCGAGGACCGGCTTCGGCGGCCGGGTGTTCATGGTGAACGCCGGGGTCTGGCGGCCGTTGAGGACCAGCCGCGCGGCGGCGGTGTAGGCGTCGAGGTGGGCGAGGTCGTGCTCGCCCAGTTCCGGCAGGGTGTGCCGGGACAGGACCTTCGCGTCCTCCGGCGCGACGGTGAAGTAGATCTTGTTGCGGGCGTTGGCCGACGCGGCGGCGAGGAGGTCGCGGGGGAACTGGGCAAGGTCCTGGTGGGCGAGCACGAGTGACAGCCGGTACTTCCGGGCTTCGGCGAGCATCGTGTCCAGGGAGTTGGCCAGGGTCAGGAAGTTCTGGGCCTCGTCGATGATGAGGGTCGCGTCGCGGCGCCGGTCGGGGTCGACGCCGGCGCGGGCGGTGGTGGCCTGCCACACCTGCGCGAGGATCAGGGAGCCGAGCAGCCGGCTGGTGTCCTCGCCGAGCACGCCCTTGGGGATGCGGACGAGCAGCACCCCGCCGTCGAGGACGCGGCCCATGTCGAAGCTCGATTTGGGGTAGCGCATGGTGCGTTTGACGAAGTCGCGCAGCAGGAACGCGCGTAGCCGGGCGAGGACCGGTCCGATGACCTGTGAGCGGAGGCTGTCGTTGAGGCTGTCGTACCACTGCCAGAAGCCGCTGAGCCCCGCCGGGTCGTCCAGGTCCACCGTCATCGCCGAGCGGAACTGAGGGCTGTTGAGCAGCGGCGGGATGTGTTGCAGGGTGACGTTGTTATGGCGCAGCAGGGTCAGGCAGGCCACCCGCATGACGTCGTCCATCCGCGGCCCCCACGCCTTGGCGAAGATGTTCCCGAAGATCGACACCAGGTTGTCGACAACCAGGTCGGGGTCGTCACCTTCGAGGGGGTTCAGCGTCGGCGGGTTGTCCTGGTCGGGGTCGAAGAGCACGACGCGGTCGGCGACGCCTGCGGGGAGCCGGTCGAGGATGTCCAGGACGAGGTCGCCGTGCGGGTCGATGACGACGGTGCCGCGGCCGGCGTTGATGTCGTCGAGGGCCATGTTGACCAGCAGGGTGGTCTTGCCGGAGCCCGTGGAACCGATCACATGCAGGTGATACCTCGCGTCCGGCACCGTCAGTCCGACGCTGTGGCCGCCGATTTCGGCGTCGCCGAGCATCTTCACCCCACGGCCGCCGCCGGGGACGGCGACCGGTGCTGGCATGGACGCGGCCCGCGCCCGGTCGAGGCCGGGCACGGCGAGGTCGCGCGGTAGGGCCGCGAGGGCGGCGAGTTCCGGGGCGGAGGTGAGGAATCCGGGTCCGAGGCGGCGGGCGGCCAGGACGGCCACCGGTGCGCGCATGCGGGTCCGGTGGGTGAGCCGGTTGCGGCCGGTGTGGATGGCGAACGCCGAGGCAAGCGTGTCGGCGATGCCCCGCAGCCGGCCACGTGGGTCTGTGCCGGCGCGCCGGTTGGTGGTGGCGACGGCGTAGCGGATGCCGGTCTGCCACAGCGGGTGCGCGGTCTTGTCCAGGATCGCCCGGACGTCGCGCTCGACGGTGGGATCCCGACGGGACGCGGGCACCGCAGCGCGGCCGGTGGTGCGGTTGCCGGACAGGAACGCGTCCAGCAACCACCGCACCGGCGCGGCCGGATCGATCGCCGGGACGCCGGTCGTGCCCGTCCGTAGCCGCCCGGCCGCTCGGCGGGCCCGCGCTGCCCGCCGGGGTGTGGCCGGGCGGGCGAGGATCTGCACGCAGGCGTACTCGCGGGGTTTGAGCTGCGCGCCGGCGGCCATCAGCGGGCGCAGCGGGTCCGTGTCGTGGTCGGTGGCCAGCGGCAACCACTCCGCGTACACGGGCAGCAGGTGCCCACCGGTCGCGGGATCGGCGTCCAGGGGGATCGGCGGCGGCGGGTTGTCGTCGGTGGTGGTGGCCGAGCTGGGCCACGCCGCCCGCACCGCGGCCTCGACCGCCCCCGCAGGGACGGTGCCGGGAACCCAGATCGAGATGAGCAGTCGCCGGCCGGACCAGGTGTACTGCCACGCGACGTGCGGGGCGCCGTGCACTAGGCGCCGCCGCCGTGACGGGGTCAACACGCCGGCCAGGTTCGCCCACAACGCTGACGCGCTGCGCGGGTCGACCTCCGGCGGCGGTGCGATCGTCACGAGGCGCGCGCCGCGGGCGTGGTGGCGGTGCCGCCCGATCTCGACCAGGTTGCGAGCCGCGATCCACACGATCAGCGCGCCAGCGGCGACAGCCGCCAGCCACGGCCGCTGTGTGGCCCACACGGCGGCGTCGAGCAGCGCGGCCGCCGCTCCGGTAGGGGGTGGGATGGGGTCGGCGTCCGGCCCGGTGATGGGGTTGGGCGCCGGCGGCGGTGACGCGAGCCCTGAGGTGAGAGCTTCGGTCGGTGGTGTCACAGCTCGCTCTCCTCCTCGTCGAGGTCGGCCAACTCGGCGGGGTCAGTGGTGCACAGGGCATGTTCGGTGTCGGAGGAGATCGACTCGAAGCTGGTCCTGCTCACCCCGCAGATCAGTAGCCCTTGGCCGCGGCGGGCCGCCAGCAGCAGCCGCCGTTCACCGTCGGTGAGCCCGAACGCCTCGCCGACGGCGTCGATGGCCTGCGGCGCCTGCCGCAGCAGCACCTGGGTGGAGGCGTTGGACACCACCGCTCGGCCGAGGTCGGTGCCCAGCACGTCGGCGGCGTCCTGGGTGATGACGGTCAGCCCGCCGTTGCGCTTGCGGGCCGCCTTCGACATGCGGAACAGGAAGCGGGCGCCTTCGCCGTCGCGCATCAGCAGCCACGCCTCGTCGACCACCACGAGCCGCCGCCGCGACGGTCGCTGCGGGGCGTCGACGGTGCGCCAGATCGCGTCCAGCGCGAGCAGGGTGCCGACGGTGCGCAGTTCGTCGGGCAGATGCCGCAGCGACCACACGACCAGGTGTCCGGCCGGGGTCTGGGTGGTGGGGGCGTCGAACAGGTCGGCGAAGCTGCCCTGCACCCACGGTGCGAGCCGGGCGGCCAGCGTCGCGGCGGCCGGGTCGTCGTCGGCGCGTAGCGTGGCGGCGAGGTCGCGCAGCAGCGGCGCGGGCCGGTGGTGTGTGGCCGGGTCGGCGGTGATCCCGGCGGCGCGGTAGACGGCGAGGATCGCCCGGTCCAGCGCGGCGCGTTCCGCCGGTGGCGGCTGGTGGCCGAGCAGCACGCTGATGAGTGTGTGGAGGAACAGAGCGCGGCGGGTCAGCGTGTCGGGACGCCGGTCGCCGACGGGCAGGTCCAGGGGGTTGATCTTCACGCCGGGCAGGCCCATCCGGACGGTGCTGCCGCCGACCGCGTCTGCGAGTCGCAGGTACTCGTCCTCGGGGTCCACCACCGCGACCTGCACACCCTGGTAGAGGTTGCGCAGGATCTCCAGCTTCACGAAGTACGACTTCCCGGCCCCGGAGCGGGCCAGGACGATCGAGTTGTGGTTCTCCTGTGTCCAGCGGTCCCACCAGACAATGCCGGCGCTGGCCGGGTTGATGCCGTAGAGGATACCGCCGGTGGTCGGCGGGTCGCCGGGCAGCGGGGCGGGCAGGTCCGGGCTGGACAGCGGGAACGCGGCGGCGAGGGCCTGGGTGTCCATGGTGCGCGGCATCCGCAGCCCATCGCAGGCGAGAGGCAGGGTGGTGGTCCAGCCGGGAAGCTGCCGCCACGTCGCGGGTTGCACCTCCAGGAGGGTGGACGCGGCGGCGGCCCGGACCTGCGCGCACGCCTGCAGGAGTTCGTCTTCGGTGCGGGCGTGCACGGTCAGGTACAGGCCGACGCGGAACAGCTTCGCCGCGCCTCGGGCGAGCCGCTCGGCCAGGTCACCGGCGTCGTGGGCGGCGGCGTCGACGTAGGGGTCGGCGAGCTTCCCGCGCTCAGAGTCGGCCCGTCGGGAGGACTCCAGCCGTGCTCGTTGTTTGCGGAGCCGGTCGGCGGCGATCGGCGCTGGCAGCGGCTCGATGTGCAAGGCTAGGTCGAGCCGGCCCGGCCAGGACAGCAGTGGCTCCAGCCACGCTGGGCCCACCTCGGCTGGATAGCCGGTCACGACGAGGGTGGCGGCGAAGCCGTCGCCCACCCGCAGCCACCGCGGTGTGACCTCGACGGTGGCCGGCGTGACCGCCGACGCCAGCGAGCCCGGCCGCGGCGGTGCGCCGTCGTCGCCGGACCGTCTCTTCCTGATCATGAGCTCTTCCTCCTCTTGGGGGTGCGGGTGGGAGCGGCGGCGGTGATGACGGCGTCGGGTGCGGCCAGGCCGCCCGGGCGTGGCGGGCGGTACGGGTCGGCGGCGCTGGCCAGGGCGGCGGTGACCGCCGAGCCGTCCAGCACCCGCGGACTGACACCGATGCCGGCCAACGCCCGCACCGTGTCATCGGCTCGCCGCCGCGCGGCATGCGCCCGCTCGCCCGCCGCCGTCCGGGTGACGACCAGGACCTGTCGACGCAGCGGGTCCCGGCGGGCGGCGAGGTCACCGAGGAACTCGGCGTGATCGGCGCACGCCGCGCGCAGCCGCGGATGCGGTTGGGCGTCCGCGGCGGCGGTGAGGGCCCGGCTGTGGGAGGCCAGGTCAACCGGTTGCGCGGACACGACGATCTGCGTCGGCGTCGACAGGCTGTTGAGCCACCGCCCCCACCCCTCGATCAGCGCCGTCTGTTCGTCGGGTGTGCGCAGCGCGAGGTTCACTGTGGTGGTGCCGACGATCGCCGCCCGCGCGTCACCGAGGCTGATTTCCCCGTCGTCGTCGATGGCGTCGGCGGGCAGCCGCAACGGCGCTGGCAGCGGCACTCGGCCGCTGGTGGGGGTCTCGACCCAATCCGGTGACCCGGTATCCGCCGCGACGGCGGTGGTGGACAGCGCCCGAGGGCTGCGGGTGTGGCGGATCGCGTGCACCAGCCACACATCCATCGACAGGCCGTCGCGGCGGCCCAGCGCCAGGCCGATGACCAGCCCGCCGAGCACCACACCAGCACCGATGAACACCGGCGCCGGCACCACGCTATGCAGGGTGCGCCACGCGGCGTAGAACAGCAGCGCGCCGGCGGCGACGATCGCCAGCTGGTGGAACGTCAGGCCGTAGGCGACCTTGTCGGGGGCGTCGACATCGGCGGGCATCCGTGCCCTCATCGGCGCTTCGGGCTCAGGCCGGGTCATCTGATGCTCCTCTGAGCGGTGTTCAAGCCGGGGACGGTGCGGGCGAACTGCCGCACCACGACGACGCGGACCACCGCGCCGAGCATGCTGCTCGTGCTACGTCCGGTCTGGCCCGCCCAGCGGGCCAACAAGGTGGGGATCTTGACGGTGGTCCACAGCAGCACCACCACGACCAGGAGGTTCAGCGTGCCGCCCGGGTCGACGGGCAGGCCGAACACGGGCAGCATGGTCGCCGGGTCGAGCAGTGTCTGCTGCCCCGCGGTGAGGAAGAACGCTTGCGCCACGGGGATCGCCAGGCATCCGGCGTAGGCGCGCCACCACAGCCGGGCGAGGCCGTCGGTCTGCGGCAGTGCGTGGCAGGCCAGCGCCAGCGGCGCGATGCTCGTCATCACCAGCAGCGCCACGAACCTGCCGATCAGCTGAAACGCCGCCGTCACGACCAGAACGGTGATGAGCAGGATCAGGATGAGGAACAGCAGCGGGACGGTGCGGTCCTGTGCCGCCGCGAGATGGGTGCGGATCGCGGTGAACGCGCCGTCGCTGTCGTAGCCGCCCTCGCTGATCGCCGCAGTCAGGGCGTTGGCTACATCGATGAGCTGGTCGCAGGCCAACTGGGAGAAGTGCGCGGCGGTGAACCCGACGACGAGCCGCGGTAGGAGGTCCTTGACCGTGTACCGGGATTGTTCGTCGCCGCCGGCGACCATGACGAGCACGCCGGCGGCGACGAACGCCAACACGAAGACGGTGTCCACGATCCAGACCGAGCGGCCGGTGAGCGCCTGCACCTCCGGTAGCACGGTGACCTTCGGGGTGGTGAGCAGAATGTCGGTGATGAGGTCGAAGATCGCGTTGAGGCAGGCCAGGATCGCCGTGGTGAGCCAATCAAGAACCTGGTCGAGGACCCATCCCATGACGATCAGCCCCCGACAATGCCCTGGACGACCTGCAGCAAGATCGGTGCGAGGACGGCCAGGCCGTAGCCGATCAGCGCGTTGCGCAGGGCGAGCTTGGCTTTCTCGACCTGCGACGGGTCACCACCGGCGGTGGCCCAGTACACGCCGGCTAGGACGAGGAAGAGGGTGGCGATGGCGGCCAGGATGCCCATGACCCAGGCCTGCAGGTTGGCGATCACCACCGGCAGGGAGTTCGCCGCCAGGTGAACGGCGGCGCCCGGATCGGCGTACGCGGCGGCCGGGGCGGCCAGTGACAGGCCGACGCCGACCAGCGGTACGGCCGCACGGAGTGCGAGACGAACGACTCGCGGGATTCGGAGAGTGTGCTGTGGGGTGCGGGACATTGCGGTTCACCTCCCGCCGCGCCCCGGCCACGAACAGGCGTGATCGGGGGCGGCGATTGCTCGAAGCGGTCCGATGGGACCGCCGCCGGGCGCAGGTGAAGAAGGCGCGAACCGTGTGAGCCCCGGGAGGAGCTCGTCCTCCCTCATGGGTGGGTTGCGGTCATCAATGTGGTGTCAGCGCATCAATTGGCGCGGCACCCGAGGCGCACGGATTGTGGCTCCTCGCATTGCCCGGCGGCGGGCGGGACCGGCGAGCGGTACGGCCCGCTGAAGTCCCGCACCCCCAAACCGGGATTTGTGAGCCCTGACGAACACTTGCCGCGCTCACCCCGACCCAGGCAGGCTCACAGGGCAGGTCAAGGCCTTTCGCCGTCGACCGTGTGGCCCGCGGGCGAGGACTCCCAGCCGGATCTGAACGGGCTACCTGTGAGCGTGTGAGTGCCGCCGGGGCTCAGAGCTCTTGACACGCCCGCATCCGTCCGCCCGTTCCGGACTGCTTAGGACCAAGGCGGAGAGGTTCTGGTCGCCGGAGTGGGGGGCGAGCGGGGCCTGCGCCACTTGCCCCCCACTCCGACGTGGGCAAGTCGGCTGCAATCCTGCGCTGGCTCTCTGCTGCCAATGCAGCGCGTTGCCTCCGAAGCAGCTCTACGGGGACGGGCGCTCGGTACGCGCAAACGGCTGTGGCCCGACGTGGTACGTCGGGCCACAGCCGTGCCGGTTGGCTGTCAGGCGGCTGCCGCAGCGTGCTGCCGGGCGGCTTCGCGGCGGGCGGCCGCGGCACGTCCCGCGCGGCGCCCGCCGCGCTGCTCGGCCTGTTGCCGCAGTCGCGCCGTGGTCTCCGGCGACGCGACCCCGGTCAGCAGCCCGTCCGCGAGGGCCTCGGCGACGCGGCTGTCGATGCGGGACAGCCGCATGCGCAGGGCGTCGACGCTGACGCCATTCCTCGCGGCGATGGGCTCGATCGCCCGGTGCCCGAGCCGCACGTCGATGTAGGGCTGCTCGTCCTCGGGGTCGAGGATCCCGAGGGTCACCGCGCGGCGGACAAGGAGATCCGGATGCCCGTACGGCACCGGCGGAGTGCGGGAACCGGAAACGAGATGCTCGATGTCCTGCACCGGCAGACACTGATGCTGCTGCAGCCGCAGGTCCCGCCCGGCTCGCCACGCCGCCTTGCACAGGCTCGCGTACGGTGCGGGTTTGGTCAGGTCGGCCCGGTCGCGCAGCGCCGTCAGGAACCCGGTCAGGATCTCGGCGTCGATATCGGCAGGGTCGCCGGTGTAGCCCTCACACAGGTGGGCCGCGTATTGCTGCAGCGCCGGCATCGCCATGCCGACCGCGGCGACGACCCAGTGCGGCCCGTCGAGCCGGGCACGTCGGATCAGCTCCCGCCACACCTCGTCACGCGCGGTGTAGGCGCGGGGGTGGCGCAACAGCCAGTCCCGCAGCGCGGGCAGCGGCATCACCGGCTGCGGCAGACGCGCGTCGGAGAAGAACGCCGTGCAGTCGAGAGTCAGCGGCGCGGGCTCGCAGGTCAGCGCGGCGTAGACGGTCGCCGCCGCGTCGAGGGCGGACGTCGGCCAGTTCGTAGCGTCGGACGCGCTCATGTCAACACTCCTGTGACACCGAAGGGATGCGAATGCCGTCGCCGGCGTTGTCACGGCGATCGGTGGCATCGATTGCGCCACAGAGGGCTCACAAGGTCCTGACAAAGCTGCTCCGGGTGCTGTTCGTCGCCCTCGACCCGGGCCTCTGTCAGTGGCCCCGCCTTCACGGCGCGCCATCGCCGCTGATCGTTGTCCAGAGTCTGACAAGTGCCGGTTGACCTGCCCTGTGACACCCTGACAGAGCCTGCGGCCGCGCGATTCGGAGGCGGTGGCACACTCTTCACGCCGTGACCCGCGAACCGGCGCGCACGACCTCACAGGGGACTCGCCCGTCCCGCTGTGACAACCGGGTCGGCTCACAGCACCGCTGTCACCGCTCGCCGGGGACGGCCCGCGCGGACTACCGACGCACCCATGACAGTCGCGGGCAGGCTGTTGTCAACGCCGGCCGAACTTTGACCCCTCTGTTCCGGCCGAATGTTGACCCCCTCGCTGGTTGTTGATGTTCAGTCG